>JAWKNF010000036.1:0-1507 GCA_041391825.1 Flavobacteriales bacterium | reverse complement strand
GTCAGTTCCGCTCGCTACAAGGCCTTGGACAAGGTGTGGCACAACTCCCGATTCAACCTGGGTACCATCGCCAATGTGCTGGCCGGTAAGGAGTGGAAGCTGAATGCTGCGGATGGGAAGGACCGCACATTGACCGGTGGCTTCCGCTACTCGGTACAAGGTGGTCAGTACAGCACACCGATCGATCTGGAGGCCAGTATCGTAGCAGGGTCGGAGAAGGAGGGTGCCCCGGCCTGGAGCTTGAAGGCTGATCCCGTGCACAAACTGGATCTGGTAGTCAGCTATCGCGTCGGAAAACCCAAGGCGAGCCATGAGTTCAAGATCGATGTGCAGAACGTGCTCAACGCGCAGACCCCGGTGTACTTCTACTTCGATAGCCGCACGAACACGATCAAGGACGTCCCACAATTGGCCATGCTGCCTGTGCTGCAATACACCCTGCGGTTCTGATCCAAGCGCTGGCCGACCCAAGGCCGCGGAACCGTTCCATGCATTCCGGTCCTGAGCAGCGTTCCGGGCTCGAGCAGCATCTATGGGTCGGTGGCTTATCTTGGATATCGGATCCCGAGCACGATGCGCATCGTTCCCTTCGCCCTTTTCTGTCTCCTCTGCCTTTGGGGAACCTCCACCTCCGTGCAGGGTCAAGAGCATTGGGCCAGGCGTGTAGGGGCCTGGAGCAATGATGCGTACAATGCGATCGTGGTGGATGGGCAAGGTTCCATGTACGTGATCGGCGAATTCGGACTGACCGTGAATGCCGGAGGCACCATCCTCAGCAGTGCCGGTAGTACCGACATTCTTGTGGCCAAGTACGATGCCCAAGGGAACATCGTGTGGGCCCGGTCGTTCGGTGGTCCGGGCCTTGACCGGGGTATCGCCTTGGCCTTGGGGCCGGATGGCGGCTTGGCGATCGTCGGTCAATTCATGGGCGAAGTGACCATGGGGAGCGATGTGCTAAGCTCGGCCGGTGGCACGCAGGATGTGTTCGTGGCCTATCTGGATGACGCGAACGGGGCCGTGCTCTGGGCGCGACAGGCCGGCGGGCCGGATGGTGTGGACCAACCGAGTGGCGTCTCCGTTTCGGCGGACGGTGATATCGCTGTTACGGGTGAATTCCGGGGCAACGCCATCTTCGGAGGGACCACCCTCACGAGCGTTCTTGATCCGGATGACGGACTGCCCAGCGTGGACATATTCGTGGTCTCCTACTCCGCGGATGGCAGCATGCAATGGGTGAAGCATGGTGCCGCCAAGTATGCCGACCGAGGTGTTGATCTGGTGCACGATGCCGCAGGAAATATCTATGTGACGGGGCAGTTCAGCGACACGCTCACCTTCGACCTGACGCACAATACTTCGCTCTACAGCGCCGTGTTCATCGTGCGCTTCTCTCCACAGGGCACAGAGGAGTGGTTCAGCGTGATGGGTGGTGGCACGTACAACAACGTCTTCGACATCGATCTGATGCAGGAAGATGCCCTGCTCCTGACCGGGGATATCCAAGGCA
>JAWKNF010000035.1:0-2047 GCA_041391825.1 Flavobacteriales bacterium | reverse complement strand
CATGTAGTGAAGGGTGATACCCCCGCGACAATGACCACCGCGGAAGTCGAGAAGATGTCCAAGTCGAAGTACAACGTGGTAAACCCCGACGACATCATTTCGAAATACGGCGCCGACACCCTGCGCCTCTACGAGATGTTCCTCGGCCCCTTGGAGCAGAGCAAGCCCTGGGACACCAACGGCATCGAAGGGACCTTCCGCTTCCTACGCAAGTTCTGGAACCTGTTCTACAGCGGAGACGGTGTTGCATCGACCCACGGGACCGACCTGCCGAACGTCAGCGAAGACGCCCCTTCGAAAGCGGAATTGAAAGTGCTCCACGCCACCCTGAAGAAGGTGACCGAGGACATCGAGAAGATGAGCTTCAACACCAGCGTAAGCCAATTCATGATCGCCGTGAACGAGCTGAGCAGCCTGAAGTGCAACAAGCGGGCGGTCCTGGAGCCGCTCACGATCATATTGGCACCCTTCGCGCCGCACATCGCGGAGGAATTGTGGCAGAAGCTCGGCCATACCGAAAGCATCACCACCGCACCGTGGCCGGCCTTCGATGAGCAGCACTTGGTGGAGGACAGCTTCAGCTATCCGATCAGCTTCAACGGCAAGACCCGCATGCTGCTGGACTTCCCTGCTGCCCTGAGCAAAGAGGAGATCGAGGCGCAGGTGATGGCCAACCCCGAAGTGCAGGAGCGCTTGGAAGGAAAGGCACCGAAGAAGGTGATCGTGGTGCCCAAACGCATCGTGAACATTGTTGTTTGAATGGGCTGCGTGTTAGGAGATCACGTGTTTCATGTTGACCCGCAACGCCCAACCCTCAACTCGCCAACACGCAACCCGCAACGATACCCAGGCGCTGATCGGCACTGCTTTTGCGTTAGTAGGGTCATGGCACGCACATCCACCCTCTTCCTGACCGGTCTGGGCCTGCTCACCATGGCATTCGCCCAAGCGCCGCGCACCTTCGAAGCCCTGCCCGTTTCCTCCGGGAACGAGGTGAAGCCGCTCCGTACCGTGCAGCACAACGCCTTCCAAGTGGGCGAGAAGCTGACCTATGTGGTGCACTACGGCTGGGTGAACGCCGGTGAAGCGGTCGTGGAGCTGAAGGACGCCGGCCGCGAGATCCAGGGCCGCAAAGTGCTGAAGGCCGTCGGCAAGGGCCGCAGCCTGGGCGCCTTCAACACCTTCTACAAGGTGGATGACCATTACGAGACCAACTTCGACGCCGAAGGGGTGTTCCCCTATGCTTTCGTACGCCGGGTCAGCGAGGGTGGCTACGAATTCAGCCAGGACTACCTCTACAACCACCACAAGGGCGAGGTCACCACGCAGGCGAAGAAGACCTACAAGGTGCCTTCCGGCGTGCAGGACATGCTCAGCGCCTTCTACTTCGCCCGCACCTTGGACTTCGCAAACGCCAAGCCCGGCGACATGTTCACCATCGAGACCTTCATGGACGATGAGCTCTGGCCCTTGCGCATGAAGTACCTCGGCAAGGAGACCATCAAGCTGCGGTCGGGCAAGTACCGTTGCCTGAAATTCCAGCCGGTGGTGCAAGAAGGCCGTGTGTTCAAAGGAAACGACGACCTCAACGTCTGGATCACCGACGATGGCAACCGGATCCCGGTGCTGGCCCAGGCCAAGGTGCTCGTAGGGTCCATCAAGATGGAGTTGACCGGCTATGAAGGCTTGGTGCACCCCATCGCCAAGCAATAAGCCCGTACCGCCACTTAGGTGAACAACCCGGCGTGGAAATGATGTGATGCATCGGCATGGCCGGTTCGCGCACTTGCCGTTCCTTGGTCCTCCGATGAAGACGTGGCAGAAATGGATCGCGGGTGCGACCGCAGTGGGTGCAGTGGGTAGTGTCTTGCTGACCGTGGACCTCCGGCCCCACGTGGAGTATGTGCCGGACACCGAGCTGGTGATCGCCGAGGATACCGTTCCGCTGCCTCCCGAGGCCTATGGCATTCCGATGTCGGGATTCTCCATGGAACAAGGCACCGTGAAGTCCGGCGCGACCTTCGGAGGATTACTCACCGCACACGGC
>JAWKNF010000034.1:0-2302 GCA_041391825.1 Flavobacteriales bacterium | reverse complement strand
ATGGTGTCCACCGGGGTCGTGGTCTCGTTCAGCAGGATCGTCTCCACAGTGTAGCTGGCGGAAGCGTCCAAGCTATCGATCAGGTATACCGGAGCATTTCCACCGGCACCGTCCACATCCGTGAAGCGCAATTCGCGTTCAACACCGTCGCTGTCGTGGATGAACTTGAGGATGACGGTGGTGATCACTTCCTCTTCGTTCACCGGAGCAATGGGGACCACCTCATCGTCCTTGTCCTTTTTGCAGGAGACCGAGGTGAATACGAGAAGGCTAAGCATCCATGCGATACGACGGTCGATCTTCATTTGTGCTGGTTCCATGGTCATTGTTCTCATGTGTTCGATTCAGTTGGAGGCCCCGAAGCTGTAACGGAGCCATAGGTTCAATTCCAGACCGCGCGCATCGGCGAAATAGCGGAAACGGTCCAAGTAGTCGCGGTAAGTGGCGTTCAACAGGTTGCCACCCTGTATGCCGAAGCGGAGTTCGCCTTGCTTCAAAGGGCGGGCGATATCGGCACCGACGCCGAGCAGGTGATAAGCCCCCGGCGGGGCAATGAGGTCGACGCCTTCGGGCGCACGGGTCTGCTCGAGGACCACGGTGCTGGTCACGGAGATCTCCAGGTCCTTCCATCGCCCGGCCACTGGCTTCCGGTAAACCAGCGAGTTCGCCGTGCGGTCCGCGGGCATCAGGAACAGCCAGTTGTTCTGCACCCGGTCGCGGCCGCGCACGATGCTGCTGCGGTCGCGTACCAGCCAGCGCTCGCTCAAGCTGTATTCCACGCTCAGGTCAAGTCCATACAGCATGGCGTCCGTGGCCACATAACGGAACACCGGGAAGGCCCCACGGATGGTGAGTTCGTAGCCGTCAGGAACCAAGTAGATGTAATCATCGATGCGGTTCACGTAGGCCGTTACCGACCCGGAGAGTCGACCGTTCAACCAGCTCCCTTCCAGGTCCACCGATGCGGTGTAGGCCCGCTCGCTGCCCAAGGTGCTGTCGCCCAATTCGATCGTCGCGGTGCCATGGTGCAGGCCTTCGCTGTACAACTCGCTCACGTTCGGCGGACGGTAAGCACTGGCCACATTGGCGCGCAGGTGCAGGCTGTCCCGCACCGTCCAGTGCGTACCGGCGCTCAGGGCGTAGTTGCGGAAATCGTGCTGCGGGGTGATGTAGACGTTGTCGGCATTGAACTTCCGCACATCCAGCACCGTGCCTTCGTAGCGGGCACCCACCTCGAATTCCACCCGCTCGCCGCTGGCGAAGTGCTCCAACCAGAACACGCTGCCCATGGTCTTCGTGTAGTCGGGGATCAAGGGGCGCACGCCGGTGCCGGGCAGGTTCTCGTTGGTCTGGTACAGCCCGCTCACACCGAAACGACCGTGCACGTGCTTGCCGATGAAGTGCTTCAACACCAGATCCCCGCTATGCGTGTTCAGCAGGAGGTCGAGGGAAGGGATGCTGGACCGGCCACCACGGCGCACATCGTATTCCTGTCGGCTGTTGGTCTGGAAACCGTAGGTGGCCACCAACTGGTCCAGGTCGCTCACGCGGTAGGCCGCTTCGGCCCGTACCAATTGATGGGCGACCGTCTGGCGTGGCGCATCGATGTCGTAGGAGAAGGGCTCGACGATCCATGGCTCGCCGGTGTTGATGGCGTTCTGAAGGTCCGTAAGGTTCCCGATGTGCGAGGCGCGCAGGATGGCCAACTCGCGTTCGAACCAGCTGTATTGTACCTGTCCGCTCAAGCGGTGGTCCTGCCAACCGAGCGCGGCAGAGGCTCCTGCGTCGCGCACCCCCGTGTTGGTCAAGGAGTAGTCCGGAGCGAAGGAGTCGCCCAGGTAGCGCCCGCTGCCTTGCACCCGCCAACCGAGGCCTTCGGCACCCTTCACACCGCCGCTCAGCACGCCGTTCAGCCCAGCGCCGCGTCCGTTCAGCATGCCCACACTGCGCACCTCGCCCCGCAGTCCTGCTTTGCGCGGCAGGGCGACCGGCTCGGTGATCACCACGCCACCGATCGCATCCGCGCCGTACTGCACGCTGGCCGCGCCCTTTACCACACTGATCCGGTCCGCACTGTAGGGGTCCAATGCGGGGGCGTGCTCGTTGCCCCATTGTTGGTCCTCCTGGCGGATGCCTTGGTTCAAGGTCAATACCCGATTGCCGTAGAGCCCGTGGATCATGGGCTTCGAGATCGTGGGGCCGCTCGCCAGGCTGGTCACGCCGGGCACGCGCTCGAGCATCTCGGTCAAGGTGCGACCACTGGCGCGCTCCATGGCATCGGCGTCGATCTCCGCTTGTGCAT
>JAWKNF010000033.1:0-2438 GCA_041391825.1 Flavobacteriales bacterium | reverse complement strand
GAAGGAGTGTACTTCTACACCCTTACCGCCGATGATGTGCGCTTGAGCAAGCGGATGACCGTGATCCGCTGATCATAGAGATCTTGGAAAGAACAAGGGTGCGAGGCAACTCGTGCCCTTGTTCTTTCTTGCCCCTGCCTCGGTATTGTACACGCGCTGTATCTTCACTTGACCCAACCCATTGCCATGCTGAAACCATATGCTCTCCTCTTCATGCTCCTGCCAATTTCGGTACTTGCACAAAGAACGCCGTCCGCGTGGCCAGAGCACCCACAGAACAAGGCAGATGGTTCCACGTCCGCTCGGGCTGGAGCGAACGACGCTACAAACCGTGGTGAGGCCTTCTACTTGGAAACCTTCGACTCGGACCTGAACGGTTGGGTGGCCCAAACAGCCGTCGGTCAGGTGAATTGGCACTGGACCAACGTTGGTCCCGGACCGACAACTTCCACTTATCCGGTCCCACCCTTGAACTCCAGCACCCCCAGCGGATGGGTCATTCTCGATGATGACTTCGAGGGTGTAAGTGGACAGTCCTCGAACGCCTCGCTCATCAGCCCGGTGATCGACCTGAGCAACGCGGGCACACCCTATCTCAAGGTAGAGTTCGAACAGTACTTCCAGGAGTTCCAACTCGACACCACCTTTGTTGGTGTGAGCACTGATGGAGGTATCACCTGGAACGAAGTACTGATCAACGAATCGGTGGGGCGGGATGGTCGACCGAACCCGGAACTGGTGGACATCAATATCACGGACCTTGTTGCACCGGACCCGGCCAACGTGCGTATCCGCTTCCGCTACGTAAGTACATGGGACTACGGCTGGCAAGTGGACAACGTGGCGATACGGGAGCTACCCGCGAATGACATGGCCATCTTGCGTGCCAAGAGCACCGCCTTCGACTTCGCTGCCACCGGGTTCGAATTCATGGACTACTCCATCTATCCACAGACCCAAGTGAACAGCATGACACCGGAGGCCGTGCTGAAGAACAAGGGCTACGAGACCCAGAACAACGTCATCCTCAGCGTGGATGTGGAAGGTCCGGTGGGCGCGGAGTTGATCACCACCAGTTCTTCCTTCCAATTCACACCATCCAGCGAAGGCAGCGTCGATGCCGAAACATTCACCCCCAGCGGTGCGATCGGCGAGTACACGATGACCTTCAACGTCATGCAGAACGAGACCGACGAGGTGCCAAGCAACAACTCCATCGTGAACACCTTCCGCATCTCGGACAACATCTATGCGCATGATGATGGGGCCACGCAGTCGGCCATCGGCCCTGGGGCGGACAACGAGGACCAAGCATATGAGGTCGGCCACCACTTCGTGATCGTGCAGGACAACATGCTGACCGGGATCCAAGTTGCGGTCCACGCCAGCACGCCGGTGGGCACCTTCGTACATGGCGCGCTGTACAACCCGGACAACTCCGTCGGGCAGCATCCGAGCCTTGTTGAACTGACCAACGACTACCTCATCACCGAGGAGGACCTCAATGGACCGGGCGATGCGAACTTCATCACCATGCTGTTCGATAACCCGATCCCGGTGTTCGCCAATGAAACCTACTTGGTGATGGCCGGGACCTTCGATGGCGGTGCAGGTGTGCGTTATGCTTACAGCGGCACCAGCGAGGCCCAGGTCTCCATCATCCACTACCCGGACCTGCCTTCCGACTTCGAGTTCTACGTGACCCGCACACCGATGGTGCGCATGATGCTCACCAGCACCGTGGGGATCGTGGACGGTCCGGCTGGACCCACGGTTTCGATGGGGAACAGCCCGAACCCCTTCAGTGACATCACCACCATTGCATTCCAGCTTCAACAAAGTGCGCATGTTTCACTTCGGATCTGCGACATCACAGGAAAGCTCGTTCGTGAACAGGACCTCGGCACACGTGCTCTCGGCCCGAACACGGTGTTGTTCGACGGTTCCGACCTGGCGTCCGGCACGTACACCTGCACCTTGTACGCAGGAGGAACTCGCACGACCCGGCACATGATCATTGCCCGGTAGTTCCTGAACAAGGCACTGGAAAGGCCTTCTTCGGAGGGCCTTTTCTTTTGAGGGTCAGGCCTTGCCCAACATGGCCTTCTTCACTTGGCGCATGAGGCCGCTTGCGAAGATGAATTCGTTCAATTCGGCGTTGTCGCTCGTGAGCAGGTCCTCACGTTCGCCATGCCACCATAGCCGGCCATCGTGGATGAAGTGGATGTTCTCGCCTACCTCCATCACGGAATTCATGTCGTGCGTGATGACGATCGTGGTGGTATTGTACTCCTCGGTAAGATCCTTGATGAGATCATCGATAAGGATGCTGGTCTGGGGATCAAGACCGCTGTTCGGCTCATCCACGAAGAGGTATTCAGGGTTCATCGCGATGGCTCTTGCTATGCCCACCCGCTTCTGCATGCCGCCGCTGATCT
>JAWKNF010000032.1:0-2974 GCA_041391825.1 Flavobacteriales bacterium | reverse complement strand
GGAGTACAAATGGTACGCACAAGGAATGGACGCTCCGGTCATGCAGGTGATCACCACCGCTGGCATCGTTGTTTCCGCGCGTTTCTTCCATGATCCGGATCTGACCACAGGCCTTCGATCAACGAAGGTCACGAAGACCATGCTCTACCCGAATCCCGCCACGAACGAGGCATTCCTGCGCTTGGACGATGGTGTCGGTGGTACGGTCGTTCTGCGCGATGCAGCTGGTCGCGAGGTTTCGCGTACCGATGCGGTGGCCACTGGGACTCTGCATTGCGTGGACCTTAGCGGTCTTGCAGCCGGTGCGTACAGTGTGCAGGTCATCGGCGCGCACGGTACTTGGTCTTCGCCCTTGGTGGTGCAGGAATAGCCTCACCAACCGGGATAAGCGACGTGCAAGCGTTGCAACGTAGAGCTGAGGAGTACGATCCGCTCCGCAACTTCCTGCTGGTTGCCGTCCAAGACCAGATCGAACAGTTCTTGTATTGCCGGTTCTGCGGGTCGGACTTTGAACAATTGTTCCAGCACCCATCTGCCGCGTTCCGCCTCCTGTTCGATCCGCGCTTTTCGATAGCCCGACCGACCGTGCCGTAGGTACGATCCCGCGTAGTGCAGCGCACTCCAGATCACAAAGCGTGTTCGACCGAGCGCGGTGAACTTGAAACCTGCAGCGTGTGGCAAGTGCCCGACCTCATGGGCCAACAGGAACAACAGTCGCTGTTGGGATCCACGGTCGATCCCGAGGAGGTTCCCACTGACATAGATGTGACGACCCAGCACGAAGGCACCGCCACCGGAACGTGCGCTGTACCATGGAAAGCTGAGCCAGTTCCGCTTTCGAGGAAGCACCCGACATGTATCCAAGAGGTCCATTGGCACACGGCTCACAGCATGCAGCAGCGCTTTGGCGGCAGGTCGCAGTTGTCCGTTGCGTTCCAGGATCGGCACACTGCGAAGGTGCGTAGTTCACGCAATCTGACAGCCTGACACGTCAAGCAGGTATGGCACGTACCTTGATCGGGGCATGTGCCGCAACACGATATACCTTCGTCCGGCAACAACTGAACACCACCACTCGACCATGAAGAAATACCTCGTTCCCATCGTTCTGCTCGGTCTCATCGGCATCATTGCCATGTGGGCCATAGGCTTCTATAACAGCGCCATCGGCCTCAATGAGGACGTGACCAAGCAGTGGAGCAATGTGGAGAACGCTTACCAGCTGCGCGCGGACAAGACCAAGAACCTGGTCGAGATCGTGAAGGGAGCGGCGGACTTTGAAAAGGAGACCTTGACCCAAGTGGTGGAGGCCCGCGCCAAGGCGACCAGCGTGAACGTGAACGCAGGTGACCTTTCCCCGGAGAAGATCCAAGCCTTCCAACAGGCACAGGACCAGTTCAGCGGTGCTTTGTCCCGCTTGCTCGTTACCGTGGAGCGCTACCCGGAACTGAAAGCCGTGAAGGGCTTTCAGGATTTCCAGACCCAGTACGAGGGCATGGAGAACCGCATCGGCGTGGAGCGCAGGAAGTACAATGATGTGGCGCGTGAATTCAATACGAAGATCAAGCGCTTCCCTGGGAACATGATGGCCGGTATGTTCGGCTTCACCGAGAAGGGCTACTTCGAAGCGCAGGAAGGCACCGAGAACGCGCCCGACATTTCCTTCGAGTGAGCATTCCGACCGCAGCCGATTTCCTCAGTGCTCCGGAGAAGCAGCAGGTGCGCGACGCGATCGCCGCGGCCGAGCTGCGAACCTCGGGCGAGATCCGCGTACATCTAGAGGACCATATCGAGGAGGATGTGCTCGACCACGCCGCGTTCATCTTCGAGGAACTCGGAATGCACCGTACACGCGATCGGAACGGGGTGCTGATCTACCTGTCGGTGGCCGACCGAAAGGTCGCTGTCATCGGCGATTCCGGGATCGATACTGTTGTTCCGAAAGGCTTCTGGACCGATGTCGTGGCGGTGTTGAAACTGCACTTGGCGGCCGGTCATCATGGAAAGGGGATAGCAGAAGCGGTTCATCTGGTAGGGGAGAAGTTGGTGGCGTTCTTCCCGCTGCGCGACGACGATACAAACGAACTGTCCAACGAGATCAGCTACGGTAAGCGATGAAGCGCTTGCTCCTGATACCCGTGTTGTTACTGGCTGGAGTGCTTTCGGCCGCACGCTTCGATTGCAGCATTGAGCCACCCAAGGAACGGGACCAGACCAAGTTGGTATGGCAGTATACCGAGTTCCTTTCCACCTCCGAGGAAGCGCGGCTCAATGCCAAACTGGTGGAGTTCGCGCGGGAAACGAGCAACCGCATCCTGGTGATCGTGGTGGATACGCTTTGCGGCCTGCCCGAATCGGACCTCGCGTTCGACATCGGCGAGAAATGGGGCATCGGCAATGCGAAGTTCGACAACGGTATCGTGTTCCTGATCAAACCGAACGGTCCACCTGGGCAGCGTAAGGTCTTCGTCGCCACAGGTTACGGCCTGGAAGGTGCGATCCCCGACCTGGCGGCGAAGAACGTGGTGGAGGACTACGTGATCCCGAACTTCAAACAAGCGCGTTATTTCGATGGTGTAGATGCGGCCACGGATGTCCTGATGGCCATGGCCAAGGGTGAATTCAACGAGCAAAGCCACGGAAAGGCGCATGGTAAGAAGTCCTTCCCTTGGCCCATCCTGATCATCGTCTTCATCTTCTTCGGTGCCATCTTCTTCTCATGGCGCAATCGCGTGCGCAACTATTCGCGCACCAACAACATCGATTTCTGGACCGCGATGTGGCTCTTGAGCCAGATGGACCGGCGCCATGGACGAGGTGGTGGCTGGGGAGGCGGCGGGGGCTTTGGAGGTGGTGGCGGTGGCGGCTTCGGTGGCTTTGGTGGAGGCAGTTTCGGCGGCGGCGGGGCCGGTGGCTCGTGGTGAACCCGAACGTCCTCCATATTGTGGACCACACACGCTCGTTCTTCAGCAAT
>JAWKNF010000031.1:0-3979 GCA_041391825.1 Flavobacteriales bacterium | reverse complement strand
GTAGATCCGCCGATTACGCTGATGCACTCGCTACCGCTCGTGTGGCATTGCAGGGCATCTCATCAGGACAAGGCTGCCGTTAGGCAAGCCATCTGTGTCATCTGTGGATCGTTCTTATTCTTCCTTGATCATCCACAAATGTCACGGATCACTTCGCTAACGCTCGTGTGCTGGGATGGTCGGGTCGTAGATCCGCCGATTACGCTGATGCACTCGCTACCGCTCGTGGGTGGGGATGGTCGGGAATACATCCACAGATGTCACGGATCACTTCGCTAACGCTCGTGTGCTGGGATGGTTGGGGAATACATCCGCGGATTACGCAGAGGTACTCGCTACCGCTCGTGTGGCGTTGCCGGGCAACTCATCAGGAAAAGGCTGCCGTTAGGCAAGCCATCTGCGTGATCCCGATTCTCGGGACAGGTCCTGCGGATATCCCTCTTCCACCCTCCCTTGTTCAAAGGCGGCAAGCTCTTTGCCATGGAGCGCTACGATCACCCGATACTTTCGTACCCATGCAACGCTTTGCTGTTTCCTTCATCCTCTTCTCCACGCTGGTTAGCGCATCGGCGCAGAACATCCTGCAGCGCACCTTGCAGAACGACACCATGCCGAACGTGGTGGTGAACCCCGGCTTCGAGGAGAGCGGTCGCTTGTATTGCCGCTGGACACAGGACCCGGCGAAGTTCAATGCGAACATGATCGGCTGGAGCTCGCCCACGCAGACCACGCCGGACCACTTCAGCACCAAGAACGATCAGGACTGCTGGTCGCATCCTTCTAAACACAGCAACGGAAAGCAGAGCCCGCACAGCGGCAATGCCATGGCGGGGATCAAGACCTATGGCAAGGGCAACACCCCCACCTACTGGCACGAATACCTGCAGGCCGAACTGCCTGCGCCCTTGGAGGCCGGTGTACGCTACATCGCCGAAGTGTGGGTGACCCGCGCGCAACGCAGCAACGAGGCCAGCAACAACATCGGTATCGCGTTCCTGGACAGTGCGATCGCCACACGCGACTGCCTGCCCTTGTACATCACGCCGCAAGTGAACGAAGAGAAGGTGCTGAAGGGCGGTTGGCACAAGGTGAGCGGTGTGTTCGATGCCACCGGCAAGGAACGCTTCCTGATGATCGGCAACTTTTACGGTGATGAGGTGACCGAGCACGAACAGCAGCCCGATGGCGAGCGCGGTGCGTACTACTATGTGGACGATGTGAACGTGCGCATCGCACCGCCCGGCACGGAGCTGACGCCGAAGCCGAAGAAGAGCGTGCCGCCGCCACCGAAGAAGGTGGTGCCCGACCACAGCAGCACGAAGACCGTGGACATCCATCAGGTGGAACCGGCCGTGGGCACACGCGTGCGCTTGGACAACGTGCAGTTCGAATTCGACAAGGCCACGCTGCTACCCGGCTACGAGGACGAACTGGACAAGCTCGTGGATGTGCTGACGGACTATCCCTTCATGCGCGTGGAGATCGAGGGCCATACCGATGACCAAGGCAGCGATGCGTACAACCTGAAGCTCAGCGACGATCGCGCGAAGGCGGTGGTGGACTACCTCACGAAGAAGAAGGTGGAGGACGAGCGCCTTAGCTGGAAGGGCTATGGCAAGACCAAGCCCTTGGTACCGAACACCAGCGAGGAGAACCGTGCGCAGAACCGGCGCGTGGAGTTCCGCGTGCTCGAACGGTGAGCGGTCACAGGGATCGACCGAAAAAAGAAAGCGGCCCTGAAGAAGGACCGCTCACTTTCCGAGGAGCAAGGCAAAGGGTGATGGGCCTTGGCGCGTTCAGGCGTGCGCCGGATGCTCCTCGAGGATCTTGGCCGCCAAGTCCAAGATGCGGGTGTCGTCCAATGCGACAACACCACCATCGGGACCGCCTTCCAAGTGGACGCCCATGGGTTGACCATTCGGGTGGTTGTAGCCACCGAAATAGTTCCACACGGTCTCCACGTTCAGGTCCAGTTCCTTGGCGATACGGTGGATACTCCCATCGGGCAAATTGTCCTTGATCCGCCGCAACTCATTGAAGGTGATGTTCATGATGGGAAGGTTTGGTTGGTGCGCATTGAAGGTACATTGAACAAAGCCCAAATCCAAGCCCGGATCGGCACGGTCTTGGGTCGGGCGCGTTATCTTTCCAACCATGCGCTCCCCCGCTGGTCCGCTGATCCTGTCATTGCTGCTTTGGGCCGGGTCGTCGGGCGCCCAACAATACGATCTGCGCAATTACGGCCAGGAGCAGGGGCTGCCCAGCGCCACGGTGAACAGCCTGTGCGAGGACCACGATGGCTTTCTGTGGGTGGCCACCGACGGAGGTGCTGCCCGCTCGGAAGGTTCGCGCTTCCAAGCTTTCGGCCGTGAGGAGGGAATGCCCAGCGAACTGGTGACCGCCGTGATGTGCGCCCCGGACGGCAAGATCTGGTTCGGCTTCGGCAATGGCGCTGTGGCCTATTTCGAACATGGCCTGATCACGGTACCGGTGCTTCCGAAAGGCGCCCCCGTGTCTCGCATACGCGCCATGTACATGGATGCGCGCGGCGGGCTGTGGTGGGCCACCGATACGAAGGGGATCGTGTTGTGGCACGACGGCAAGATCCACGTGATCGATCGTGCGCAAGGTCTACCGAGCGACCGAGTCTTCGACATCGCACGCACCCATCGCGGTGATCTGCTGGTGGCGACCGAGGCTGGACTTGCGCGCATCAACGAACAGGATCAGCGCGTTGAGCCGGTGCCAGCAGCACTTCCGAACAACATGACCTATGCCTTGTACGCGGACAGCCTCGGCGTGCTCGTGGGCACCGAACAGGGCTATGCCGAGCTCGGGAACGACCTGTCGCCCTTGCCGCTCCAAGAACGCTTCGCCGGCATCTTCCCCATCGCGTTGAAGGATGCACGGATACTCGATATCACCCGGGCGCACAACGGCGATATCTGGATGGGCACACCTGCAGGCATGGCGCACTTGAGCAAAGCGGATGGCTTCCCTTCACTCAACACGATCGGCGAGGCGAACGGCCTGGGCCACGACCTGGTGTTCAAGGTCCATCAGGACCGCTCCGGCTCGGTGTGGGCGGGAACGATGTTCGGTGGCGTCAGCAAATTCATCAGCGGTGCGTTCCTGCATTTCACAACCCTCGATGGCCTCGGCTCGAACATCATATCATCCCTGTACCGCACGCCGGACGGTCTGATGTGGTTCGGCACCTTCGGCGGCGGGCTGTCCTGTTGGAACGAACGTACGATGCGCACCTACGGCAGCAAGGAAGGGCTTACCGACCCCTACGTGTTGGCCTTGGGCGAGGACCGGGCCGGTCGTCTGTTGGTCGGCACCACAACACAAGGCGCCTTCCGCCTGGTGGGTGATCGCTTGGAACCATACTCCGCCGCGCACGGCATCGCATCCGACCGCGTGCTATGCTTCCACCGGAGCGAAGACGCGCTGTGGGTGGGCACGCTTGATGGATTGTACCTGAGCAAGGGCTCGGACCGGTATGCCTTGGTAGGACCCGACAGCCTCGGCGTTCGCGGTATCGTCACTGCTGGGGACAGCCTGTGGATCACCACGGACAAGGGCCTGTACGGCGGTGTTGAGCACGCGATGGGCTACAGCCTTTCGCGGTTGAAGCAAGTACCGGCCGTCGCCTTGACGGACTTGGCGCGCGATGTGGCCGGGAACCTATGGATCGGAAGTGAGGAACACGGCATGTACCGCGTGAAAGGGAGTCGCGTGGACAGCCTCGGATTGAAGGACGGATTGGAAAGCCTGAGCGTGGAGCAGGTGCTGTTGGACGCCTTGCAGAACGTGTGGCTCGGCAGCAAACGCGCCATTACGCACGTGGAATTGGATGAGCTGCAGGAGCGGATCCTGCAGGTGCGCAACTTCGGCCCGAAGGAAGGCTTCGTGGGGATCGAGACCACACGCAATGCCAGCTACCTGGACCAGGATGGATCGCTCTGGTTCGGCA
>JAWKNF010000030.1:0-10340 GCA_041391825.1 Flavobacteriales bacterium | reverse complement strand
CGCACGGCCAATGGGCCATTTTCCAGCACGGATGTCAATGTGATGTTGGCGACGGACAGTGTCGTGCTGGTCGGCGCGGGCTGCGGGATCCACTGCAGCACCGACGAGGGGTCGAGCTGGCAGGTGCTGCGCCCCGGGGCTATCAGCTGCGGGGCCGTGTACCAAGGGGACATCTATGTCGGTCAGGGAGGCTTGCATCAATTGCTTCCGGTGGATGGGGTGTGGAACGATGTGCCGGTCGGCGCGGTCGGGAATGTGATGGACCTCTTGGCCGCCGATGTGTTGATGGCCGCCAGCCTGTACCAAGGGTTCCAGTCCTCTGCGGATGGCGTGACTTGGCTCCCGAACAACGATGGGCTGCCCCGCGATTCGGTGTACAACCCCAACCTCGGGATGTACGTGTACTTCGTGAACACCTATGCCTTGGCGGTGGATGTCGAGCAGCGTTACATCGGTACGCCACACGGCACCTACCGTTCGCCGCTGGGCGGTGGCGCCTGGGAGGCCGCCAATAGCGGGTTGCCGGATGCTACCGTGACCGAATTGGCGAGCGATGGCCCGGTGCTGCTGGCCGCCATTGGGCCACAGCTCTTTCGCTCCGCGGACCAAGGGCTCAGCTGGACACTGGTGGTGGACCTGCCCACGGCGCCGCGCTTCAACGACCTCGTGGCCATCGACGGCACGTTCTACGCGAGCACCGAGGGCGACGGCTCCTTTTCCTCGGCGGACGGCCTGGTCTGGCAGCAGGCGCATGCCGGCACGGTCACGGGGACCTTCTTATCGGTGGGTGGCACCCTGCTGATCGGCAAGAGCAACGGCGTATTCACCGAAGCGGATGGGCTCGCCTTGAACAACGGCCTGGTGTGCTGCACGGTGACCGATCTGGCCATGATCGACAACACCGTGGTGGCCAACGAACGGAAGGCCGTGCACGCCACCACCGGTGGTGCTTGGAACCCGGTTTCCGGTGGACTGGATATTGCAGCACACTGGGATGTGGCCGTGGTGCAGGACCAGTTCCTGATCTCCACGATCCCTTCCGGGCTCGGGCCTGCAGCATGCATCAACTATCGCGCACCGGCATCGGCTGCGCCATGGACACCCGTCAGCACCTTGGTCAACTACGGCGACCCCTATGCGCTCAGCAGCAATGGGGAACGGGTGGTCGCTTTTACCGATGATCGCCTGTTCCTGTCCGAGGACCAAGGCACGACATGGTCGGACATCAGTCCACCAGGTGGCCTGGTGTGCAACAACTTCAACGATGCGGGTTGGTGGGGCGATACGCTCTTTGTGCTCGGATGTTCCTTCGGTGATGTGATCCGCAGCGCGGACCTGGGTGCAACCTGGCAATATGCGAACACCGGCTTGCCGACCGCTGAACCCTACTTGTTCCGAGCCTTGCCCTTCGGCCTCTTCGTGGCCACCTATCAAGGTCTCTTCGTTTCCACGGACAACGGCGTGAACTGGACCAGCGCGAACACGGGACTGCCACCCGACTTCTCCTCGTTCCCCAGTTCCTACATCCAGGACATCGTGGCCACCGCGAACGGCTTGGTGCTGTGTACGAACAACGCTGTTTTTGCAGCCGGTCCGGACCTGCAATGGGCGGATCTTACCGAAGGCCTACCGCCCTTGCCCGACCTGTATACGGGCGCCCTCTTGGTGCGCAACGACACGCTGTGGTTCGGCACGAACAGTTTCGGTGTCTGGCAACTGCCACTTGCGGACCTGGGCCTTGGGACCCCGGAGCGTGCAACGCACCAGGTCCTTGCGCTTCACCCGAACCCGGCAAGCACGTCCGTTCACATCGAGGCGGGTGGCACCCTGCGCCATGTGCTGGCCGTGGACCTTGCCGGAAAGCGCGTGGAACTGACCGCGCTCGGTGGTGGCCGATACGCCTTACAGGCGCTCGCGCCCGGCCTGTACAGCCTCTACGCCACCACCACGGACGGCAGGCAAGGGCGGGGTCGCTTGGTGGTGCTCCGCCAAAGGGAATGATGCTTTCGGTCAGCGTCAGGATCGTGTGGCCGGAAGCACCCAGCGCATGTGATTTGGCCGCACTGCAGGCGACCCCCGCTTTCGCCTTCACCCCACGCCCTGAGGCCTACCCCGGTCGCCGGGCCGGCGTGCAGGCCAGATGGGGATGTCCGTGGTCACGTGGCTTGACTCCGCAGAACCCGTATAAATACGGGGTATCAGCCCCTTGGCGTTCGCGTAGTTTCGCCTTCCAACATGGGAACAATGCCTCGTGTCGAATGCTCCCTTGCGGCTTCCCGTCCGCTTGACGAGGGCCTGCAAAGCGCAGGCAGCTCGCGCCGCAGGAACGCTGGTCCATACCCAGATGTAGGTATTGCGCCGCGTGGAAGTATGCTCGACCTTAGTTGTCCCTTAGCACTACCCAACTGAACCGAACAGTAACTCCCAAGATGGCCATGGAACATGCAATGAAGCGACTCGGGTCGATCCTCTTCTTTCTCCTCCTGCTGGTCCCGAAGGACAAGCGCAGACCGATTGTGCGAACACTGTGACCCAAGCGCAGGGTTACTCCACCTCGATCACCGGTGTGACCCAGAACGAACGGACCTATACCATCGTGCTCGCTGTGTACTGAACAACGGCTGGCCTCCGGCTGCAAGAAGTTGAACTCTTCATGGTGCAGGCCGCCCCTGGCACCTATTCGAACGAGCGTTCAGGGCGATCTCCGGACCGTTCACCTGGCGAACATCGATATGGGACCGAACCTGTCGGGCACCCTCGATGACCGGGTTCCGGATCAACAACACCAATGATGGGCAACGGGAATGCGGCGGCATTCAATGATCACCTATACCGTGACGACACTGCAGAACCAGCAGACGAGCGGTAAAGGCCGGGAACAACACGCTGACCACCAACTTCTACAGGCTGATTTCCAAGCGGTGCTGGCCTGCCTGAACCCACCGCCCTTAGGACATTTTCCCCTACTTCAACCCCTACGCGAACAGTCCTATACAGCATCATCGGCGTGGAACTGACTCGCTGTACTATACCTACCAGAGCACCGGCAATCACATCTCCGACGACATCTTCCAGATCCTCGGGACCAGTGTGCGGGTCACCATCCGGACCAAGCCGGGCCAACATGCGAACGCGGTGGCCCTGCTCACCACCCCGGCCTACGGTCTGGTGCAGGAACTGAACGACCCGGTGAACAACCTCGATCAACCTTCCCGATCCTGAACCTGCTCGATGAACTTTGCTGACCTCTTGGTATCGGCCCGACCGATCTATGCGGCCCTGAGCAACGTGGGCTCATCACCAGCCAGGGCGACACGGCTCCCGCGCTCCTACCGCGCACGGGAGGTCTGGCGTGGACGGCCAAGGCGTGAAGGTGGGCGCCTGGACAGCTACACCACCAAGTTGGGGCAACCCCGCCGCGGATGACGCTGCGCGGCGACCCGCCGGGCGTGACCAACGCGGCGTATCCGACACCGGTGCAGGTGCTGCAGGACTATCCTCTCCGGCAGCCGCTCGGACGAAGGGCGTGCCATGCTGCAGATCGTGCATCGATGGCGCTGTGCCGACCTGGCCTCCGCACCGGCTTTCTGGGTGCCGTGATTTCTTCGCTAACGGGATCCGGGCGCTGGAGCAGGCCGGCTGCGATGATCGTGGACGACATCTCCCAAGCATCTCCGAGCCCTTCTTCCGCGATGGCGTAGTGGCCCAAGCGGTGGATGAGGTGAAGGCGCTCGGCGCATCCTATTTCTCCGCTGCCGGCAACTTCGGCAGTCGGTCCTGGCAGGGCAACTTCGCACCGGTCGCCGCCCCCGCGGGCGTGGTGGGCCAAGCGCACAACTTCTCGAACACCGGTAGCACGGACATCCTGCAGAGCATCACCCTGTACCAAGGGGAATACACCGTGGTGTTCCGTCGGGACGACGGCACCCCGGCAACACGACCAACTCGGATTTCGACATCTACCTGGCTAATAACAACGGCAACACTCTGTTCGGCTTCAACCGTATGAACGTCGGCGGAGACCCCTTGGAGGTGCTGCCCTTCGTGGTCGCAGCGGACTCGGTGCAATCCAACATCGTGATCGTGCGCGAGAGCGGCAGCGGTCCGGCCTTGCTCAAGTACGTGGTGTACCGGGGCCAACTGGTGATCAACGAATACGGCGGGCTCAACGCCTCCACCTTGTCCGGCCAAGCGAATGCGGCGGGCGCCATCGCGGTGGGTGCAGTGCTCTACAGCAACACCCCCGAATACAGCGGCGTGGCCCCGACGGTGGCCTCCTTCTCCTCGCGCGGCGGCACGCCCGTGAACGGGGTGTTCCGACAGAAGCCGGACATCTGCGCACCGAACGGAGTGAACACCTCTGTGGATCTGGGTGGCGTGAACATCGACGGCGATGCCTTCCCCAACTTCTTCGGTACCTCGGCCGCTGCGCCCCACGCCGCCGGTGTGGCGGCCCTGTTGATCGATGCGCGCAGCAAGTACTACGACGATGTGCTCGCTCCGGACGGGGTGAAGGGCATCTTACAGAACACCGCCTTGGACATGCACGCGCCGGGCTATGACGTGGCTTCGGGTGCCGGCTACATCCTGGCGGATTCAGCACTGAAGGACCTGGCCAATCCGACCCCTTACATCCATTCCATCGCCTACGATACCTCGCTCACCCCGGGGGTGGACACCCTGCTGCTCACGGTGTATGGCGAGTACCTCAGCAGTGCGTCCACCGTGTGGTTGGACGGGGCCCCCTTGACCAATGGCGTGGTGATCCAAGGCGACTCGGCGATCATCACTCTCGTGCAGCCCTTCAGCGGTCTGTACCCGGCCATCCAGGTGTACAACCCACCCATGGCGGGTACGAACGGCACGGACGGCGGTTTGTCGAATCCTCTCTATTTCACCACCAAGGAGACCATCCTGGTGAGCGTGGACAACAAGAGCAAGAAGTACGGCGAGCTGTTACCGACGTTCACCGCCACCTACAGCTTGGAAAGCGTCGATAACAGTGTCCCGCTTGCTTCGGCCGGATTGGCGCAGAACGAAGTGGACCGGATCCTTGGGATCGACCTGACCACGATCGCGACGCCCTTGAGCAACGTGGGCCTGTGGTCCATCGGGGCCGACCCGAGCGACCCTCTGAGCCCCAACAGCAGCGTGGCCGCCACGGATCCGCTGGACATCTCCATGCTGCAGCGCTTCAACATCGTGTTCCGCAACGGCCTGCTCACCATCGATCCCATGGACCTGGTGATCACGCCACGGGACACCACCTTCGTGTACAACGACTCCATCCTGAGCATCTCGGCCGACTATGAATTCGGCGGTTCCGGCGGTGGCTTCACGATCGATCCCGCGGACAGCCTCGCGATCCTGAACGCCATCAAGTCCGCGCGGGGCACCGCCCTGGTCAACAAGATCGGTCTCGTCCGGGGCACGGCGCTGGTGAACGCGGAAGGCGATCAGCTGCTGACCGATTCGCTGTTGAGCAACTTCAGCATGATGATCTCCCAGCGCTTGACCCAGACCAGGGGTACGGCCTTGGTGAACGGCGAGCTGATCGATCCGGCCGAATTGTACGAGGCCACTGCGATCGCCAATGCGACGGCCTCGAAGCTCGTGCGGGGCACCGCCCTGGTGAACGGCTACGGACTGGTGCGTGGCACGGCGCTGGTCAACACCGTGGACTCGCTCGGTAACATCACCAACACCACGCCCTTGGTGAACGCGGGCAGCTTGGTCAACAACTCCGGTTCGCTGAACTCCTCCACCATCACCTTGGACAGCAACACGGAGACGATCGTGATCCTGGGCGAGGAGGACATCGCGATCCTTTCCGGAGAGACCCCTGGCGACGTCGTCATCCGGTCCGTGGACCTGATCACCGGGAACACGGTGGGGACGCACATCGCCATACCCGGCACCTACCTGTCGAACAACTTCAATGTGCGCTACGGTCTGGGCAACATCACCATCCTGCCCGATACCGCTGCGTTCGTCATTGAACCGAGCAGCCTTTCGCAGACCTATGACGGCACCCCGCGGTCCGTTGCCGTGTCGGTGATACCGGATAGCGTGGCGTACACCGTTACGTACAATGGCAGCACCACCGTGCCGGTGAACGCCGGGACCTATGCGGTGCACATCGCGGTGAACGACTCGAACTACGTGGGTTCCTTGGATGCCACCTTGGTGATCCAGCCGGGGACGGCCGAGTTCACGATCGACCCGGCCTCCCTAACCCGCACCTACAACAGCGGTCCGCTGTCCGTTGCTGTAACGGTGCAACCGACCGGCGTGGCCTACACACTTACCTATAACGGCAGCACCACCCCACCGGTGAACGTGGGCAGCTATGCGGTGCAGGTCACTGCGAACGACCCGAACTACGTGGGTTCGTTGAGCGCCACCTTGGTGGTGCAGCCGGCCACTGCCCAATTCAGCATCGCAGCGGGTTCGCTCACACGCACATACACCGGGGCTGCCCAGTCCGTCCCGGTAACGGTCGTGCCGGCCGGGCTTGCGTACACCATCACCTACGGTGGCAGCACGACACCTCCGGTGAACGCGGGCAGCTATGCGGTGCAGGTCACTGCGGAACGACCCGAACTACGTGGGTTCGATGAGCGCCACCTTGTTGCAGTATGCGTGAACGCGACGGTCACCACCGGCATCCATGTCATCAACAAGGGCGCCCGCTGCCTGCCTCCCTTCCTACCACGTACAGCGGCTTCGTCAACGGCGAGAACGCATCGGCGGTGACGGCGTATCCTATTCGCTGAGCCCGAACTACAACGGCCAGGCTGGTGTGTACCGGGATCACCGTGAATGTGACCGCGACCAACTACACCTTCAGCACGGTGAACAGCACCCTTGCGCGTCAACCCTCTCCGGTCCGGGCACGAAGCAGGTGAAGCCGATATTCGTGTGCCGCCAGACCTTGAGCGCGCCGAACGCGAACGGCTTCACGCACATCGCCCGTTTCGTCTACGAGAACCGGAATCAGCGCCGGTCTACATCCCGGTCGGGCCGAACAACTCCCTGACCGGTACAGCGCATGACCCGGCCGGTCAACCGGTGCTGTTCCTGCCCGGTGGTGGCGCGTGGGACGTTCCCTTCGATGGCGGTTCGCTCACTTGGCAGGTGTCGAGCAACAGGAACAACGGGACCACCGGATCGATCCCAGCGAACAGCGCGAACAACGGGTGCAGCAGTGGCATAAGCTTCGAGCACACGATCGCAGAAGTGCCTGTTCCGAAGATGGAGCTCTACCCGAACCCGTCCACAGGCATGGTGTTCCTGGGCTCCACCGAGGACCGACCTGCCGGAACGAGCGTCGAGGTGTACAATGCGATGGGTGCGAAGTGTGCGGTCCGGATCGGGCGGCCCACCGATCAAGATCGAACTGGACTTCTCGTCCTTCGAAAAGGCATGTACATGATCATGGTCCTGAACGAAGCAAGCGTGGAGTCGTACCCCGCATCATCGAATGAGCTGAACCGCGAATAGAGCGCCCGCCATGGGCTTGGCCGGCGGCGCTTCTGTTCCAGGTCCTATCTTGTCTCGCATGCGTGCCCTCTCCCTCGCCCTTCTATTGCTCGCCGGCATCATGTCAGCGTTCGCGCAGGACGAGGCGATGGATAGCTTGAACACGGTCTTGCGGTCCAAGATCGCGGATTCCACAAGGGTGTCCACCTTGCTGGAGTTGAGCGGCCAATACTACCGCAGCGACCCGGGCAAGGCCAGAGAGCTGGCCCAGGAGGCCAAGGAGCTCGCGGAGAAGAGCGGCTTCAAGAGCGGTCTTGCCTTTGCGCACAAGGCGATCGGCATGAGTTATTACTTCCAGAACAACTGGATCGATGCCTTGGTGGAATGGAAGTCGGCGCTTGAGACCTTCGAGGAGATCGACGATCCGAACGGCGTGTCGAACATGCTGAACAACCTCGGTGCGGTGCACTTCAATGGGGGCGATGACAAAGCGGCTTTGGAATATTACCTGCGTTCGCTGCGCGTGGCGGAGGACAGCAACGACTCGCTTCGGATCGTATCGGCCCTGGTCAACATCGGTACCGTATACCTTACCAAGGAATCCAGCAAGGACCTGGCCTTCACGTACTACAAGCGCGCACTGCCCTTGAGCAAGGCACTGGGTGACCACGATGTGATCGGGAACTGCGCGGTGAACCTGGGCGAGCTCTTCCTGCGGGATGCGGGCAAGGCCGATGCTGCGCAACGGTATGACCCGGACTCGGCGCTGTTCTACTTCGAACTGGCGCTGGATGCCTATCGCAGTACCACCACCGGCAATGTGCCCTTCGCATTGAAGAGCATAGGCCGGGTGTACGCCATCCGCAAGGATTTCGAAACGGCCATCCGATACCAGAGCGAGGCCTACCGGATCGCATTGGCCACCGACGCGCGCTTGGAAATGGCACAATCGCTCTTGAGCTTGGCGGACACCTACGAGAGCAAGGGGGATATCCAGGAGGCCATCGACAAGTTCACACAAGCCAAGGCGATCGCCCAGGAGATCGAAGCGCTTTACGAGATGCAATCGGCCTACAAGGGACTTGCCGACAGTTATTCCAAGACCTCGGAATTCAAGCAGGCATACACCTACCTGAACTTGTATTCCGACATCAAGGACACGCTGTACAATGCGGAGATGGACAAGAAGCTCCAGGCCCAGACCCTGCACTACGAGATCGAACGGAAGGAAGGGCAGATCTCCTTGTTGGAGAAGGACCAGGAATTGAAGGCATTGGAACTGAAGCGGCAAAAGGCGATCCGGAACGGAACGATCGCGCTCGGGGTATTGCTGCTGGTGGTGGTCGGTGGCTTGTACAACCGCTATCAATACACGAAGAAGACGAACGCCATCATCACCAAGGAGAAGGAGCGCAGCGAGGAGCTGTTGCTGAACATCCTACCGGAGGAGGTGGCCGAGGAGCTGAAGGCCAAAGGCGAGGCCGATGCCGTGCAGATCGACCAGGTGAGCGTGCTCTTCACCGATTTCAAGGGCTTCACCGCCCTTAGCGAACAGGTGACCCCGAAACAGCTCGTGAAGGACCTGCACGAATGCTTCAGTGCCTTCGACCGGATCTGCGAGGTGCACAACTTGGAGAAGATCAAGACGATCGGCGATGCCTACATGGCGGCCGGCGGTTTGCCCACGCCGAACGCCACGCACGCCACGGACGTGATCAAGGCGGCCTTCGAGATGCGCGACTTCATCGCCGAAGGCAAAGCGCGGAAGATCGCCGCTGGACTTCCCTTTTTCGAGATCCGTATCGGCATCCACACCGGCCCTGTAGTAGCTGGGATCGTGGGCGTGAAGAAGTTCAGCTACGACATCTGGGGCGATACGGTGAATACCGCGTCACGGATGGAATCGTCCGGCGAAGCAGGACAAGTGAACATCAGCGAAGCGACCTATGAACTGGTCAAGGACGAACCGGGCTTGACCTTCACCTCGCGTGGCAAAGTGCAGGCGAAAGGGAAGGGCGAGATGGAGATGTATTTTGTGCAGGGCACCTGAGCAACACCGAGCTGCTTCAAGGGCGAACGGAATGTTCGAACGCCATTCGACCCATACAACGCCTCACTTCCTGTTCAAGGTCGGCGCGCTCCTGCTCCTCCTCTTCGCCAACATCCCTGCGTTCGCGCAGCAACCAGCAGCTGGTCGTGGGGCCTTGGCTTGGGCGGATAGCGTGTACAGGGCGCAAGCGAACGAAGTCATAAGCAATGCTTCGATGACCCTGCCTGTGCTGGACTCGGCGCTGAAGGTCTACGTGGTGGCACAGGACACCTGCAAGGCCGCCCTCATCAATTCATGGCGGAGCCATTGTTTCGAGGCCACCGGAAGGACCGATTCGGCCGTTGCTGTCGCCCTGCGCGCGCTGCGCATGTTCCGACCCGATTGCGACAGCCTGGTGCTCATGTCGATCCACGTGAACCTGAGCAACGCCTGGCTTGAACTCGGTGAGTACCGGAAGGTCAAGGAACTCACGGAAGCGTCGCTTCGGAACTGGAACGAACGATGGCCCTATTCCATCGCGCACAACGGCTTGTACACCAACCGCGCCATTGCACTGGCGAACCTGAACGATAAGGCTGGTGCGCTGCAGGCCTTCCGCGATGTGCTGGCCAATGCACGAAAGGAAGGGATCGTGTCCAACGAATCCGATGCGCTGCAGAACCTGGGTGCGATCTTCGGATGGATGGCCGAAGAAGGCAGCACCCAGGCCAATTTGGACAGTTCCGAGCGCTATCAGAGGCGTGCGATCGACCTGGCCCGACGGATCGGTGACACGCGGGGGCTGCTCTACCTGTACAGCAACATGGGT
>JAWKNF010000029.1:0-11054 GCA_041391825.1 Flavobacteriales bacterium | reverse complement strand
TGGATCTTCAGGTCCACTGGAGAAGGTGAACTGGTGCTCGACGCTTCCGGATGCGCAGGTCCAGGCGCACAATGGTCCCTTCCTCCAGGTTGCACCATAAGCGACCGTCGCGGTCCACCAGTTCGCAGCGCCAAGCCGCGCTCCCGTGTCCGCGGATTCCTTACTCTCGCCGGTGACCGGGTCGGATGGCGAACACCCGCTGCTGCTCACCAGCATGAGCCTTTCTGCCCCGGGAACTTCCACGAGCCTGCTGCAGAGCGGACGATTTGAACAACAAAGCGACATGCGCCCCGGAACGATGAACCGACGACCGCGTAACCCCCGCATCATCCGGGAGTATGGCGAGAGAAGTCACCGCCCAGTTCGCCCAAATGCGCGCGGGAAGCACGCGTTATCAGCGACCTCTCCCTGCTTCGGGCAACGACGGACAGTTGAGAGCGAGCGCTGGAACTCTGGTCGATGGAGGCCAACACGTACACGACCCCACTGCCATCGGCCATCCAGATCGCACCGCGAGCATCCTGGAGGAACTCTGCGGCACAGGCGTTGAAGGCTGCAATATTGCAAGAGGTCGGTGCGGATCCAGCAGGCTTGTGCCGCTGGATAATGTGCCCACCCAGATGCGGGGCTAAGCCATCGCGGTCCTCCGGGCAGGCTGATGCATGGTTGCCGCTGATGCTAGTGCTGTCCGCGGCACCGTGGCGGAAGACCCTGAAGGTAGCCGTCGTAGCGCGCCAGACCATCCTTGCTGCCGAACCAGAGGAAGCCGGTGCGACCCTCCAACATCGCTGTCACCGTCTCCAGAACCGTCCTCCACGGTGAGGGTGGTGGTGCGATGTGCAACCCTGCCCGCGGGCGACTGCGCGATGCACAGGACCGCGAGGTACAACGTGACTCTATCAACGTCGCTACTCGACCAAAGCCATTTTGGACCATGCCTGCCCACCGGGGAAAATACCGCGTTCCGTGCGAATGACCGGACTTTCTCCGGATGGCCACCCACGGCATCAGATGTAGTGATTCCAACAATTGATGAGGAGGGCTTAGTGCGCCGCTTTGCCATCACAAAGATCAAACGCATGGAACGCCTGAAGAAGATCCTCTCATCCCATTGTTGTTCGGCGCCGCACTGTTCAGCAATCTGCTCGTCGCGCAGACCAACTTCGGCTACAACTACCAGGTGTGGTGCGCGATACCAACTGGCGATCCGCCCGACCAGAACGTGGGGTGCCGCTGAGCTGCGGCAGCCTAACCCTATGTGGAGGACCACATGGTCATCACCGATGCCAACGGCTTGATCGAGATCTGGCGATCGGCGAGGGAAGTCCCGTATTCGGTTCTGCGCCTTTCAGCACCATCGATTGAGCGGACACAACGACATGATGTGGCAAAGATGGTTGTCAGTAACACCAGAAACTTGCGGCGACGATGTGCACAACACGAACGCGGGCAATGTGGGGGTCGGCACCAACACACCCGCACAAAGCTGGATGTGCAAGGGCGATCAACGCCGGTGGCGGCCTGCATGTGGGCGATGCGGCAGGCCATCAACAACAACGATGGCTTCGGGCGCATGGAGCTATTCGATACGGACGAGGTGAAGCATATCGAGTTCGTAACACGTTCAACACCATCTTCGGCGAGCAACCGACCTACATCACGAACCAACTCGGCGTTGGGCTGGACCCGGCGGTGGAGTCGGCAAGCGCTGACCTGCATGTGAAGGGAGCTTCCGGCTGGAGGACGGCAGCGAGGGCGCTGGCAAGGTGCTTACCAGCGATGCGGATGGGAATGTTCATGGGCCCCGCAGCTGCTGCCACCGGTTGGGCGCTGCTGAACGGCACCCACCTGTACAATACGAAGGGCGATCGGCATCGGAACCACGACCCCCGACGCCAAATTCCCGACCATCGGTAATACCAGGGGTCACATGGATTGATTACGGCCTCACCTCCGACTCAAGCTGATCGGCGTGGTCAATGGGCCCGGAGCCGCATGGCGGCGATCATGCGCTCCTCCACCACAGGAGGTGTTCTTGAGAGCTTCGATTATGCGGCGAACACGACGGTCTCCACGCCGATCAATCCGAACGGCGGCAACGTGGGCATCGGCACCAATGGACCACTTATGAAGCTCGAGGTCAGGACCGTCGAACGCCGCCAACGCCTTGGTCCTCAAGTTGAACAACTGAGCGCCAGCGGAGGCTGGAAGTGTATTCTGCTGGCCTGGACATCAATGCGCCATGGACCTTCGACACGCCCAACTCGATCAAGTTCAGGGGATAAGCCAATTCCATTGAGTGAAGCAATAACAAGGACATTGCGTATAATCTGGGCCAAGGAAGTCGAAGTCACATTGGCCAACTTCCCGGACTACGTATTCGACAAGGAATATCGTCTGATGCCTTTGGAAGAAGTTGCGGCCTACATCCAGGCGAACGGCCACCTGCCCAACGTGCCCAGCGCCTGCGAAGTGGAGGAGAACGGCCTGGGGCTTTCGGGCGAGATGAACAAGGATCCTTCTGGAGAAGGTAGAAGAATTGACACTGCATGCGATCAATAGCGAAGGAGATCGAGGGAATTTCAAAGACTCATACCAGCAGTTGGTATGCGTGCTCGAATATGCGTCATGCAACATCTTGACACCTCGCTAGTTGTTGAAGCCACCGGTCAAATACGAACTACCATGCGTACCCGACTCCAACACAGCCTAGTCGCGCTATTGTGCGGCACACTATTCGTACCGGCCGTCCAAGCGCAGTATCGTCAATGGCCTGGCCCACTGCAGCAATGCCACTTTGAGCGGAACAATAATTATTCCCTTTGTGCTGGCCTCTCGGATGCGCAAACTCCTTTCAAATAAGTGCTTGACTTTCTCCAACCCCAAGGCCAAGAGATCAAAACGCTGACGCAGGGATGGATGGGCAAACTGGATGGATCATTGCTCCAGCCGATCTCGATCCCCGGTACGCATGATGCAGGAGCGAACGCCCAGAAGTGATCTTCTGCTCCAACCCAATCATGGTCAGATCGACAAGCAGTTGGACGCGGGCATCAGATGGTTCGACCTGCGCGTGCGAGAGAATGACAATGGTCACCAAGCCTGCAGCGGCAATCAGCACGCAGGCCATACATGGGATATCTATCATGGTTCCACCGATCTTGACCTCACCTTCGATCAGGTCTTGGTTTGGATGAATTCATTCCTGTCCAATAATCCAACCGAGGCGATCATCTGTTGGATCCAAACCTCGGAGCCTGGTGTCAACCCTGAATTCAGCGAGGTGCTTGACCAATATGTCACAACAAACGCAAGGATCTTCTTATCCAACCTCCGCACTTGCTTCCGCCCCATCTCTTATCAAGTGTTCAAGGCAAGATCTATCTGCTCAACAATGTTCGCGGCGACGGTGCTACACTCAGTATCAATTGGCAGAACTTTTTTACTAAGTGAATCCGGCTTTCCTCGGTAACGTGTACGGTCTTGATGACGATGGAGAGGGCTTTGCATCGGTAAGCGGCAAGATCCGCGCGATCATGGAGTACATTGATGCGGCAAGCACATCGTCCCATTGGACCGTGAACCGACCTGAGTGGTGTACCCAGTGGTGTACCCACCTGAACTCTGGGTGCCTCCGAAATGAATTATCAAACATTCCACTACCTGAATGAAATACCCGGTAGGACCAATGTGGGCACCATACTGATGGATTATCCGGGCGAAGGTCTATATCTTACAGGATCATTAAGACCAACTTCTGCTTCACCAAGAGGGGTCGATTTGCCCGCCAAGCTCGACTGCGGCGGGGAAGCGTTCGGCTACTCCGCGGACGATATCACGCGAAATTCTATAGCGGACTTTCACTTCTGGGCCCGATACCCGTGACGGGCTTGGCAGATCGACAAGGGATACAACCTTCGAGAATGCCATCGTGTACCTCACGAAGAATGAACTGGACATTACCCGGGTCGCAATCGGAAACGGATGGGAGTGATGACCCTTCATCGATCGGTTGGTGATTGGCCAAGAAGAACTACTCACGTGATGCGGATGCGGAGAATGGTTGTGATAACTATGCACCGGACGACGTAGTATACGTTATGGGGATGGATGCGGGCTGGTGTCTTTCCCATGACCCCAGCGGGCCAATTTCGTGTGCAGTTCACCGATCACCTTCTCGATCGTTTCACTACCCCTGGGCACTCCATGCCAAGACTTCTGCAGCACCTAATGCTTTACCAAGACCTAAGCCACGGCACCGGCACGGTGGCATCAGGAACCTATTACGGGAATACCATCACATCAGCGGAACAAGTTCCCAGCGGTTCGACCGCGATCTACGAAGGCTACAACACGGTCCGGCTGATTCCGGGATCTGCGCCTACTTAAAGCCTCGGCACACATCTCCAAAGATCCGCGCGTTGCTCATGATACAAAGCGGACCTCACAGAACGATCACAACACTTCTGCTACTGCTGCTGGCCACCGCAAAACTCCATGCCCAGTCCAACTTCTCGGGCTTCAACTACCAGGCCGTCGTCGCGATACCAACGGCGATCCGCTCCGACCAGAACGTGGGCGTGCAGCCGCTGCTGAGCCTGCGGCAGCCCAACCCTATGTGGAGGACCACACTACCACCGATGCCAACGGCTTGATCGAGCTGGTGACGGCGAGGGAAGCCCCGTATTCGGTTCTGCACCTTTCAGCACCATCGATTGGAGCGGATGTGCGGGACCTGGACCTGGAACGTCACCGTTTCCATGGATATCACCGGCGGGACCAATTACAGCCTTGTGGGTTCCAAGTTGATGAAGGCTGTGCACGCTGCATGCGTTGACAGCAACGACAGCGTAGCCCGCCCTCCAGAGCCTGACCCTGAGCAATGATACCCTGTACATCACCGAGGGCAATAGCGTGTTCCTGGGCGATGGCAACGACGACGATTGGGTGCAGAACGGCGACACCCTGCACAACGCCGGCAAGCGGGTGGGCACCGGCACCACGGCTCCGCAGAACACCCTGCACGTGGTGGGCGGCTTCCGGTACCAGGACGGCGCGCTCAGGGGAACAAGAAGCTTCCTACCTCCGGATGCCTCGGCAACGCACACATTGGGAGCCTGAAACGGTATTCGAAGTGAAGGTTGCCGCAGGACCCTTCCTGCCTCAACCTCAGTGCCTCGAATGCCGCGGGGATGGCACGGTCTCCATTGCTGCTGCTGGCGGCCAGTGCGTATGTACTGAACAACACCGGGAACAACATGATGGTGTTCGACATCAGCGCATCCGATCGCACCCAGCCTCAGCGCTCCATCGCCACCGGGGCAGGTCCCAGTTCCATTGCCGTTTCTGGGTGGCTACGCCTATGTAGCAAACTATAACAGGACAACATGATGGTGTTTGACATCAGCGACCCGCCGCAATCTCCCCAGCGCCTCAGCAGCACCATTGCTGGAACGAGGCCATTCGCGAATGACCGTGGCGGACGGCTATGCATACGTGCTGAACTACAAACAGCAACAACACCATGACAGTCAGGACATCAGCGACCCGGCCACACCGAGCATCAGTGCCACCATCGCCACGGGGAGCAACCCGGCTTCGGTCGCTGTTCAGGCGGCTAGGCGCCTATGTCGCGAACTATACGGCCGATAACATGATGGTGTTCGACATCAGCGTAATCCGACCGCGCCCAGCCCCATCGTCACCATCGCGACAGGGACCAGGCCCCGCTTTGTGACGGCCTTCGGGGAACCACGCCTATGTGACGAATTGGTCCAGCCAGGACCTGATGGTGTTTGATATCAGCTGCATCCGCTCGCACTCCAGCCTCAGTGCCACCATTGCCACCGGCAATTCGCCATGGGCAATGGCCCTTGCCGGAAGCCACGCCTGCGTGTCGAACAACGGCAGTAACAACATGATGGTGTTCGACATCAACGACCCGACCTCACCCAGCCTCAGCGCCACCATTGCCACCGCAGCAACGCCACGTTCCTTGGCTGTTTCCGGCAACCACGCCTATGTTGTCACCGGCAGCAATGAAATGCAGGTGTTCGAACTGTTCTGCCACGATGCGTACACCCCCGTTCTCGACGCGGCCACTGGGACCTTCAGCGCACGACCGGTGCACTGGGAGCGCAACGGCAACGACGTGATCAGCACCAACACCGGTAATGTGGGCATCGGCACCAGCACGCCCAGCGCGAAGCTCGATGTGGAGGGCACCTTCAAGTTGAGTGATGGCACGGAGGGCGAGGGCAAGGTACTGACCAGCGATGCGAACGGACTGGCCACTTGGGCCGCTCCTTCTGGCGCAGGCTGGGTGTTGAACGGGATCGACCTTACCAATACGAACAGTGGTCGCGTCGGCATCGGCACTACTACCCCGGACGCAAAGCTCACCATTGGCACACCCGGACAGACCTGGACCGATTATGGCCTGACCACGGACGCCAGGATCGGAGTAGTGAACGGCCCCGGCAGCCGCATGACGGCGATCGTGCGTTCTTCAGGAACGGGCGGGGTATTCGAGAGCTTCGACTATGCCGCGAACACCACGGCCTTCACCCTGATCAATCCCAACGGCGGCAACGTGGGCATCGGTACCAACACACCCACCAGCCGCTTGCAGGTGGCAGCTCCGTATGACCATGGCACCACGCTGAACCTCCTGCAGTCCACCAACAGCTGGGGCTCGCCTGCCTTGTTCAATGCGCACCGCTTCATACAGACCAATTTCGCCGGCACCCCGGCCGAATACAAGCAATTCAATGTCGGTGGTGGCGGTGTCTCCATCGGCTACCCCAATGTGCCGATCTACGGCAGCTCTGATGCGCTCTACGTCAACGGTCGTGTAGGCATCGGCACCACTTCGCCAACGGCCAACCTCGAGGTGAACGGTTTCACCAAACTCGGTTCGGATGCGCCTGCCATCAAGTACAAGAAGATCACTGGCAATTTCCCCAGCGGCGTGCCTGCGTATTTCACTATCCAGACCGGCATAGACCCTGCCAAGATCCTGGGGGTGGACATGCTTGTGCAGGCAGCTTCTGGCAAATGGCCGCCGAATTCGACATACCCTGGCTTCACTTATGAAGTAGTCGTCTCCTATTCCGGTCTCCTTCAAGAGTTGGTCGTCGAGTCTGAGCCGAACGCAACGGGCTTGGCGAATGCTCCATACGCAGTGTTGATCACCTACGAGCAATGAGGAACGCAAGGCTGACATCAATGGTATCCACCTTCACGCGTAAGACCGGCTTGATCATGCGGCCCAAATGGGATCCGAGGCGGGCGCTGTGCGTTTTGGTATTGGTCAATTCGATGGGCGTGTCCGCCCAAACCCTCATCTCCACCGCCGGTAGCACCGATCCGATCACCGGCGGCTCGGTCAGCTGGTCCATGGGCGAGATCGTTATCCGCACCAGCATCGTTCCTGGCGGTATCGTTACCCAAGGGTTCCAACAGCCCAACACCGTGCGCGTACTGGTTAACGTGAAAGCCTTCCTGCAAGGCCCGTACAACCCCGGCAGTGGCGCCATGAACGATGGCCTACGCACCAACGGTTTGATCCCGACCACGGAGCCGTACACCGCACTCGGCTACTCCTTCATCGGCGGTGGCGGCGAAAGCACCACGCAAGCCATCCTGGACTTCCCCGGCAGCAACGCCATCATCGATTGGGTGCTGCTGGAACTGCGCGATCGGAACGACAACACCAACGTGCTCCACAGCCGCAGCGCCCTGCTCCAGGCCGATGGCGACATCGTGGCCATGGACGGCTTCTCCCCCGTGGACTTCCCCCTCGGCGCGGATGATTACTACCTCGCCGTGCTGCACCGCAATCACCTCGCGGTGGTGAGCCTCTCGCCCATCGCCCTCTCCCGCACGGCCACCACCGTGGACCTGAGCGACGGCAGCACGCCCACCTACGGCAGCAATGCCCAGCAGGTGCTGGCCGGCACCTACCTGCTCTGGGCCGGCGATGTGAACAGCGATGGCACGATCAAGTACACCGGCAGCAGCAACGACCGCGACCCGATCCTGAGCGCCATCGGCGGTACCGTGCCCACCAACACCGTAACGGGCTACCGCGCCGAGGATGTGAACATGGACGGTACCACCAAGTACAGCGGCGCCGGGAACGACCGCGACATCATCCTGCAGAACATCGGCGGGGTGGTGCCTACGAATACGCGGGTGGAGCAGGTGCCGTAGGGAAGGCTCAGACCAAGCCTTCGCGCAGCGCCACCTTCACCGCACTGGCCACGGAGGCCACGTGCAGCTTCTTGTAGATGCGCGTGACGTGCGCGTTCACCGTGGAGTACGTGATGGAATGCTTCGCGGCGATCATCTTGTAGGTGAGCCCGTCCACCAAGCCACGCAGGATGTCGAGCTCGCGCTCGCTCAGGTCGAAATCGCCCTTCGCGCTAGTGCCTGCGCGCTTGTTGAAGAAGGTGAGCACCTTGCGCGCCACGATGGGCGTCATCGGTGATCCGCCCTCGGCCACTTCCTTCAGACTTTCCATCAACCGGGAAGGGGTGGTCTGCTTCAGCAAGTAGCCATCCGCGCCTGCGAGCACGGCAGCGAAGACCTTGTCCTCATCTTCGAAGACGGTCTGCATCAATACGCGCACGGCGGGGAACTGGCTCTTGATGAGTTCCACGCCGCGGATGCCATCCACATGCGGCATGTCGATGTCCATGAGCACCACGTCGGGCATGGTCTGCGCCACATGGCGCAGCACCTCGCGACAATCGGGGTATTCCCCTACGCAGCGCATTTCGGGATCGGTCCCGATGAGCCGGGCCAGTCCGTTGCGGCGGGCGGGGTTGTCGTCGTAGATGGAAACCTTCAGCATCGGTCACAAAACTAGGCGCAGCTGCCTGGTGCTGCGTGTAGTGGAAACAACAGATCGGCGTTCATGGTCGGAAGCGCAGGATGACCCGCGTGCCCTGTCCGTTCGCGCTGTCCACATGCAGTGTTCCGCCCATCTCCTCGGCGCGCGCGCTCATGTTCAACAAGCCGTTGCCACCACCCGAATGCACGTGCGCGCCGTTGGAGGCTTCCATGCCCTTGCCGTCGTCCTCCACGTGAAGCACGAACTCCGCCTGTTGTCGGTCAAGGCTCACCTTCAGTGCTGTCCCACCGGAATATTTAGCGGCGTTGTTCACCGCTTCCTTGAAGATGAGGTAGAGGTTCTTGCGCTGCACCATGGTGAGCGGTCGGTCGGACAAGCGCTCATCGAAGTGGAACTCGAGGTGCATTTCGGCCGCTTCGGAGATACGCGCCGCGAAGGCCTTCATGCGTTGCGCCACCTGCAGCAGGTCATCGTTGCGGCTGTTCACGGCCCACACGATGTCGTTCATGCTCTCCATCATTTCGCTGGTGCTGGTGCTGATGCGTGCGAGCGTCTCCGCATGTCCCGTCGAGCCCTTGTCCCCTTCGCGCAGGGCCACCTCGCTGTACAGGGCCACGCTGCTAAGGGTGCTGCCGATCTCGTCGTGCAGGTCCCGTGCGATGCGGTCGCGCATGTGCACCAGCCGAAGCTGCTGGGCCAAGCGATAGCGATACAGCGTGTACAAGGCGCCGGCCACCGCAAGCACCAGTGCCACACGGAACCACCAGGTGCCCCACCAAGGCGGCGTGATCACAAGCAGCACCGAGGCGCCCACCGGATCCCAGATGCCCATGCTGTTGCGGCCCTGCACGCGGAAGGTGTAGCTGCCTGGATCGAGGTTCGTGAAGGTGGCCTCGTGCGTGGTGCCGCACTCCACCCACTCCTCGTCCAGCCCATCGAGCATGTACCGGAACGTGTTGCGGGCCGGTGCCGAATGGTCCATGCTGGAGAAGGTGAAGGCCACCATGCGCTCGTCGTAAGGGAGCTCGATGCGCTCCGTGAAGGGCAGGAAGGCCTGTAGGAGATCGGGGCGCGAATTGCGGTCCACGCGCTGGTTGCGCAGGCGCAGGCTGGTGATCACCGTGGGCGAATGCAGCGTGTCGGTCAGGAAGTCCGCGGGATCGAAGTCCACCGCGCCGCCCATGCCGCCGAAGGTGAGCGTACCATCGCTGTTCCGCAGTGCACTGTACCGGTTGAACTCGTTACCGGGCAGACCATGCGCGGTGGTGAAGGTGCGCATGGCGCCCGTGCGTGGCTCGAAGCGGCAGAGGCCTTGATTGGTGCTGAGCCAGAGCTCACCGGCGGCGCCCTGGAGGATGCCATACACCACATCGTTCGGCAGCCCTTCCTCCGTGGTGTAGCGCGTGAACTTCCGCGTCCTGCGATCATACACGGCCATGCCGTTCCCTTCGGTACCTACCCAGAGGCCTTCGTTCGGCTCGGATGGATCGGGGCAGGTGGCGAGCACCATGTTGCCGGGCAGCGACAAGGGGTCGCGTGGGTCGTTCACGAACGCCTCCCACTTGCCACTGCGGGTGTCGAGGCAGAGCAGGCCCTCATAGGTGCCGAGCCAGAGGCGACCGTCCGACATCCAACTGCAGGAAGCGATGCCGGTAGTCGACGTTGAGCATGGGTTGGGGAAGCGTGTATCGCGCTCGTGACCTCTACGGGTGGCGGGATCCAGTTCCGGCCAGCTTTCCACCAACTTTGCCCCGCCCTTGCCCGTAAGCGACGAGCAAGCCTCCGTTGCGGCCCGGTAGCAATTGACTGGGAGTGACCGAGCCGCCCAGCGAAGGCGTGAACAGATGACCAAGGGTATCGAGGATGAGCAATTCGGTGTCGAAGCCACGGTCGCGACGGGCCAGGATGCACAGCTGCTCGGACCGCTGCAGCGCAAAGACCTCGTGCACGACGCGATAGCCGAGCTTGTCCAGTCGGTCGCGCAGTGGTCCCGGCATGCGTGATCCGGCGGGGATCAGCAGCTGTAGCCCGTCCACCTCCATGGGCCCCATCGCCTTGGAACGAACGGGGACCCCCGCACCCGGGCTGGCGCGGAAGCGCTGGGCGATCGGGGATAGACAAGTGGCCCCGAAACCCGAACTCGTGAACCGATGCACCATTGCGGTCCTGCAGCACGGCGCTGCCCAACCCGGCCGCT
>JAWKNF010000028.1:0-12110 GCA_041391825.1 Flavobacteriales bacterium | reverse complement strand
GTAGGCCGTGGATCTTGATGTCACCGCCGGGCGACTTGCCCAAGGCCCGCGCTTCCTTGCGGTCGGCGTCGCTGGGGTAGGAGATGCCGAGGTTCTTGTGGTAGCCGCTGTTCGGGTTCTTGTCGTTGATCGTGTAGCGCCCTTCGGGAGTGCGCATGTCGCCTTGGTATTGCTTGTCGCCCACCGGTTGCTGGCCCAAGGCGATGCTGTAGGTCTGCACAACAACACCGCCGGCGTAGGCATCCATGCGGCGTTCGGACTTGTACACGCGCAGGGAGTCGATCCGGGTGCCGGTCGGTAGGCGTGCCTCCGGATAGCTGTAGTAGGCGCCGCCCAAGAGGACGATGAGCGCGAGGAAGAGTCCGAAGCGGAGCATGGCCAGTAGGATGGGTTTCACGAGTCTCACCGCTTAGCAATACGGCGTCTCGGGCCGGATCATTGCATGCGAGGCTTCACTTTTGTGCGCTTTGCACGCGGTCCTTAGCAAGTCCCGACCTTGTGTGGTGCCGGCCGATGCATGGACAGCGAACATGATCGAACCTTCCGATCCAACAGGGGTACAGGGTGCTGTGCGAACTCCCTTGCTCTCCATCTTCTTGTGCATGTTGGTGGCCTGCGGGACCGATACCGGAATAGCGCAGCAGGAGGACCGTGCGTGCGCCGTGCCCGTGGAATTCGAGCGCTACGTGAACGCCACTTTGAGCGACAGCACCGACCTGTTCCGTGGTGCCTATCCACCCGCCACAGCGCTGAGCTGCGCCTTGCTCGAGATCTTGCAGGAAGCCCTGGTCGACGATTCCGTTCGCACGTGCTTCGAGCGCCTTTCGCGCCGCTATTGGAGCGAGGACCCCGGCGCGGGCATGACCTTCATGTACATCCACCACCACAACAGCTTTCCCTTGGCCATCGCGGCCACGGCGCATTGGAACGAGGACCATCGGATCCATGGCCTACGTGCTTTGGAGACGTATCGGCTGATGCGGCCCATGGTGTGTACCACAGAAGCGGGGTACGTCAAGCTTCAGGCCCAGGACAGCGCGACCGTGCGTTACTTGCTCCGTGTGCTGGAGACCACGCCGCATGTCATCCCCGGCAGCGAGAATTCAACGATCCACGGCGTGTACATGCTGGAGGTGATGCGTGCGCTGGACCTGTTCACCGACCGCGCGCACATGATCGATCATGAGAACGCCATGAGCGTCCGCAGCAGCGAGGCCGAGGTGCGCGCATACATGGCCGACTGGCGCAAGTGGTTGGGACCATGAGAACGATCGCCTTGCTCGTATTGCTGCTTCCCATGTTCGCCGTGGCGGGCAACGACTACCATTTCGCGCAAGTGATCCACAAGGGGAATGTGCGCCGCATCGATCGGCACATGAAGCGCTTCATCGAACGCGAGGGACGCGACTTCAAACCGGCCAGCTACATGCAGCCACTGGGTGGCGCGGAATGGGCCATTGCCGGCGTGTACGAGCAACTCCGCGGGCAGATCGGTATCCTGGAGATGGATTGGGACCGTTGCGCCATCAAGCCCGCGATCTGGCCCGGTACCTGGACCTTGGGCGTAGTGTACCGCACGGGCGAAGGACGATCGCATGAGGTGCTGGAACGCTGCTACGTGATCCAAGGCGGACGCATGGGAACGATCAACATCTTCGGCTGGCGACCGCGCATCCGTGGGCCGCGGGATCGCTTGAAGGTGATCGGCACCAGCTCCTGCCCGGGCTATATCGAGGCGCAGCACCAGCTGTGTACCGATCGCGGCTTCTGACCTTGCGTAGCGCTTGATGTCCGGGATGATCGATCATCCGTGCTCCGCTCCGATCGCTTCTGTCGCGTCATTGATGATCGCCTTGTCATCCGCGAAGAGCTTCGCGATCCAGGTGGGTGGGGGCTTCACCGCCTCGGTGCCTCCGGCCTCGCGGATGATGTCCGCCATGAGGTGCGGCACATCGCGTTTCCAGATCAGGGCGCGCGTTAGTCCGATGGCCATCAACTGGCCGTTCTGCCGGAAGTAGTGCGCGTGGTACACCCATTTCTCATCCCAGCCCATGGTCTCCAGCGCGAGCACGAAGCGCGTCCACCGTTTCAGCGGCTTACGGTAGATCAGCTTCTGCGAACCCAGCGTGGGTGCCAGGCCGCGCTTGATGATAGAGTGGTAGAGCGGCGAGCGCGCCAGCAGTTCCCAGCGGATGAAGTCCATGTACGCCGGGTACTTCGAGGCCGTCATCACACGCAGGCCATCGCAGTCCATCAGCCGCACGCGGAAGGTGCGCTCCAGGGTCTGGTCGAAGGCCAGCTTCGGCTGGAAGCGGCGCATGATCAGGATCTTCAGGACCGTGTACCAGTAGTGGAGCATGGGCGGCGGCGGATGTCCGGACCATCCGGGTGTACCCGAGCAAGGTAGTGGTCAAGGCTTGGCCTGTATGCCCAAGGCCGGTCCCACACGCGCTTTGCTTGTCTTCAGCGCCGGTCATGGCAGGAGCCTCTTGTCGATGGCTTCCCCTCACCAACCCAAGGCCTCCCGTGCCGCTGGTCGCAACAGCCCGGAGAGCTCCGCGCGCGACAGGTCGATCGCCAGTGGAAAGAGGTCGTCCATCTCTTGGTCCACGTGGTGGCTGCAACGTGCCGTGATGAAGCGCAGGCCATCCGGCGTCGGGAAGAAGTCCGCGATCGAGACGCCGCGCTGTGCGTACATGCCCAAGCAGTCCTCGAACATGGCGATCGCTTCGTCCTGGTAGGTCGTCACATCCCCGTTCAAACCCAGCGCCACCTGTTCAGCCTTCAACTCAACGATGCGTTGTGCAAGCCGGCGCTCCCATCGTCGTGTGATCGAATCCTCGGCCACCACGCGACCGCTATCGCTGAACAGGGCATCGAGGTCCAAGTACGCGCCGCTGCGTAAGTTGTAGGTGTAGTGCGAATCGAAGCCCTCGCAGTTGGCACCGCACGCTTCGCCCATCATCCGGATCGTCAATACGCCAGGTGCGGTCCATGCACAGCTCCAATGCAGGCTGTTGATGCGTGGCACACCGCTCGGCTCCGGATCTCCCCACAATGCGCTCAAGGGCTCGCCCTGTGCGGTGTTCGGATCCACGCCCAGGAAGGCGATGGAGAGGCCGCGGTTGATGCGTTCGCCCACCTCCGGGTCGTTCGGAAGGCGCACGCTCGGGAAGGTATAGGCCACCTGCCGGCCCCAAGGCTGCAACGTGTGCAATGTGTCGATCACCACGGTCTGTGCGCGCAAGGTGCCGCAGAACAGCACCAGCAACCCGGCCCATGGCAGGCGGAACCGCATCGTGCTCGATTCCGCGCGCAGCGCAATATCGCATGCATCACCGCTCCGCTGTTCTTCCATTGAACAAGTCTACGGCATCTGTTCCCGGCCTACTTGCGTGCTATCGTGCTATGGCTTAGCGACCTTTCTGGCATTGGCGAATTCTTGAGAAGAGACCTTGTCTCCTTAGAGTTAGTACGTTCTGGTTCCGTGCAATACTCCGATCTCGTGCTCATAGGTGGCAGTTAGCTCACCCTTCTTGTTGTAGTACATCCACTTTCCCTGTCGGTGCCCATGGAACGAATCACCTTTCACATAGAGCCCTTCCGATCGTACCGTTCCGTCTTTTCTGAGATCAAGGACAAATGCAGAGCCTTTGTGCAGTGACGGGTCAACATGAGAGCAGCACGACACAACGTTCGCACTGTAGGTGTGGGGGAAGGAAAAGGGATCGAGAAGTTCGATCCTCCACACGGATCCCCTAGCGCGATACCATGTACGAACTCCCATCAGATCGGGGTGGTCGTGATAGACCGCATAGCATTCCACGAGCGCGTCCAGAAGTGCCGGTGTATATCTGAACTCGCCGGTCATGTCGAGTTTCCCCGAGCGGTCGAGATCCGTGACCAGGAGCAGGCTATCATTCAGAATACAGGTCCTTTTCTTCTTGTAGGTCGATGGATCCGTGACGATGCCGTTCTTATCGAAGTACTGCGTTCTCGCAACATCCTGCGCCGCTGGGTGGAACGCAGAAACGGCAAAGAGGATCAAGAAGCATGCTCTCATTTACTCCTGTACATATGGATCATGAAACCTGTCAAGGTCGCTCGAAAAGGACCCTGCTGACCGAAGGTAAGAGCGAAGGAGATGTTGACTTATTGTGGTAGGTAGGTCCGATCAGTGGGACCATTCCGCCGCCATTGCTTTAATGGGCCACAAACGCGGACAGCGCTCCTGTTCGGTCGCGGCAGCATGCTTCCTAGCGGTCTGAATCACCCGGTTCCCCCCATCCCGATCGAACCTTCTTCTCTTCAAGGTGTACCGACCACCATAAGCACCGCACCCATGAGAAGCCTCTGCGCATTCGTCCTGCTCTTCCTCGCTGCACAAAGCCAAGCGAGCACCTTGTTCCATCAGCTCCGCGCCTTCAATCCCTATTGGGCCATGCACGTCGAAGCCTTGGAGGGCCTGGCCGCCAAGCCCATCCACAACGATGTGGACTATGTGCAGGCCCACCTCACCGAAGTGCTGAAGGTGTTGGCCGCAGCGCCGACCGCGCACCTGTCCGCCGAGCAACTTGCCAAGCGGGAAGAGCTCAGCGCCGTGTTGCAGGCCTATGCGGTGCAAGGTCGCTTCCCCATCAACTACTACCGCCAAGAGCGCATCCCGGTGTTCATCGACGAGCACGATACGCACTGCGCCGTGGGCCACCTGATGCAGCACAGCGGCCACGAGATCCTTGCCCGGCGTATCGCGGCTGCGGACAACTACGCCTGGGTGCGCGCCATCGACGATCCGGACTTGGGCGCGTGGCAAGTGGCTTCCGGCTTCAGCCTCGATGAGCTGAAGTTGATCCAAGGCGCCTACGACTTCTACTACGAGCGCGCCTTCGAGCTGCCCAACAAGTACGAGGTTCCGCAGAAGCCCGAGCAGGTGGTGCGCTACTTCGATGGGAAGGACAGCGATAAGGTCTGGTGCCATGGCGAAGGGACCAACGGCGACCTGCACGGCAACTGGGTGCAGAACTACTCCAGCACCTTGCCGTGGATCGTCGGCTACTTCGAGCACGGCAAGCGCTCCGGCCGTTGGAAGGAATACTACAAGGGCACCAAGAAGTTGTGCCGCACAGAGCACTGGCGCAACGACAAGCTGAACGGCATCCGCACCCGCTACGACCGCGAGGGACGGGTGATCGAGACCATCCTGTTCAAGGACGGCCAGGCCGTTACCAAGACCAACACCGACCACGACAAGGCCCTGCGCCACGTGCGCACACCACTGGATACGCTCTCCGTATTCACCGAGGTGTTCACGCTGGAAGGCGCGCTCATCGCGGCCGGCAAGGAAACGATCCACAACCCCGAAGGGCTGTCGTGGTTCCAGGACATCGAGCTCACGGCCCTCAACACCTTCGCCATCAGCGCTCGCGACGGCGCGCCGCGGCCGGAGTTGCGTGATGACCCAGCTTTCCGCCCGGGCAACGGCCACAACGCATTCCCGGCTCGCACACGCTGGTGCAGTACCAAGGAAGGGGAGTGGGTCTACTACAAGGACTACCTGCATGCGCCCGTCAGCCCCTACGCCACGCTCAGTCCCGAGGGCATCTTCGCATTCGGCTACATGCACTTCGGTGGCAGCAGTTGCACGAGCCATCGCGCTGTACAAGGGCCTCGATCTACAAGCCAGTTACGACTCCATGCGCGTGGTCTACACCGACGATCGCATCACGGACCTCTTCGGCTACAGCGCCCAGCCGGACCACCTGCAGCTGTGTTGCTACCACCCGCCCATCCCGCAACTGCGCTTTGACATGGGATGGAGGCATTTCGAGGAGGAAACAAGCATCCATCCCCTCAAGTCCATCGCCCGCCTCAACGAACGCAACGAACTCATTGGCGAGCGCCTGCATTTCGATCCGATGGGAACGCTGGTGCGCACGGAGACCTTGGTGCCCTACAAGCGGGAGGAGGAGCCTGTTGGGGGTGCGGTGACGAGTTTCTGATTTGAAGTGGAGGTTTCGATCGTCGCAGGTAACGGAACCTTTATCGGTACCCCTGTTATATGCAACGTCCGATGCACGTCAGCCGGGTCTTGGACATAGTTGAGACCAACTCGTATCAGGAAACCTGAACAACCGAAATAGACCCTACCCTTCGTCTTCCACACTACATAAGCACCAGAACCCACACTCTTTCCCGGAGTTCAAGAGCTTCGGTGATGGGCAATGGGATGGCATCATTGGACCAGCTTGCTATAACCCGACATCCTCGGTTTGGTCAGCGTCATCGTTCGGTCCAGATCCTGTCTGTTGGCCCAAATGAAGTACCGAAATGAGGTGTCGATCAGTATGTCCCTTGTCATGAAATTCAGAATTATCGCGACCACTAGTACTCCCGTCCAATTGAACGTGGACCTCCAGTTGCATCATCAGATATGAAATAGTAGATCGAACTGAGACGATCCCGCCTAGAAACAGAATAGCAGACAACCCAAAATGCGGTGCAAAGAACAACGTGCTGAGATAGGCCGTGCACAGGCTGCCTACGAACAGTATGTGTCTGAGCTTCATCTTCAGAGAATGGGTCCGTATCGTCTCGAAATTCGGTAGGTCCTTCGTAGCCGATCCGCTGCTCGAATGTAGGGCGCAACCTGTTCGGTCCGAGAATTCAGACCAGGCTCACCCGTCACCACTGGCGAAGCATCCAGCACTTTCGTCCGCAAGTGGTCGCAGAGTTGCGTGTACTCTTCGGAGGTCATGCTCGTCTTGGGGAAAAGTCGCTCGTCGTTCGCCTTAATGATCACATGGTCCTCGTGAAACTCTACCCGCTTGACGGCCTCCCATTTGGTGATGTACTCGCTTCCGCGGTAATGAAGCGTAAAGCCTTGGTCGTACAAGAGAAGCACGGACTCTTGGGCATCCTCGGCTTCCTTCGCCCACCGGAACACGGACGAGCGGGCCTTGAGCGTGTGTGCGAAGGCATACAGAAGCAAGGCCGTGGCACCCACTACGATGATCGCCGCCCATACCACGAGCCACGCGGCTTGTTCCCATAGGGCGGCAACGATCACCATCAGCGCTGCCGCACCCACGGCCCATAGGAAGGTCCGTCGGTAGAACTTGGTGTGTGGACTGCGGAACGGATCAATGGTGCCGCGTCGCTCATACAAGGCGATCAACTCACGTTGCGTGGTGCGCAGCACGATCCGTTGTTCCATGGGGCGTTCGTCCATGACCAAACTTAGGTAAGGGGGCGGGATCGGTCCTTTACGCAGCGCCACCGTCCGCCCCGTCAAGGAGTTTCGGGACTGCGGCTCGAGGCCGCAGTGACGTTGTTAGTGGACTTGCGCGAAACCTGCGTTCGCACAACATGCTGCTCCCGCACCACCAACGGTGGTTCATGTTTGGTCTGTCCACAGCGATCCCCATCTTGCAGCATGCAAGATCCATGGAGCTGCCTTCTCACCGCCGTGGCCGCCGCGCTGCCTGTGCTGCATGCCATCAGCGACGCTGCTGTGTTAGTCCGGCACCTGGTAAGTGGGCCCGCGAGATCCCCACCGATCGACTCGGCTCAATGGCCCACGGGCGCTTGTGCGCGCCAGGCCTTGCCCGGCCTGCGCTTCGAAGCAGGACCAGGATCTATGGGTACGAGCGCAGCACTACCACACGGCGGAGGCCCGCACCCATCACGCTTTGGCATGCGCTGAACAGCCACCTGGCGCGGGTCATGGAGCAAACACCTCGAAGCCGAACGCCTGCGCCCCCGCACGGACCACAACATGGAACAGCGCGCCTTCCGTCCGCCGCCGCCCGGTACGCCTGCCACAAGCCTTCATGCACGACTACGTGGACCATTTGGAACACCACGCTGCAGCGCTCGTGCGCGCTGCGATCGGTAGCACCTCAACCCACCTTCCGGAAGATGTAGCCGGAAGGTGAGCGCGTGTAACCCACACCGCGCATGAGATCGAGCAGCGCTGCCTTCGTTGGCGCGATGCCTTTCTTCGGTACCAGGTACGTGTCCAGGTCCTTATCGGAAATGGTGAACTGCTCATCCGACCGCCGCTGGTACACGGCGGCCAGCGCATAGTCCGGGTCCACTGCGGCCATGGACGCATCGCCGTGCGAGTTGTTGCACACCAAGTGCCCGCCCCGCTTCAGGTAAGGCTTGGTCGCTTGCCCCACGAAGCCGGCGTATTGGGAGATCAGCAGGTCGAAGTCCTCACCGAGCTCCGCGAAGGGTTTGTTGTAGTCCTGCTGGAAGAAGCGCACGCTCGCTGATTCGGGATATTCCTTCGCTGCGTTGATGTACGCGCTCGTGGCTTCATCCTCAAAGAACTTGTGAGTGTTCCGGAACGAGTCTGCGTAGCACACATCGGAAAAGATCAGCGATGGCGTGATGTGCACGTGCGAGCCGGGGTAGAACACCTTGGCATTTCCGAAGCGCTTGCGCAAGGCCCGGAACAGACCGATCGAGGTGTGGTCCTTGTCCACATGGTGCTTCTTGTACAGGGCGGGGATTGTCATGATCCAGCGTGCTGCTCGAAGGTAGCATGGGGCTTGCGCAGCGTCGTAGGCGACCACTCGGCAAATAAGGAGCGCACCGCGTTCAGCGTACCCGAAGCGCCTGCACTCCGCTACGCCGAATAGATATCGTACTTCTCAGAGACGGACCGCATCAGGTCCGCATCGGCGAACTGTTCCGCTGTCATGGTGGAGAGCTCCTTCAGGAACACGTCGAAGGCCCCGTTCTTGAAGATCGTCAGCATCTTGCCACCGGCGGTGCATTTGGCCTCGTGCCACACCTGCGGTGCAACGGTGATCGTGTCGCCCACCTTCAGGATCGCGGTGCCGTCATCGAAGATCAACTCCATCTCGCCCTCCAGCATGTAGAACACCTCGGTCATCACTTTATGGTGGTGCCGCGGTAGGTGGAAGCCGGGCTTCAGCGTGTCCTCGATGAGGCACAACTCGCCGTTCGTGGCGCGCGAGGACAGCTTGATGAAGCAATGGTCCTGCGCATAGTTGTAGTTTTCTCCTTCGCCCGTTGGGATGTGGTCCACGCCTTTCATGTGCTTGTGATTATGTTTTGCAAGATCGTAATTCGTGTGGAATGCGGCCACCGTCCGCACGGTCAAGGCATATCAGGCCCTGCCCTCCGTGCCTACCTTAGCAAGACACCATGGCCGAACTGCAAACACAAAGGACCGGCGCCTCGGTCGATGCCTTCATCGACGCCTTGGAGAGCGCCGAGGTGCGCGCCGACTGCCGCACCATCATCGCCCTGATGGCGCCGCCACGGGCGATGCGCCCGCCATGTGGGGACCCGCCATCTTCGGCTTCGGCAAGATGCACCTTGAAGTATGCCAGCGGACGCGTAGGTCAGTGGATGGAGGTGGCCTTCAGCCCGCGCAAGGGCAAGCTGACGCTCTACCTGGACGGCCACCACGCGAGTTGCTGGCCAAGCTCGACAAGCACAGCACCAGCAAGGCCTGCCTCTACATCAAGCGCCTGGCCGATGTGGATACGAAGGTCCTGAAGGCACTGGTGGTGGCCAGCGTGAAGCGGACGCGGAAGGGAAAGTAGGAGAGGATGCACCGGAAGGGCCGCAAGGACGGGCGCAGCGCGTTGCTTCTATTCGGTCTTAACGACCCGACCTACATAGCGAAGGGCTTTGTTCGAGCATCGTGAACATGTACACTCCGGTCTGCAATTGGTCGCCGCCGATCTCGACCCGCTCAGAGGACGTTGTGTGGTCCATGATCAGCTTGCCCGTGACATCGCGCAATTGAAAGTGGAACAGCCTCCTTGTTCGGATTTACGAATGGCACCGTGGTCGACCACTTGAACGGATTGGGAAAGCTGTTCAATGAATTTGCTGGTGCCGGCGGGTCGAAAACACCGGTCCCGGACAGCGAGGAATACTTCTGCGTGGTGGTACTGCTCAGCGGATCCTCATAGGTCAGCCCGGTCACATAGATGGCGGATCCATCGGCAACAACAATGGACGTGATCACATCATCACCACCGGCGGGGTCGTTGTATCGGATGGTGCCCAGGTCGTTGCCATCATTGTCATACTTCAGAACAACGTAGTCGTAGTCGGAGAGGGATACACCGCTCTGTCCGGCCACATACACGTTCAACTCATCATCCAAGGCTATGGCATTGCCGATGTCGGCTGCATTGTTGCCTTGGTATTCATAGCGACGTACCCACGACCGTTCACCGTTCGAGGTATACTTCACGGTTACGATATCCGCGTTGGAATAGGTCGGCCCGGAATAGTCGTCTCCGTTATGCCGCCCGGTGATGTACACGTTCTGCAAGGGATCAACGACGATCGCCCGCACTTGATCGGCCGTATGGTTCGGAGGTAGATTGGTTCCAATGGTATCGCTCCAAGCAATAAGGCCATCGACATCCACCTTCACTATCTTGAACCGTTCCCAAGCACCGAAACCGAGATAGGAGTTGCCGAAACCGTCCTGATGGAAGACTTGTGCAGGGCGAACCAGCGCGCCTTCATGGGCGAACGATGCTGTGCCATTCGTGTCGAGCCTGAAGACCACGTATTTGTTCTCGAATTGAGGATAGGATAGGTAGCTGCCGAGAATGTGGACATCTTCGTTTCGCACCATCACCTTTTCACCGGTGTAGAACCCCACGGTGTCGGCACCATACAAATAGGTCCAAGACGTATTACCTACGGAGTCGATCTTGGCAGCGAAGAGCTTGTTATGGCCAAGTGTGTCGATCGCAGCGTAGCCCGTGATGAAGGATGCTCCTGACGGATCGATCGAAATGGCCCTTGCGGCATCCTCCCTGTTCGGTTCACCATCAAAGGTGTTGGCCCATAGCCATGTTCCGCTCGGGTCATACTTCAGTGTAAGGCAGTCCGTGTTCAAGGAGTCGATCCTTGTCGCGCCTGTGATCACGATGTTGTCGTGGTCGTCGATGGCGAAATCCCTGGCAACATCGTCGTTGTTGGCGCTGCCGTTGAAGGTCTGTTGCCAAAGCAGGTCCCCTTCCGATGAATACTTGATCACAAGAATGTCCCTGCCATTGGAAAGGGTATTGGTGTTCCCCACCACCACCAAGTCCCCAGCACCGTCGATCTTCACTTGGGGCTTGTCGTCAACGTACCAACTGAAATTGGTGCTGATGCTTGAGCTCCACACCGGGTCCGGTTGGGCCAAGAGAGAGGGCGTGGCCAGTACCGCGATGGTCGCAAGGAACAATGGTCTCATGGTGATCCTACGGTTCGTTGATCCTTGGTCCGGTCGCTCGTGGCGGCCCTGCCACTCGAAGATAGCTGCGAAAGCGCTGTGATGGTATAAGTGGGCGCCACGCCTCCCATTCCATGCCTACTTCACCTTCAATGAACTCATGATCTCTTTCGCTGTCGGGGTCCAAGCGACCTCATCCTTCTTCGTGCAATTGAATGTGCACAGGAGCAACTTTCCATCCAGGTCCGTGAAGAACATGAGGTTGTAGATCTTCGTGTCCAAGGCAGGCGTTATCAATTCCAAATAGCCCACCTGCTTTCCGTTTATCTCCTTTACTCCGCTACTTTTCCATTCCGCAGAGGGGTGTAGGTTCTTGAACGTCTGTACGAACTGGTCCTTGTAGGACGGGAGTACAGCTTGGTCGGCCGGGTTCTCGGTCAGGTTCAGTCCAACATTGATCCCACCGGTTTCGTTGCTATAGACCAACGTTGGCCGCCGCTCAGAAGGGTACTTGAATTTCATCATCTCCTCCGACATGATCGTGAAATCCGAGGGGATCTTCAGTTCCACCTTGCCGTTGAGCAGTTGTCTTGTTTCCAACTGGTGGCCAATACCGAAAGCCAGTGAGATGGCGACCACCGCTAGGGTAGGCACAAAGGATCTGATCGTGATCATGGAACGTTGGTCGTTGGATGCGCGCGTGCAGGGGGGAAAGGCTGATCCGAAGATAGCGGGTATCAGGTCGCAGGATCGCCACTGAGGGGAGTGCGCTACCGTCCTCCCTCGAAGCCGTCAGTACGGCTTCGTTGCACACCGGTCCATTTCCATTTTGAAGCGCTCGATCTGTCGCCTGTGTCGCAGCACATGAACGATGGCATGTTGCATG
>JAWKNF010000027.1:0-22585 GCA_041391825.1 Flavobacteriales bacterium | reverse complement strand
GCAGGACACCCGGTTCGGTCCCAGCTGCCAAAGCGCGATACCGATGGCCTCGGTCATGTCCGAGATGAACGCGATGCTGTCCGACTCGGTGCGCACGATCAATTGGATATTGAGGTCGGTATCCGAAACACCGAGGTTCTCCAGGTCCATCTGCACGGTGATCGCATCGCCGATCCGAAAGGCGCCATCCGCGCTGTGGGTGATGGCACGCACGGCCCGCAAACGAACTTCTTCCGTTCCCGGTGCATCGGCCGCGTCCCAAATGCGTTCGTGGGTCTGGGAAGCACTGTCGGCCAGGTATTCGCGGATCACCGGCTCGGTGGCACCGTCCATGCGGATGCGCCCTTTGTGCAGCCAGATGGCGCGGGTGCAAAGGCTTTGCACGGAGGGCATGCTGTGGCTCACGAAGATCACGGTGCGACCGGTGTTGGCCACATCGCGCATACTGCCCAGGCACTTGCGCTGGAATTCCGCATCGCCCACGGCCAGCACCTCGTCCACGATCAGGATGTCGGGATCCAGGTGGGCGGCCACCGCGAAGCCCAAGCGGATCTTCATGCCCACGCTGTAACGCTTGATCGGCGTGTCCATGTGATGTTCGATCCCGCTGAAGGCGATGATCGCGTCGAGCTTGGCATCGATCTCGGCCCGCCGCATGCCCATGATGGCTCCGTTCAAGTAGATGTTCTCGCGCCCGGTCAACTCCGGATGGAAGCCGGTACCCACCTCCAGCAGACTGGACACCCGCCCGCGCATGCGGATGCGCCCTTTTGTGGGCGGAGTGATGCGCGAGAGCAGTTTCAACAAGGTGCTCTTGCCTGCCCCATTGTGGCCGATCAAGCCGAGGATATCGCCGCGCTCCACGCTGAAGTTCAAGCCCCGCAAGGACCAGAAGTGATCGCCCACCCGCTGGTCGTTCTCCGTTCCGCTGGAACGCATGCCCGGGTCCCCCTTGCCGCGCAGCTTGGACCAGAGGTCGGAGAGCTCATCGGCGATCATGGTGCGATCCGTCACCCCCAAGCGGTAGCGCTTGTGCAGGTCCTCCACCTGGATCACCACCCTTCCGCGCTCAGATGACATCGGCAAAGGAGCGTTGAACGCGCTGGAACATCACGAGGCCCAGGGAGAGCAGCACGGCGGTGACCCCGGTGGTATAGAACAAGCTGTTCACCTCCATCGGTGTGCCGAGCAGGGCCGCCCTGAACCCTTCCAACACGGCGGTCATCGGGTTCAATTCGATCACGGTGCGCAGCAGTCCCCCCTCCTCCACCATGCTCAAGGGGAAGATCACGGGGCTCATAAACATCAGCAACTGGATCCCGAAGGTGAGCAGGAAGGTGAGGTCGCGGTACTTGGTGGTGAGCGCGGCCACCAGGATACCGATGCTGAAGGCCAGCACGCTCATCAGGATCGTCAATGGAACCACCAGCAAGATCTCCAAACCGGGTGCCCATGCATAGGAACCGGTGAGCCGGTAGCCTCCCGCGATGACGAGGAAGGCGAGCATCTGGATGATGAAGCTCACCATGGTACTAAAGGTGGTGGCCATCGGCGCCAGAGCCGGGAATACACCGCGGCATCAAGGTGGCGTTCCAGGTCAGCCGTTTGCGAGGTGCGATGGATGGAAGAAGGTCCATGGCACCACAGCGTACGGCCATATAGAACAGCAAGGGCAGGATGCCGGGCAAGGACATGCGCGCCATCAGGCCGAAGATGACCGCGAACATCACCGAGGTGAGCACCGGCTGCACACCTGCCACAACGGGCCCGGCACCGTTTGCTTGTACCACCGCCAACGGATGCGGCGAATGAAGAGCACCAGCAGATGGCGAAAGTGCAGAGTTCCTTCAGATCGGGACGCCACCACGGAACCGGTAGGTCGATGACCGCGTCCAATCGCCCTTGTGCTGTTCGCTCATCGCCCGTGTACTTGGCAGCGGACGCGTCGATCCTCGACGTTCTTTCGCCTTGGCTTGATGTCATCCTTCTTGCGCGAACGCCGGCCGTAGCCGTACCCATAGCCGTAGCCGGTACGCATATGCGTCACGCATAGCATTTTGGCCATAGCCGTAGTTCGTGTTGTAGTAGTACTTGCTCTTCTTGATCGCACCCCGTTCAGAATAGGCGGTGTTCTTCTTCGGATTGGCATTCAGTACCTCCAGCGCGTTATTGATGTGGTCCTTGTTGGCGAAACGCGTGTTCACCACGAACAGCGTCGCATCCACGTGGCGCATCATCAACAAGACATCCGTGATCTCAGACCGACCGGGGGCGTATCGACGATGTCGCATAATCGAGCCCTTCGACGCCTCCACGAACAGGCTCCTCAAATGCTTGCTCAGGACCAGCCTCAGAGGCGTTCGGCGGTGTCAGTCGGCCAACATCGGTGAAGTGCTCGAACTGGGTCGGGAGCGCTGCTTCTCGCCAATTCATCTTGCCGATCGGCACGGTACTCAATCCCGTCTGGCTCGTCATACCCAGACCAACGCCCACCTTCGGCACAATGCGGGTCCATTTCAACAGAAAGCACTTTCTTTCCGGCCTTCCTTGGGATCGCTCCAGGTTCACGGAACAGAAGGTCTTGCCCTCGTTGGGTCGGTAGCTCGTGACCATCACCACTTTGCCGCGCCCTTCCGGCCCTGGCACATATTCAGGTTGGTCCTGACGGTCCTGAAGGATTCGGTGATGTGGCCTTGGATCGCTGACCACCCTACCTATAGTTCTCTCGCACTTCTCGCTGATGATACTCCCCGAGATGGGCAGGGTCGTGAATTCCTTCAGCTGATCGCGTTCTCGATGTGGTCGTAGAACATGACGCGGATGAACACCTACCACCAATGCGATCGAGGTGCCTCGAGCATGAAGGTGAAGATGTTCATCTTGTCAGCCCGCACCACACTACCAGGGAGCGCGTTCTCGATCGCCTTGATCTGCGGCACGATACTTTCCCGCTCGGGCGATCGCGGTGCTCGCTCGCTTTTCCAATAGGAAGAGGTACATGCGCTCGTTGACCTGCACCCGCCGCTGGATGTTCAGGATATCGCGTTGGCTCCTTCGGCAATTGGCGTATCAAGTCCTCGTATTGGCCCATCTGCTCCACCAGGTCACCGATCTTCCCTTGCATGGCATCCTTGGCGTTCTTGATGTAGACCAGCAGGTTCGCCTTGTTACGCTGCATCGCCTCATCCTTCAGCTTGATGCTGATGTTCTCCTCGGTCCCCGCGAAGAGGTCCTCGGTGCGCTGCATCTGCATACGATACAGCGAGTTCAGCGTGGACTGCAGGTAAATCATCATCAGTGATATAGATCGCCGGGGTAGCAAGCCGTTAATCCTCGCTGTTCAAAACATAGTTCTTCCAGCGCATCCAAGGACTGGATACGCGACCAAATTCCTGCGCTGATTGTCGTACTTCATCATCTCACTGAAGTACAAGTTCTCTCGCAGTTGAGGGTTTCAGGATGTCCTTGGTCTCTTTGTATTCCTGCAATTCATCCTCGTGCTTGTCCGGGATGGTGGTCACCTCGGCCAGCTGCTTATCGGTGTACTGAAGCGTGTTCTCGTTGATGTCGAACGTATAAGACTGATAGCGTGTATTGTTGTAAGGACAAGGTGTCCAGAACATCTTGCCCTTCGCCCGGATGCCGACCTCGTCCTCCACCGTAACGTCGGGATGGTGGTGAACTCCTGGTTCTTGACATCGATCCCGCTCTTGTATTTATCAACCAAGGTGGAACGTCGGTGACGGATGAACTGGTAGTCCGTGGAGGCCAACTTGGGCAGCGTGGACGGGTGAAATAGGGTGAACGGTCGATGCGCAGCAGGAACTGGTTCGAAGGGTCGCGCACGTCCTCGTTGAACCGGAACACGAGCTTGGTCCAGGTCGCCCCGCATCGTAGTTGATGGTCTCGTAGGTATCGAGATGGAAGTGATGCGCACTATCGAAGGGCTTCTCGTACAGGTTCCCACGCCGAGGATGTCCAAATGCACGGTGAAGGGGAAGCGTACCATAGACCTGCGAGGTCTTGAAGCGCCCAACGATGTAATAGGAGATGTCGAAGTCCAACTTGTCCAGCGTTCCGTCATTCGATCGGGTCGTAGGAGGTGAGGACCCGGCGCTGGTTGGCGATATCGGTATAGGCCTGGATGGAAACCGACGCTCTTGTACACATCGCTCTGGTAGTTGTACACCTCCTGGTCCTTCAGCAGGATGCGGGTGGTGGCGCCATAAATATCCAGGCTTATAGCTGTACAGGTACGAAAGCACTGAGGACAGCAGCAGGCACGGCAATACCAGTTCTTCGAGGCGATACGCAGGAAGTACCGGAGTCCTTCGCGTCGATGCTTCCGCGCTGCTGGGTCTTTGGGGCTGCCATGTGTTCGTGGTACCCGAGGTGCACAAGCGGCACAACGGGACCGTGGGCGTACCCGAGGCTGCAAATATAGCAGGCCCAGCCTCGCCGACCCGACATGCCCAAGGCTATGATCGATGGTCCGAATTGGACCTCGGGCCCGAAATGTGCTAGCTTTGACTACATTTGTGCGCTCCGTGCGACCAGCTATCATGAATATGTTCCTACGCTCCTGTCTCGTCCTCGTTCTCTGTTCCGCGGCCTTTGCGGGTGAGGTGATGGCCACCGGTGTGGGTGGTCAACCTCCTTGCTGGCCGCCTCCTTGCATCCCCATTGATGGAGGCCTCAGCTTCCTCGCCGTGGCCGGTGCTGTGCTCGGAGGTAAAAAAGCACTGGACCTGCGTCGAACGCGCAAGCACTCGGCCTGATGTCCGCTCCCCTCACCACCAAGGTGGTGAAAGGAGATCCCGTTGTCCGTTTCCTCTCTCTTGCCGTCCTGCTCTATGTGGCGTGGTATGCGCTGTACGAGTTCGTGCTCCATCCCGGTGGGGCCTTGGACAATGCCGTGATCGATAGCCTGATCACCTGGGCCGGCGGCATCCTCACCTTCCTCGGTCACGAGCTGATCCCCGAGCCCGCCAATGCGGAGAACATCCGAACGATCGGGGTACAGGGCGGACACCTGCTATGGATCGGTGACCCCTGCAACGGAGTCGGGCTCTTCGCGGTCTACCTCATCTTCTTGGTGGCGTATCCCGGCCCGTGGAAGCACAAGCTGTGGTTCGCGCTGCTCGGCCTGCTCTCCATCCACACGATCAATGCCCTGCGCGTGGCGGCGCTCTGCATCATCGTGCAGTACGATTACGAGCTGTTGAACTTCAACCACGACTACACCTTTTACGTGGTGGTCTACGGTTGGGTCTTCCTCCTCTGGGCCATCTGGGTGCGTCGCTTCGCCCCGTCCACACCCAGCACATGAGCCAGCGGCGGCTTTGGATGCTGGCGATCCTGCTGGTCGCGGTCTGCTTGGGAGCGGTGCGGGAGTTCCTCTTCCTCAACCTCAATTACAGCATCGATCACCTGGCGAACCACCGGGAATTCTCCTATGCTCATAGCGCCTTCCAACGCGCTGTCGAAGGACTGTCCCTGGCGGATCTGCTACTCTTGAAATGGGCCTTGGCCATCCTGTTCGTCGGCCTCATGGCGGGTCTGTCCGTGCTGCTGGCCCGCGTGCTGTTCAACGACCATCGTTACCGCGCGCGCATCCTGATCGGCTTTGTAGCGATCGGACTGCTGGCCCTCCTGCTGCATCTGGCCGGTCCAGCCTTCCCCGCGCTGGAAGGCGTCTCCGTGAAGCTGTTGCACCTGCTCCAATATCCGGTCATCCTGTTCTTCATCTGGGCCGGGGCGCTGCTGCAGCCAGCGAAGGCCTGACTCTCGCGCGCCCGGTTACCTTTGGGACCCGCCAAAGCGGGAACCCCATCCATGCAACGCGACACGAAGATCTTCGACCTGATCGCCCAGGAGAAATGGCGCCAGACCAAAGGACTGGAACTCATCGCCAGTGAGAACTATGTGAGCGAACAGGTCCTTGAGGCCTTGGGCTCGGTGCTGACGAACAAGTACGCCGAGGGCCTGCCCGGGAAGCGCTACTACGGCGGCTGCGAATTCGTGGACCAGGTGGAGAACCTCGCCATCGATCGCGTGAAGGAACTGTTTGGTGCCGCATGGGCCAATGTGCAGCCGCACAGCGGCGCCCAGGCCAACGCCGCCGTCATGCTGGCCTGCCTGAAACCCGGCGACACCATCCTCGGCTTCGACCTGAGCCACGGCGGTCACCTGACGCACGGTAGCCCGGTCAACTTCAGCGGGAAGCTCTATCGCGCCACCTTCTACGGCGTGCAAAAGGAGACCGGCCGTGTGGACATGGACCACGTGGCCGAGACCGCGCGGAAGGAGAAGCCCAAGATGATCATCTGCGGTGCCAGCGCATACAGCCGCGATTGGGACTACGCCCGCTTCCGGGCCATCGCCGATGAAGTGGGTGCGATCCTCTTGGCCGATGTGAGCCACCCGGCCGGACTGATCGCCGGGAAACTGCTGAACGACCCGCTGCCCCATTGCCACATCGTGACCACCACCACCCACAAGACCCTGCGCGGCCCGCGCGGCGGCCTGATCATGATGGGAACCGACTTCGAGAACCCCTGGGGCCTGAAGACACCCAAGGGCGAGGCGCGCATGATGAGCGCCATCCTGGACAGTGGCGTATTCCCCGGAACGCAAGGCGGTCCGCTGGAGCACGTGATCGCGGCCAAGGCGGTCGCCTTCGGAGAGGCCCTCGATCCCAAGTTCAAGAACTACGGTGAAGCCGTGATCGCGAACGCACAAGCCATGGCCAAGGCCTTCATGGACAAAGGCTTCGACGTGATCAGTGGCGGCACCGACAACCACTGCATGCTCATCGACCTGCGCAACAAGGGCGTTACCGGAAAAGAAGCCGAGATCGCCTTGGGCAAGGCCGATATCACCGTGAACAAGAACATGGTGCCCTTCGATACGCAGAGCCCCCTTCGTCACCAGCGGCATCCGCATCGGCACCGCCGCGATCACCACGCGGGCTCAAAGGAACGATCTGCGCACAAATCGTGCACCGATCGACGCTGCGATCCAGCACCGGGAGAACACCGGAGAGTTGGATCGGATCCGGTTCCAAGTGAACGGCATGATGCGCCTGCACGCGCTTTATGGTTGGGCGGTGACGAGTTAGCGATCAGGTAACAATCGGCTCGTATGCATCACGCGGTCCAACGAGTTGGTCTGGACAAACTCAATTCGGAAGAATAGATGTTCTTCAACTCGATAGATTTCGCGGTATTCCTACCGATCGTATTCGTGGTCTATTGGCTGCTGGGGCGGGTCGGGATACGTAGCCAGAATGCATGGTTGTTGTTGTCAAGCATGGTCTTCTATGGCTGGTGGGACCCTCGCTACCTGGTCCTGGTGCTATTTAGCGCTGCCTTGGATTACTTGGTAGGCATGCGACTTCATGCCACCCACAATGTGACAAGCAGAAAATGGTTGTTGGCCGTGAGCTTGGTCGGCAACCTAGGGCTACTGGGCTTCTTTAAATACTTCGACTTCTTCGTGGTATCGTTCGCTGAAGCATTCACATTCTTAGGAACACCGATCGAAGTGCGGACATTGGGTTTGGTGTTACCCGTTGGCATCAGCTTCTACACCTTCCAAAGCCTCAGTTATACGATCGATGTTTACCGAAAACAACTGACGCCCACCAAGGACCCGATCACGTTCGGTGCATATGTTCTTTTCTTCCCCCAGCTGGTGGCTGGTCCGATAGAGCGGGCCACTGCTCTAATACCCCAGTTCCAGCGGCCTCGGTCCTTCGATGCCAACTTGGCATCGGACGGTCTTCGACAAATGCTCTGGGGGCTATTCAAAAAGGTCGCCGTCGCGGACCAATGTGCACCGATTGTGGACGCCATTTTCGAAGACCACACCGGTGCATCGGGAAGTACGCTACTTCTAGGAGCCATTCTGTTCACCTTCCAGATCTACGGTGATTTCAGCGGATATAGCGACATCGCGATCGGCTGTGCCCGTTTATTCGGATTCGACCTGATGCGGAACTTCGCTTACCCTTTTTTCAGTCGGGACATCTCGGAATTTTGGCGACGTTGGCATATCAGTTTGAATACATGGTTCCGAGACTATCTCTATATCCCTTTGGGGGGCAGCCGAGGCGGAATGGCATCGAAGGTTCGGAACACCTTCATCATATTCCTCGTAAGCGGCTTTTGGCACGGTGCCAATTGGACCTTCATTGTCTGGGGCGGACTCAATGCTTTGTTCTTCCTTCCCCTTTTGGTCAGCGCACGCAACAGGACACATCTTGGCACGGTCGCCGAAGGCAGGATCTTGCCCAACCTACGCGAATTCACAGGCATGACCTTTACATTCGGACTGACCGTACTGGCATTCATATTCTTCCGATCGGACAGTTTGACCCAGGCCATTTCGTTCGTTCATGGAGTCTTCTCGAATGGTCTTTGGAGCGCACCGGAGCATATTCGGGCTGTCGTTGTGATGCTAGGCATCATGCTTCTAGGGAGTGGTTACACCGCACGAGTAGCCACGGCTTAGAGGTCGGATATCTTCCCCGCCCTTTGCGCTGGGCCACCTACCTTCCGCTGACCTTTCTTGTGGTATCAATGTCCGGAGAGCACGTGTCATTCATCTACTTCCAGTTCTGAGGTGATGCGGAAGTTGCTTGGCGCTCGATCTTGTTCCTGTTTGTTTTCGTGGCCTTCGGCCATTTCATCAAGGCTATGCTGCCATACTATTGGGGAAACCCGTGGTGGAGGAACAAGACCCCCTATTTGGCCACCGCACAACCAACGCCGAATGTATTCTTCATCGGATCGAGCAGGACATACAGACACATCATTCCTTCCGTCCTGGATAGCGTACGAATGAAAACGATATCACCTCAAGGTCCTTCAATTTTGGCACCCCCTCCACATTCCCTCCACATAGCTCACTACTTGATGGAAGGTGCGATCCGCTCAGGGGACATTCCCGTCGGCAGTCTGATATTGCTCGAATTCGACTCTCCCAAGCCCATGGAATCGATCCACTTGGGCACGGCCAGGGGCAACTACTGGTTGAATACTTCCACGATGTACCAGTTGTTCACCTATTGTTCAACCTGCATCGAAGAAAATGAACAAGACGAGTTCCTCGAAAACTATCTATTGGGTTGGATACAGAATATTTTCCACTGGGGTCAATTCAAAGGAATGGCCGGTGACCTTATTGGTCAGTATTCTTTGGGTGAAGGAAGGAATACTTCCGGTTTCTTATCATTGGAAGAGGAGGCCAATATTTTCCCTGATTCACGCGCCCATTTCTCGGAGAGAAGAACCGAGTTGCTAGCGGACACTTTGGTTCTTTTGGAACAGGCGAACCGCGCACGAGAGGTCCGTTCAATACAAAACAAGGAGTATTGCGATCGGCTTTCCCAGCAAAACGGATGCCTGTTGGATTGGTGTCGAGAACACCAGATCGAACTGGTATTCATCCTTCCACCGAACACTTTGAACGCAATGGAATGGAATGTATTCCAAGGCCTTCCCAAGGACCGGGTGATCGACATGGGCGACCCCGACAATTACCCTGAATTCTATCAAACGAACTACCGCTTCGATCGGGGGCATCTGAATGAAGTAGGAGCTGCGTTATACACGCGCAAACTTGCCGAGCGTATATTGGAATTGGACTTGGATCTTGATCTTCAATAGATCCCGGGAGCACCGAATATCAGTTGGAAACCCAAGGTCACTTCCGATCCTTCATCAAGACCACGCTGTAGCCCAGCGGAAAATCCTTTGCGCTGCGTACGGACACCTTCCTGCCCCAGCCCGAGCGAACGAACCAGCCCGTGAAGGCTTGGATGCTTCGAGCCTTGAAGCGGCCGATCAGGGGTACCGACAGCATCGTTTTCGACAGCACATCGGCCAGGATCTCCGGTGCGCCACCGGTGGCTTCCAGTTGTAGCACCTCGAAGCCTGCATCCTCGGCCATGGAACGCAAGGCGTATTCGGTGTAGCGGAAGTAATCATGCGGACGCTCGTGCAGTCCGTGATAGAACGGCACGTTCAGCAGCACATGCCCACCGGGCCGCAGGAGCCGGAACATTTCCTGGACCAGCTGTTCCGGACGGCGGATGTGCTCAAGCACATCGGAGAGGATGATCGTGTCGCAGCTCGCATCGGGCAGCTCGATCGGGCCGTTCAGGTCCTGTTCCAGATCCACGTGCGGGTTGGGGTGAAGGGTGTTCGCCCAATCCACACAGGTGATGCTTTCCACGCGGTCCTTGTAGGCCGCATACAATGGCACACGACCACAGCCCAGGTCGAGGAGAGCGCCGCGCGCGTATCTCGGAAGGGCATCGGCGTAGAAGCGGGCGGTGGCATCTGCAATGACGCGGGAGGCGATGCTCAAGGCCTTCGGATCACGCGAGCCGCGCAAGTGCCCCTTGTGCACCACGAACTTCCCCGGTTCCCATTGTTCGACATTCCGCATCGCTGCGAAGTAACGGCGAAGCGCACGGAAGCCGATGCTCAGGTGCTCGATCCGGTAGGCCGCAGCAGCCCTGCCTTCCATCGATCCAAGCGCGCCCACCACGCTTGCGCGGTCCCTTCATCGAACCAGATCAGGTAGCAGACGAGGAAGGCGAAGGCCATGTCGAGTATGCCCAAGGAGATGCCGGTACCGAGGTGGAAGACAAGACCCATCCACATCCAAAGGTGCCTGGTGGGGCGCCACCAGAGCGCGACCGGGAAGCCCGCTTGGAAGATCAGCACCCCGTAAGTGAGCAGCACCAGCAGCGCAGGATAGGCACCCAAGAAAGCAGGCCCGTAGCCCGGGTCGGTGGCCACGATCCCCACCGCATGGCCGTCCATCCAGTAATGCCCGGTGAACTTGTGCGCCACGGTGACCGCATAGGCCAACACCAACTGCATGCGGATGATCCAGAACGCCGTGCCGCCGACCACCTGGGTCATTGGTCCAGCCTTCGGATCGGGGCCGTTCGGCAGGAAGATCATCCAGAACAGCACGTTCGCCATCAACTGCTGACCGCCACTGGCCGCCGACCAAGCCAGGTTCATCAGGCTGGTGTAAAGCATCCAGATCAGGAAGGAGCTCCACCAACGCGCCGGACGGAACAGCCCGCGCAGGGCGAGCAACAGTAGGAGCCCCACCGCGGGGATCGCCAGGCCATCGGGCAGCCAGGTCCCGAAGGCATGGGTCAGGTAGCGCAAGGGACCGGGTGGGCCAGGCAAGCGAGCTACCGGAAATTCCCACAACCATTCTGCCGCCGATGTCGCGCTGAGCAGATAGCCCACCAACCAGAGGTGCACGCCAACGCGGAACAGCCGAACGGAGCTCCACGTGATGTTCATGGCGACGTGAAGGTCAAGGTGGTGATGCGTTCCTCGCGGATCCCCGGACGTACCGGGTCCGTGGCGCACTGCTCGACCAAGCGGTAGGTGAGCCCATCGCTGTCCCGGGCAATGTCACGGGCCATGGAGCGGATCGCTTCCTGCAGGATCGGGGCCGGTGTTGTGGAGCCGTTCGTGATGCCATCCTGCACGTGGTCCGCCAGATGCCGCGCCATCCGCTTCCGCAAGTAGCTGGCGTCATTCGGCACCAGTGGTGCGATGTGCCGCCCGTTCATCGCCACTTCCAGTTCGCAGGAACAGATCGGCGGGTCCGGCGAAAAGAGGTGCCACTCCTGATGGAACAAGGGCCGCACCAGCACCTGCGCCCAGGCACCAAGTCGCGTAGGCACGAACTGCTGCGGTAGCGTATACGCCGCCACCAGCAGGACATGCAATGCCACTAGCGCGATGATGGTCCAGCGTTGTGCAGTGGTGCTCATGCGTGCGTTCCGATCCGGTGAAGATCGCGCATCACATCGGCTCTTGGACCAACGGAGATCACCACCCCATCCGCACAATTGTAGTTCTTTGCGGCGTTGATGAACCCGACCGCCATGACCTACTCCCCGATCGACCCCGCACTGCACTCTTGGATCCCGGTGCCCAAGAACAGCGACTTCCCCATCCAGAACATCCCCTTTGGCATCGGTTCGTGGAACGGCGAGACCAAGGTGCCCGTGACCCGCATCGGCGATACGGTGGTGGACCTGAGCATCCTGGCCGACGTGGGCCTGCTCGATGGGATCGGCATTCCCCGGGAGGCATTCCTCGCTCCGCGCCTGAACGACCTGATGGCCTTTGGCAAACCTGCGGCCCGGGCATTGCGTCAACGGCTTTGCGAGCTGTTGAGCGCTGATAACGCTACAATGCGCGACGACAATACGCTGCGCGAAGATGCCCTGCTCCCGATCGACCAAGTGATGATGCACCTGCCCGTGGAAGTGGGCGACTACACCGATTTCTACAGCAGCCGCGAGCATGCAACCAACGTGGGCAGCATGTTCCGCGATCCGGCGAATGCCCTGTTACCCAATTGGCTCCACCTTCCAGTGGGCTACCATGGCCGCGCCAGCAGCATCATTCCCAGCGGCACTCCGATCCACCGGCCCATGGGACAGACCCGACCGGACCCCAACGCGGCACCGGTCTTCGGGCCGAGCAAGCAACTCGACTTCGAATTGGAAATGGGCTTCATCACCTTTCCCGGCAAGCCGCTGGGCGAGCGGATCGGTATTGCCGAGGCGGAGGACCATATCTTCGGTCTGGTCCTCTTCAACGACTGGAGCGCGCGGGACATCCAAGCGTGGGAATACGTGCCGCTCGGTCCGTTCCTGGCCAAGAACTTCGCATCCTCCATGTCGCCCTGGGTGGTGACCTTGGATGCCCTGGAACCCTTCCGTACGGTCGGCCCGGTGCAGGACCCGGAACCCCTGCCCTACCTCCGTTCCAAGGGCGCACACTCCTTCGATATCGTGTTGGAGATGGCGATCCGACCGGAAAAGGGCGCGGAGACCACGGTGTGCCGCAGCAATTTCAAGTACATGTACTGGAACATGGCACAGCAGTTGGCGCACCACACCGTGAACGGTTGCAACGTGCGCTGCGGCGATCTCATGGCGAGCGGCACCATCAGTGGACCTACGCCCGACAGCTTCGGCAGCATGCTGGAGCTGACCTGGCGCGGCACCAAGCCACTGACCCTCGCCAATGGTGAAGAGCGCAAGTTCATCGCGGATGGGGACACGGTGACACAGCGCGGACATTGTGAAAAGGACGGCCTGCGCATCGGGTTCGGGGAGGTAACAACGGCCGTGTTGGCTGCACTACCTTTTGCCTGAAGCCCGGTCCACATCGGCGGAACGCTTGACTGCGTAACTTTCGGCGGATGAGCGGAACCGAAGCGGCGGCGGGCAAAGCCCCTGTTCAAAAAGTAGCGATCGACCTGGTGAAGGAGAAGGCCGAGATCCTTCGCCGTTACCGTGGTCTGCTCCGTTCCATCCGAGGTGAACGCACCCCGGAGGACAGCCGCTTGATCCGCAAGGCCTTCAACATCGCCGTGGAGGCGCACAAGGACCAGCGCCGAAAGACCGGCGAACCGTACATCTATCACCCGATCGCCGTGGCCCGTATCTGTGCCGAGGAGATCGGCCTGGGCACCACCAGCGTGGTGGCGGCGCTCCTGCACGACACCGTGGAGGATACCGACCTCACCCTGGAGGATGTGAAGGACCTCTTCGGTCCCACCGTCGCCACGATCATCGACGGGCTCACGAAGATCAGCGGCATGCAGTTCCAAACGGACAGCGCGCAGGCCGAGAACTTCCGCAAAGTGTTGATGACCCTGGCGCAGGACGTGCGCGTGATCCTGGTGAAACTGGCCGATCGCTTGCACAACATGCGCACGCTGGACAGCATGGCCCGGGACAAGCAGCTGAAGATCGCCAGCGAGACCAGCTACCTCTATGCGCCGATGGCCCACCGACTGGGGCTTTACAACATCAAGAGCGAACTGGAGGACCTCAGTTTGAAGTTCAAGGAACCGGCGATCTACGAGGACATCAGCCAACGCCTGAAGAAGGGCGAGGCCGTGCGCCGTCGCTTCATCAGCCGCTTCATCCTCCCGATCCGCGAGGCCATGGACCGGGAGCAGTTCAATTATGTGATCAAGGGTCGTCCGAAAAGCGTGCACAGCATCTACAACAAGATGCAGAAGAAGCACGTGAGCTTCGAGGAGGTGTATGATGTGTTCGCTATCCGGATCATCATCGACACCCGCCCCGAACTGGAAAAGGCCGACTGCTGGAAGGTCTATAGCATCGTTACGGACTATTACCAACCAAATCCGGACCGCCTGCGCGATTGGATCAGCTTGCCCAAGGCCAACGGCTACGAAAGCCTGCATACCACGGTGATGAGCCCCGGAGGGCGCTGGGTGGAGGTGCAGATCCGCAGCAAGCGCATGGATGAAGTTGCCGAGATGGGCTTGGCCGCACACTACCGCTACAAGGACGAAGAAGAGCATTCCGGCGCCCTGGACAATTGGCTGAGCCAGGTCCGCGAGATCCTGGAGGACCCCGGCAGCAACGCCTTGGACTTCGTGAACGATTTCAAGCTGAACCTCTTCAGTGACGAGATCGTGGTGTTCACGCCGCGGGGAGAGATGCGGAACCTGCCTTCTGGAGCGACCGCGTTGGACTTCGCCTTCGACATCCACTCGCAGATCGGCCGGCAATGCATCGGTGCCAAGGTGAACCACAAGTTGGTGCCACTGAGCCAACCCCTGCGGAGCGGAGACCAGATCGAGGTGATCACCAGCAAGAAGCAATTGCCGAAGGAGGACTGGCTCACATACGTTGTCACCGCCAAGGCCCGTCACAAGATCAAGCAGGCCTTGCGCGATCAGAAGCGCAAACTGTCCGTTGTGGGACGTGAGGCCGTGCAGCGTCAACTCCGGAACTGGGGCGCGAAAGTGGACAATGCGAACGTCGCGGCCTTGGTGGAATACTTCCGCTGCAACACGGCCATGGACCTGTACTACCGGATCGCACGCGGTCGGCATGTGATCGAGGAGATCACGGACCTGAGCGTGAAGAACGGCCGTCTGGTCCTGCCGAAGGTGAAACGGCCGGAGGAGGACCAGAGCTTGGAGGACGTGGTGGCCAGCATCCGTGGCGATAAGAACGCGGCCATGGTGATCGGTGACGACCTGAAGAAGATCGACTACCAACTCTCGGACTGTTGCAACCCGATCGCCGGGGATGACGTGTTCGGGTTCATCACCTTGGACGAAGGGATCAAGATCCACCGCGTGAACTGCCCGAACGCGGTGCAGTTGATGAGCAACTTCGCATACCGGATCGTAAAAGCGCGTTGGAAGGGCAAGGATACCGTGGAGTTCCTGGCCGGCATCCGCTTCAGCGGGATCGACGATGTGGGTCTGGTGAACAAGATCACCACCATCATCAGCCACGAGCACAACGTGAACATGCGTGCCATCAGCTTCGAAAGCAACGATGGCATCTTCGCCGGAAAGGTGATGGCCTACGTGCATGACACCGACCACTTGAACTCCCTGATGGACAAGTTGAAGCGCGTGCGTGGTGTGCGGAGCGTGGAGCGTGTGGACCACTAGACCACTCCTTATCTGCTAGCGGTGTAGCATTTACGTGGTCCATCGGCATCCGATCCATCGACGGGAGGAGCCTTACATTTGCAGCATGGTGGTGGCCGAACAACAAGCCAGCGTCCAGCGCATCTTCAGCGAGTACCTCGAACAACACGGGCACCGCAAGACGCCGGAGCGCTTCGCCATACTCAGCGAGGTCTACGCGCACGATGGGCACTTCGACATCGAACGGCTTTACGGTCGTATGAAATCGAAGAAGTACCGCGTGAGCCGCGCCACCTTGTACAACACCATGGAGCTCTTGATGGACTGCGAACTCGTGCGGCGTCATCGCTTCGGTGGTGCGCAATCACAGTTCGAGAAGGCCCATTCCTTCCGCCAGCACGACCATGTGATCTGTGAGCGTTGTGGCGGGGTGCAGGAGTTCTGCGACCCGCGGATCCAGCAGATCCGCAATACGGTGGGCGAAGTGATGGACTTCGAAGTACGCTACCACGCATTGGAAATACACGGCATTTGCCGCAATTGCAAAGACAAACAACGACCCTCATGACCGTTACCGACCGCCCGATGTTCGACCTCGCCATCTCCGATGAGCGGAACTGCAAGGTCTTCCACCTGAAGGGTCGCCTGATGGACCAACAGCAGGCCGACCGGCTCATGGCCGCTTTGGACGAAGAGTTGAAAGCCGGTCACAAGACGGTGATCCTGGACATGGGCGAGCTGCAATACATGAACAGCACCGGCCTCAACATCCTGATCAACGTGTTGACCCGCACGCGCAATGCCGGCGGGGATACATTGATCGCCGCCGTTTCGCACAGCGTTCGGCAACTGTTCGTGGTCACCAAGCTGGATACGGTGTTCACCATCACCGATACGGTGGACGAGGCCGTTGCCAAGCTCAGCGCCTGATCGATGGGCGCACGCATGGATGTTCTGCTCGGTGCCCAGTGGGGCGATGAGGGCAAGGGGAAGGTCGTGGACGTGATGGCCCCGGACTATGATGTGATCGCACGCTTCCAAGGTGGACCGAACGCCGGTCACACCTTGATCTTCGAAGGCAAGAAACATGTGCTGCATACCATTCCGAGCGGTGTGTTCCGCGAAGGCACGCTGAACCTCGTGGGCAATGGCGTGGTGATCGACCCGGTCATCTTCTTGAAGGAGGTGAATGCCTTGAAGGCCGCGGGCGTGGATGTGCGCGACAACCTGCTCATATCCCGCCGCGCGCACCTGATCCTGCCCACGCACCGTGCGCTCGATGCTGCCAGCGAAGCCGAAAAGGGCACTTCCAAGATCGGCAGTACGCTGAAGGGGATCGGTCCCACATACATGGACAAGACCGGGCGTAATGGCCTGCGCGTGGGTGATCTGGAATTGCCTGACAGCTTGGACCGCTTCCGCAGCTTGACCAGGAAACATGAGCGGTTGCTTGCCATGTACGACAGACCCACGGCGCCCAAGGAGGCCGAGCAGGAATGGCTGGAAGCCGCCGAGATCCTGCGCTCCATGCAATTCGTGGACAGCGAGCACTACCTCGACCAAGCCTTGCGCGATGGTAAGCGCGTGCTTGCAGAAGGCGCACAAGGCACCTTGCTTGACATCGACTTCGGGACCTATCCCTTCGTGACCAGCAGCAACACGATCTGCGCTGGGGCCTGTACCGGTCTTGGCGTCGCACCGAACCGCATAAATAAGGTAGTTGGCATCTTCAAGGCGTACTGCACCCGCGTCGGTAGCGGGCCCTTCCCCACCGAACTGGAAGATGCCGATGGTGAGCACATCCGTCAAGTGGGTCGTGAGTTCGGCAGCACCACCGGTCGTCCGAGGCGTTGCGGATGGCTGGACCTGCCCGCCCTGCACTACGCTGTGATGATCAACGGGATCACGGAGTTGGCCATGATGAAGGCCGATGTGATGAGTGGCATGGACCACGTGATGGTCTGCACCGGGTACAAGGTGAACGGGCAAGCGACGGACCGGATGCCCTATGATATCACCGGCCGTATCGAACCGATCCTGGAACGGGTTGATGGCTGGGGCGACCTTAGTGCTAATGCACCATTGCCCGGTGGCCTGGAACGCTACATCGCATTGATCGAGAAGCGCGTGAACGTGCCGATCACCTTGGTCTCCCTGGGACCCGATCGTGCCGAGACCGTTCTGCGCCAAGCCACCGTCGCACACTGATCCCGCATGGGACGCTCCGCGAAGGAACGAAGCGGCCGATCGAACAGGTCCGCGGACCAAGGACGCGAATTCGCGGAAGGGTTACAACGCTTGCTCGGAACCGAGAGCGACCTGTTGTTGACCGCTTTGGAGGGGGAGTCGCCGACCAGCCTGCGCGTGAACCCTACGAAATGGGCCGGTCCTGAAGCAGCGCCGATCCCTTGGTGCGCGCAAGGAAGATACCTGGATGAACGACCCGCGTTCACCTTCGACCCTTTGCTGCACGCCGGTGCCTATTACGTGCAAGAAGCATCGAGCATGTTGGTGGAGCAAGCGCTGAAGGCCACCGGCCTCTTGGACCGCGAGCTGCTGGCCTTGGACCTGTGCGCCGCGCCGGGCGGGAAGACCACACACTTGATCAGCTTACTCTCGTCCGGATCCCTGATCGTTGCGAACGAGATTGAACGGAAACGGCAGCAGATCGTGCAGGAGAACCTGTGGAAATGGGGTGCCGCCAACACGGTGGTCACGGGCAGCGCACCGCAGGACCTGGACCGGCTTCCGGAGTTCTTCGACCTGATCCTCGTGGATGCGCCGTGCTCCGGCGAGGGCATGTTCCGCAAGGATCCCTTTGCCCGTGAACAATGGTCGCCCGCCCTGGTGCAGCAGTGCGCTTCGACACAGCGCGGGATACTGGGTCACGCTTGGAGCGCCCTCCGTCCGGGCGGTGCGTTGATCTACAGCACCTGCACGTGGGAAGAAGCCGAGAACGAGACGCAACTCGCTCGGTTGATGGCAGAAGGAGCCGAAAGCATCCGCATCCCCACCGACCCGCAATGGGGTGTTGTATCAGTGGATCGGAACGGAGTGCATGCCCTACGCTGCTATCCCCATCGGCTCAAGGGCGAAGGGTTCTTCATCGGCGTGATCAAGAAACCAGGGGAACTGCAACCTCGCTCGGGGAACGAAGGGTCCACCCGACCGGAAACCAGCAACGACCTCTTGAACTGGCTGGACGCAGGGCGGACTTGGTCCTTCAGCGAATTGGAGCAAGTGACCTACGCCGTTGAGGGTCGATGGTCAGCGATCGTTTCCAAGCTGTCCGGAAGCATGCGCATGCGCTCTCCGGGCATTCCGGTCGCCGAGCAAAAGGGTGCGGACAAACGGCCACATGCGGCCTTGGCGCTCTCCATGGCCTTGCGTCAGGAAGCTTTTCCGCTCCTTGATCTGGAGCATGATCAGGCCTTGGAATACCTGCGCGGTTCGGCGATCCCGGCAAGCGCTGCTGCCGGCACCACATTGGTACGGCACGCCGGTATCGGCTTGGGCTGGGTGCAGGGTGCGGGGAACCGATGGAACAACCGTTGGCCGGCGCCTTGGCGCATCCGTTCGCACCGGCCTTCCACAGCGCTCGTATCTTGGGCACGTTCGGCCTAGCCGTTCGCCGGTACATGGACCTCCCGACCCGAATCCGAACATCCGCATGAGCGCGCTCCTGGACTGGTTCGAACGGAACAAGATCGGGATCATCGGATCCTTGGCCATGCACTCCTTTTTGCTCTTCGCGTTCTCCTTGTGGCAGATCAGCACCGCGCCACCTGAAGGCGAAAGCAGCGAGATGCGGATGGACGTGATCAGCAACGAAGAGGCCGAACAACTGATCCAACGGATCGAGCACCCGGAGTTGGCCGCCAACACAGCGGTCACGAACCTCACCAGCAATATCACCGCGCAACAAGTGGTGCCTTCGTATTCGCCCACCCGCTTGGCCGAACGCGTTGAGAACGAGCTGCGGGACATGGAGCAGCAGGAATTCGACCGACTTGCAGAAGAACGCAGGGAACGTGGTGAGGAGGTGACCATTCCTCAATTGGACCCCAGCAAGTGGAACAAGGAGCTGTACATGGAGAAGGCCGCTGAACCCGTGAAAGTGGCGGGCGCCACCACGGTGTGGCACGACCTGAAGGGACGGATCCGGGAGGAGGATGTCCCCGGTTACCTGTGTAAGGAGCAAGGTCGCGTGGCGATCAGTGTGACCGTTGATCGCTCTGGGCGTGTCTTGAAAGCCGAGTTGGATGCAGGCCGAAGCGCTGGAGCGGATGAATGCATGCTCGAACATGCATTGGCTTCGGCCAAACGGGCGCGCTTCAACAACCTAGGCTCTGCCCCTGACCCGCAAAAGGGCACCTTATACTTCCTCTTCCTACCTCAATAACGTCATTCTGTCGCTTCCTAATGAATTAGACTGCCTTTGTGGCAGTCTATTGATGTAGGCATTCCGTTTGATCGCTCTACTCCAACAGATCAAAAACAACGGAACATGATCACCAAATTTCGCCCTCGCACCGCACACACGGCACCCTTCAACGACCTCATGAGCGACCTGATCGGTCACGACCTTGGCCAAGTGCTCGGGAACGACGACCTGGCGGTGGTACGCCCGAAAGTGAACATCGTGGAAAGCCCGGAGAAGTTCACCATCAATATCCTGGCACCCGGCTTCAAGAAGGAGGAGCTGACGATATCCAACGAAAATGAGACCTTGACCGTGAAGGGCGAACGCTCCGGGACCAAGTTGCAGGAAACCGAGCGGTTCACCCGTGGTCTCGAGCGCGCTTCCTTCACCCTGCCGACCACCGCGGATATCGAGCCCACGTGGACGGTGCTGAGCATCACCATTCCACGCAAAGAACAAGCAAAACCGACCGTGCGGAAGCATCGATACTAACTGACCGGAAGGAACGATGGACGAAGGCCGCAACCTGGCCTTCGTTCGTTCGTACATTGAGTGCTCAATACTTCGAAGCCATGCTCCGTTCACTCCTCATCATTGGCCTTATGCCGCTCGCGATCAGTTCACTGGCGCAGACGGACGTTGTCAAGACTCCGGACAGCCCTACTGCCCGAACAGGGGAGATCCCGATCATCGTACCTGTCGACGTTACGGTCATCGGCGATATCGATGTTGCTCCTGCACCACCGGCTTGTAATGACACCGAGGGGCAAGACCGTTCGAGCTGCATCCACAAGGAGGTGCTGGCCGCGATCCGGAAGGGCATGGATGCAAGCGCCGACCGGAGCGGCCCGCATTCGCATCCTGTCATGATCACCTTCGTCATCAACCAATTCGGCGAAATGAAGGACATCCGGGTGGAACACACCGGATCCACCGAGCTGCCAAAGAAAGTGATCGTGGCCTTGTACGCGCTGCCCAAGTTCAGCCCTGCCCGCAAGGATGGGAAGGCAGTGGGCACCACCGTGAAGATCACGTATCCCTATGAGTCCCTTTTCGCAGCAGAGTGATCGGGTAACCCCTGCGTTCGCTTGAGCGTATCAGGACCAATACGAAGCACCCATGTCACGCGACCTCCTCTCCTACCACACCGAAGTGCTGGAAAAGATCAGCACCGCTGATGCCCGCACCTTCCGCAAGGAACTTCGAAAAGCATTCCGTCGCTTGGTCCCTGCGGACCGCGAGGCATTGAAACAGTGGTTCAGGAGCCGTTGTGCCTGCCGTGTTGTATTACACCCGGCAAAGGTGCGGGTGAATGGCGGACGCCGCTAGTTGAAGTACCGACTGTTCCACGCTTCGGTGCTGAATTGACCGAAGAAGGCGAACCAGCCGAATACGGTGAAGCTGGTGCACACTGTCGTGGTCCAGAACAGAAGCAACAAACGCTGTGGGCTCCAGAAAGAGGCATCAGCAGAGCCGTTCAACCACGGCGTAGGGAACACGATCGTAAGCAGGCTCGCTACCAACAGGACCAAAGTGGCCAAATGCACCGGTGAGCGCAGGGGCCAATTCAGGAACCTGCGCGACCATGACAGGTCCGTGCCCCACTTGTGCACCAAGTAATAATGGTCGCTCCCCAAGGGGACGAACAACAGGGGATCCACCTCGCTGTCGCATAACTTGAACCTACTGGCCGGCGCCATGATCATGAAGCTGCGCAAGTGCCCGTCCACCTTGCGTTCCAACGCGCGAATGGCATGGACCGCCGGGTTCGGTATCGATCCCTTGAAGAGCCCACCCGGCAGAAATCGAAGCCTGTAGCGCACGCAGAGGGCACGTATGGAGTCCCTGTGGTACACGCGATCGGGGTCGAATCCGTGGATATGGACCGGTAGTTCCTTCGTGGAACTGAGCACCATGGCACGGAGCAGATCATCCTGTTTCTGCTCGTCCATCAAGAGGTGATGCACCTCTTCCATGACATTCTCCTGACCTAGAAGAAGTCGTTCGAGTCGTTGCTGTTCGGTATGTGTAGACATGGCTGTTGGTGAAGTAACGCAGCCGCCGACCGATCAGTTCGTCACCCCTCGCTTTTCGATGCCGCGCTCAGTTGTGCAGCTACATCCTCTCCAGCCTCCGCGAGCGCGTGATCCTTGACATTCTGAGGTGCATCAACGGCGATACTGGATCGCACCTTGTTGTTCGGATTCAGGAGTTTGCAAGATGCATGGATCTCCTCAGGCATCGCATAGGTCCCCTTCTCCACCACCACTGTCCATACGGAATCGTAGGGTACCACGAAGCGCACCGGTGACTCCTCGAACAAGCCGCCGTGGTATGAATAGGTGCGCCCTTGACGGTAGGCCTTAAGATCCCTGCCCGTCATGAACTTCACTTTGGTGGACTTGTCGATCTCCACCTCGATGATCTCCTTCTTTTTCGCTTCGAAGGATTGATAAAGGAATTTCATCCGTGTTCCGCTTTGTGTAAAGATAGCAAGTTGGTCAACGAACTACAGCTTCACGCTCAACACCGGGAAGTTGGTGTGGTTCACGATATCCTCCGTCAGGCTACCGTTCACCACCTGGAAGAAGCCCGTGCGACCATGTGTGGCCATGGCGATCATATCCGCATCGATCCCCTTCGCGAAGTTGAGGATGCCCTCTTCGATGCTGAGGT
>JAWKNF010000026.1:0-24427 GCA_041391825.1 Flavobacteriales bacterium | reverse complement strand
GAACACCGTGGTGCGCAACAACGCGGACATCTTTTTCGATTTCAATGAACCCGTGCGCACCAACACCGAGGCCATCATGTATGCCGTGCAGTCCGTGCCCGCTAACGCACAAGTGCCGGAATTCCTGGACCTGCCGCTGATCATCGGCCCCGCGCTGGCCTGTAAGCCGACCACGGAACACTTGACCATCATCGGCTCAGGTGACCCTGTTGATGCATGGTGGAGCCTTGTAAGTGCTCCGTTGGATACGCTTGCCACGGGACCGGAGCTTGTGCTGCAAACAGAGGGGGTGTACCATGTGGTCGGCCACACCGCGGATGGTACGGACACCACCACCTTCACCTTGGGTGCTACACCAGTGGTGTGGCTCGGGAACGACACCGTGATCTGCCATGGGTCGGAATTGACGCTGGACGTCGGCGAGCAGGACGCGGTCCTTTGGCAGGATGGAAGCACGGGACCCACCTTGGTGGTGGGCGAGAGCGGTTGGTACGTGGTGGAAGTGGGCAATGCGGTAGGCTGTGTGGGTGTGGACAGCTTGTATGTGATACGGCAGGATTGCAGCACCGGTATCCTGAATGCCGAACAGCCAACACCGTTCGCGGCACCCAACCCGGTCCTGGACCAGATCACGATCAATACGGCAGGCCGCACGGTCGGTGGCTGGTACGTGCGCGTGCACGACCTGTCGGGACGTTGCATTCGAAGCGCGGGTCCGTTCCGCGGGCCCATCGCCACGCTGGACCTGCACGACGTCCCGGCCGGCACCTTGGTGATCGTGATCGAAGACGCCTCGGGCACCCGTTGGCCCTTGCGCGCGATCAAGGATTGAGCGCTCTGGACCTCCGCAGGGTGAATGATGATCGCTCTCCTACTGACAAACCTGCGCCGGGTCTGCCATTGGCGACCCTGCGCCTTGGAGTCGAGCAAACTCTGCCGCCAGCATGTACTACGTGATCTTCAAACTTGTAAAGCATGCGCTCTTGCGCACGCTTCCATGGGATCGTCCAGCGCGCATCCCCACGAGCGGGGGACACGCTAAGCTCTTCGGACAACGAAAACCCCGGCACGAGGTGCCGGGGTTTTCGTTCGTGTTGCTCACTGCTCAGTCCTCCACCACGAAGCGCAGGTTGCGGCCATTGGTGCCCAGCAGCAGGTAATTACCAGGTGCGAGGTTCTGGGTTTGCACAAGGGCATCGCGGCCTTGGGGCTGCACGGCCACATGGTGACGGCGGCCATCTACACCCACTACGCCAAGTACATCCGTAGCGGGCAGGTTGTGGGCGCGCAGGCTTTGCCCTGCGCGCAGTGGCACGGGGCTCAGGTACACCACAGGTGCCGCGGCGCCATCGGCCATGCCGAGGCAAGGGTCCATCATAACGGTAATGGTATCCACCGCCGTGCACCCGCCATTGGTAATGGTGATGGTGTAGGTGGACGTGATCTCGGGGCTGACCACCATGGTGGCCATGGTGCCGCCGCCGGGTTGCCACAAGTAGCTGTCGGCCGCCGGTGTGGTGGCCATAAGGGTAAGACTTTGGCCCAGGCACAGCACGGTGTCGGCACCGGCATCCACAAGGGCGGTATTCACCACCACTTCCTGCGTCAGTGGGAAGCTGGAGCCACAGCCGTTCTGCGCCACCACCTGCACAAAGCCCGGCCCGGCGCTGGGCAGCACTGTTATGTTTTCGCCGTCGTCGCTCAGCACGGTCCAACTCTGCGGTACATCCCACTGGTAGCTACTGGCATCGCCGAAGGCATCCACGGCGAAGGTGGCCGCTGCATTGGCGCACAGGGCGCTGGGCACGGTGATGCCAAAGGGGTCGAAGGTGCTGCGGCGCACCAATCGTAACGGGCCACCACACCTTTGTCCGTGGTGCTGCTGGGCAGGTTCAGCACAGCGCCGGTGGGGTCGAAATCAACCATGTAATTGTTGTTGTAGGTGCCCATGATGAAGCTGGTGCCACGCAGGTCGAAGCCCTTGCCGCCGGGCAAGGTGCAATCGGTGCCGCTGTTCAGGAACACGTTGAAGTCCACCAGTCCACTCACGTTCATTTTGTAGAAACGGATGCGACTGTTCGTGCAGTTGTTGCTGTACATGCCTACCACACCACCTTGCTCATCAGGCGCCGCATCGCCGAGACGCAGGTTGCCGCTGGTGGTGAGCGCGGTGTTGTACACCTGGCCGAGGCTTTGGCCCGTGCGGTTGTACTTGAGTGCCCAGAAGCCGGCCCCGGCGCTGGCCTGGGCCATGAGGTATGCGCTGCCGGCGGCATCCACGCACAGGCGCATATCGCCATAGCTGGCCCCGCCTTTGGCAATGAAGGCGAAGGTGCTATCGTACTGCAGGATGTTGGTGCTTTCGTTGTACACGTTCGCCACGCCGGGCCCCGGGTCCACATCGATCTGGGAGCTGGCGGAACCGCCATTGTCCAGGTCCTGGATCACGAAGAAGCTGCTTCCATCGCGCATGGCGGCAATGTCCCGGCAATTGCTGAAGCCGCTGTACCACGTGCGCACATCGGCCCAGTGCAACGTGCCATCTGCGCGATAGCGGGCCACGAAGGCACCGGTGCTGAAATCGCCCACGGTGATGTTGCTTACACCGGGTCCGGGGTCCATGTCATAGGTGCCCTGGCCGAGGTCGCCGCAGATGTACAGGTTGCCGGCATCGTCGCAGCTGATGCCGCCGTAATCCTCGCTCAGGTCGGTGCCGTTCTCCACACTGAAGCCCCATTGGAACTGGCCGCTGCTGTTGTACTTGGCGTACACCTTGCCGGGGTCCACCAAGGTGACGTTGGGCCCGGGGTCAAGGTCCAACTGCCCGGTGGTGAAGCCGAGGTACACGAAGATGTTGTCGCTGGCATCCACATCCATATCAATGGCATAGAGGCTTGGCGCGGAAAGGCTCTTGGTCCACAAGATGGTGCCGTTGGCGCTAAGGCGCTGTATGGCGGCTCCGTTGGACACGGAACCGAGGGAGAAGGCATCGCCGTTGGCGGCGAACTTGACGCGGTTGTTGGCGGCTACCACGGGCGTGGCCCAGGACAGGTCGATCTGCTGGGCACTGGCAAGCAGGTTGGTAAAGGCAAAGGCGAGAAGGGGTAGGCGTAGGGTCATGGTCTTTGGATCAAGATGGGACGAAGGTATCCAGTGCACGACGGGTGCGCTGGTGGGATCGTTGCCTGCGGAAATGATGGATCGATCGCTGCGGTTCCCAACACCGCAGAGAAGGAACCTGCGCACCCGGGCGTGCATGCCGCGGGATCCGGAAGCCCTGCGGTGGTTTGCCGACCATGGCATGGCTGGGGTGGCACAGGACGAACGTGATCCCTTGGTCCGCAACGCGCGGGTTGCCCGCGGCACACCCAAGCTGCTTACCGACCCGAAGGTGCATGCACCATGGTGGAGGCAACGCCTGAAGAGGATCACGTCTTATCTTCAAACGTGGGAAACCTGGGGTCCGTGGATCCGCGGTCAGATGTACGCGCTGCCTACCGCAGGTCCGGATCATTCTGTCGACGATCAGCGCGACCGCAGGGAATGCGCGATATTTACCTGAACCCGAAGCCCATGCACCAAGGCCCCTACCGCATCTTCGTTGTCGACCTGCAGCTACTGGTGGCCGAGGGCCTGCGCAGCTGGGTGGCCGATGCGCCCGACCTGGAGGTGGTGGGCCACTGCGATACCGGCAGCGCCTTGTTCGAACGCTTGAAGGAGGTGGAGGCCGACCTGGTGCTGATGGATATTTCCTTGACCGGCATGGACGGGATCGATGCCACGCGCCGCATGCGCAAGGAGCACCCCGTGGTGAAGGTGTTGGCGCACAGCAGCCTTACCGAGATCGAATACGCCAACAGCATGCTGATCGAGGGTGCTGTGGGCTACCTGCTGAAGGGCGCTGGCAAGGAGGATATGTTGCGCGCGATCCGCACGGTGCTGGCCGGTTCGCGCTATGTAAGCCCGGTGGTGCAGCGCAACATCGACATCGGCTACACGTGGACGGACAAGCACCCCGGCGGCGAGTACATGGGCCTTACCGAACGGGAGCGCGAGGCGATCCGCTTGGTGGCCTTGGAGAAGACCAACGAGGAGATCGCGATGGCGCTGGGCCTGAGTGAGAGCACCGTGAAAACGCACCGCAAGCACCTGATGGCGAAGCTGGACGTGCGCAGCACCGCAGGGCTGGTGAAGTATGCGGTGGATCGGAAGTGGGTGTGAGGGGCTGTCAGCTGTTGTCAGTTGTCGGTCCTTGCGGGAGCTGCACCGCAAGCTCCGCCGAAGCCTGACAACCGACAACCGACAACAGACAACCGACAACACACAACCCACTACCACCCCCCAAGCACCAAACTGCGCACCGCCACCACCTGCCCATCGATGACCAAGCTGTAGGGGTACACCCCGGCTGCGAGCGGCATGTCGAAGGGCCGTGTGTGCAGGCCTGGTGACGTGGGCAGCGGGATGCGCGCCCGTTCGCGGCCGAGGGCGTCGTGCACCACGATCAAGGCTTGTTGGAAGCGATGGCCGGCCTGGAACTCCACCGCGAAGGTGGTGCCCGTGCTGCTCGGGTTGGGTCGGCAGGGTAGCAGCAGGGCACCGAAGGCCGTGGCCGTGCGCTCGCCGATGCCGATGGCCGCACATTCGATGGCGTAGGGCAGGGCATCCTGCTCGGCCGCAGGTGTGTCGGCATCGTTCAGGCCGATGCGTTCGCTGGAGAAGGGGGACATGATGCCGTTGGCATCGATGGCGGCCACGCTGATGTAGTAGCCGCGGTTGGCCTGCAGGCCGGGTATGGGAAAGCTGAGGTCGGTGGTGCGGTACAAGGCATCGAAGTCGCTGTTGGCATTGAGGCCGCGCACGCCCACGCGGAAGGCGCTGGCCTCGGCCTGCGGGGCGATGGCGATGCGCAGTCCGGCGGGTTCATCGAAGAGTTCGAAAGTGGGACTGGCGGGCCCTTGCGAAAGCAGCGTGGCGGTAACGCCATTGATCACGGCGTTGCGTTGCAGGTAGTTGAAGTCCACGAAGAAGCTGTCCACCACGAGGTCGCCATCGGTATCCACGCCGAGCACATCGGTCTCGGTGTGTTGGCGGTCCTGGTAGTCCTTGCTCACGGGGTTGCCGTTGCCGTGCTCGTTGGCGGCGGTGAAACGCACGCTGCGGTAGCCCGTTTGGCGAAAGGGGATGTGATCGCCGCCGCGCCCCACGCGGTCCTCGCGCTCCATGATGCTGATGTTCATGGGCACGGGCACATGGGCCTGCAGTTTCTCCTGGTAGTACATCTTGATGGTGCGCGCCATGCCGCGGTTGCCGGCGTTGGCATTGCCATCGCTGAAGATGCGCACCTGCAGGCTGTCCACCGCCCCGGGTCCGGCGCAGCTGGGGGGCGAGGAGGTCTCGCCGCAGAGGATGCCCCCGATCACATCGTTGTTGAGCACGCCCTTGATGGGGATGCCCTGAGCGCTGCAGTACTGCGCCATGGCGGCGGCGCCGAGCAGCCCATGTTCCTCGCCGGTGGTGAGCATGAACACGAGGGTGTGTGCGAAGGTGTAGCGGCTCATTACCCGCGCCAGTTCCAGCACGAGGGCGCTGCCGCTGCCGTTGTCCTCGGCGCCGGGCGCGTAACAGGCGGGGTCGCAGTTGTCGGCACAGCGGCTATCGAAATGCGCTTCGATCAGGATGGTGCCGTGCGCGGTGGTATTGCTGCCGGGTAGCACGGCCAGCACGTTGCGCCAACCGGCTCCGGGCCCGCAGCTGCCGGGTGTATCGGGGTAGTCGAACTGCAGGTAGGCGGGGATTAGGCGCCCCTCGTTGGCAGCGCTGAACTCCTGGAACTTGCCGAAGGCCCAACGCCGCGCCGCACCGATGCCGGTGGTGTTGGATGCGGTGTCGCTGTACGTATGCCGGGTGCCGAACGCGTCCATGCGCATCAGGTAGGCCTTGAGCGAATCGGCATGGACGGCGCTGCGCAGATCGCAGATGATGGCGTCGTGCGCATCGATCACCTCGCTCGCTGCGTAGTCCGCCGGGTCGTGTTCGCCGCGCATGGCAGCGGCCGCCTCGGCGCTGGTGCAGCTGATGTTGGTAAGGACCTGGGCGTGGGTGCTGCCAAGGAGCAGCGCGGTCGCGAGGGTGGCGAGTGTCTTCATCGGTGGGATGATGAAGGTAGGGGTCGGTTGTTGGTTGTCAGTTGTCGGTCTCCTTGGTGGGGGTTGGTTGTCCGTTGTCAGTCTCCTAGGTGGGAGCTACGACGCAAGCTTCGCCAGCCTGACAACTAACAACTGACAACCGACAACAACACCCTACAAACTCAACAAGTCCTTGAACCTAGCCGCCTGCCTGCGTGACACCTCCACGCTCTCGGGCTCCCCGTTCTTGTCCAGGCTCTTCAGCTTCACCATCAGGCCGCCGTTGAACCAGGGTTCGATCTTGTCCACCCAACGCAGGTTGATCATGTGTTTGCGGCTGGCGCGGAAGTACACCAGCGGGTCCAGCTTCTCCTCCAACTTGTTCAGGCTGCGCAGCACTAAGGGCTTCTGATCGTCGAAGCGCACGCGCACGTAGTTGCCCTCGCTTTCGAAATAGCGCACGTCCTTCAGCGTAACGAACCAGCACTTCTCACCATCCTTCAGGAAGATCTGATCCGTCTCGCGCAGCACCTCCCGTTGGGGCATGTCGCCGCTGTGCGTTTCCGGCAGTTTCTGGATCGCTGCTGCCAGGCGATCGGGGTCGATCGGCTTCACCACATAGTCCAAGGCGTTCACTTGGAAGGCGCGCAGGGCATGCTCGTCGTAGGCGGTAACGAAGATCACTTGCGGCGCGGGGTCCAGCGCGGCCAGCAGTTCGAAGCCATCGCGACCGGGCATGTTGATGTCCAGGAAGATCAGGTCCGGCCGCTTCTCGGCCACCATCTTCTCGGCCTCTTCGGCGTTGGCGGCCTCGCCCACCACGGAGATCTCGGGGTGCTTCTCCAGCAGCGTTGCGAGTTCCTTCCGGGCCAGGCGTTCGTCGTCGATGATCAGGGCTTTCATGGGCTCAAAGTTGTTCGGTGGCAACGGGCGCATCGATGGGTAGGAGCACCTCGCTCACCACCATGTCACCCTCATTGAAGATCCGCAGGTGCGCCTCTCCCGCGTAGATCAGTTCCAAGCGTTTGCGGGTGTTGCGCAGGCCGATGCCGTTCCGGCCTTTGCGCGGTTCGTTCGGACGGTAATCGCCGGTATTGCGCACGGTCAGCAAGAGTCCCTCTGCATTGCGGTGGGCGCCCACGTACAGGTCGCCGCCATCCACCAAGGTAGCGATGCCATGGCGCACGGCGTTCTCCACCAATGTCTGCAAGAGCATGGGCGGCACCTGTTCGCGCTCGAGTTCCGGTGCCACATCGATGGTGAAGCGCAGGCGTTCCTCGTAGCGCATGTGTTCCAGCGCGAGGTAGGCTTTTACGATATCGATCTCCTCGCCCAAGGGCACCAGCTTGCGTTTCACGCTGGCCATGGCATTGCGCAGGATGGCGCTCAACTGCGTGATCGAACGCTTGGCCTGCACGGGGTCCTCGTCGATGAGCCCGCGGATGCCGTTGAGGGCGTTGAACATGAAGTGCGGGTTCATTTGCGCACGCAGCGTGTTCAGCTGGTTCTCGCGGTTGGCGGTCTCCAGGCGCAGGTTGCGGATCTCCTCGCGGCGGCTGCGCACGAAGTAGATGTAGGCGAAGTAGCCGAGCGACCACACGAAGAGCAACACCGTCCAGTTGATGATGTTGAGCAGGAGCTCCAGCGGTTGCAGCACCAACATGGGCGGGTACGCGGGGAAGAAGAGGTCGTGCACCACGGCCAACACCAGAAAGGCGAGCACGCTGAGGACGAGGGCGACGAAGGAGAGGCGGGGCAACACGTAGCCGAGGTCGCGTTCCAGCCAGCGGTTGCGCACGATCACCGAACGGAAGAGGTGGCTGATGCCGACGCCGGTGACGAAGAAGAGGATGAGCACCTTCGCTTGGTCGGTACTGAGCAGTTGGCTCTGGTACAGGTAGAGGCCCAAGAGCACGATGAGCAAGGCCCACGACAGCAGCTGCGTGACCCAGTACGCGGTGCGGGGCGCTCGGAACGGTGGAGGTGCTGCGGTGGCCATACGGAGGAAGCAGGACGAAGGTATCGGACGGCGCCAAGCCATTGAAGGCGATCACACGAGCGGTCGATGGTCGATGCGGACGGAGGTACCTTGCACACCGAGCACCGGGATGCCGCGTACGCGGAAGCGCGCACCAGCACCCCAGTGTTCATTGAACAGTGCGGCATTGAGCCTGAATTCCGCAAAGACCACCACACCACGCACCACGCCATGAACTATCTCGGCCACCTCTACCTCTCGGGCAGCGACCCGTTGGTGACGGTGGGCAACTTCATGGCCGATGCGGTGAAGGGGCGTGACCTCTCGCGCTTCGAGCCGCGCGTAGAACAAGGGATACGCTTGCACCGCGCGATAGACACCTTCACGGATCACGAGCGAACTGCAGCGCGAAGGACGGGCACGGGCGCATGCACATGCCGGTCGCTACGCATCGGTGGTGATGGACATGTTCTACGATCACCTGCTGGCCAAGAATTGGGAGGCCTTCCACAACGAGCCCTTGCCCGCGTACGCGGAACGGATGTACAAGCTGCTGCTGGCCCACGAGCACCTGATGCCGGAACGCACCAGGCGCATGTTGCCCTACATGGTGCAAGGCGATTGGTTGAACACCTATGCCACCATCGATGGTGTGGGCAGAGCGCTGGCGGGTTTGGCACGCCGTGTGCCCAAGGGAGCGCCCATGATCGGTGCGGAACGCGTATTGGCGGAACATCTGGATCTTTACACGGCGGAATTCAACGAGTTCCTTCCCACCATCGAGCAAGCCGTGTCACCTCTTCGATGATCATTCGCGAACGCACCGGTATCGTGGTCCTGCTGGGGGCTGTCGCGCTGGCGGTGGCCGTGGGCTTCATCTTCCGCGATGTGGTGCGCGGGCCCGCACCCGCCGTGCCCTGGGACCATCCGTGGGTGGAGCGTGACCTTGCACAGATCAAGGCCGACACCCTGCGCGTGCTGGTACTGCACGATCCGCTCACGTGGGAGGAACGTCCCAAGGCCACCACCGGCCTGGAATATGAATTGCTCGAGCGCTTCGCGAAACGCCAAGGTCTGGCGATGGTGGCCATACCGATGGAACATCCGGATTCGATGTTGTTGGCCCTGCAGCAGGGACGCGGGGATGTGATCGCCGCGCAGTACACACCGCGCCGCAAGCACCGCAGATGGGTGGCCGTAACGGAACCGTACCACAGCGTGCTACCCATGGTGGCGCTGTTGCGCGAGGATCCCGTGGTGAGCACCAACATCATCCGCGAAGCGCACGACACCTTGTACATCAGCACCTGGTCGCCCTTTCTTGGCGGTGCCTACGGGCAGGTGGGGAACGGCCCGGTGGCCCAGGTGGCCGTAACGCCGGAAGAACTGCTGATGGAAGTGGTGCTGGGCCTGCACAACTCCGCCGTGGTGTCCGACGCCCAAGCATCCTACGAAGCACAGCGCTTCCCCACCATCGAGTTCAGCCCGATCGATGGACAGGAGAAGCCCTTGGTGTTCGCCGTGCGGAAGAACGCCCACGCGCTGCGCGATGAACTGAACGACTGGCTGAAGGACCCCGAGGAAGCGGACTTCCGAAGCGCCTTGGTGGAAAGCTACCTGCACCGCTTGCCCAAGCCCGGCGCCCTGCGCAAGCGCAACATGCCCGTGCGTCCGGACAGCATCTCCCCCTACGACGAGGAGTTCCGCCTGCACGGGAGCGGCTTCGGTTGGCGCTGGCAACTGTTGGCGGCCATGGCGTGGAAGGAATCGCGCTTCGATAGTTCGGCCGTCTCTTCCCAAGGTGCCATGGGCATCATGCAGATCATGCCCCGCACCGCCACCAAGCTCGGACTGGACAGCAGTGTCACGGTGGGTGCGCACATCGATGCGGCGAAGCGCTACGTGTCGCGCTTGGATACGATGTGGATGCGCGCCGTGCCCGACCGTGAGCAGCGCCTGCGCTTCGTGCTGGCATCGTACAACTGCGGGCCGGGGCACGTGATCGATGCGCAACGCTTGGCCGAGCACCTGGGGCTGGACCCCGAACGCTGGGAGCACCACGTGGAACGGGCCATCCTCCTGTTGGCGAAACCCCGTTACTACACGCGGCCGGAAATGAAGAACGGCTACTGCAAAGGCAGCCAGGTCTTCCACTACGTACGTGACATCACCTCGCTCTACGATCAGCTGACCGGTGCTACGCGGAAGAGCAAGGCGAAGGAGGAGGCTGCGGACTGAAGCCGAGCGCGGGATCCCACTTGTGGCCAAGGAATGGAGCATGGAAGGGCAGTGGGCCATCCTAACTTGCCGGCATGCACCGTAATTCCCTTCGATCCGCGCTCACGCTCGTCCACTTGATGGTCCTTGGCCTGTTCGCCACAGCGCAAGAAGGGCTACCGCACGAGCTAACGCCCGAGGAGCGTCCGCTGATCCCGGCCTACCGCGATTCGCGCGCCGGCAGTGGACGTGGGATCTCGACGCCGCCGAGCTTCCCCGTGCGCACCATGGCCGAGTGGGAAGAGGTGCAGAGCGTGGTGATCGCCTGGACCTCCTTCCCGGGGATCCTGAAGCAGATCGTACGCGCAGCACAGGCGGAATGCGAGGTCATCATCGCCTGCAACGATCAAGCCTCGGTGGTGAGCTACCTGCAGAACGCGAGCTATGGCGGTGCCATCGGCGACCTCACGGGCATCACCTTCGTGGAAACGGACTTCAACAGCATCTGGTCGCGCGATTACATGGCCGAGACCATCTATGCCAACGAAGTGGATTCCTTGTACATGCTCGATTGGATCTACAACCGCCCACGTCCGGCGGACGATGACCTGAGCGATGTGATCGGCGCGGCCAAGGGCATCACCGTGTACAGCACCACCCAAGCGCCCTACGACCTGGTGCACACCGGCGGCAACTTCATGTGCGATGGTGCCGGCACGGCCTTCTCCAGCGAACTGGTGTTGGAGGAGAACGGTGCGAACGGCGATTTCAACCAGACGGTGCGCACCGCTGCGGGCGTGGATGCGATCATGGGCCAGTTCATGGGCATCGAAGAAGGGCGCTACATCAAGATGAGCACCTTGCCCTACGACGGCATCCACCACATCGACATGCACATGAAGTTGCTGGACGAGGAGACCTTGCTCGTTGGTGAATTCCCCGTGGGTGTGAGCGACGGACCGCAGCTGGAGAGCAACCTGCAGGCGATAATAGCCAACAACGTGAGCACCTTCGGCGATCCCTACCGCATGGTGCGCATACCCATGCCGCCGAGCACCGGTGGCAATTACCCGCCCAACGCCAGCTACCGCACCTATGCCAACAACGTGTTCATCAATGGCACGGTGCTGGTGCCAACCTACCGCACCGAATACGACACGGTCGGACTGCGCATCCTGGGCGAAGCGCTACCGGGTTACCGGATCATCGGGATCGATTGCGACAGCGACCAGAACATCATCGCCCAAAGCGGAGCGATCCACTGCATCACCAAGACCATCGGCGTGGCCGACCCCTTGCTGATCCGGCATCAACCTTTGGCGGATACCGACAACAGCACGGAGCCGTACACCGTGGATGCGTACATCCGCCACCGCAGCGGCATTGCGAACGCACAGCTGTACTGGACCACCGACACCGCAGCGGGCTTCGCCTCCGCCGTGATGAGCGCGATCGGGAACGACATGTGGCGTGCGGACATCCCTGCACAAGTGGGCGGCAGCGAGGTGTTCTACTACGTGGAGGGGACGGCCAACAGCGGCAAGGTGCAGGTTCGCCCGATCGTGGCACCCGAAGGCTGGTGGCGCTTCCGCGTCTCGGACATCAGCACGAACCTGCCGACCGGCATCGGACCGGTGATCGCGGAACTGTTCCCGAACCCGACGACCAGCCTGCTCGTGATCACGCTTGCTGCGGCCAAGGACCAACAAGTGGAGGTGCTGCTAACGGATGCCTTGGGCCGTGAAGTGATGCCGATCCATCGCGGTGCCTTGCCAGCCGATCAACGCCTCTTCGTGGACCTGAGCAAGCTGGAGAGCGCGCCGTACATGGTGGTGGTGCGCTCGGCCACCGGTCGCAGCACGCAGCGTATCATCAAGCGCTGAACACCATGATCGCAAGGGGAGCGTGCGCCTATTGATCCCTTCACCAATGACGTGCCGGACCGTGGCTGCACTGCTTGATGGAAGCGCAGGTCGTTCGTTGATCATCGGCGTAATGTGGTCCTGTTGTTTCGCTGCGAATGGACAGAGCAACAGCAACGCGCAGTTGGGCGCTTGGCTGGAATTGGACAATGCCGTGCTCATCCAAGGCGAAGTGAACGACTTCGATAGCACGAAGCATACGTATCGGGTCTGCGACAGCGACGATGGCCGGAGTTGGATCTGTATGATCGATGAACAAGCGTGGTTCGGTTCGGACCAAGGAATGGCGCTTCCGCGAAATGAATTGCGGTCTCTGGTTGCCGTGATCCAAGGTGACACCATCGCGCTGGAGGTGAGCGCTATGTTCAACCCGAACTGGAACAATGAACTTCGACCTGCCCAATTCAAAGTGGATCGTGATGGCAACGCGTGCATGATCTACGCGTTCTTCTCCGATGGTGCCGGCACCTATACGGCCCATTGGCGGGTAACCGATGGCGTTGCTGAACGCGTGGTGTTGTCGAACGATGAACGGGACTTTGAATGGCAGCTTGAAGATTGACGCGCATCGCCTTGGCGAATTGCTCGCGTCCGATGCATCCAATAAGAAAGCCCCCTCGCCACCGAAGTGACGAGGGGGCTTTTCAATTCAAGTGTGATCAATTCTTCACGAAGCGTCCCAAGGTCGTGCCATTGTCCAGGGCTTGCAGCACATAGCTGCCGGGAGCCAAGTTGGCAATGTCCAAGCGCACCAGTTCCGCACCGTTGGTTGAAGTGGTGAGGACCGTGCGACCTTGCAGGTCGATCAGAGCGATGCGCTCGGCCATGTTGCCTTCGATCGTGAGCTGATCGTTCGCCGGGTTCGGGTACAGGCGCACGTTGCTCGTGTTGGTGCTGCTCACGATTCCGGTTGTCAGGTCGGTCTCCACGCACACGTTGAAGCTTCCGGCCAACTCGCCACCGGCGTTCCACACCCGCAGGTAGTACGTGGTGTTCAACTCCAGTCCGGTCAGGTCCAGCGGGCCTGCGATCTCGGTCTCGCAACCGACGTATTCCAGATCGCCGCAATCGGCGTAGAGCGCTGCGTTCACTTCACCTGCGGTGACCGCCGCGATGCTCACGGTATGGTCCGCGTTCTCCCCGGTGTTGAACATGAACCAGATGTCCACGATCTGTCCGAAGAGATCACAAGGCGGGTTCGGAACAACGGGTGCGTATGCACAATCGTTGCTTCCCGGTGTGCCCTCACAAAGGCCGAAACCGACAACAGGAACTTCCGAGGCGTTCTCGCACAGGTCGTTCGCGGCCGTGGTGCACGCTGCCTCGCAGAAGATGTTCATGGTGAACGTGCCGGAAGCCTGACCGTAGCCGTGCACGAGGATCAAGTAGTCGGTCCCAACTTCCGAAAGGAATTCCACGGTGGTCGTGTTGCCCGGGCAGTTCGTCGCGTCGTCGCCACCGGCAACACAGGACAGGTCGCCGCATGCGCCACTGAACACGCTGATCTTGGTGTCGTACGCAGCGGAACCACAGGTGCTCAGCAAAACCACTTCGCCGGTCCCGACGAACGAATACCAGAGGCCTTTGGAAGTGATGTTCGCAGCGCCGCATGCGGGACCTGCGGTGAAGAGGCCGACGCTGGTGTCACCATCCACCGGGTCTCCGCAGTTGACCGGTGTTGCTCCAGCACAGTACGCGTTGGCGGGTGGGGGCATGGCCAAGGTGGTGAAGTCGTAGGGGCCCATGAGCAGGCTCAGGTCCTCATTGCCACAATCCTCTTGGATGTACACTTCATAGTCCGTGGAAATATCAAGTCCGGTCAGCTCCACCGAAACACTTGTGCCGGAGACCGTGCCGTTCAAGGTCATGCCGGTTCCGGGTTCGAAACCGGCCGGTCCGTATTCCACGGTGTAGCCCGCACCATCGTTGGCGCTGGTCCAACTAACGGTCGCGCTTTGGTCCAAGGCGGCTACGTTGATCTGGGTGGGGGTGCCGCAGGTCAGGCAGACCAGGCCCAAGGTGAAGTTGCCTGTTGCGCCTTGGTAGCCCTGCACGAGCACATAGTATGTTGTATTTGCGTCGGGTACGAAGTTCACGGAAGAGCAGGTCGATCCTGCCACATCGTCGTTGCCATCCACGCATACCAGACCATCGCATGTGCCTTCATATACGTTCAGTCGGGTGTCGTAATCGAAATCGAAGCAAGTGCTCACGATCACCTCATCGCTGATCCCGGTGAAGGTGTACCACACACCCGGCGCTTGGATCCCGGTGCCGCACTGGGGTGCGATATCGGTCGTGGCCTCCAAGGTGGAGCCCTGAAGTTCCTCACCACAAGCGATCGGGACCGCTTCGGAGCAGAAGTCATAGGTCGCTTCCGCACACGACACGGTCAGTTCGAAGTCACCGACCTCGCCATCGAATCCTTGCACGAGGATGTAGTACGTTGTTCCAACTTCGGATAGGAAACCGACCGTGCTACCAAGTCCGCAGTCGCCACCATCATCATTGCCGACCACGCAATCCAACGCGTCGCAAGTACCGCTGTAAACGTTCAGTTTGGTGTCGTAGACCGGCTCAGGGCAGGTGCTCAAGGTCACGGCTTGGCCGTCGCCTTCGAAAACGTACCACACACCGGGCGCGCTGATGATCGTGCCGCAGGTGAAGGCATCATCATCATTCGTGGCCAGGGTCGTGCTGCCCGTGTAGGCACTTCCGCAAGTGACAGGTACTGCAAGGGAGCAGACGTCGTTCTCGGGAGCTTGACCGAAGGCCGTGCCGATCAAGAAAGTTCCCGTAAGGCAAAGAATAGCGCGTCGAATTGGGATCATGATGAACTCGTTTGGTTGTGGTCAAGGTACGACCTTGCATCCAATGACCATGTTGCGGAGGGATGGAAGGGGGGATGGAACGCCAATGGGTAAGGGTCTCCGCGAGAATGTAAAGAAATCACTACCCGACAAAGTGGAGTTTTCCCAACTGTATTCCTTGTTATGTCCGAATGGTCGCTTGGCATTGATCTTGTGCGATCCTGAGCATGAACGAACACACTACGATGCGATACACACACGTACCACTTGTCTGTGCCCTGTTGTTCATGTCCATCGGGTCACCGACCAAAGCACAAGAACCACCGCCCGGAGCGAGTGCGCCAAGCGACAGTTCGCTGCACATATCAACGAATTGCTTGGCGGCTGCGAGCAATTTGACATGGACGGCATTGGGTTTGGATGAACAACAGGTCCATTTCATGAAGGAACTGAAGCTGCGCCACACGAAGATGGAGAGCACTGGGGTTGGAACGAAGAACGAGGGTACGCCGGAGACGGATGTGACCCCGCGCCAGAACATGTACATCAGTACACCCACCACCACGAGTGGAGATGGCAGGAACACCAAAGTGACCAACGAGGACACTACGGGCCAGCAGAACAGCACGGTGCACGGCAATGATGCAGGTATCAAGGGTTCAACCATGCGCACGACCGTACCGACCATCCCCCGATCGGCCGAGGATGATGCGCCGCTTCAAATGGAGTTGAAGCAGGTCCTCAGCACCGAGCAGCTGCGGAAATGGCATTCCATTTGCGAGCAATGAGTGCTCCAGGGTGCGCTACCTACGCACCCGCCGTTCCGGGTCCTCGTGGAAGTAGTAGCGGATGTCCAAGGTGATATAGCTCCCGCTCAACGCACCGCGCATGACATAGGGGAAGTAGTTCGGTCCGTAGTAGGTGAGGTCCGCGAAGGCAAGGTCGCCGAACGGCCGGTGGAAGGTGCCGCCGAGGTAGAAGATGCCGCTCTTGTAGGTGCGGTACTCCACACCCATATTGCCCAGGATCCCCGCTTGCGCCCAGCCGTTGCGGAACATGTAGATGCGGCCCTGTTCAAGATCACGCTGTACATCGCTCGGGTAGAAATCCAGCGAAACGCCCAGCGCGGCGTTCATGTACGTGTTCTCTCCCAAGCGGATATAGACCAATCCGGTCACCGGGATCTCGTAGCCCACGTAGCGTACGTCGCTTCCGTCGGAATAGCCGCTGGTATCGTTGGTCATGGAGAAGGAATAGCGGCGCTGGATCTGGCCCAACCCGGTCTCCAAGGAGATCGTGTTCGTGAGACCGACACGCACGCTCATGCCGAATGCATACCCGCCGGTCAGCTCCACGGTGCCCATCAAGTGCTCGCGTTCCACGGTGGTGATCGGGTCGAAATAGTCCAGCGGGAATACCGGCTTCACCTGCAGCCCGAAGGTGGTGACGCCCTTTTGCGCCACGGCCGATCCGCCGGCACAGCACAGCGCGGCCCACAGAAGGATCGATGGAATGAAAGGAAAACGCAACATGGGGCCCCCAAAGATGGCGCGGGATGCCGAGAGTTGTGATGGCTGATCCGGCAACGGCGGCCGTGCGGCAGGAACGGTCATCCCTTCATGATGATACCGGCCACCACCAGCGCGGTAAGAAGCGCCAATAGACCCAGCACGCCCCAGCGCAGTCCTTTGTTGGCGATGAATGGTTCGCGGTACCGGCCCAGCACAGTGTAGTTGATGCGCACCGCAGCTTCGCGGTCGTGTTGGCGAACGCCGACCAGGAACGGAGCCACCCCGCTCGGGTCCACCTCGTAACGGATCCGAGCGGCATCAAGGCCTTGGGTGAACTCTTGGGCCATTTGCGCGGTCGCAAAGCGGAAGACCATCCACAAGGGTTCCTGCGGGTGGTCATCGAAGTTCGTGATGTTCAGCAAGGCCATGGCTGCAAAGTTCTATTCCGATCCATCCAACACCATCAAGCTGCTTCGGCAATGTCGATCAACCTTTTTTCGACCCACTTCACGACCTGGTCCAATGGTTTCCGGTAGCCCTTCGGATCTCGATCGCCGGATAGCCCATGAAGAACAGTCCCATGGCACGGTCATTCGGTTCTAGGCCCATGTGGTCGCGCATGGCATCGCCGGTCATTGCGGCACCTGTCGCCCAAAAGGCACCGAGGCCGTACGCGGCACAGGTCAGGTGCATGTTCTGCAATGCACAGGCTACAGCGAGCATTTCATCCTGTTCACTGATCTTGCCGTTCGGGTCGCGCCGCATCCCGATGCCGATCACCACACTGCTCTGCAACGGTCGTTGCGTCAAGTTGTCGAACTTGCGCTGGAGGAATTTCTCAGGCGGTGTCATGCGCCTGTACTCCGCGCCCAGAAAGTCGGACAGCGCTTGGCGGCCGTCGCCGGAAAACACTGTGAAGTGCCAGGGTTGGGTCATGCCGTGGGTGGGTGCCCAGGTGCCATTGCTCAATACCCGCTCCACGATCTCGCGGTGGACCACGCGGTCCGTGTAGTCCTTCGGGTAAATGGTCCGCCGGTGGCGAATGAGTTCACTGATCTCGCTGACGCTGAATTTCATGGTGGAAATGGATGCGGGCACAAAGAGAAGGGATCCCGGGGAGAGTTGTTCGTGATGGAAGGACCCCCGACTCGGGGGAGTCCCAATGATCGCGATCGAACTGCGGAATGTAGGTCGGAACGAAGGATCCCACGGAATGGACCGCCTTAGGCAGCGTTCCGCAGCATATGTGCGTCATACCTTCGACCGATCAAACCAGAACCTGCATGATACTACGCGACTCCCTTTTCATTGCTTCGCTCCTTGTGGCCCCCTCTGCCATGGCCCAGCCCACATTGGACTTCGATAACAATGGCCCGGTACCGATCGGAGCACCATGGGCTGTCTCCAAGTACGGAGCTTCATCCATGACCTACGGCGTTGGTTCTCCAGGGCCGGACCAGTTGTATGGCTTTTGGATGGTACCAACAACGGGTAACCAGGACATCTACTACCTGTCCCCGACCGTCACACCGACCTCGGCCAGCTTTCCGGGCTGCACGGTGATCTCCACCGATGGAGGCTCGGACACCACCTTCTGGAAGGTTGATGCTACCGGAATGGAGATGTTGGGTGTGCGCAGTGCCCTGGAAGGGGTGCTGCCCTTCAGCAATGCTTCCACGGAATTGATCTACCCGATCACGTACAATGACAGCTGGAACGATTCGTTCAGTGCGAGCTATTTGGCAGGAGGCATCGTGCCCGTTACGCGTGCCGGAACGATCAACGGTGTGGCTGATGGTTATGGTACCATCCAATTACCGGGGATCGAGTTGGAGAACGTGCTGCGCGTGAAGGTCCGCAAGATCGCGATCGACCAATCCTCTGTCGCCAACGTACGTCGCACCTTCGATACCTACTATTACTATCAAGAAGGCGTGAAGTTCCCGTTGATGAGAGCTTCCTTGGACTCCACCACCTTGAGCGCGGCACCCACCATCACGTTCACCATGGATTGGCTCTACGGTAGCAGCCAGGTCTCCGTGGCGGATATCAAGCCGGAGGACATTGTTTTCACCCCATATCCGAACCCGACCAATGGCATGTTGGACCTTCGTTTGGAGGACCTGCTCGAAGTGCGCAGCATCGAAGTGATCAATGCCAGTGGCAAGCTGATGCAGCAGATCACCAAGCCCATGACGGGCACGGTGTCCGGCGTATTGGACATGAGCGGCCTCGCGGCCGGTATGTACCAAGTGCGGATCACACGCGCCGATGGTGAACAAGGCACACGCCGCGTGGTGGTGCAGTGACCCATCAACAAATGAATTGTAGAGGGCCGTCCGTGAGGGCGGCCCTCTTTCTTGGTGGCCGTGTAACTAAAGTTCTATTGTGCACCGAGCTTGATGGATGGTCCTTTGCCATGAACCAAGCACAGCATGAAACAGATCATTACCCTCCTGTTGCTGACCACCAGCAGCGTCCTTTGCGCCCAACCGGTGCTTGATGCCACCAACACATCATTGGTCCCAGGACCGACCTACAACGTGAACGTGTCGGCCTTCCAGGATCCCGGACCAGCTGGAGCGCAGGTCACCTGGGATTTCAGTGCACTGGAGATCAGCGCTACCGCACAAGTGGACCTGCTCGATCCAGCCACCGATCTTCTCGGGGAACTCTTTCCACAGGCCACAGTGATCACCACGAACAATTTGAGCCAGCAGGCCAAGGGCTATCAAGCCACGGCGGACTTCGTGGAAAATTGGGGCACCTTCAGGAACAGTGGGCAGATCCTGTTGCTGTACACCAACCCGGCCCGTGAACTCTGATCCTTGTTCCTTGGGCACAACATGGACGGACACCGATCTGGCCGATTTCTGGAGTGGGAATGTGGCGCTGGGCACACGCGCCGGCAGTACCATCGGAACATCGGACGGCTTTGATCCTGATCATGCCTTACGGCACCATCAGCGGCGTGGTTCGCGTGCGCTTGGAACAGAGTATATCCGACAACACCAGCTTCGGGGTGGCGAATACCGTTGGAGAGCGCTATCAATACTACAAACCCGGCTTTCCTGCGCCGATCGTGGAGACCATTGACCTCACCACGACCTCTTCCAGTGGGACGACGGTGGATCGACTCATCAAATGGATCGATGAGAGCAACACGGGGGCTTTTTGGCCTTGCAACGCATGGAGGTCGGTCTTGCGGCCTTTCCGAACCCTGCCATCGGCAGCACGACCATCACCTTCGGAGCATCCGGCATGGTCCGGATGCAACTTACGGACGGGGCAGGCAGGTCCGTCCGCACCATGGCAGTGGGCGAACTTCCACCGGGGATCCATCAACGAGAGTTGGACCTCGTGGGACTGGCGAGCGGTCCATACGTGCTGCGCGTGCTAGCCGAGAGCGGCCAAGGAGCGCTGCGGGTAGTGGTTCCCTAGCCACCCGTGGTCGCCCCGGCAATGGGCCCCGACCCGGACCGGTGCCTCATGGTGCTGGAAAGACGAGCAACGAACCAAGCCGTAGCACGGGTGTTACCTTCATCGCCACACCATGCTCGGTCACCGTTTCGCCGAATACCTGCCTCCCAAGGACGATCGTTCGCCTTTCGAAAAGCTCTTGCCCCTCTTTCTGGAACTGCTCACGCACACGAGTGGCGACGTGGAGGAGGCCTTGGACTGGATGAAGGAAGTGGACAAGGAGCATGGCCTCTTCAGCAAGGATTACACGATCGAGGATTTCAAGGACGACCTGCGCAAGCACGGCATCATAGGGGATAGGCCGACCAAAGGGAAGGGCATGGGGCTCACAGCCAAGGCGGAGAAGTTGATACGTGAGCGGGCCCTGGAGCAGGTGTTCGGAAAACTGAAGAAGACCGAACGCGGCGGACACGCATTGCGTCGAGCGGGTCAGGGTGATGAAAGCACCAGCGACCGCCGGGCCTACCGCTTCGGTGATCGGATCGAGCAGGTGGCCATGAGCGATAGTATCCGCAAGGCCCAACAGCGCGGCATCGACGACCTGCGCATGAGCGAGGATGATCTTGAGGTGATCGAGACCGAACACCAAAGCGCCTGTGCCACGGTACTGATGATCGACATCAGCCACAGCATGATCCTGTACGGTGAGGATCGGATCACCCCGGCGAAGAAGGTGGCCATGGCCTTGGCTGAATTGATCGCACGGCGCTACCCGAAGGACACCATGGATATCGTGGTGTTCGGCAACGATGCATGGCAAGTGAGCCTGAAGGACCTGCCGTACCTGCAAGTGGGGCCCTTCCACACCAATACCGTGGCGGGGCTTGAACTCGCCATGGACATCCTGCGCCGAAGGAAGCTGAAGAACCGCCGCATCGTGATGATCACCGATGGCAAACCAAGCTGTGTGAAACGTGATGGGGAGTATTACATGAACAGCTTCGGACTGGACGACTTCATCGTGTCACGAACGCTCGATGCGGGTGCTCGCGCAAGGAAGGCCGGAATCCCGATAACCACTTTCATGATCGCGCGGGACCCCTACCTGCAACAATTCATCGAACGATTCACCGAAGCGAACCAGGGTCGCGCTTTCTACACCGGCCTTCAAGGTTTGGCGGACATGGTGTTCCGCGACCAGCCTTCGAACCGCAGATCCTCCTGAAAACACACCACAGCGGAGCGCCCTCCGTCGGACAGCACATGAAAGAACGACCAAGCACACTCGGCGAACTCAAGAAGAGCGGATACTCCTCCCGCACAGTAAAGGAGGAGCTACGTGCGAACCTTATCGCGCGTATCCGTGCCAAGCGGCCGCTCTTCGAAGGCATACACGGATACGAGGATACCGTGGTGCCGGCCTTGGAACGTGCGGTGCTCGCCGGGCATAGCATCAACCTGCTCGGCCTGCGCGGTCAGGCGAAAACGCGGATGGCCCGCTCGCTGGTCGCGCTGCTGGACGAGTACGTGCCGGTGGTGGCGGGCAGCGAGATCAATGACGACCCCCTGCTTCCTATTTCACGCTACGCCAAGGACCTCATCGCTGCCAAGGGTGATGACACACCCATCGACTGGCTGCACCGCGATGATCGGTACACCGAAAAGCTGGCCACACCGGACGTTACCGTGGCCGATCTGATCGGCGACAGCGACCCGATCAAGGCGGCCAACCTTAAGCTCGACTACAGCGATGAACGGGTGATCCATTTCGGCCTGGTGCCCCGCAGTCACCGCGGCATCTTCGTGATCAACGAACTTCCTGATCTGCAGCCGCGGATCCAAGTGGCGCTGTTCAACATCCTGCAGGAAGGCGACGTGCAGATCCGTGGGTTCAAGCTGCGCCTGCCCCTTGACATCCAATTCGTGTTCACGGCCAATCCGGAGGACTACACGAACCGTGGTGCCATCATCACACCCTTGAAGGACCGGATCCAAAGCCAGATCCTGACGCACTACCCGGAGAACCTCGAGATCGGTATGCGGATCACCGAGCAAGAGGTGCGCAGCCCGAAGGAACAAGCCGCAAGAGTGTGGGTGCCGGACCTGATCCGTGTGTTGATCGAACGTATCGCATGGGAGGCCCGTGACAGCGACTTCGTCGATCGCAAGAGCGGTGTCAGCGCGCGGCTCACCATCAGTGCCTTGGAGAGCGTGATCAGCGCCGCAGAGCGACGGGCCCTGCGGAACGGGGAAGCGCGGGCCGTGGTGCGCATCGGGGATCTGCAAGCGGTCGTGCCTGCCATCACCGGCAAGATCGAACTCGTGTACGAAGGCGAGCAGGAGGGGCCGGAGAAGGTGGCGCACCACCTGCTCGGGCTCGCGATCCGCAACGTCTTCAGCGGACTCTTCCCGGATCCGACCAAGAGCAAGAAACGCGCACGCTCAGAAGGCGCCGAGGTGAAGGTCGATCCCTACCAGGCGATCATCGACCACATCGACCAGCACCATGTCGATCTGTTCGTGGAAGGCGAACAGGCCGAGCATGCGAAAGCCCTGGCCGGGGTGCGTGGGCTGCAGGAACTGGTCGAACAACACCAGGTGAAGCTGGATGATGAGGAACGGGTGTTGTGGAGCGAATTCGTGCTGCACGGATTGGCGGAGTACAGCCGTATCGGGCGCAGCGAGCTGGTGGGTGGCACACGCTTCGGCGACCTCTTCAGCACCATGCTGTCCGGCGAAGGGGTCGATTAGGTCCCTGGGGTGAGCTTGTCAGTCCCGTGCGAACTTGTGCGGGTCCTTGTAGTCGTCGTCCATGCCGCTCTTCACGTGGTGCATCTTCTGCCCGATCACGGCAAGTTCGCGGTGCCCGTGCTGCAGCAACCAATGCATCCCTTCCTCTTGCCCATCACCGGCCAGGGCCAGGTTCCGTAGGACGTTCATGCCGTTGTTCTCCAACCACTTCAAGGCGCCCTCGTCCCCTTCGATGCCCGTGATCACCGCCATCAGGTGCGGGTGTCCGTTCTCCATCAACCACTTGCGGGCATCCTTCTTGTTGCGCAAGGCGAAGGTGAAGATCCCGAGTTCCGGGTAGCCGTTCTGGATCAGCCAGTCACGCAGGCCGGCGTGGCCGCTGATGGCTTCCCCCCAGGCCAGTAGGACCTTCGCTGGATATTCGGTGCGCATGTTCGAAGCGTCGACCGGCGAAAAACACCGGCCATTACAAAGTGAACGTATCGGGGGCGAAGTTATTCCAGGCCCGAAGGGAGCGGTCGCAAGGATATCTTCGTGGCATGCGAAGCGTGTTGTTGGCGATGGTGGGTGTGCTGATGTGCATGTCCCTGCTCGCACAGGAGAGCAAGTCCGTTCTGAAGATCAGGAAGGCGCTGGACGGGAACAAGCCGTACAAAGCGATCGGTTATTGCGAGCGTATACTGGCCAAGAAGGATACGCCGGCCGTGGTGCTCATGCTCCGCGCCGATGCATACAACCGGATCGGGCGCTATGATGATGCCCTGCGCGATGCGCGGAAAGCACAAGTTGCACTGGGCGATGACATTGAACTGCGTTCACAGTTCATCGGGGCTTTCCTCGGTAAAGGGCTAGCGGACAGTGCGCTGCATTACGTCGAATTGGGAGGGGATGAAAAGGACCAGGAATTCCTCTTCCGCAAAGGCGCTACACACATGCTGCAGCAGGACTGGACCGAGGCGCTGAAGGTGTTTGACAAAGGAGTGGAACGCTACCCCGGTTCTTCCAGAATGGTGCGGGAGCGTGGTGCGTGTTACGCCATGCTCGGCGACTCGGCCAAGGCGCGCGTGGATCTGGACCGGGCCGTTGAACTCGGGCCGCACGATGCGGTCGCGTACAACAGCCGAGGCTTCTATCGCTATGCACGCTGGAACGAACACGAGCGCGCCATTGCGGACATGAACATGGCCATCAAGCAGGATCCCAATTACGGATATGCCTTCAGCAACAGAGGTTGGAGCTACTACAAGACCGGAAGAACGGAGCAGGCGTGGAAGGATCTGACCTTGGCGGCGAAGAAGAATCCAAGCAATGCATACGTGTACCGGAACATGGGCTACATCGAACTGGAAACGGGCAAGAAGGAAAAGGCCTGCGTATACTTCCGCAAAGCGCTGGAGAGGGATTTCACCCGCTTCCATGGTGATGAGGTGGAGGTCCTGATCGCCACGCATTGTGCCGTGGAGAACGCACCGACCACACCGGCCGAGCCGACATTTCCACCGCGCAGCAATGCACCCGGGGAGATCACGCCACAACCCAAGCCAACGCCAAGGAACAACGCGCCCTGAACAACGAACAGAACACGAACGAACATGGAAAGCATGATGCGCCCTGGCGCGATGAAAGGGAAAGTGGTGGTGGTCACCGGAGGTGGGACCGGCTTGGGCCGTAGCATGACCGAGATGCTGTT
>JAWKNF010000025.1:0-25389 GCA_041391825.1 Flavobacteriales bacterium | reverse complement strand
ACCGGGCTGTTCACGGCGATCGCCATCTATAAGGATGAAATGATCGCTGTTTTCGGCGGGGAACGATTGTCCGCCCTCGAGGCCAAGCTGCGCGCCGAGGCCGGGAACGATCGCTACTTCATGAACCTACCGGATGGCGGCATCCTGGACGCGATGCATGTGAAATGCTTCGCCAAGTATGCGAACGATGCCGAAGGGGTCATTACCTCGGCCTTCAAGAACAATGCGCGGATCACCTTGGATGAGAACAACGCTGTTTGTATGCAGGCGAAGCGGAACATCAAGGCCGATGAGGAATTGTTCTGTGGCTACGGCAAGCGCTACTGGCGGAAGCATGGTTGAGGAGGCGACCGACCATTCGTGAGATCCGGTGTACCGTTGATGCGATTGCTGCTCCGTTCGGGGCGCTGCGGGTACAACTTCGGGGAAAGCACCCACCATGCAACCTGGACAACCCTGCAATAAGCACACCCCAAGTGCTTACGCTCTGCGGCGCACATCGCTCCTGATCCTCTTAAGTGCGCTTCTTGTTCCCATGTGGATCTGCGCCCAGGATTGTGTTGTGGGTGTGGGCTGCCCTTTTCCCAGCTCGGCCCCTTTGGTGGTGCAACTGCGAACCAGCAATGCCTTCGATACTGTTAGCACCGTAACCCATCCCGGCGTCGCGGGCTACTTCTTCGTGAGCGCGGGGGAAACCTATGAATGGTCCACCCGGGCGGCCGATGGTGGGTACACGGCCTATGACTCGGAGCTGACCCTGTTCAATGGTACGGGCACGGTGCGCTTGTGCCACGGGAACGACAATGGTGGCAATGGGGCCTTCATCACTTGGACCGCACCGATGAACACGCCCGTGTTCGTGGCCTTGAACGCTGCGCCCTGCGGGACCAACAACAGCCCCAGTGTGCTGGTTTGGCGTTGCGCCAGTTGCGCCGACCTGCCGGAGGTCTTGGTTCCCGTTTCCGGTGAGGCCCATGTGGATTGCGGCACGGATGTGCGCCTGCGGGACCCCGGCGGCGATGGCTACTACCCGAACAATGCGAACGGATCGGTGGTACTGCACGCGAGCGGCGATGCGCGGATCCGGATCCGCGGCCCCTACGTCATGGAATTCGGAGGTGAACAACTGCGCTTCCATGATGGTGTCGGCACCAGCGCGCCAATGGTCCGGATCTATGAATCCTACGGCTACATCGACTTCACCGGGGAAGCGGGGCACCCGATCACCGTGGCCTTTCGCAGCGATTGGAGCGTATTCATGGTCATGGTTTCGAACTGGAGGTGCGGGCATACGATGAATGCGAACAGAAAATGAGTACTACGACCGGGGTGTGGGGTCAGTACCAACCCAAAGAGAACGGGCAGCTGGCGTCACATGGCCCTGAGGATGCCGTGGTGACGGCCATGGAACTCCGCGACATCTGTGGGCACGCTTATTCGTTCGCAACAGGTGCAAGGCCGGAATGGAAGCTCGTTGAAGTTCGGTGCTGAAGGTCCACCAGTTCCGGGGTACTATATCCTCCGGCTGCTCACAAGCTCGGGTTACCGCGAGAAAGGGTGGTGGTTCTCTGAGGAGCGCGTGTCAACCGGAGCACGACAGCCCGGGAAGCATGGAGAACGTCGACTCGCTTGGTCGAGCTGTCACTTGGCGATGATGATGCCTCATTCGGAGCTTCCCTTGAAGCACAACACGCGCAGCTGCCTTCAATCATTCGGCGTAGCACAAGTATCATGTCCTCGCTGCCGCTGGGTACTGGGTGTCGGTTTTTGCAGGCGGGGCTGCGGAAGAGCATGATGCGTAGGCGGGGCGTAGAAGTCCAGCAGGTAATAATATCGCCACGGCCCACGAAGGGCATGATGTGGTCCGAGCCGATGACAAGACCGTTGAAGCGCAAGCATGGCGCCGATGGATGGGCGCGCCACATCGTATCGGGGAAGACGACGGCAAGGCGAACTTAATGCAGCGCATCTGAACGTGATGAGATGGCGGCTATGGCGTAAACGCATATGCCTCTTGCCGGAGACAGCAATGGCGCCGCGCTGACGCAGGTGTTGTCCGCTATGCGTTGGTCGGGCTGGGATCGCGAGTGCAGTAAGCCCGATGGAGAAGCGGGCATCGTTGGTCCAGCGCGTGGAGGTGGCCAAGAGGCTGTCCAGGTCCTCGACACTTGGATGGGCAACTCGGCGTGGTCGGCGATGGAGAGCGAGCCTGAATCGATGCTGCCGGCCTCGGCGCTTTTGTAACGTATGTGTCACCGAGGTCGATGAGCGAGATGACCGACCCGGTAGCGGCATGGTGTGTGCACCCCGCCGAGCCTTGATGCGGGCGGTAGCCGTCGCACTCGTCCATGGTGCGCTCGTAGACCATGCCGATATCCGCCCTGAACCGCCGCTGCCGAATGGCGCTGCGATACCATAGCCTGCCGAGACGTTATGATCTCGAGCCTGCGCGGTATCCATACGGTGAAGTCGAGGTCGTCGATCTGGAACAGCACCGGCCGTGTGGCCGATGTTGTACTTCAAGCTGGCGCCGGCACTGAGCATGCCGAAGCCTTGTGCATGGATGATGTGCGCATAGCTGAGGCTGGTCTCGGTCCACGCGGCACCGAGCACGCGCAGGCCACCGAGCTGGTAGCGCTTCCCGAACTGGGGCGCATAGCCGATCCCTTCGAAAATGATGTTCGCCAGTTCCTCCGTTACGCCGGAAACGCTGGTGTGGACGCGGGAACGAACACCGGCCGCGATGGTGCCACGTCCCAAGGCCAAGGAGAAGGCCGGGCCCAGAACGGTGCTTCGGACCACCCCGCGGTGGGAACCAGCATAAATGCTACCCCGGCGTACCACGTTGCCCGTGCTATTCCCTGCGATGCCGTCGCGTACCTCACCCAACAAGGGGCGTTGCCGATCGGACCAGGAAACAAGACTGTTCCATGCGAAGGCATCGACACCCATGACGCGGATGTCGGCGTAGGGCCATTGACCTGCATAACGTGCCGGATTCAGGTAGGCGGCATCCGCACCACCGAAATTGCTGTGCGCGATACCGAAGCGCTCTTGGGCGCTCACGACTGCGGCGAACAGCACGGCACAGCATAGGAAATGAGCGCGCATGTGGCGCTTCTACGGGAAACTCCACCCTCGGGTTGTGGATCGCGCCGTTGGATCCCATCGCCGCCGGTATCGGGGTCACATGGGATCGAGCACCGGTTTCTCCAGTTCCTGCAGTAGGATCTGCAGAAGTCCGGGCTTTTCTATGCCGACCTCGGCCAACGCAGGCCAGGGGTCCTTGCCCGATGCGATGATGGCGAAGAGCACGTCCCTACCCTGCTCCCGTAAGATCTTCTCGCACAGGATGGCACCGATGACATAAGGCACGTTCGTATGCTCGTTGATGTAGTCCTGCGCGTAGGGGTTCAGCCGTTCGCTAAGGTCCATCCCCGGGTCTGCAAGCAGGTAACGCCGCAAGTTCTCCCGGTGCCAAGCATAGGTGTGTTCGCCGCTCCCGCCGAGCAAGGTGGCAAGGCCTTCCTCCAAGAGATCACTTCGCGCATCGAACTTCCGTTCGGTGAACAGGTGTACGATCTCATGGGTGTACACCTCCTTGTTGTTGCCTGAATACACGTTCTCTCCAGCATCCACCATGCCTCCGGTGGGGTGCGTGTACATACGTGGATGCGCTTGGAACCCACGTGTGCGGAACAACTCGGAGGGGTCCGTGAAGAGGTAGAAATCGATCGGGAACGGCTCTACGTCGAAGAAGCCGGCCAAGGCTTGGATGGCATCGGCTTGTTGCTGCGCCAAGGCCGGATCGTACCGATGCGCGGGGGAAACGATGTAGTGCAACGTACCGAGATCATGGCATTCCCATGCTCTGGTATTGTGCTCCAACGGCACTGAAAGGCGCATGCCATCAGCTGTGCGGCGTGCTTGGAAGTCGAAGACGAAGGACATCTGTCATGTGCCGGAGCCATCGGGCCGGCCCATTTCACGGTCAGTAGACGATCGTCGGTTGCGATGCGGGAAATACGGATGAGGGTCGGCAGGCTTTCAACTCCCCGACGCTGTCGTACTCCACGTACAACAACTCGTTGTAAGGTTTCACGTAGCGCTGGACATCCCCCGCTGTATCAATGCTGCCGGCGTTCGGAGTAATGCTTCCCGTCGAAGAAGCGGCGCAGACAGGCGATATTACCACGTTCCGGGCGTCGTACTATCCACGGTAGGCCAAATGGTCAAGTGCTTCCCGGTGAGGACCTCCTCCTTGGCTGCCGTCGCCATCGGTGCAGCCTCATCGCCGGGCATTTCGCGGTGGTTGCATGAGGGCACCATCGGCACTGAGTGATGCGGCAAGGCAACAGATTCACAAAGCAAACGTAGTTGCGTCCTTTTGCGACAGCGTGAAGGAGTGTTAAGGAATGTGAGCATCACCTAAAGCGCCGCAGTGGAGACCATCGCTGTGGATGTACCCTTTGTTCCAGTGCACCCGGCTTGAACAACATCATTCACGCGGCCGCTGGTCGCTGCTGGTGGTATTGTTGTTCGCGTTGACCCTGCGCGAAGCATGGCACGCCTGCTTCGATGCCCATGACGAGATCGCGCACAGTGACGGTGCGACCTATTCCGAGCATTGCGGATCTGCGATGCTCCTTGCCCCATTGGCCGCAGAAGCGAGCGAAGCACCTCCTGAGCAGGTCCTTCCGAATGTTCGTGCCGCCGAGCGTGGGTCGGTGTTGATGGTGCGGACCACCTCGGTCCAGGAATGCCCCATTGACCGCGGTCCGCCCGCACTGGTGTAAGGCTTTTTCGCCTGCTCGGTCGATCGGCCGCATCCTCATTTCACTACGTCTTCCAACCTGTAGGCACCGAACGTGCACCTTGCTCCCACGCTCCTACGCCCATGTGGCGACAGCCTCCTCATAGTCGTTCTTCCTGTTCCTCGGCTTGTGCGCGACCGCGCAGGACTGTGCTTTGGGCATCTCCGGTCGCGCGATCGATGACCACGACCGCACGCCCTTGAATACGCGACCGTGTTCGTTGTGGGCACCACAACGAAAGGCGCCACTTGCGACGAGCGGGGAACTATCGTATCGAGGTTCTGCGTAGCACGCAGGTGCTTGTGTCGCATGTAGGCTGCACCACCGCTGACCGGTCCGGTGGACCTTCAGGGCGACCTGTGAGCCCTCGACCTGGTTGGGAACACCATATCGAGGAAATTGCGCCAGTTCGAAGTGGTGCGCAAACGACCGATGAGCAGGTAATACGCAAGCGGGCACGATGACGCCGACGCCATGGAGCGCGCCAGTGGCTGCACCTTGACCGAGATGTCGACGCAGTTCCGGGTGACCAGCACCTGGACAGCGGTCTCAATGCATCTCGAAGCCCACGCATCCACGGCTCTACGGCAATCGGGTATTGACCTTGAACCAAGGCATCCGCCAGGAGGACCAACAATGGGGCAACGAGCACGCCCCCGCATTGGACCCCGCGGTGGTAATCGATCAGTGTGGTGGCAGCGCCAGCGTGGTGCATGATGACGCGATCGGTGGTGTGGGCGACCACCGAGCCGGTGGCCCTACATGGAAAGCAGGACTGAAGTGGAAAAAGGTGGGCATGGCAGCGAACGGGCGCGGCGCTGGGCTGAACGGCGTGCTGAGCGGCGGTGTGAAGGGTGCCGAAGGCCTCGGTTGGCGGGTGCAAGGCAGTGGCGCTACCTGGGCGATTCCTCTGCACCGGACTACTCCTTGACCAACACGGGGGTGCGCGACGCAGGAGCCTCTGCCGCGCTCGGTTGGCAGGACCACCGCTTGAGCGGACAGGTACAATACAGCTGGTTCGAACGCGAGTTGGCCATCCTGCGCGCCTCGCACATCGGTAACCTTACGGACCTTCAGAACGCCATCAACACCGGCGAGCCACATCGTCGAGCCTTCTCCTACGACATCAATGCGCCACGCCAGACGGTCGCCCATCAATTGGTACGGGCCGAAGCGGCCTACCGCGTGAGCGACCTGGACCAGTTGGTGGCCACCTACGGTTTCCAGACCAACAGCCGACAGGAATACGATGTGCGCCGTGGTGGCCGGTCCAGCATCCCTTCCCTCGACCTCCTGCTGAACACGCATAGCGGGGATCTGGTGTTGAAGCACTTCATCGGCAAGCACGTGCACGGTCGTTTCGGTGTGAGCGGGCTGTACCAGACCAACGAGAACCTGCCCGGCACCGGCGTGCGCCCCTTGATCCCCGACTACACCAAGACCATGGGCAGCGTGTTCTGGTTGGAGCACTTCGCCAGCGGCGAGCGGGTGGAATTCGAGGTGGGTGCCCGCTACGAAGGCACGGTGCTGGATGTGCGGAAGTACAATGCCGACAACGTCTACATCACTCCGCAGCACGACTTCCGCAACTACGCCCTGAGCGCCGGTACGCATTGGACGGTGCGGGACAGCCTGCACCTGCGCGCCAATGTGGCCAGTGCTTACCGTCCGCCGAACGTGAGCGAGTTGTACAGCGAAGGCCTGCACCATGGCACCGCGACGATCGAATTGGGCGACAGCACCTTGGGCAGCGAGCGGGCCTACACCGCATCGGTGGACCTGGAAGGGAGCTGGTTGAACGGTCGACTCTCCGGGTCGGTAACGGCCTACGTGAACCGCATCGATGATTACATCTACTTGGTTCCTGACGGCTACGAACTCACCATCCGGCGGGCCTTCCCGGTGTTCCGCTATGTGGCCACGGACGCCATGCTGTATGGACTTGACCTGAGCGTGGAATACAGCTTGAGCGAGCGCTGGCTGGTACGCGACCGCAGCAGCATCGTGCGCGGCCGCGACCGGGTGCAGAACAACTGGCTGTTCCTGATGCCCGCGGACCGCACGGCGAACTCGCTGGTTTACCGGAAGCCAGTGGCCGGGCGATGGAAGGACCTGGAGATCTCCGTGACCAGCACCGTGGTCCTCGAGCAGACCCGTGCGCCCGAAGGCGTCGACCTCATTGCCCCGCCGGGGGCTTATCACCTGCTCGGGTCGGCGCCGATATCGCCCGCCCTTTGAAGCAAGGCGAACTCCGCTTCGGCATACAGGGTGGCAACCTGTTGAACGCCACCTACCGTGACTACTTGGACCGTTTCCGCTATTTCGCCGATGCGCGCGGTCTGGAATTGAACCTATGGCTCCGTTACAGCTTCGGGGCCTCCAACTGAATCGAACACATGAGAACAATGACCATGGAACCAGCAACAGGTCATATCGACCGTCGTATCGCATGGATGCTTAGCCTTCTCGTATTCACCTCGGTCTCCTGCAAAAAGGACAAGGACGATGAGGTGGTCCCCATTGCTCCGGTGAACGAAGAGGAAGTGATCACCACCGTCATCCTCAAGTTCATCCACGACAGCGACGGTGTTAACGCGAATTGCGCTTCACGGATGTGGACGGTGCCGGTGGAAATGCTCCGGTATACCTGATCGATAGCTTGGACGCTTCCACCAGCTACATTGTGGAGACGATCCTGCTGAACGAGACCACGACCCCGGTGGACACCATCAGCAATGAGGTCCGCGATGAGGGTACCGCGCACCAGTTCTTCTACACCGTAAGCGGGTTGGACCTGAGCGTGGCATATGGGGATACGGATGCGAATGGCCGTCCGATCGGGCTCTTGACGACCATGAGCAGTGGCACAGCGGGCTCGGGCACCCTGTTGGTGACCTTGCGCCATGAACCTGACAAGAGTGCAGCCGGGGTGGCAGCCGGGGACATCACGAACGCCGGGGGCGAAACGGATGTGGAGGTGAGTTTCCCCCTTGTGGTGCGGGAATGAGGGAATTGTGGTCGGGGATGTGGGCGATGGCCGGGCTTCAGGCCGGATCATCGCTTTGCTGGCATGGAGTTTGAGCCGTAATAACGGCAAAATGAAGCTAAGTTGGCTTCCAAGCCATACATTCGCGCCGAAATATGCCCAAAGCACTAGAGAAAAGAATGGCCGCACCGAAGAAGCCCGTCGCTTTCCTATCCTCCGGCTTCATTCGGATGAAGTTGAAGACGATCACCAGCAAACCGGAGAAGAAACGGGCTTGCGAGACGTACCTGAAACGTATGGAAGTGCAGCGCGAGGCCCAGAAGAAGTCCCGCAGCAGCATTGAGGATACCGATGATGCGATCCGTTTCCTGAAGCTGGAGATCGAGCATCTGTCCAAGAAGTAGGCCTCCCCTGCTCTTGGCCGATGGCCGAGGCGTGTGCGGCACCCTTTTCAACCTGATACCGGAACGGTCCTTGAACGTCTGCTTGGCAGCGCTCAAGGACCGTTACCGTTCAGGTCCTGACAGATAGCACTCGTTCGCTATCCCTCGTCCTTCGTTCCGTTCCAATCGATCCTGCGGCTCACCCACATCACCAAGGCCAAGGTGATGAACAGGCCGATGCTACCGAAGAGCAAGGCATAGTCCTGCTCATGGATCAACGCGAACATGAAGCCGAAGACGAGCAGCATGATCAGGCCCAGGAGTTGCGAGGCCCGCTTCACCTGGAACACACTGTGGGCGTATACCACCACCAAGGTGATGACCGACACCGCCGAGATCACATAAGCCTTTCCGAAGCCCAGGTGCTCGCTGATGGCGATGAGCAAGGTGTAGAAGATGCACAGCGCGAAACCGACCAGAAGGTATTGGATCGGGTGGATGCGTAGCTGTTGCAGCACTTCAACGAAGAAGAACACCAAGAACACCAGTACGATCAGCATCAGTCCGTACTTGCTGGCGCGCTCGTTCTTGTGGTACTCATCCACCGGCTGCATCAGCCGCACGCCGAAGGCACTGCCCTCCAAGGCCGCGTTCATGCTGCTGGTGAATTCCTGCGGATAGGGACGGTTCAGGTGCAGCACGGTCCAACGCGCGTTCAATCCGGCCATACTGGTCTGAGCGCTGTCCTGCGGGTCGGGCAAAAAGGCGCCGTGATAGCTGGGGTCGGGCCATTCGCTCACGCACGTGGCCTTGGTCACCTTGCCCACCGGCACCAGGTTGTAGCTGCCGCTTCCGTTGATGGTCAGTTCGGTATCGAAGTCCAGAGGCCGACCGATGTGCGCGGTGTCCATGGGGAACGGTGCGCTTAGGCCGTTGCTGATGACATCGTTCGTAGGCAGCCCCGGTTCGAATTGGATGGTGCGTCCACCGATCCGCATGCTCACCTGTTCCTTGATGCTGCGCAGATCCGTAACACCTAGCAGCACTTTGGCCTGGTCCCAGAGGAAATTGTGCTCGCTCTTGAGCCGATCGGCGGAGATAGGTGCGAAGGCTCCCGCGAGCTTGGTCCTGCTGCCGTATACGGCCACTTCATAGATGCCCCGATGCTTCTTGTAGGGCTGCAACTCCGCATCGGCCTTGAGCTGCTCGGGAAGGAAGTAGGCATGGTGGATCTCGATGCGCGTTTCATAGCCCGTGGGCGAAGCGCTCGTTGAAACCCGCACGGGTACCTCGAAAGGCACATCGATAATGGGCCCGGTGATCGTTTGTGCGCCACCCCAATCCGCGCTGATACCGGACTCGGCCTCCTGCATCCGGTAGGAACGCTCGCGGATCAGGTCCTGCACCATGCTCAGGGGGATCAAAAGCAGAAGCACGAGGATGCCCACAACGATGGCGCGGAAGGTGAGGGATCGTCGCATCCAGCTCAGCCGGGACGGGCGCGGAGGCGTTGGTACGGTGGGTACGGGCGGAACGATGGGTGGTCCTTGGTCGGTCATGGATAATGGTTCGCCGGTTGTTTTGGCCGGTTCGTGGAAGGGAACGGGACGGCCCGAAGGTCAGGTATGTTTTTGTGATTTTTTGGGGGATGGTGTCGAAAAAAGGACCCGACTGACCCGGATCATCCATCCGTTCCTCGACACATTTACCTTCACGCTCGCATGGCAACTGACTTCTACAAGGTACTCGGCATTGCGCGCGATGCGAAACCGGAGGCCATCAAGGCCGCGTACCGGAAACTGGCCCGCAAGTTCCACCCGGACCTGAACCCGAACGACGCGAACGCCAAGAAACGCTTCCAGGAGATCAACGAAGCGCACGAGGTGTTGAGCGATCCGGAAAGCCGGAAGAAATACGACAAGTACGGTGCGAACTGGAAGCACGGCGAAGAGTACGAAAAGGCCGAGCAGGCGCATCGCGCGCAACGGCAGCGGCAGCAATGGAGCGGCGGTGGCCAGCAGTTCTCCGGCGAGGGCTTCGAGGACATCTTCGGTAGCATGTTCGGTGGCGGCGGAAGGCAAGTGCGCTTCCGCGGTCCGGACTTCCGCGCAGAACTCCATTTGGACCTGCTTTCAGCGGCCAGAACGCACAAGCAAACACTGAATGTCAATGGCAAGGCGATCCGGATCACGGTGCCTGCGGGCGTGGAGAACGGACAGACCATCCGCATCGCGGGCCACGGCGGACCCGGTGCCAACGGAGGGCCGAACGGCGACCTGTACATCACTTTCCACATTGCGCAGCACCCCACCTTCAAACGCGTGGGCAACGACCTGCACATGACCGTTGACCTTGACCTGTACACCGCCATGCTCGGTGGCGAGTTGACCTTGGACACCCTGGACGGAAAAGTGAAGTTGACGGTGAAGCCCGAAACGGCCAATGGGGCCGTGGTGAAGCTGAAGGGCAAAGGCTTTCCGGTTTACAAGAAAGCGGGCGAGCATGGTGACCTGTACGTGACCTATTCCGTCAAACTGCCCACCGGCCTTAGCGAGGAGCAGCGCGCGCTCTTCCGCCAATTGGCCGGCCGCACAAATACCGCAACGGCATGAAGACCGATGAACCCATCGCCATCGAACTCTTCTGCACCCACCTTGGTGTGGAGCACACGTTCGTAACAGCCATGCAGGAACGTGGGTTGGTGGAGATCACCGTGATCGAACAGCGGCGCTACATCGACCCGGAACAGTTGCCACGATTGGAGAAGTTGGCCCGCATGCACTACGACCTGGAGATCAACTACGAAGGGCTCGAGGCCTTGAGCCACATGCTCGAACGTATGGAAGCATTGCAGGATGAACTGACCAAACTACGCGACCGACTGGGGCGCTATGAGGACCTGTAGGAGCGGTCCTACTTCGACCTCCCCTCCTCCTTCTCCTGCTCCTTGAAATACTTCCGCAAGAGCCAGTTCCGTTGCAAGGCGCGCAGGTCCTCGTTCAATAATGTCGTCGCAGTGTCCAAGCGGATCATCATCCGGCGCATGTCAGCGGCAATCACGGTGTCACGGGTGAGGGTGTGCATGAGCCCTTTCTCATTCTCCAACGAGCGGCTGAAGCGATCGATACGGCCGATCGCCAGCCCAAGCGTATCCGAGGCCGCGTGCAGGTCCGCTAGAATTCGGCGTACATCGGCCTCTGCGCCATCATCGGCCAAGAGCACGCCGATGGCCCCTTTCCCACCTTCCACGTCCGCCACCAGGGAATTCACACCATCGGTGAGCGATCGCGCGTTCCAGGCCGCCGCGTTCAGTTGATGCACAGCATCACGTAGTACACCGCCCATGGCGGTATCGGTGAGCATTCCCACCAGGTTGTCGGGATCGTTCAGCCGTTCCGATACGCTGCGAAGATCATCGGTGATGGCCGCGAGATTGGCGTTGGTGCGCTCCAGCGTGCGCATCATGGCATCGGTGTCCAAGCGCTGCACACTGCGCAATGATGTACCATCCGCAATGACCTCCCCTGGCCCATCACCCGGCAGCAGGTTCACCAGCTTGTTGCCCATTAGGCCGTCGGACCCCACGCTCGCCATGGCACTACTGCGGATGTGCACGGCATCTTCCACACGGATGTTCATATACACCCGAACAACGGTATCGTTGATGATCTCGATGGCGTCCACGATGCCGACATTGATCCCCGCATAGCGCACGTTGTTCCCTTCGCGCAGACCGCCCACTTCGGACAGTTCAGTGGAAATGGTGATGGCGCGAGAGAACAGGTCCTTCCGTGTGCCCATGAGGTACAGCGCAACTACCAGCATGACCGTTCCTGCCAATACGAACAGACCCAATTTGAATCGTTGTGCTTTCTCTTCCGCCATCAGAGTGAATCAAAGAAACGACGGACCACCGGATCGGTGCTCGCCATCAGTTCATCAAAGGTGCCTTGTGCGTGCGCTACCCCTTCGTGCAGCACGACCACCTTGTTCGCAGCGAGCTTGGCCACGTTGAGGTCGTGCGAGATCAGGATGGACGAAGTGCCGTACTCGCGTTGCAATTCCAGCATCAGCTCCACGATCTCGCGACTGGTGATCGGGTCCAGACCGGTAGTGGGTTCATCGTACAGCACGATCTCGGGGCGCATGATCAAAGTGCGCGCCAGGCCCACCCGCTTCCGCATACCACCGGACAGTTCGCTGGGCATCAGGTCCACGGCATGTGCAAGGCCCACATCGATACGGTCAACGCTCAATACGCGTGCCTCCCCGTTCGCTCGCCTACAGGCTTTCCGGACTGGTGCCTGCGCATCGAGACTCAAGGTTCTCGCGCACGGTCATGCTGTCGTACGGCGCGTTTGCTCTGGAACAGGAAGCCGATGCGCACCGCATCCGATACGGCTCCTCGTGCCTGTATCGACATATCCTGACCGAGCACTTCAATGCTTCCACGCGTCCGGTGGGAACGGAGCTTGATCAACACGCTCTTGCCGGAGCCGGACTTGCCCAACATCACGTTCTCGCCACGATGCATCAGATCCGAACCACGAAGGATCCACATTGCTCTGAAGGCTTTCTTCAAGCACGGATGCGCACCTCTTCCGCGCTGATGCTGTGGTCGTTCGGAAGGCTATGGACCATGCGCTCCATCTCCAGTTGAGGCCCAGGATATCGGTGATGCACGGCGATCGAGGTCGAGCACGAAGATCGCAAGCGAGGCCACCACCACCGAACTGTGCGATGCCTGCCCCACCCCCTTCCCGGTGCCTTTCTTGGTGTTGAAGCCCTTGTAGCACCCGACGATGCCGATGGCGAAGCCGAAAGAAATAGGACTTGATGAAGGCCGGTAGGAGGTCGCTGAAGACGAGCGAGTCGAAGACTTGTTGGTGGAAGAAGTTGCCAGTCACGGGATCGTAGCGAGGTTCCTCCGTGCAGCGAGGCCCAGATGGCGATACGTCGGCCAGCACCACGAGCACAGGAAGCATGAGCGTGGTGCTAACCACCCGCGTCGCAACGAGGAACTTGAATGGATTGGTACCGCTCACCTCCATGGCATCGATGTCGGTCACCTTCATGGAACCCAGTTCTGCGCGATAATGATCCGTCTTTTACCCGCGCAGATCGATTACTGCGGTGATCGCCGGCCCGATCTCGCGCACCACCGATATCGCCACCATCAAGGGAAGCATGCTCTCGGCCCCGAAGCGTTCCAAGGTGGGCCTACTTTGCACAGTGAGAGTACCGGAGGCCCATGATGAAAGCCGTTACCGCCACAGGGCAAGGAGCGATAGCCGTTGATGAAGGCCTGCCGCAGCAGCTCCTCCCTCGAAACGCGGACGGAACGCCTCCCGAAAGAAGCGCCCGGTGAAGCGTGCGAGGTCCCCTACCTCCTCCACGAAGGCGCGCAGTGGTGCTGTACGCGGCATGTTCCCAAGTTAATGGGGCGCGCACGGACTGACTGACGTGTGTTAGGGTCGGCGTCTACGGCCGCTCTATTCCCCGGCCTCCTTCATACCGTCCTCGATCATCTTGTAGAACTCGTCCATCTTCGGCAGCACCACGATGCGTGTGCGGCGGTTGCGGGCCTTGTTCTCGGCGGAGTCGTTGGCAACGAGCGGTACGTATTGGCTGCGGCCGCCGGCCGTCATGCGGGCGGGGTCCACATTGAAGTCCTTTTGCAACATGCGCACGATGGATGTGGCGCGCAGTACGCTGAGGTCCCAGTTGTCCTTGTAGCAGTCGCGGCTGATGGGCACATCATCCGTGTGTCCTTCCACCAGGAACTCCATGTCGGGCCTGTTGTTCACCACAGGCGCAAGCCAACACAGGCTTGGCCTTGTCGTTGATAGTGGTGCTGCCGCTCTTGAACAGCACGTTGTCATTGATGGAGATGAAGACCACTCCTTCTCCACGTTCACTTGGATGTCCTCGTCGGCCAGGTTACCAAGACTCCCTTTCAGTGCCACCACGAGCGCGAGGGTCACGGAATCCTTCTTGGTAAGGGCATCCTGCATGCGGCGGATCTGGAGGTCCTTCTCGCGGATGTTCTCAAGGACTTCTCGAGGTTCTCGGCCTCTTTGTGGACGGCAATATGGCGCGTTTACGAGCAGTGCTGCGTTGGTCACGCTCATCTCTCGCTCACTTGTTCGCGCAAGGTGATGGTGCTGGTCTGCAGGTTGGCGTTGCATTTCCGCACTCTGAAGGCTCTTTTGGCAAGCGGCCAGGTCGCGGTTCGGGCCATCCACCTTGTTCAGGAGCGTCTCGTTGCTTCCCTTGATGGCGGTGTACTTCTTCTTGGAAACGCAGGAGCCAAAAGAACAGTGATCAAGGAGCGATGATGCTTGTGGTTCATGGGATGTACGAACTGGATGAGGCCGCGAAGCGCTGGCACAACACACCCGACACCCGGGATGACGAAAACATGAAAAAGTCGGTCCTAGCGCTCCCGTTCAAGGTCTCGTGCACCTTGTGCGATGTAGCACCCTACCAACATGGCCACGAGAATGGTCAAGTACATGGGGCCGAAAACGCTGAGCAGGATGGCAACGGCCTCGGCCGGCGCGGTGACCGGCGTGATATCACCATAGCCCAGTGTGCTCATGGTGACAAAGCTGAAGTAGATGAAGTGGCTGGGGTCGGTGCTCAGGTCCGTGAGCTCAAGGTTCTTCAAGGACCCGGGGAAAGCGTTCTCGATCAGCATGAAGCCGAAGCCCCCGATAAGCCCTACGAGCAGGTACACGTTGATGGAGGCAAAGAGCACGCCTACAGTGACCGTGGAGGTGCGAAGAACCTTCCGGATGAGATCATAGGCCACGTACAAGTAAAAGACCATGTAGAACAAGAAACCGACGTAGAACTGAACGGTCGCATTGGTGTTGAACAAGCCGGACGCGTTGATGAGGATCACGATCATGGCGGCGATCTGTCCGATGTACAGGTTACGGACGGTCGTATGGACAGCATAAACGCCCATGATCAAGACAGCGCTCAGACAGACGTACGTGACCTCGCGATGATAGAGGCTCTTGTAGAAGAAGCTCGGCAACACGATGAAACCCAACAACGCGTAGAGCAAGTAGCGGTAGCGCCGTTCCAGGATGTGGTTGATGAAGCCGAATCGTGTGTGGAGCGGTTTCGCCATGTTCGGTCACGCCCTCAATGGCGTGCTGTTCATACGACCTTTGGTATTACCCGGTATCTGAAACAATGATAGACACTGGACCGATGGGATGCACATCCCGTCCAAGGAAGGACGCCACGCCGCCGAGCGTTACGGGAGACTTACTTTGGTTCGCTCGTAATCCGGCCATGAACGAAACAGAGCATCAACCCGAATTCAAAGCCAATAGAGCGCTTTGGAACGAACGGACCAAGAAGCACGTGGTCTCGCCCTTCTATGATGTGGAAAGCTTCGTGGCCGGTCGCAACTCCTTGACGGCGATCGAACTGGAACTGCTCGGTGAGGTGCGCGGCGCGCACATCCTGCACCTGCAATGCCACTTCGGACAGGACACCCTTTCACTGGCCCGTATGGGCGCGAAGGTCACAGGGCTCGACCTCTCAGATGTGGCTTTGAACGAAGCAAGGAAATTGGCGGAACGCTGTGGGCTACAGGCTGAATGGGTCGCAAGCAATGTCATCGACCACCGGCCGGAACTGGACGGGCGCTTCGACATCGTGTACACGAGCTACGGCACAATAGGCTGGCTCCCGGACCTGAAGCCTTGGGCTGCCAATATCCGTCGCTACCTGAAACCGGGCGGTCGCTTGGTCTTTGTGGAGTTCCACCCCGTGGTATGGATGTGGGACAACGCATTCAGCCACGTGCAGTATTCCTACTTCAACCGCGAACGGATCGTGGAGGTGGAGGACGGGTCGTACGCCGACCGCGGTTCAGGTTTGGAGCTCCCCTCCTATACCTGGAACCACAGCTTAGGCGAAGTGTTAAGCTCACTGTTGGCAGAAGGCTTTAGGATCGAGTGCTTCGAGGAACTGGATGGTTCGCCACATGACTGTTTCGCCAACGCCGTGAAGGGCGATGACGGACTGTTCCGCATCATAGGCATGGAGGGGAAGCTACCGATGGTGTACGGATTGGCGGCTACGGCACCGGATTAGCCGGTGTTGTTCAGCGATACGGCGATCCCTTCGATGGGAGCAGAAAAGGGCTTTGTCGGATCGTTCATGGAGGATGGCGAGGAAGCCACGAACTTGTGGCACATGCGCAACGCCACCCTCTTCTTTTTCCTCTCTTGCACCTGCCTTGTCACCGCGCAGAGCACGGACCTGATCGGCTACTGGCACAACTGGAACGACCCTTCCGCACCATACATGGAACTCGCTGCGGTGGATACGCGCTACAGCATCATCGCCGTTTCGTTCGCCGTTCCAGCGATAGGGACTTCGCATGTGATGGAATTCGCCCCGGCGGAGACCGATGCGGTCACCTTCATGAGTGATGTGGTCAACCTTCAAGGCCAAGGTCGAAAGGTGCTCATCAGCATCGGGGGTGCCAATGCGGCGGTGCATTTGGACAGCGATGAAGAGCGCGATGAATTCGTGAGCAGCCTCTTGGCCATCATGGATACCTATGGCTTCGATGGGCTGGACATCGACCTTGAAGGCTCTTCGGTAAGCATATCCGGCGGTAGCATCGCCGCACCGACGGACCCTGCGGTGATCCGCCTGATCGATGCGATCAACAGCATCGCGGAACAATATCAGACCGATCATGGAAGACAAATGATACTGACCATGGCCCCGGAAACAGCCTATGTACAAGGTGGACAAAGCGCCTTCGGTGGGATCTGGGGCGCTTACCTCCCGATCATCGATGCACTTCGCGAGCGCTTGGACATCCTGCAGGTGCAGTTGTATAACAGTGGAAGCATGTATGGCATCGATGGTGGGACCTACGAGCAAGGCACCGCGGACTTCATCGTGAGCCAGACCGAAGCCTTGTTGCAAGGCTTTCAAACGAGCGGGTGGATTCTTCGCGCCGCTTCCTGCGGAAAAGGTGGCGATCGGCCTACCCGCTTGTCCGAGCGCAGCAGGAGGAGGTTATGTGACGCCTGATGTCCTGGCCGAGGCCGTTCACTACCTGCGGGAAGGTGGAGCAGCTCCGGGAAACTACACATGCATGGGAACCTACCCGAACTTGCGCGGCTTGATGACGTGGAGCGTTAATTGGGATGCCGTTGGCAATTGTGCATTAGCAAACGAATATGCGCAGAGCTTCGAGGACCTGTTCCGGACGACGACCGGTAATGCGAGCGTTACACCCGGACATGCGGTCGGCCTTTGGCCCAACCTGCTGCACGCCGGGGAAACCACCCGGACCCAAGGCATGGACGGCTTTGCCAACTACATTTTGATCGACCTTGTTGGAAGATCCGTCGCGCAGCTTCGCAGCACAGGTGGCCTCGTGGAAATTCCTTCGACCCTTCAACCCGGAACGTATCGGGTGTTCAGTGCCCAAAGCGCCAGTATGATGTACGTTGGAAGCTTGGTCGTGCAGTGACAGCGCTCAAGAGGAAGGTGCCTTGCATAGCTTCGCACAGCGCAGCACGAGCATACCGAATGGGCCTACGACCTCCGATCCTACTCGTGCTGGCAATGGTGCTTTTGAGCGCGTGCGGGCCGCGGACGGAAAGCGTGATCATACCTGCGGTGTTCCGTTGGAAGAACGACCCAAGCATGAACTCCGGCGAAACCGAAGCGTTGGAGCGGAACCGCGTACAACGCGTCTACCAAAAGATCCTTGACATCGATTGGGACCCGGCCCATGGTGCGCACCCGGTTTCGGTGGTACCGGTCCTATACGAATGGCGCAACTACGGAAAAGCACGCGGAACGCTCACCGAAAGCATCGAATTCGTGCCATGCATTTACATCACCAACAACACCTTCTTGAAGTTGGATGATGGCGGAACGGAACTGCTTGCGCGCAAGCTATTGCGAAAACTGGCCATGGAACGACCAGAGCGGATCCACGGAGTGCTGTTGGACTGCGACTGGACCGAACGCACGAAGGAGCGTTTCTTCCGACTGGCGCAGATCATGAACGACAGCTTGGATATGCCGGTAAGCGCAACGATACGCTTACATCAGTTCGCGCGGCCCGAGGCGACCGGCGTACCACCCGTGGACAGGGGCATGTTGATGCCCTACAACGTGGGCCAAGTGAGCGCTCCGGGTGATATCAACTCGATCTTCAATGTGAATGCCGCGAAACCCTATTTCGAACACACCGCCCCCTACCCCTTGCCGCTGGATATCGCGATTCCGGCTTTCTCGTGGGGCGCCCAGTTCCGTAAGGGGCGTTTCATGGGGATCCTGAGCGAAGAGACGATGGACGAAGCCCTGACAAGCGGGCTTTTGACAGGACCGATGGAGGGTCCGTTCCAAGTGAAGATGGAGGACAATGACCACCTACCTCAATTGCATTACGGGGACGTGGTTCGCGTTGAGCGCATGACGGCCGAACTGATACGCGAAGTGACGGAGTTAGCGCGCACAGCTGTGAACAATGACAGCACGGCGATCGCGTTCTTTGAACTGGGTGCGACCACCTTCCAAAGACTCGACACCAGCACCGTGAACAGCACCTTGAACGCATTCGGGACCGTTCGATACGCGCGGACCAACGAGCCATGAAACGCTTGATCCTCGGTCTCGTCGCTTTGCTATGCGGGCTCTTCCCGGCGTCCATAAACGGCTGTGGGCCGGATTACACCACGAGCGAGGACGTTCGCTTTTGGCTTCTGCAACCGCAGTTGGCCGATGCGCATGCCTTGCATCCCTTCTACTTCACCACGGAACAGTTGTTCGACCTGGACCACGATCTGATCAACACGCTGTCCTACGACCCCAACATCGCTGAATGGCAGGCGATCGTTGGCAAGGATGTCAACGCGGAAATGATCGGCATGATCCTGTACGGCATTACGCCAAAGGACTATTTCGAGAACGAGCGCGATCTCTTCCTCTCGAACCCCTTCTTGTTGCGTTTGAAGAAGCTGCGCAAGGGATGGCCGGATTACATCTCCTACGCCAAACGTTGTGAAACACTGGTCTCACACGGTGACCCATGGGGATTCGAGCAGCACGATGTGGATGGGATCAGCCGGGCTTGGGACGATGGGCTCCTCCTGCTGGGACGCGCACGTGATCCGCAGCTTCGCGCACGCCTCGCCTACCAATTGATCCGCTTGGCGCACTACGGCAACGTAGCGATGGAGGTCCCACAACGCGTGTACGAACAGCACCTGATACCCCTTCGCGGAAAGTCCTGGCTGGAACCTTCGGCCGCGTTCTACCTCGCCAGCATGCTGCCTTCCACGGAACGTGATCTGGCCTATGCTGAATTGCTCGATCGTGCCACGGACAAGCAGTTCCGCATGGTGCAACTGTTCAATTTCCGGGAGGCGGACCGCTACTTGGACCTGGCAACGAACGATCGACAGCGTGCAAACCTCTTGGTGATGCGCGACCTGCAGCACCCTGGCCGAGCACTCGCGGACCTGGAACGGATACACGCTCTGGATCCATGCAACAGGCACTTGCCGATGCTGCTCGGTCGCGAAGTGAACAAGTTGGAGGATTGGCTGCTCACACCCACGTTGACGGACTACAACGCCGCCATCAATTTCTGGAGCGCACCACTTGACCCTCCATTGACCGAGGAGCAGATCCAACAGGCCGATCTCGATTACTTGCGCGAAGTGCGGGAATTCATCGACCGGGTCACCGTGGATGCCACTCCGGAGATGCGGCCACAGTTCGAATTGCTCAATGGGCACTTGGCGCTGGTGTCCGGCAATACCGAAGCTTGCCGATCCTTGATGGAACGCGTGGATCGTGATCCGAACAGTACCGTTCGGATGCGGGCACAAGCCGGCTTGGACAGGATCCTTGCGGCCGTGATCACCAACGAACGGTTGACCGATGCTACCCGAGCGGACATCCTTGCACTGGTGGAGTTGGCGAACAGCACGGTCGAATGGACGGACAGCCGAACGCTATTGGACCAATTGCACTTGTACCTGGGCAAGAAACTGATCGAGCGCGGGGAAGTGGCGGAGGGGCTGTTCCTCTTGGCCCGCAGTGAACGCCGCTATGGCACCGTCACCCCGCTTTGGTTCAGCAAGAACGCCCGGCACTTGGCCTTCGAGATCGCCACCCCGGCGGACTACGATCGCATGATCGCGTACTTGGACAAGTCGGACAAGACACCCTTTGAACGTTACCTGACAGGAAGCGATGAACGACCCGATGGCTGGGACCGAACGGAGATCGCATTCAGGAGCAATGAACTTACACGCGAGAAACTCCTCGACTACAAGGCCACGTGGTACGTGAATGCCGATCGCTTGGAAGAAGCATTGGCCATATTGAAGCAAGTGCCGGATGCCTTCTGGGAGGAATACCCGTATGCCAACTTCAGCGGTGACGACCCATTCGTGGTGGACCTCGAGGACCAACACAACACGGAACACAGGGATAAGGGACGCTACAACAAGCGCACGATACTGGAACGGATGATCGCCTTGAAGCGTGAGGCACGGACAGACCCCAGCAAGCGGGCCTTGAACAATTACCTCTTGGGCAACGCGTACTATAATATGACTTGGCACGGGAAGTACTGGATCATGTCGCGCATCGGTTGGAGCATGTGGGAAATGAGCGAATGGCGTGATCGCGAGTACGCCGGGCCTACGGATGGTGCCTACTTCGGCTGCGCCAAGGCCAAGCCCTACTACGTGGCAGCCATGAAGTATGCAAAGGATCCGGTGTTGAAGGCGATGGCCTGCCGGATGGCCGGGGAATGTGAAGCGAATTGGCTGAGCTTCCAAGGTGAGGGTGGCTTGGACGAATGGGAGAACCCACATGCGGCCGCGCTGAAGGATGGCAAGAGCCGCGAAGCCTACCGCGCGATCACCGAGTGCACCGGCTACCGGGACTTCGTGGCGCGGTTCCGTTGAACCTATCATCGTCCGGCGCGCCCCCCTTCCACACTCCCCTGTTCACCAAGAAGCAGCGGACGCTCCGGAAGGCCGCCCAAAGGATCGCTTCTTTGCATATGGCACGAAGCAGCTGTGCCGCATGCCATGGCACTGAGTCGATTCTGGACCTTCATACTTATTCTGAGCATTGGCTATGTGCTGGTGATGATGGCCATGGGGCGGCAGTATTCCTTGGGCGCCATGGTGAACGGCGAACAGGGCGAGCCCTTGGTGGTGGCCGAGATGGACGCTACCGATCCCGCTGCGGCGGACCTGGTGCTTGAGTTGCGATCAGCTGGTGTGGCGGGTGTGCAGCGCGGCGATACGCTGTTCAGCTTCAGCAAGACCGGTACCGTGCGCGCAACCGTCGGGTACCAACCGGCCGATGGCCTCTTCGCCACCTGTCGCAACACCATCATGGACCTGTGGTTGCCCTTGATCGGCTACCTCACCTTCTTCTGCGGTCTCCTGAACCTCTTGATCGATTCGCGGGCCATGGAGAAGGTGGCGCGCTTCCTTTCCCCGGTCTTCCATCGGGTGTTCCCGGAGCTGCGCAAGGACCACCCTGCCTACGGCTTCATGACCTTGAACTTCGCGGCCAACTTCCTAGGCCTGGACAGCGCCGCCACGCCTTTCGGACTGAAGGCCATGGAGAGCATGCAGGAGGACAACCCCGCGCCGGACCGGGCGACGAACAGCCAGATCATGTTCCTCTGTCTGCATGCCGCAGGTCTTACGTTGCTGCCCACCAGCATCATCGGGTACCGCGCTGCCCAAGGTGCTTCGAACCCGGCGGACATCATGATCCCGATGATCATCGTCTCTTTCGCCGGCACGCTCGCCGCCTTGTTCATGGTGGCCGGAAAGCAGCGCATCAAGATCTTCAACCTGCCCGTCATGGGCGCCATCCTGCTCATCAGCACCATCATCGGTGGCCTCATGGTCTACATTGGATCGCTCAGCGGTGTGGCCAAATTCCACTTCACGGACAACCTCAGCAACGGCATGCTGGTGGTGATCGTCAGCGCGATCGTCCGGGTATGCCTGCTTGGAGCGCTACTTCACCGCGAAGGGCACCAACATGTTCGACAACTTCGTGCACGGCGCCAAGGACGGCTGGACCACGGGCCTGCGCATCCTACCATACATGCTGGCGATGCTCGCCGCGCTGAGCATCTTCCGCAACAGCGGCCTGATGGGCATCGTGATGGACGGTCTCACCTTCGCCATGAACAAGGTGAGCCTTGAACAAGGAAGTAATTGTTCCGCCATTCCCATTGGCCCTTATGCGTCCCTTCAGTGCCGGTGGCTCACGGGGCTTCATGCTCGATGCCATGAAGACCTATGGCGCCGATAGCATCACCGGTCTGCTGAGCTGTCTGTTCCAAGGCGCTGCGGAGACCACCTTCTACGTGGTGGCGCTCTACTATGGCAGCGTGAACGTGAAGAACACGCGCTACACCTTAGGCATCATGCCTTTAGCCGAAGCCTGGTGTGCATCATCGCCGGGATCCTGGTGGTGCAGTTCTACTTCTGATCAGGTTCCGACGATCGTTGTTTTGCCACAGATGACGCGGTTGCAAAGTTCGTTACGATCCGCATGATCCGTGTTCCCTCGCATTCAAGCAAAACGGCCATATTCGCAGCCCATGGAAAAGAAACTGAAGATCGCCAAGCGCCGTTCGGCGATCCACGGCAACGGTGTCATCGCCACCGCCCCCATCCGCAAGGAAACACATCGTCGAATACAAAGGACCTTGATCTCGCACGCCACAGCGGACGATGGACCTGCAACGACCATATCCGGCGTCACACCTTCCTGTTCACTTGAACGACGATTGGATCATCGATGCCAACGTGCGCGGCCAACATAGCAAGTGGATCAATTGCAGGTGCAGGCTACTGATCATAGCATTCGTGCATGAACATCCCAGCAAGGATCAGAAGCGTGATCAGGTGATACGTTGAAGCACTGCGTGCGATCAAACCAGGGGAGGAGGTCACCTACGACTACAGGTTTCAGTAATAACCCTACACGCCTGAGTTGTTGAAGGCTTGGGCCTGCCATTGCGGATCGCCAAGTGCCGAGGGCATATGCTGAGCCCGAAACAGGAGGAAGCGCCTACGAAGGAGAAGAAGGAAAGTCCGGCAAGAAGGACAAGAAGAACAAGGACAAGAAGAGCAAGAAGAAGGACGGCAAGAAGAAGGACCGTAAGGACAGAAGAAAGGAAGAAGTCCAAAAGTAGGCCCTCGGAAGCTTGGCTGCTTTGCTTTCCAAGGCCGCATACCTTCGTAGCAACATAAAAAACAGACCATTCTCCTTTTCGCTTCGTTCCTCTTCCTGTCCTTGACCACCGTAACTAAGGACGATGCCCGCAGCAAGGCCATCGTGGACAAGTTGATGACCAAGGCCAAGGGCTGGACCAGCTTCAGGCCGATTCCGGCCAGCACGCAGAACACCAAGGACAACTTGATGTGAAACAAGACGGCACCATAGAGAAAAGTAGAAGGGCAAAAGTTCAACCTGGTACTGGACCAGAACACCATCATCAACGATGGCACCACCTTGTACACCTACAACAAGGAAAGCAACGAGGTGAACTTGAGCGACCCCAACCCGAGATGGACAGGACTGGACCCGAGCAAGCTGTTCACCCAGTACGAAGAGTTTCAAGAGCCAGTTCGTGGAAGAAAATAACACACCCAAGTGGTGGAAGCTATTCCCCTTGGACCCCGCCAGAAGCCCTACCACACCGTGGTGCTTACCGTGGACAAGGCCAAGACCGAGCCCATGGAGATCCAGGTGCTGTACAAGGATGGCAACATCGTCACCTACGCGCTTCTCGTAGCTTCCACCACTGAACCGGTGACAATGCGCTCTTCCGCCTCAACAAGGCGATACCCCGGCGTTGAGGTGAACGACATGCGCTGATCCACAACACCGCAGATACCTGGAAGGCCACCCCGTTGCGGTGGCCTTTCGCGATACCTTGTCACGATGTTGCTCCTGCTCCTATCCTTGGTGCTGTTCTATGGCCTGCACAGCAGCGCGTTGGCTTGGAATGGTGTGAAGCAATGGGCCGCGCAAGCGCCAGGGCTGGATCGTTGGTACCGACTGAGCTACTCATTGCTTTCCACGCTTCTGGCGGGTTGGGTGGTGCACCGATACGTGCAGCTTCCCTTTGCAACGGCCGTTCCCCATACACCGCTCGTCCTGATCGGAGGATGGGCCTTGATCGTGATCGGCGCAGCGATAGCCACTGCGGCCGTGCTGCGCTTCGGTGGTGCGGGCTTTCTCGGTTTCGTGCCGGAAGCGGATACGGGGCTCGTGCGCAGCGGTATGCACAGTAAGGTGCGCCATCCCATCTACAGCGGCATCATCCTCGCGGCCTTAGGCTGGTTGCTCCTCTCCTTCTCGCCTCCAACAATGCTGGTCGTCGGGGTCACCTTCGCGTACCTGCCGATCGGCATCCGCTTGGAGGAGCAGAAGCTGATCGAGATCCATGGCGAGGCCTACCTGCGTTATAAGGCAGAGGTCCCTGCGCTCTTCCCAATACGCTGAGCGCTTCTGCCGTTACATATGGACTGCAACGCATTCCTTCAGCATGAGAGCGATCGTCCTGTCCTTGATACTTGTTCTGTGCAGTGGCACCGGTTCGGCACGGTCGCGTGTGATCCATGTGCTGGTGGCCTTGTGCGACAACAAGTACCAAGGCATCGTGAAAGTGCCTGCCGGGATCGGGAATGGGCAGAAGGCCAGCACCAACCTGTACTGGGGCGCCGGCTATGGTGTGCGCACACACTTCGACCGAGCGGAGGAATGGCAGCGGGTTGAATGCCCCAAGGCCACGGAAGCGCACATCTTGGACCGTGCCGTGTGGAAGCATCGGGACAGTGCGGTGTATCTCGTCGCCGAGGCCTACGACGGGCGCAACATCCGCGAAGCGACGGAGGACCTGATGCGCTATGCTTCGGGGGCTGGACCGAGACCCATCCACCTGGACGGGCTTACGATACAAGCCGGTGCCGGGGCGGATCTCATCGCCTACGTCGGCCATGATGGTTTGATGGAATTCGACCTGAACAAGAGCTATCCCGCACAGGACCAACGCGTACGCGAAACGATCATCCTGGCCTGTATCAGCAAACGCTACTTCGCATCGCCCTTGCGGCACACCGGAGCCTCACCCCTGCTCTGGACC
>JAWKNF010000024.1:0-29865 GCA_041391825.1 Flavobacteriales bacterium | reverse complement strand
TTGCCGATCGTGAAACTCTACCAGCACCCGACGATCAATGCCTGCGCGGCTTTCCTGGAAGGATCAGGTACGACCCAGAGTCCCGCCGAGATGGCAAAGGCCCGCGTAGGGGCGAGATATGTCTCGCCCGAAAAGCGGGACATCGCCATCATCGGCATGAGCGGCCGATTCCCGGGCGCCGCTGATGTGGAGCAACTGTGGAAGAACCTCCTCGCAAATAAGAACAGCATCAGTCGCTGGAGCAAAGAGGAACTGGATCCGAGCATTCCGGAAGCGATAAAGAACGATCCGGACTATGTGCCAGCGCGCGGCGTGATCAACGATGCCGACAAATTCGATGCGGGCTTCTTCGGCGTGAACCCGCGCGTGGCCGCCTTGATGGATCCGCAGCAACGCGTGTTCCTCGAAACGGCGTGGGCCGCGTTGGAGGATGCCGCCTATGACCCTGCACAGTTCGACGGCCTGATCGGCGTGTACGCCGGGATGGGCAACAACACCTACTTCACGCGCAACGTCATCGGGCATCCGGAACTCATCGAACAGGTCGGTGATTTCCAAGTGATGACGGGTAACGAGAAGGACTACATCGCTACACGTCTCGCCTTCGAGTTCGACCTGCGTGGTCCAGCATTGAGCATCCACACGGCGTGCAGCACCTCGCTCGTCGCGATCGCGCAAGCGTTCAAAGCATTGCGCGATGGTGAATGCGATATGGCCCTCGCCGGTGGCATCGCGCTGACCGTTCCCTTCAACAGCGGCATCGTGTACAACGAGGGCGGCATGTACAGCCCCGACGGCAGCACGCGCACCTTCGACGCGAACGGCAAGGGCACGAGCTGCAGCGATGGCGTTGGCATCATCGTATTGAAGCGCCTCGACGACGCGATCCGCGACATGGACCACATCTACGCGACGATCAAGGGCGCAGCGCTGAACAACGACGGCAGCGACAAGGCCAGTTTCACCGCACCCAGCGTGCGCGGACAGGCGGAAGTGATCGCGATGGCACAAGCCGATGCAGGTGTATCGCCGGACCGGATCACGTATGTGGAAACGCACGGAACGGCAACGCCGCTGGGCGATCCGATCGAGGTGGAGGCGTTGACATTGGCATTCGCCAATGGCAATGCCGTAGGGGCGAACCATGGTTCGCCCGCTGACGCACCGCGGCAGCATTGCGCGATCGGATCGATCAAATCGAACATCGGCCATTTGACCGCAGCAGCCGGTGCGGCCGGCGTGATGAAGACCGCGCTGGCCTTGCGTGAAGGCACCATCCCCGCAAGCCTCGGTTTCGAAACGCCGAACCCATCCATCGATTTCGCGAACAGCCCATTCACCGTTGCGAAGGACAACATCGCCTGGCCTCGAACGGACGTTCCCCGCATCGCCGGTGTATCGTCCTTCGGTGTGGGTGGCACGAACGCACACGTGATCCTTGCCGAACCGCCTGTCGAAGCACCGACGAGCGCATCACGCAGCAAGCAGTTGTTCCTGCTCAGCGCGAAGAGCAAGACCTCGCTCGATGCCATGACGGAGAACCTCCGTGTGTGGCTCGAAACCCACTCGGAAGCGTCGCTCGCGGACGCCGCGTACACGCTTCAGCTCGGTCGCCGCCACTTCAAGCATCGTCGCTTGATCGTGGGTGGTTCGCATGCCGAAGTGATGGAGGCGATCGCGAACAAGGACACCAACCTGATCGGAACGCGCGAACTGCACGAAGCCGCGCCAGGCGTGGTCTTCATGTTCCCCGGCCAGGGATCGCAGTCTGTGAACATGGGCCGCGACCTGCACGCAAGCGAGCCGGTCTTCGCCCAACACTTCGATCAGTGTTGCGAACTATTCAGCAAAGAACTCGGTGTCGATCTGAAAGCCATCGTCTTCCCGAAAGTCGGTGAAGAAGAGCAGGCCGCAGAGCAGCTGAAACAGACGATCACACGCAGGCATCGCTCTTCACCATGCACTACAACCTGGCGAAGTTGTGGATGCACTGGGGCATCGTGCCCGATGCGATGATGGGCCACAGCATCGGTGAATTCGCTGCGGGCTGTCTGGCCGGTGTGTTCTCATGGAGGATGCCGTGACGCTCGTCGCCAACCGCGGTCGCATGATGCAGGAACTGCCCGGTGGCAGCATGCTCAGCGTGCGCGCTGCGGAAGAGGATGTCGCCAGAAACTTCCGGCAGGCTGCAGCATCGCTGCCAACAACGGACCGCAATTGTGCGTGGCCAGCGGGCCGAAGGAAGCGATCGAAAAGCTGCAGGCCGAACTGGAGAAGGACGGAATCACCTGCAAGTTGCTCTTCACCAGCCACGCCTTCCACAGCCCGATGATGGACGTCATTGTGGCGCCCTACAAGAAGGTGGTGGATGGGGTGCAACTGAACGCACCGCGCATCCCGATAAATCAGCACAGTGACCGCTGAATGGTTGAAGGATAAGGAAGCGACCTCTTCGAAGTACTGGAGCGATCACCTGCGCGCTACCGTGCGTTTCGCGCAAGCCGTGAAGTTCGCATGGGCGGATGCGGACAGAGTGATGCTTGAGGTCGGTCCACGGATCACCGCAACGACACTGGCCCGCCAGCAGAGCAGCGACACCAAGAAGCAGATCGCCGTGCCTTCGTTGGGCGACAGTGCCAGCAATGGGAACGAATTGACGCAACTGCTGAAGGCCGTTGGTGGCCTGTGGCAGAGCGGTGTGCTGATCGACTGGAAGAAATTCTACGAGCAGGAGGAACGTCGACGGATCTCCATGCCGACCTATGCCTTCGAGCGCGTGCGCCATTGGGTGGATCCCGTGGCGATGGTCGCTGCTGGCGGTCATGCGATCGCATCCACGGCCATCGAAGCACCCGTACCCGACAGCGGTGATGCCAACCTCAGCCCGAAGCAGAACCTGATCCAGCAGATCAAGACCCTGTTGGAGGAAGCTCCGGCCTGGAACTGGCGGAGGCGAGCGATGAAGAGACCTTCCTGGAGATGGGCCTCGACTCGCTGTTCCTAACGCAGGTCGCCACCTCGCTGAGCAAGAAGTTCGGCGTGAAGGTGACCTTCCGACAGCTGAACGAGGAGCTGCCGAATCTGGACAAGCTGGCGGATCACATCCTGCCGCATTGGTCGGATGCAGTTGCCGGTTCGCAGTTGTCGGTTGCCAGTGGCGGCCGGACAACTGACAACCAACAACCAACAACTGCTTCTGCACTAGAGGACGCGCCCGAACTGAAAAAAGTATTCGGTGCACAGGCGCGGATCGTCAAGGAGAAGGTGGACGACATGACGCCAGAGCAGCGCACATGGTTCGATGCCTTCGTGCAGCGCTACACCAGGAAGACCGCCAAGAGCAAGGCCTTCACGCAGGCGAACCGCGAGAAGATGGCCGACCCGCGTGTGGTGACCGGCTTCAAGCCGCAGACCAAAGAGCTCACCTACCAGGTGGTCGTGGACAAGAGCCGCGGTTGTCACCTCACGGATATCGACGGCAACGAATACGTCGACATCCTCAGCGGATTCGGATCATCGATGTTCGGCTACATGCCCGACTTCATTCGCGAGGCCTGCCACAAGCAACTCGATGCGAGCGTTGATATCGGACCCATGCACCCGCTCGCTGCGGATGTATCGAATCTTCTGTGCGAACTGACCGGCGGTGAACGCGCAGCAGTTTGCAACACCGGATCCGAGGCCGTTCTCGGCGCGATGCGCATGGCACGGACCGTCACCGGTCGCAGCTTGATCATCGCCTTCAGCGGAAGCTACCACGGCATCAACGACGAGGTGATCATCCGCGGCAGCAAGAGCCGGAAGAGCTATCCGGGCGCACCCGGCATCATGCCCGAAGCCGTGCAGAACATGTTGATCCTGGACTACGGCACGCCCGAAAGTCTCCAGATCATCAAAGAGCGTTGCCACGAGGCCGCGGCCGTACTGGTGGAACCGGTTCAAAGCCGACGGATGGAATTCCGCCCGGTGGATTTCCTGCGCGAAGTGCGCGAGATCACCAAGCAACATGGTGCGGCCTTGATCTTCGACGAAGTGATCACCGGTTTCCGCATGCACCCGAACGGAGCGCAAGGCCTGTTCGGCATCCAGGCGGACATCGGCACCTACGGAAAAGTGATCGGTGGTGGCATGCCCATCGGTGCCATGATCGGCAAACACGAATGGATGGATGCGCTGGACGGTGGCTGCTGGCAATTCGGCGATGACAGCGTACCGCCTTCGGGGGTCACCTACTTCGCCGGCACCTTCGTACGCCACCCGCTGACGATGGCCGCTGCCAAAGCCGCCCTGCTCCACATGAAGGAGGTGGGTCCTGCACTGCAGGAACGACTGAACGACATGACCGGCGACATGGTAAAGCGCGTCAACGGGCTCTTCGACCAGTACCAGCTCCCCTATCGTTGGGTAACGTTCGGCAGTGCGTTCAAGACCAAGTATGATGAGAGCGTCAACTACACCGAGCTCTTCTTCATGCTGATGCGTTACCACGGCGTGCACGTGCTGGACTTCCCGCACTTCCTCACCACCGCGCACACCGAAGCCGATGTGGAGAAGATCGTCGAAGCCGTGGAGAAGACGTGCATCGAACTGCGCGAGAGCGGGTTCATGCCTGAGCGCACCTACCCCATCGAAACGGTGAACAGCGTGTTGAACGGCAGCGCACGTACATTGAGTGAGCGTGTGATCAGTGCAATGGAACCTCCCATCCCGGAGCACGTATCGGCAGGACCGCGAAAGGTGAGCCCGCATGGTTCATTCCTGACCAGCAACGGAAAGGAAAGTACCTTCAGGTTGAAATAGAACAGTGAGTCTAGTATAAATGGAGAAATTCACTTTCGAACCGGTCCTCGTTCCCGTGGAGCATGACCCATTCGTGGGTCCACCGATCGAACGCATCATTCCCACGACGGATGCTCAGCGCGAGGTCCTGGCCGCGTCGGAAATGGGCCCTGAGGCTTCATGCGCCTATAATGAAAGCGTGACGTTGGAGCTCAAAGGGGAACTCGACCGATCGGCCATGGAACAGGCGATCCGTTCGCTGGTGGCCCGGCACGAAGCGCTGCGCTCCACGATCAGCCCGAGCAATACGCGTATGATCGTTTCGGAAAGTGAGCTTCCGGAACTGAGCTACCTCGACCTGTCCACCTTCCCGGCTGCAGAGCGCCAACAGCAACTACGCGCGTTGGCAACACGCGATATGAATACGCCGTTCGACCTGCAGAACGGCCCCTTGTTCCGTGCTCGTCTCGTCCGGATGGACGGTAGCACGCATCTGCTGCAACTTGCAGGACACCATGTGGTGTGCGACGGTTGGAGCTTGGGCATCATGATGGCGGAGGTCAGTGCCCTGTACAACTCCGCACGTTCAGGGGCCTCTCCCGCCCTCCCGGATGCGATCCCCTTCAGCGAATACGCCCTTGCGGTGATCGACAACGCGAAGGACCCCGCGCTTCAGAGCATTGAGAAGTATTGGTTGGACCAGTTCAGTGGAAGCCTTCCGCGGCTGGACATGCCCACCGACCGCCCGAGGCCCCGTGTCCGCTCGTTCAAAGGCAAGCGTCTCGATCTCGAGATGGCACCCGAACTGGTGCATGGTTTGAAAGAGGTGGCCACCCGTAGCGGTGCCAGTTTCGTGACCACCCTGCTCACCTCGTTCGAACTGCTCCTGCACAAGATCACGGAGGATAGCGATATCGTTGTCGGCCTGCCCGCCGCCGGTCAGAGCGACCTGGACATGAAGCATTTGGTGGGCCACTGCGTGAACCTGCTGGCATTGCGCAGTAAGCTCGAAGAAGAACGCACCTTCATTGAGCACTTGAAGGCCCGACGTACATCGGTGCTCGACGCCTTCGACAACCAGAAGTACACCTTCGGCACCCTGCTGAACACCTTGAACGTGCCGCGTGAAGCAGGGCGGATACCCCTGGTTCCCGTTGTCTTCAACATCGACATGAACCTCGATGATGGCGTTGCGTTCGACGGTCTCTCGCACCGATTGATCAGCGACCCACGCGCCTTTGAGAACTTCGAACTGTTCCTCAACGCGACGGGTAGCGATGAGAAGCTGGTGCTCGAATGGAGCTACAGCACGGACCTGTTCGATGAGGCGACGGTGCGTTCGTGGATGGACCAGTTGACCACATTGATCAAGCGCATCATCACAGCACCGAGCGCCCCGATCCTCGACCTATTCAGCGATGCCCCCGTGGCCGGTGAGCAAGAACTGCCACCCGAGGTTTGGACAGGAAGTGTATCCGGCATTCCGTCAGGCTCCGTATCCGAGCTGTTCGAAGCGGTGGCTTACGCTCACGCGGATCGCACCGCTCTTGAATTCCTGGACAGCAAGCTCGATTACCGGAGTTTGAACGATCGTGTTCGTCGCTTCAGTTCGTACTTGATCGCGCAAGGCGTCGCCCCAGGGGATCCGGTCGGCCTGTGCATGGACCGCAGCAATGACATGATCGTTGCGATGCTGGCCATCCTGCGTAGCGGCGGATGTTTCGTGCCCTTCGACCCCTCCTATCCCGAGGACCGATTGCGCTTCATGTTCGAGGACACGAAGGTCAACGTGATCGTAACACAGCGGCACCTGAAGGATGTACTGCCGAAGCACGGTGCTCGCGTGCTGCACGTGGATGAGGTTTCGGCTGGAGGTGCGGAACTCCCAATGCCGACGCGTTCGGCTGACGACCCGGCCTACATCATGTACACCTCCGGAAGCACCGGGACCCCGAAGGGTGTCGTCGTACCGCATCGCGCGATCATCCGCTTGGTCCGTGACCAGGAATTCCTGCCCTTTGGCCCGGATCTTACCTTCCTGCAATTGTCGAACATCTCCTTCGACGCATCCACCTTGGAGATCTGGGGCGCTCTGCTGAATGGCGGTCGTTTGGTCCTGCAGCCACAGCAGAAGCCGACCTTGCTCGAGATCGTTGGATCCATCGAACGATACAAGATCACCACGGTCTGGTTCACAGTGGGTTTGTTCAACCTGCTGGTGGACGACCACCTTGAACACTTGCCAGGGAACTTGCGTCACATCCTGACCGGTGGGGATGTGCTGAGCGTTCCCCATGTGAAAAAGGCAGCTACTCGGTGCTCGGTCCGGGGGTGTTGATCAACGGATACGGGCCCACGGAGAACACCACGTTCACGTGTTGCCATCGCATCAACGATGTGTCCCACACTGAAGGGCGAGTATTCCGATCGGAAGACCGATCCACAACACCACCGTGCACGTCCTCGACGAGGCATTGCGACCAGAACGATCGGCCGAAAAGGTGAACTGTACACGGGTGGTATGGGCGTTGCGCTGGGCTACTGGCGGCGCGATGAATTGACAGCCGAGCGCTTCATCGACGATCCCTTCTTACCGACCCCTGGTGCAAGCTCTACCACTTTGGGTGATATCGTGCGATGGACCGCTGATGGAACGATCAAGGTTCATCAGAGGGCCGATGGGCAGGTGAAGGTCCGTGGCTTCCACGCGTGGAATTGGGCGAGATCGAGAACGCTATGAACGACCTGCCCGGTGTAAAGGACCAGTGGTGATCGTACGCAATGACCTTCCTGGGGAGAAACAGTTGGTCTGCTACGTGGTGCCGAAGGAACCGGGAACATTGGCCGACCCACGAAGCGTGGACTCCTTGACCGGATCGATCCGCGAGCACCTGCGCACCCGACTGCCGGACCACATGGTGCCGACCGCGTACATGTTGCTGGCGAACTTCCCATTGAACCCGAACGGCAAGGTGGACAAAGTCCTGCCGTGCCCAGTGCTCCGCAGCCGATCCTGCGTGCTGATTTCGTTGCACCGCGCGATGACCGGGAAAAACGATTGTCGGACCTCTGGAGCGAAGTGCTGAAGGTGGACAAGATCGGCGTACGCGACAATTTCTTCGATACCGGTGGCCATTCGCTTCTCGGTATCCAATTGCTCGCTCGCGTCGAGGAGGAATTCGGTGGGTCCATGGCCCTGAAGGAACCTGTATCTAGCGCCCACGGTGGCCGAAATGGCAGCACTCCTCGTTGAGAAGCACCTTCGGTCAGTTTGGAGAACCTTTCCATCATCCGGCCGGAAGGGGGAACGTTTCCCGCTCTTCTGCGTGCATGGTGATGGAGGAACTTCTTTTTGCCCCCGTACCTGGGCGGGCAACCGTTCTACGGCTATTTCCACCAAGGTGAGGATGGACAGCCCTTATGAAATTATTCCGGAGTGTCGAGCATCGCCGCTCATTTCATTGCGGAAGTAAATTGGTGCGTCCGGAAGGGCCGTATCAATTGGCGGGCTATTCCTTCGGTGGGCTCGTGACGCTGAGATGGCCCAGCAACTGCAGGCCGGAGAGATACCGTGCCCATGTTGATGCTGCTGGACACCTACCCTCCAGCGCCCTACATCGAGTCAGCAGAAGGCCGTGCAGAAGATGCATGCCTCTGAAAGCGCTTGTGCTCCGGACCATGGCCAAGGTGATGCATACTGGACCGTCCGTTGCCGACCTGGTTGCAGCACTTCCATTGTCGATTCGTGACAAGGCAACAAAGCGCTATGTGCCGAAGCCATACACCGGACAGGTCACGGTGATCAAGGCAGCAGTTCGCCGGGGCCGGATGACATGGTTGGAGCGCGTTCGTAGCCCCGGTTGCACACGCGGAAGAACCGAGGTGATCACTACAACATGAGTCAAAGGAACCATACGTCCGTGAATTGGCCGGTAGATGGCACAGGCCATGGACGTAGCTGTGCGGACAGCTACCACCGAGGTGGTATGAACGACACGGTCGGACGCCCCTTGACCATTCATTGCGAAGGTCCTTCGGTGATCACTCTGGTGCGTTCAACGCGCCCGCTACTGAGCGGATCGATGTCTGGATCGCCACCTTGGCCGAACTGCGTGCCAACGCTGTGGAATTCGGGTCCTGGTTGGATCCTTCAGTGGACCGGATGCAACGATTCCGTTTCGATGAGGACCGCGAACGGTTCCTCCTGGGTCATGGATACCTGCGTTGGATCATGGGTCAATATCTGGACTACCCACCACAAAGCCATTCCCTTCAGACGTGGCACTTGTAATAGGCCTACGTTCATAAGCGGGTCCGACCTTCGCTTCAGCCTGAGCGACACCAAGGATGCCACCGTAATGACTGGCATAACTCACCTACACTCGATCTCAGGGTGGATATCGAAACCATCAGCAGGCGCGTGGACCACGAGGCGGTGAGCCAACTACTTCACGCCGGAAGAGATCGATGATATGGCGGCTGCGAAAGAGCCCAAACGACGATTCCTGGAATTCTGGACCAGGAAAGAAGCGGTCTTGAAGGCGAGTGGGGTCGGTATCATGGATGACCTTCGCGTGCTCCGCGTGGATGGGAAAACGAACGAATTGATCATCCGACATCAGGCGTTCAAGGATATGGCCGCGTCCGCCTACCATGTGCACACCTGGCATTGGGGCAGTGATCACATCATCAGCTTGGCCCTTCCGGCGGTCCATCCACCGGTGCGATTCCTGCATTTCGCTTAGGCACTACTGGCCTTCCATGCTCTCCCAGAAGCGTGGGTGGAAGTTCAATAAGTACAAACGCTTGCTGGCCCGAGTGACCGCGGTGTGCAGCCATCGCACATGCTCACGGTCCATCATGTCCTCCGTTACGTAGCCCTGGTCACGAATACCGTGTTCCACTGCCCCCTGCGCTTTGTGCGCGGTGACCACATATCCATTACTTCACCTGCAAGGCCTGTGCATATGGATGCTCTCCGAAGTTGACGCATGCGTTGCCCCTTGCTGGAGGTGCCGTGTAACTATCGAACAGCACTTGTCGGAAGTCCTTCAGCCGCTGGCCGGGCAATGCAGGCGCTTCGATCGCCAGCACGTCCAGCATCACCTTCCTTCAAGCTCCCGCTCCTCGTGCCGTTCCACCAACCGGCTGTGATATCGGCAAGCGTAACCCGAACAGATGCATCCGTGGCACCCACGTTTCACCACGATGGGCTCGCCATTGGCGATCGGCTCGGCGCGCCGTTGTGCCCCGCCAGAAGTAATTGTTCACCACCATCAAGCGGTCGCCAGGACAAGCTCCCTCCTCATAGCCATGGATGCGGGTGCGTACCTGCTGGCTGTATTGATAGGCGCGCTTGTTGCTCCGGCAGGTCGCTACACCTCATCGTCGCCATCCTGCCCGTAGGCCGTTTCAAGGCATCCTGTAGGTCGTAGCCATCAGACGCAGCACGTCGGGATATCCCTGCTGGAACAGGGGCATGGGCTTCTCCTCGGCCAGAATTTCCCGTAATGCCGTGGCATTCACCGATGCCCGAATCCGAGCCCTGCCGCACCACATCGGTCAATTCGATCAGCACCAGCGGCAAGTCCGAATGCCCGAATTTCTTTGGGTTCCAGCGCTGGGCTATGATCACTGCCCACCGGTGGCAACTGGGCTGGATAAGACCGGTCGTGAAGCTTGCTGCCCGGTGCGGAAAAGGCATGTTCGAAGAGGTCATGCATCAGGTCGCGTCCACCGAACGGTCCGTCACCAAGGCCTCCTCGGCCGATCATGGATGCCCCTCATCCACGATGAACAACGCCTGAGACTCCTTGTTGGCCGCCCTTGCATACCGCCGTACGAGCCTTCGTCATCCCCGCTCATGCGATAGATCCGTCGGTGTATCGTGGAGGCCGGACGGCCCGCATAGGCGGAAAGCACCTTGGCGGCCCTGCCGGTGGGCGCCAAGAGGACCACCGGCCGGCGATCCTCGGAAAGCACACGGACCAATGCCCCTACCAAGGTGGTCTTTCCGGTGCCGGCGTAGCCCTTCAGGACCAAGGTGGCATTGGGCTTGGTGCTATTGAGCAAGCGTTCCAAGGCCATGGCGGCACGTTCCTGACCGGTCGTAGGGGAATGCCCCAGGGCCAGCAGGAGCCGTTCGCGGAGGTCTCCGGCGCGTGGGCTGCTCACTGTGTGCTGTATGATCGGAGCAACGGACGAAAGGCCTTGTGCAATGCCTGAAGCTCGGGGTGAAATTATCTGACTTTTGGGCGCTTCCGAACCATCCGCAAGCGAACGCGATGAAGAACCTCGCCAACTACATTTTCCCCGTACTGCTCATCATTGTCGGTGGCGCCCTGTTGATCGTGGGTGCCATGCAGGGCCAGAACTCCTGGGTCATGCTGGGTGCCGGTCTGGCGCTGGTCGCCGGCCTTGTGTCGATCATGCTGCAACTGGGGCTGATCAACCGGAAGATGGGCATGGTGCTCGGTCTGGTATTCGCCGTGTTGGCCATCGGACTGGCCTACCGCAATTACCGTTCGGTGAAGGAGGTGCTGGAGTTCAATGAGCGCAAATTGGCCAATGACCGCTTGGTGATCCAAGGCTTGAAGGACATCCGTACCGCACAGATCGGCTACAAGGAAGCCAATGGCGGGTATACCGGCAACCTGGACATCCTGGCCGATTTCGTGCAGAACGGACATATCCCGATGGTGAAAGCGATCGGTCAGGTCCCGGATAGCTTGACCGAGCAGGAGGCGCTGGAACTGAAGCTGATCGTTCGCGATACGATCCTGGCCCCCGCCTTGGACTCGCTGTTCTTGAATGCACGGGCGCAGGAAGGACGCACCTATGCCTTCGATGCGAAGAACTTCACGAAGTCCCAAGCCAGCGGGAAACCATTCCTGCTGAAGGCGGGTGCGATCAATTCCAGCGGTCGCAACGTACCTGTGTTCCTGGCCAAGGACCCTGCCCCGATGGTGGCCGGCGACACCCTGATGGTCGGCAGCATGGAAAAGGCCAGTACCTCGGGCAACTGGACCGGCGAATAGGCCATGGAACGCGGTAGCTACCGCGCTGGCCTCTACGACCCCGGTCGGGAGCGGGCCCACCACCTGAGCATCGTCATCGGCCATGGGCTCACGGCCTGTGCCGTGGTGGATGTGGGGACAGGGAAGGCCCAGCTGATCTCCTTCATGAACGGAACGGACCTGCGTGCACACACCGACCTCCCGACCCGTCCACGCTCCGTGAGCTACGTGATGCTTCCGGAGTGGAGCACCTTGGTACCCGATGGCGCGCTGAAACCCGATGCCCAAGCCGGTCACTTGGCGCTGGTGCATGGGAACCTTCCGCAAGCGGTCTTGCATGATGAGCCGGTCAGCACCTTGGGTGCGACGTGTGTGTACATGCACGACGAAGCCCATGAACGAAAGCTCCTGGAACAGTTCCCAAGCGCCCGGTCACTGCCCTTGCAGGCCGTACTGCTGAAAGGCGCTCAACAAAGATCATCGAATGGACCGGTGATGCTCATTCACCGCAGTGGCGAACGCGTGGATCTCGCGATCGCGGATGGCCTGCGCATCCTACTGAGCAACTCATACCCTGCCCGCACACCGGAGGACCTCCTGTACTTCTGCCTGATGGCCACCGAAAAGTGTGGGCTGACGGCGGAAAGCGTGGCGCTGCGCTCAGGCGGCACGCACCTTACGGAGGCCGACCGGAAGCTGCTCGACCGTTACTTCAAGGACCACCGTTCGGCGATCCTGGAGCTGTGGAACGGGGCGGATGCGGCATCGCTCACCGCAGCGAGCAAATGCCTCGCCGCACTCGACCAATTCGCATGCGTGTCGTAGGAGGCAAGCACAAGAACCGTCGGATCCACCCACCGCCGGGCATGGATGCACGACCAACGACGGACTTCGCCAAAGAGGGCCTCTTCAACGTGCTGCAACATAGCATTGCGTTGGAAGGGATACGTGTGTTGGACCTTTTCGCTGGAACGGGCAGCATCTCATTGGAATTCCTTTCACGCGGTGCGGATGAGGTGGTCTCCGTGGACCATGACCGCAAGCTCTTCGAGCACATGCAACGCACGGCGACCGAGTTGAAGGAAACGGGTTGGCGCATGGTGAAAAGTGATGTCTTCGCCTTCCTCACCAACCACCGCAGCACCTACGACATCGTATTCGCCGACCCGCCGTTCGACATGGAGGGCATCGAGCGTATCCCTACCTTGGTGCAACGCAACGGCCTGTTGGGCAGCGAAGGGGTGTTGATCCTGGAGCATCATGAGAAAGTGGACCTCAGCGCTTTGCCCGGCTACCAACGCACACGCACCTATGGCCTGATCCATTTCAGCTTCTTCGGCCCCTTGCCAAACGATAGCGAACCCACGACATGAGCAGACCGACAGCCGTATTCCCTGGCACATTCGACCCGATCACCGTGGGGCATGTCAGCATCGTGCTTCGTGCCTTGCCCTTGTTCGAGCGCATCATCATCGGCATGGGCGTGAACAACAGCAAGAAGACGATGTTCACGACCGAACAGCGCATCAACTGGATCAAGAATACCTTCAAGGACACACCTCAGGTGGAGGTGATCGCGTTCGAGGGGCTTACCGTTGATCTTTGCAAGCAGGTCGGCGCGGCCTTCCTGCTACGGGGCCTGCGTAACAGCACGGACCACGGCTTCGAGCGCAGCATCGCGCTGATGAACCGGCAACTGGCCAGGGTCGAGACGATGCTTCATGCCCTCGGCACGGAACATGCGCACATCAGCAGCACCATCGTGCACCAGTGCTCGCCAATAAGGCCGATGTTTCCGCGTTGGTCCCCATGGACTCTCCCGGAACACATGATGCGCAACCTGCTGATAGCGATGCTCGCTTGTACCTGTACGGCATGGTCACAGCCCTTCACGATGCCGTGTTGACGCCTCGAAATTCGCGGGTGTCGTTTCACTCTACCGCATCGACGACCTCTTCACACAGCGAGGTCTTCCTGGTCCGGAACATCGTTGGGGCGGACGGCAAGGCCATCTTGACCGGCGAGGCGAAAGGCACTGCCGCCAAGATGCAACTGCGGATCGGGGACCATGTGGCCGATCTGTTCGTTCGGCCCGGCTCGGACCTGAACGTAACGGCCACGCCTACCAATGAAGCCCGCAGCAGGCGGAACCACGCGCATGGACCTGGTGTTCACGGACCTCGACCCGATGGATATCAACGCGCTGACGAGCGATGCGAACGAGCGGATCGACACCTTCATCGCCGAGGACCTCGCGACCGATGAAGCGGCAGGAATGCAAGTGCTCACGATCCAGCGGAAAGAAGAAACGAAGAAGCAGGATCGCCCGCCCGACCCCCAACGCTCTTTGTTACGCCAGTCCTTTCCAAAGGCCGAAAGTACGGACACCTTCACGACATGAAGATGCGCCGGTTCTACGCCGATGTAATGGACCCTTGGTTCGCCCATTATCTGGACTACGGATTGGCCGGACTGCGTATCGGTGTGGCAGGCGAACGAAAGGAACTGTTCGAGCGCTACCTGAAAGGAAAGCCTGTACAATACGATGACCCCGAATACGTCCGCTTCATCCGTACGTTCTTCGCCGACCAACTGGAGCAAGGTGTACCAGGAATTCCCGGACAGTACGGCGCTTGCCGCGGATGGGATCGCCTGCAGCACTTGTTCCAACGGAACGACTTCCTGCGCTCGGACGACCGGCTGGCGGAAGTGAATAAATGCTGGACCAACTGTACCTGAAGCATGCCAAGGGGGATCGTACCCCAGGCCAAGGCGGAGCGGATGTTTATAGAGGCCATGGACCATTCCGAGTTCGCCGAGCACCGCGTGATAGCCGCGAACATGCTGTGGACCTGACCACGATGCGTGTTGGAAGCGTGCTTCCCGCTGTCCGCTTGGAGGACCCACGTGGGAACATTGTGGACCTGAAGGAGCAGTTGAACGGCCCCGTTTGCATTGCCCTTACCGCCGGCTGGTGCACGTACTGCGCGGTCGAGATGGAGGCACTTGCACAGTTGGGGGTACAATACCCCGATGCCGTGAAGATCATCATCATCAACCTGGACCGTGACCTTGATGACTTCAACGCGGACCGCAAGAAAAGCCCGGCCAAGGAACTGCTCTGGTACCATGCCGTGGCCGAGCAGGAGCTACGTGAACAGCTACGCGTACGTAGTCTTCCGGTGGTGTACCTCTTGAACGATTCCGTCCTCGCCCGCGCTCCGGCACCAATGCCAAGCAACGGGCTCGGAGCGTTGTTCCATCAAGCCAAGATGCAACAGCAGCAGGACAAGCGGATCAAGGTGTGGGATGATTGAGTTGAGGGTTGATGGAAGTTGGGGGGTGAACCGACCAACGACCGATCATGCATCCATTGCCATTGCTTCCCATGCGGTGAACACCGGGATCAACGACGAATAGGTGTTCTCCAACACGGCAGTCAACTCGGCTCGATCGATCCAACGCACTTCCTCGATCCCCTCATCGCTTTGTGGCACGAGATCCTCGCTGGCGGATGCCTGCATCAGGAACCAATCCGTGCGTTTCAACTCCTGCCGACCTTTCCGTTCGTAGGTGTGCCAAGTGCTTGTCACCGGCCGAACCAGTTGCACCTTCTTCAGCCCACACTCCTCCTGCACTTCGCGCACGGCGGCATCCTCCACCACTTCCTTCTTCTCCACCTTACCCTTTGGCAGGTCCCACACACCAAGGCGTTTGATCGTCAGCAAGCGCCCTTCCTCATCCACCACCAGGCCACCTGCAGCGAGCACGAAACGATGACGATCCTGGAATGCCTGCCACGCGTCGAAACCTTTCGAAGAACGCAGTTGAAGGCCCTTGCAAGCCTTTCCTTCCAACTGCGAAAGAGCCGCGTCCAGCGCATCCGCACTGGCGATCTCCAGCACCGGATGTCCGTCGGATCGCTCCGTTACGTCCTCCTCCACGAACCGTAGGGGCTTACCCCCGATGTAAACGTCGTAATTTCGTCGCATGGTTTCCCAACTCGATCCCGCCCTCAAAGTTGCGGAGTTCCTGCTGCAGATCAAAGCGATCAAGTTAAGTCCGAAGGATCCCTTCACATGGGCTTCCGGTTGGAAGAGCCCGATCTACTGCGATAACAGGAAGACCCTCTCCTATCCGGCGGTACGCACGTTCATCCGCCAACAGTTCGTCCACATCATCAACAGCGAGTTCGGACGGCCGGACATGATCGCTGGTGTTGCGACCGGCGGCATCGCGCACGGCGCCTTGGTGGCGCACGACATGGGACTTCCCTTCCTCTACGTCCGAAGCGACAGCAAGGAGCACGGATTGAAGAACCAGGTGGAAGGCGACCTCACAGTGGGCCGCAGCGTGGTGGTCGTGGAAGATCTCGTGAGCACCGGTGGCAGCAGCCTTAAAGCCGTTCAAGCCTTGCGTGACGCGGGCCTGGAGGTGAAAGGCATGGTGTCCATCTTCACCTATGGCTTTGATACAGCGACCAAGAGCTTTGCAGAAGCCAAAGTGAACCTGCAAGCGCTCACCAACTACAGCGTGCTACTTGACCAGGCCCTGCGGAGCGATTACATCACCGAGAAGGACCTCGGGCCGCTGAACGAATGGCGGAAGGATCCTGCGAATTGGAATGCAGGGTTGAAGGTTGGAGGTTGAGCGTTGCGGGTTGATTTTCCGGGGGAATAGCAGAACACACATGACGAAGATCGAGAGCAAGGAGGTGGAGATCTCCAAACCCGCCCAGGAGCTGTACACCTTCCTGCAGGACATGAACAACTTTGAACAGTTGTTGCCGGAAGGCCGCATCAGCGAGTGGACCAGCGATGGTACCTCATGCTCCTTCAAAGTGCAAGGTGCGGCCACCATCGGCCTGCAGTTGGATGGCGGAACGCCTCCGGGACACCTGAAGCTGAAAGCCACCGAGCGTAGCCCCTTCCCCTTCACCTTGGATGTGTTCATGTCCGAGACCGATGGTGTAACGAAGGCCAAGCAGGAATTCAATGCGGACCTGAACCCCTTCATCAAGATGATGGTGGAAAAGCCCCTGAAGAACCTCTTCGATCACATCGCCGATCGCATGAAGGCGATACACGGGTGAGGTCATGTGGACATGTGCTCATGTGCTCATTCGGGCATGTGCGCATGTGGGCATGTGCGCAGTTGAACATGTGACCATGACCGCCCGAGGAACGATCCATGGCTTCCCGACGTAACGCCAAAGCATTCGACGACGCGCCACGCGCCAAGCTGGACAAGGCCACACTGCGCAAGGCGATGCGGGTGTTCCGCTACCTGAAGCCTTACCGCGGCTGGTTCTCTATTGGCTTGGTGCTGCTCTTCATCACCACCGGGCTTTCCTTGCTGTTCCCCCTGTTGCTCGGCCAGTTGGTTGATGCCGCACGCGGCGATGTCGGCGCGCAAGGTGACCTGCTCCAGCGCATCGATGAGGTCGCGCTGACCTTGCTCGCCGTGTTCGCGGCGCAAGCCTTCTTCGGCTTCTTCCGCATCTACCTCTTCAGCTGGATCACGGAGAACATGCTGGCCCACATGCGGCGCGACACTTATGACCACCTGCTGAAACTGCCGATGACCTTCTTCGCGAAGCGACGCGTGGGCGAGCTCAACAGCCGCATCAGTGCCGACATCGCCATGTTGCAGGATGCGCTCACGACCAACCTCGCCGAGCTGATCCGGCAAGTGCTCGTCGTTGTCGCCGGTATCGTGATGCTCACCACCGTCAGCACCGAGCTCACGCTTACCATGCTCGCCATCATACCCGTCGTGGCCTTGGTGGCGGTGTTCTTCGGGCGCTTCGTCACCAAGCTGAGCAAGCAGGTGCAGGACCGCATCGCCGACACCAACGTGATCGTGGACGAGACGCTCCAAGGTATCCAGAACGTGAAGGCCTTCGCGAACGAACGCTGGGAATCGCTGCGCTACGGCGCCAGCGTGAATGACGCGCGTCGCTTGGCATTGAAGGGCGCGCGCTGGCAAGGTGCTTTTGTGTCGTTCATCATCCTGTGCATGTTCGGTGCCATCGTGCTGGTGATCTGGCGCGGCGTGCGCATGCTGCCCACCGGCGAGATCCAGATGGGTGAGCTCTTCTCCTTCATCCTGTACTCCATGTTCATCGGCGCCAGCATCGGTGGGCTTCCGGAATTGGTGAACCGCATGCTGAAGGCCATTGGTGCCAGTGAGCGTTTGATGGACCTGCAGGACGAAGCCGCCGAGCCGATCACACTTACCGAACGCAGCGAGCCACTTGCCTTGAAGGGCGCCATCACCTTCGAGAACGTGGCCTTCCACTACGCCACACGGGCGGATGTTCCCGTGCTCCATGACGTGAGCTTCACCGCACGACCGGGTGAACGGATCGCTGTGGTGGGTTCCAGCGGTGCAGGCAAGAGCACGATCGCCTCGCTGCTGCTGCGCTTCTACGACCCGGTCAAGGGCCGCATCACCATCGATGGCACGGATGCCCGCGACTTCGACCTGAGCGCACTCCGCGACCGTATGAGCTTGGTGCCGCAAGAGGTGCTGCTCTTCGGCGGAAGCATCCGCGAGAACATCGCATACGGAAGACCCGGAGCGAGCGATGCCGAGATCGAGGCCGCCGCACGCAAGGCCAATGCGCATGATTTCATCACCACCTTCCCGGAAGGCTATTCCACCGTGGTGGGTGAGCGCGGCATCCAGTTGAGCGGTGGCCAACGCCAACGCATCGCCATCGCGCGTGCCGTGTTGAAGGATCCCGCGATCCTGATCCTCGACGAAGCCACCAGTGCGCTGGATAGTGAAAGTGAACGCCTCGTGCAGGAAGCCCTCGATCAATTGATGGTGGGTCGCACCAGCCTCGTGATCGCGCATCGCCTGAGCACCATCCGCAGCGCGGACAAGATCCTCGTGATCGACAAAGGCACCGTGATCGAAAGCGGCACGCACGACGAGCTGATCGCCAACGACAACGGCGTGTACCGGAGCTTGAGCCGCTTGCAGAGCGGGAGTGCTGAGTGGGCGTGAAGCGCGGGCAGTGAGCTAACTTCGAAAGTGGAAAGGCCTGACGCAGGTGGGCGTATCGGGATGGCCGATCTTCATCCACTTCAGACCCGTTATCCCGATCGTGATCAAACACAACCCTTCGACCATAATTTCGTCTACTGTACAAAGGTCCTCCTATCATGCTTTACAAGCTCCTAGCACCCGTCGTATTGTTGTGCTTGCATGGCATTCCGGCATGGGCGCAGAACCCACCGGTAACGGTCGAATGGCAGGTCACCTTGCCCTATGGTAGTCAAGACGATTGGCCGCCCCGGATCAGTGTGGACCAAGGCATCACGTTCTGGATGCTTTCCGACGACTTCGACCAGTATTCCATCAGCGATGGGGTCATTCGTCGATACGATGCGAACGGCCTGTCGTTGACCGGTACCTACCCCGAAGCGACCACCATCGGCTGCGGTGGAAGCTTGGACCACCCGGTCGATCTGTTCGTTCGCAACGATTCGATCTGGGGCATCGCCTATTGGCAAACCCTCGGCGGGGCTCCGCAGGACATCCTTTACTGTGCTCAAGGCCCGAGCAGTGTGTGGGTACCTGATGCGAACGCGAACGGTGCCGAATTGCACGATGGGATCCATTCCATGCTCGTTTACGCGGACCGCCGCTACCTCTGCGCATGGCATGAGCCGAGCACGGGACAGCGCGATGGGCTCATTGTCGCGTTGGATCATCTGGAGAATGTGCTCTGGACCACCGAACTTCCCTCGAATTCGTACGGAACGGTGCAGAGCGCTGCTGAACTGGGCGATTCGATCGCCGTGGCAGGATTTCCGGACCTCTACTGGCTGCGGCGCAGTGATGGTATGCACAGTTCCACGACCCAACTGTACACCGGTGCTCAGGGAAGCGGCGTGGTACTGCGCAACGGCACCGATCTGTATTGGGCAGCGACCGAAGCGGGCACCGTACACTACGGCAAATTGGACCTCTTGGGCAATGCCGTGTGGAGCGGGACGGCACCGGAGATCTCGGTGAATGCCATCGCCGTGGACGACCAAGGACGACTGTGGATCGGCGGCAATGGCGCGTCCGAGGGAAAACTGATCAAAGTGGAAGCCGACGGAACCAACGCAGGGACCTTTACGAACGGGGCCACCATAACGGACTTGGACTTCACGAATGGCCGACTGAGTTGGACCGGCCGCATGATCGCCAACGACCCCACCTCCTACCTCATCAATACCACACCGGACCCATGAGCCCGAACCGCAGCACGCTCCGTACGATCGCGACCTTGGCCATGTCCGGATCGCTCCTGCTTTGTACCGCACAGGTACCACTCGTGCCCGAATGGGAACACACCTGGTCCTTCGGTCAGGACCCATTGCCCGGCTTGATCGCGCCGCCTGCCAAGGACAACCACGTGGTGGTGGATCCAGTGACCGGTCTGGTGCATTGCACGATCAGCGATGAGGACATGCTCTTCTCGCCACGCAATGAGCTGTTGTACAGTTCCGATCCCTCCGGGGTCGATGTGACGGCGGCCCCGGTCCCGGTGCTCGGAAAGGCACAGTTCCAAGAACTCTACGATGCCCCGTACAACGCGCATGGAACCTTCGGCTTCGGCGCGTATGCAGGGCAGGTCTTTGCGACGCACATTTTCCGGCAAGGCGATGCCTGGGCTCCGTATTCGACCGGTGGCCCGATCGACGGGTCACGGTGGAGCTTGTCCCAGAGCCTCCCCTTCGCATCACCGCTCAAGTCGCACATGGCCATCGGAGCGGATGGCGTGCTACTGGGCACCGATGTCCGGCTCACGTGCACCGCAGCGGCCGGTTGGTCGAAATGGGTCCATACGACCCCAGGACCGATCAAGACATTGGAGATCGTCGGTGATGTTGCTTGGGTGTTGAGCGCCAACGCAGTGCTCGAACGCCTTTCCATGTTGGATGGCGCCTTGCTCAGCACATCGGACGTCGCACCCGGGGGCGAATGCATGGCGGTCCAAGCGGACCACATCCATCAGGCAAGTGTCGTGTCCGGCGGCTTGCTTACCGTGACGAAGAACGACCTGTCCGGTGCGCTCGCATACAGTACCACCCATGATCTTGGAACCCTTGGCGAATTGTCCGGCTTGGTGGTGGACAGCGAGGGCCGATCATGGGCCACGTACACCGAACAGACCCTGGAGGCCGATCCTGTCCGTGGCATCCTCGTGGGCTTCGATGCCGACGGCGCCTTGATCGGCACGTACACCCATGGTGCCAGCATGAACGGGATCGACACCGACGGAACGAACGTGTACATCACCGGGTGCTCAAGCTCCGGCGGCACGTATCTGGCGAAGTTGGACCTTGCGCTCATCACCGCCACGCCGGAACGAACAAGCGACATTCGGCGCCTGAAGGTTTGGCCGCAACCGAGCGCTGCGGAGATCCACATGCAAGTGGACGCCGATGCTTCACGCTTGGAACTGATCGACGGAGCGGGCAGGACCGTGCGCACTTGGTCGAAGCCATTCCCAGGAACGCGCATGACCCTTGAGGTCTCGGACCTCGGACAAGGCACGTACTTTCTTCGCCAAGTGACACAAGCCACGACCAGTTCGACACCGGTGGTGATCGTGCGATAGGAAGCGCCTGCGATCCGAACAGTTCACAGCGCCACCTCCACCACCTTCTTCGTCTCGAAGAAAGGCTCGCTGAACACCTCCTTCAGCTCGTGTACACGCACGCTGTTGCGCAGCGGTAGGATCTCATCGGCGAGCTCACCGCCCTTGAGGTAGTACATCTTCCCTTGGCCTTTCGTGACCAAGTGCTTCGTGTCCCGAATGAACTCCGGCAGTGTGGTCACGGCACGGCTTACGATCACATCATAGCGGCCCTTGTGGTCGGTGCTGCGCACTTGCTCCGCCGTGCAATTGGTGATCCCCAGCCCTTCGACCACACCCTTCACCGCGTTTATCTTCTTCCCGATGCCATCAATGCCGTGGAAGATGCACTGCGGGAACATGATCGCGAGCGGCACCAAGGGGAAACCGCCGCCGGTGCCGACATCAACGATGCGTGTGCCTTTCTTGAACAGCACCACCTTGGCGATGCCCAACGAGTGCAGGATATGCCGTTCGTAGAGGTGCTCGAAGTCCTTCCGCGAGATCAGGTTGACGCGTTCGTTCCAAGCGGCGTAGAGCTCGCCGAGCTTCTCGAAGTGCGCGCGTTGCGTGGCGCTGAGCTCCGGAAAGTACTGGAGGATGATCGAGAGACCGGACTGGTTCATGTGCTAATGTGGGTATGTGCTCATGTGCACATGCTCACATGTCCACAAGCTCACATGACGATCAGATCGTGTCCTTCCGGCTTTCCATCAGGGTCAGCAGGAACTCGCGTGCGCGGAAGAGCTGGGCCTTGACGGTACCCAAGGGGAGGTCCAATTCATCCGCGATCTCCTCGTAGCTGTATTCCTTGTAGTAGCGCAATTCCACCAAGGTGCGATAGCGGGGCTTCAGCTTGTCCACCACATCGCGCATGATGGCGCTCTTCTGTTCCTTGATCGCGATCTCCGAGGGATCGAGGCCGTGGCCCTTCAACTCGATGGTCATCTCATCGCCATCGTCGGTGCCGATCGGGTTGTCGATGGAGAAGGTCTTCTTCTTCTGTTTGCGGATCCAGTCGATGCAGTTGTTCGAGGCGATCTTGAACAGCCAGGTGCTGAACGCATAGTTCGGCGTGTACTGCTTCAAGCGGTGGAAGGCCTTGCCGAAGGCTTCGATCGTCAGGTCCTCCGCATCGTCCTTGTTGTTGATCATCTTCAACAACATGAAATAGATGGAGTCGCGGTAGCGGCCCATGAGCTCGGCATACGCCTTTTGGTCGCCTTTGTCCACGGCACGGCGCACGAGCAGGTAGTCGTGTTGTGCTTTCTCGCTGAGGTTCTCGTTCACTTCCATCGTGTAGGCTTGACCAGTATGGTACTGGCGTACAACAGGGGATCCAAAAGTAGGAACAACCATTCCAGGGGGATCAGGAGCCAGGCCAACGCACCCGCCTGTAGGCGACGCAAGGCCAGGATCGTGATCGGCATGAAGACGAACAACTTCACACCCAGACCGATGAGCGCCTCGCGCCATTGCCCATGCACCGCGAACCACAGCACCATGGCCCAGAGCAGGAGGCGGGCCGCCGGCAGGAGCGTCAATAGCACCTGGTGCCCGAAGCGGTAGTGCGCTGCCGTGGTGTAGTGCCGGCGCTTGCGGCGCAACCACGTGGCCAGATCACGCGTGGGGCTGGTGGTCATGAACGAGCGCGGGTCGGCCACCACGGCGGTGTTTCGCGCACGTGCCACTTCGTTGATGAAGAGGTCGTCATCGCCGCTCATGAGCTGTCCGTGACGCTTGGCGCCCTTGGCGTTGAAGAACAATTCGCCCGTGTAGCCAAGGTTGCGACCGACGCCCATGTACGGGAAGCCGGCCATGGCGAAGGACATGTACTGCATCGCCTTCATGCTGCCGTCGTAGCGCTCCAGCAGGTTGGCCAGCCCGGGTTGGTAGGCATACGGACTGTGCGCGATCACGATCTCCTTGCCTTTGGAGAATCCGGCCGCCATCGTACTGATCCACTCCTTTCCGGCGGGTATGCAGTCCGCATCGGTCAGGAGCACGCGCGGGTATTTCGCGGCCCGGACGCCGACACCCAAGGCCAGCTTCTTGCCGTAGTTGAACTTCTCGTCGGCCTGGATGTTCACCGGTCGCAGCCGCGGGTTGTCCGGCTTCATCCATTGCAGCACCTCCCAGGTATCGTCCTCGCTGCGGTCGTTCACCACCACCACCTCGAACTCCTTGTGGTCCTGGGCCATCAGCACGGGGATCAGTTCCTCCAGCCTGCGGGCCTCGCTGCGCGCGCAGATGACCACGCTGATGGGCAGGTCACGGTCGGGCTGCACCTCCGGCTTGCTGAACGCCAAGCGGGCGAACATCACAAGGTGGAAGAACAGTAGCACGACGAGCGCGCCGATGAGCAGATAGAACTCGATGGACCACATGCGGAATGTCCACCGCACGAGCCGGTGGAGTTGAGGGCGAAGCTATCCGGCGCCGGTACCTCATGCCCTTGCACGTCCATCCACTTATGAACAGATGCGCTGGGGAACGGGTGTCCGCGGATCCAGGGAAGAATATATCCGCAGATTACGCAGATATCGCTGCCTACCGGCAGCGTCAATGCTGACCAGTCATCATACTTCGCCTGAGCAACATCGCAAAGGCCACCGGTAGGTGGCCTAATCTGCGTAATCTGCGGACATCCACCTCCTCCCACCCGTCCTACCTTTGGCCGCCCTTTGCCCATGGAATTCCAACTTCTTGCCAACGACCCCGCTTCCAACGCGCGGGCAGGCCTCCTCCGTACCGACCACGGCGATATCCCAACACCGGTCTTCATGCCCGTGGGTACCCTCGGTGCGGTGAAGGCCGGCATCCCCGTGAGCTTGCCAACGACCTGCAGGCGCCGATCGTGCTGAGCAACACCTACCACCTCTACTTGCGGCCCGGCATGGCCGTGATCGAAGGGCCGGTGGACTGCACAAGTTCAACGGGTGGAACGGACCGATCCTCACCGACAGCGGCGGCTTCCAGGTGCATTCGCTCAGCGACATCCGCAAGATCGCCGAGGAAGGCGTGCGCTTCAGCAGCCACATCGACGGCAGCAAGCACCTGTTCACACCGGAAAGCGTGATGGACACCCAACGGACCATCGGCAGCCGACATCATCATGGCCTTCGACGAGTGTACGCCCTGGCCTTGTGAGCTGGCCTACGCCGAAAAGAGCATGCACCTGACGCATCGTTGGCTGGACCCTGCATCAGGCGCTTCAACAACACCGAGCCGAAGTACGGCCACAAGCAGGCCTTGTTCCCCATCGTGCAGGGCAGCACCTTTCCCGAGTTGCGCAAGCGCTCCGCCGAATACGTCGCGACCAAGGGCATGTTCGGCAATGCCATCGGTGGCCTCAGCGTGGGTGAGCCCGAGGAGAGATGTATGCCATGGCAGAACTCTGCTGCGACATCCTTCCGAAGGACAGGCCCCGCTACCTCATGGGCGTAGGCACACCGTGGAACCTGTTGGAGAACATGGCCCGTGGCGTGGACATGTTCGATTGTGTGATGCCCACGCGGAACGGACGCAACGGCATGCTCTTCACACGGCAAGGCGTGGTGAACATCAAGAACAAGCAATGGGCAGAGGACCACGGACCATTGGACCCGGACGGCACCTGCTGGGTGGACAGCTTCTATTCCAAAGCCTTCGTGCGCCATTTGTTCCAGAGCGGCGAATTCCTCGGGCAGCAGATCGCCAGGTTGCACAACCTCGGCTTCTACCTTGCGTTGATGGAGGAGGCCCGGGAACGCATCCTCGATGGTACGTTCACCAACTGGAAGAACGCATTGCTGCCGAAGTTGAAGACCAGGTTATGAAGAGTGCTAAGCTGTCCGATGTCCGATGTCCTGTGCGAAATGCTCGTTCGTCGGCATTTCGCACAGGACATAGGACAGTCTTGCAATGGACAATGACCTCCGCATGCTGAAGACGCTCGATCGCTATATCATCCGGCAGTTCCTCGGAACCTTCTTCTTCATCCTGGTCACCATCATGCTCATCGCCGTGGTGTTCGACATCAGCGAGAAGACCGAGGACTTCGCGAAGATGGACGCCACCACGATGGAGATCGTGCGGGAGTACTACCTCAACTTCGTGATCTACTACAGCAACCTCTTCAGCGGGTTGTTGATCTTCTTGGCGGTGCTGCTATTCACCAGTCGGCTATCGCACCGCACCGAGGTCATCGCGATGTTGAGCAGCGGCGTCAGCTTCCCGCGCATCATGTGGCCCTATTTCCTGGCGGCGACCTTCCTTACCGGCTTGTCGCTGATCATCAACCACAGTGTGCTTCCGGCGGCGAACAAGGTGCGCTTGGCCTTCGAAGAGGAGCACATCCGCGCCACCTTCCGCGTGGATGCCAAGCACATCCATCGCGAGATCGCACCGGGCTCCATCGCCTATTTCGAATCGTACAACGCACAGGAGAAGATGGGCTTCCGTTTCAGCCTGGAGCAATGGGATGGCGATTCCCTCACGCGCAAGCTCACCAGCGATCGTGCCCAGTACGACAGCGTTGCCGGCCATTGGCGGGTGAGCGACTACCTCCTGCGCACCATCGATGGCGAGCACGAGCACATCGTGAAAGGGCACATGCTCGATACCGTGATCAACCTGAAACCTTCGGATCTCGGCCAGCGCTGGGAGAGTTCCATGGCGATGAGTTGGACCGAATTGAACGACTACATCTCGGCCAAGCTGGCCCAAGGCGATGGCTCGCTGATGCCCTTTTTGATCGAGAAGCACCAACGCACCTCCTACCCCTTCGCCACCTACGTCTTCACCTTGATCGGCGTGAGCATCGCCAGCCGCAAGGTGCGCGGCGGCACCGGACTGCACCTCGCGCTGGGCGTGCTGCTTATCCTCTTGTACATCTTCGCGATGAAGCTCACCACGGTCGCCGCCAGCAATGCGGGACTCGACCCGCTCATCGCCGTGTGGATCCCCAACGTGCTCTTCGCGCTCGTCGGTGTGTGGATCTACCGCAAGGCACCCAAGTAAGAACGTTCCGTCACTTTCTTTCATCGTAACAATACGATGATCGGATATTCATCGTAATATTGCGATCACACGATCAAGTTGGGCATCACCAAGACCGAACTCTTCACCCGCGACCAGAACCGCACCGCCCAATGGGCCAAGGTGCTGGGCCACCCGGCGCGCATCGCGATCCTCCAGTACATGCTGCAGCGGAACACCTGCGTGTGCGGCAGTTTGGTGGAGGAACTGGGCCTCGCGCAGGCCACCATCAGCCAGCACCTGCGTGAATTGAAGGATGCCGGACTGATCACCGGCACGGTGGAAGGCACCAGCGTGTGCTATTGCATCGAACCGAAGAACTGGGCCAAGGCGCAGGCCGCGTTCAACACCTTGTTCAATAAATACGAACCCGTGGACGGCAGCTGCTGCTGAGCCACATAGGCTTCGACCCATGAACCGACCAACGGACTACACCATGACGAACGCACAAGAGACCAAGGACATGGTCCGGCGCAAGTACGCCGAGATCGCACAGCAGGACAAGGCCACCAACGCCAGCAGCTGTTGCGGCGCGGGCGGTTGCAGCACCGAGGTGTACAACATCATGAGCGAGGATTACACCACGCTCGAAGGCTACACGGCCGGCGCCGACCTCGGCCTGGGCTGCGGCCTGCCCACACAATACGCCGGCATCAAGGCCGGCGATACCGTGCTGGACCTCGGCTCCGGTGCCGGCAACGATTGCTTCGTCGCCCGTGCGGCCACCGGCGTTGATGGCCGCGTGATCGGTGTCGACTTCACCCCCGAGATGATCGCCAAGGCCAAGCAGAACGCGAAGGACCTCGACCTGCAGAACGTGGAGTTCCGCTTGGGCGATATCGAGGCCTTGCCGCTCTCCGCCTGCATGGTGGATGTGGTGGTGAGCAACTGCGTGCTGAACCTGGTGCCGAACAAGGAACAGGCCATGCGCGAAGTGCTGCGGGTGTTGAAGCCCGGTGGCCATTTCAGCATCAGCGATGTGGTGCTGAACGGCGAGTTGCCCGCGAAGATCCAGGAGGCGGCGGAGATGTATGCGGGCTGCGTGAGCGGTGCACTGCAGGAAGAGGTCTACCTCGACATCATCCGCGGACTCGGCTTCGAGGACGTGACCGTGCAACAGCGCAAGCCGATCGTCGTGCCGGATGACATCCTGTCGAACTACCTGAGCGCTGCCGAGATCGAGGCCTTCAAGGCTTCCGGGACCGGGATCTTCAGCGTCACCGTCCGTGCACAGAAGAGTGCCGCACCCTGTTGCGGTCCGGAGAAGATGGAGCGCGTGGCGGAGCTGAAAGCAACTGCACCAACGACCGCAAAGGAGGGCGACCCGGACCTCGGTTGCTGTGATCTGGGCGTGGCCTGCTGCTGATGTATCCCGAACTGCAACACACCTTGGACGGGATCGCCGCGACAGACACGAGCATCCCGAGCGATCGCGCGCAGCGGCTCGGGGCCATCGCCGCGTGGATCAAGGAACAGCGCGCGAAGGGCGGCACGGCAAACTTGGTGTTCATCTGCACGCACAACAGCCGCCGCAGCCAGTTCGCGCAAGTGTGGGCCAAGGTGGCCGCACATCGCACCGGACTGAAACAAATCCATACCTGGTCCGCTGGAACGGAGGGCACGGCGGTCGCACCACCGGTGATCGACGCCTTGCAAGCGCAGGGCTTTCGCATCGATGGTGCCGGTGACCAGAACATCCACGGCGATCCCGTGCAGACGAAATACTTGGTGAATTTCGACGACCAAGAACCACCCTTACACCTGTTCTCGAAAACGATCGATGCGCCGGAGAACCCGAGCGGGGAATTCGCCGCCATCATGGTCTGCAGCGATGCCGACGAGAACTGTCCCTTCGTGCCGGGTGCCGCTGGGCGCTTCAGCCTTCCTTTCGAGGACCCCAAGGTGAGCGATGGAACAGCGGATGAAGCACCGACCTATCAGGCACGTAGCCTTGCGATCGCTCGGGAGATGCTGTACCTGATGGAACTGGCCGCAGCATAGTACACATGCTGCCGCGAATGACACGGATGGCGCAACGAAGGACCTGATCGAACAGCACGCGCTGTGACAAGGGACGCTTCCATCGGACCACACCATCTGCAACTCAAATTCCAGCACGACCATGACCGACCCGAGCCCCAGCATCGGCTTTTTCGAGAAGTACCTCACGGCCTGGGTGCTGCTATGCATCGCCGCGGGCATCGCCTTGGGCCAGTTGGCAGGCAGCGGCATGCAGGTGGTCGCCGACATGGAGTACAACCAGGTGAACCTGCCCGTAGCGGTGCTCATCTGGTTGATGATCTACCCGATGATGGTGCAGATCGACTTCGGTTCCATTGCCCGCATCGGGCGGGATGTGAAAGGCTTGAGCCTCACCGTGGTGGTGAATTGGATCATCAAGCCCTTCACCATGGCCTTCTTCGCCTGGCTCTTCTTCGACAAGCTGTACAGTGCGTGGCTCGAACCCGAACTCGCGCAGGAGTATGTCGCCGGTGCCATCCTGCTCGGCGCTGCGCCCTGTACGGCTATGGTCTTCGTATGGAGCTACCTCAGCGATGGCGACCCCAACTACACCTTGGTCCAAGTGAGCGTCAACGACCTCATCCTTTTGGTGCTCTTCGTTCCCATCGTGCAGCTGCTGCTGGGCATCACCGGCATCGCCATTCCGATGGATGTGCTGATCACCTCGGTCGTGGTCTTCGTGGTGATCCCGCTGGTGGCTGGCTACCTGACGAACCGTTGGCTCATCCGCACGCGCGGCGAGGACTGGTTCAAGACCGTGTTCCTGCCGAAACTGAAACCGCTCTCGATCGCCGCACTGCTGCTCACCTTGGTACTGCTCTTCTCCTTCCAGGGGAGCAAGATCCTCGCGAACCCCTTCGACATCCTGCTCATCGCCATCCCCCTCGCGCTGCAGACCTATTTCATCTTCTTCCTCACGTGGAAGGGTGGCCGCCTGCTGCGTTTGCCCTACCGTACCTGCGCACCGGCCAGCATGATCGGCGCCAGCAATTTCTTTGAGCTCGCCGTGGCCGTCGCCATCGCCTTGTTCGGCCTGAACAGCGGTGCAGCGCTCGTCACCGTGGTGGGCGTGCTGATCGAGGTGCCGATCATGCTGCATCTGGTACGGCTCGCGAAGCGTTGGCGGTACGCATGAAGACCGCTTCATCCAAGGTCCTACGGTGATCGGAAGTACGCCTTGAACATTACATACAGTCCCACGTGGATCCACGCACCACTTCCCACCTCGCCCTCTTCACCGAAGGCCGCACGCGCTTCACGAAGCTGCTGGACCAGCTCTCTGTGGCCGACCTCACGAAGAAGCTGGCGCCAAGCCCCAACAGCATCGGTTTCCTGCTGCGCCACATCAGCGATGTAGAGCTGCTCTTCGCCAAGAACGTGTTCGGA
>JAWKNF010000023.1:0-35912 GCA_041391825.1 Flavobacteriales bacterium | reverse complement strand
GGCACCTATTCGAAAGTGCCTTACACCGTGCCGCCCGATTGGAGCAGTGCGGCCTTCTGGTTCGAGCAGGTCGCCATGGACCCCGGTGCCGAAGTGTTCCTGCAAGGCCTGGACAATGAGACCCTGCAAGGCGACCGCGAGGCCATGCGCCTGTGGGCACCGTGGGTGAAGGTGGAGGCCGAGGCCGAAGGCATGCGCTTGACGCACCGCAGCACACCCGACGCATGGACCACGGAACCCGTATCCATGAAACACGTGCCCGATCTATTCCAGCCGCTGGTGATCACCTTGGCAGCGAAAGGCGCCACCGCAATGTTGACCGGCTTGGACAACCTGGTGGTGAAGGAGACCGACCGCCTCAAGGCCATGGCCGAAGTGCTGCGCACCTTGGGCTGCACGGTCACGCACGAAGGCGGCACCTTCAGTATGAGCGGGTCGATCACCAACAGGACACCCTTGCCCTTCGATCCGAACATCGATCACCGCATGGCCCTCTGCATCGCGCCGCTGGCGTTGGTGCTCCCGGCCGTCACCATCCACGATCCCGGTGTGGTGGACAAGAGCTACCCCAGCTATTGGGATGATCTGCGGAAGGCGGGGTATAGTGTGTTAGGGAACCGCTAAGGCGCAGAGGCGCTAAGAGTTCCTGAATTCAATATTAGCGAGGCTCGAAGATGACCGAGAATGAATTGAGCAAGGTGATCGTGAATGCGGCGTTCGCGGTGCACAAGGAATTGGGCCCCGGATTGTTGGAGAATATCTACGAGCACTGCCTCGCCATAGAGCTTCGGTCGGCTGGCCTATCCATCGAACAACAGCCAGCCTTGCCGGTGATCTATAAAGGCCAAGAACTCGACCTCGGTTATCGATTGGACCTTTTGGTGGAGAAGAAAGTCGTGGTCGAAGTGAAGGCCACGAATGGCTTGAACGATGTCCACATGGCGCAGGTCCTAACGTACCTCAAACTGTCCGGAACCAAGCTGGGTCTGCTCATCAACTTCAATGAGGCCTTGATCAAGCACGGCATCCAAAGAGTAGTACGCGGCCTTCCGGAAGAATATTGAGCGATCGGCACGGAGGATCACAAGGCCCAATGCTCCAACACACTCCACGATACCCTATGCGCTTTAGCTCATCTAGGGTTCCATCATCCCTTCATCCCCTCAGCGTCTCAGCGTCTCAGCGTCATTGCGGTTCTATCTTCCAACAGCCCGCCATTCCCTTAGCGTCTTAGCGCCTTTGCGGTTTCACTTATTCATATCGCTCTTAATTACCTTGGCACCATGGCATTTCCCTCAGACCTCGAGATCGCACAGAAAGCAACGCTGCTTCCCATCTTCACCATCGCCGAACGACTGGGCGTGGACCCCGAAGTGGTGGAGCCCTATGGCCGCACAAAGGCCAAGTTGCCGCTCACGCTGATCGATCAGAAGAAGGTCGCCAAAAGCAAGCTGATCCTTGTTACCGCCGTTTCGCCCACACCGGCCGGCGAAGGGAAGACCACCACGAGCATCGGCCTGAGCGAAGGGCTGAACAAGCTGGGTAAGAAGACCGTGGTGGTGTTGCGCGAACCCAGTCTAGGGCCGGTGTTCGGTATGAAGGGTGGTGCTGCCGGCGGCGCTACGCACAGGTGGTGCCCATGGAGGACATCAACCTGCATTTCACCGGCGACTTCAGCGCGATGAAAAGGCCAACAACCTCCTTTCCGCACTGCTGGACAACAACCTCCAGAGCCGCACGCACAACCTCGGCATCGATCCGCGCACCATCAAGTGGAAGCGCGTGATGGACATGAACGACCGCTCCTTGCGCGACATCACCATCGGCCTCGGCGGTACCGGCAACGGGATCCACGTCAGGATGGTTTCAACATCACACCGGCCAGTGAAGTGATGGCGATCCTCTGCCTCGCCACCGACTTCGAGGACCTGAAGAAGCGCCTCGGCGACATCTACATCGGCCAGACCTTCGACCGCGCACCCATCTACGCGCGTGACCTGAAGGCCCAAGGTGCCATGGCCCTCTTGCTGAAGGATGCCATCAAGCCGAACCTGGTGCAGACCGGAGAACAACCCCGCGATCCTGCACGGCGGCCCCTTCGCCAACATCGCGCAGGGCGTCAACAGCGTGCTCGCCACGCAAATGGAGCCTCAGCCTCGGCGACTACGTGGTCACGGAAGCGGGCTTCGGCGCGGACCTGGGTGCCGAGAAGTTCTTCGACATCAAGTGCCGCGCGGCCGACCTGAAGCCGAGCGCGGCGGTGATCGTCATGCAACGGTGCGTGCCATGCGCTACCACGGTGGCGTGGATGTGAAGGAGGTGAACAACGCCGCACCGGACAAGTTGAAGGCAGGCCTCGCAGAACCTCGGAAGGCACATCGAGAACATCGCCAAGTTCGGCGTGAAGGCCGTGGTAGCGATCGATCACTTCCCGACCGACACCGAGGAAGAGATCGCCATGATCAAGGACTACTGCAAGCAACTCGGCGTAGAGGCAGTGCTCGCACAAGGCTTCGCGAAGGGTGGTGCCGGCATGACCGATCTGGCCGAAGCCGTGCTGCGCGTGGTGGACAGCAAGGCCAGCGTCTTCAAGCCCTTGTACGATCTCGCGCTGCCGATCAAGGACAAGATCGAACGCATCGCCAAGGAAGTGTACCGCGCCGATGGTGTGGACTACACCGGCGAAGCCGAGGTCGCCCTGCGTCGCATCACCAAGCTGGGGCTCGACGGTGTCTCCATCTGCATGGCGAAGACACAGTACAGCTTCAGCGACGACAAAGCACTACGTGCTGCACCTACAGGCTTCCGCATCACGGTGCGCGATATCGAGATCGCTGCCGGCGCTGGCTTCGTGGTCCCCATTTGCGGCGAGATCATGCGCATGCCGGGCTTGCCCGCTGTCCCCGCCGCCGAAGGCATGGATATCGATGCGAACGGCGTGGTGACGGGGTTGAGCTAAGAGTATCTTCTCGTGATGTGATGGAACGTTGATTCCTCAGCGTTACCTGCGGCGTGCTTGGTCATTGGCTTCAGTGGACCAACACCACAACATCATGTTCACGACCTTATTGCTTGTTACCGGTTTCTTTTTCGCGAACCCTGCAACGTCCGCTGCGCCCGAGGGTGCAACTGTTCTTGAACTGCCGCTCGGTGGACCGCCGAGTATCCGTATCGCCGGGAAGGCCTCGGGTGGTATTTCGAGCTCCGAATGGGCCACGGTGAAGAGCGTGCAGTTGGCGGGTTGTGCATCCTCGGCACAGGTGGTGGAGGTCGCCATTTGTATCAAGGACTGCACGGGAAAGAACGCGGAGTTGCGCATCAAGGGTGATGAACTCTCCAGTGGAATGCGTTCCATGATCACCAACCTGCCGGCCGGTACACCGTTCACGATATCCGTGAAGGTGGTGGACGGTGGGCATAAGGAGTTGAAGGTTCCTCCTGCGCAGTTCGTCTGGAAGGGTTGAGGAGGACCGTGCTACGCGGCAGGCGGGGGCGTGCCCTTGCCGCCGCGTAGTTGCTCCCGCGCGGCGAGCAGCGCAGCGTTGGGGATACGCCCTTTGGCATCGGCGCTGTAGTCCGGCTTCAAGCGCAGTACGAAGTACATGTTCAGTTCGCCTTTGCCCTTGACATTGATCGGTCCACGCGGTTGCACGTCGATGTAGTCGATCACTTGCGCATAGGTGGTGCCGGAGATGTTCACCTTGCCGGCCTCGCTGTTGCTTTCCATGCGACTGGCCAGGTTCACGGTATCGCCCCACACATCGTAGGCGAACTTCTTGCGGCCCACCACGCCCGTGATCACCGGCCCGCTGTGTATGCCGATGCGGATGGGCCATTGGGTCTTGCCCTTCGCCGCGCGGTCCTGGTTGCTCTTCTCAACGGCCTCCACCATGCCGAGGCCCATCAGCACCATGTCCAAGGCGTGCGAAGGGGTTGGCTCGGGGATCCCGCTGGCGCACATGTACGCATCGCCGATGGTCTTGATCTTCTCGATGCCATAGCGCTCGCTCAGCTCATCGAACAAACGGAAATAGTGGTCCAGTTCGGACACCAGCGTGTCGCTGTCCATCAAGCTGCTGAAGGTGGTGAAGCCCTTGAAGTCGCTGAACAGCACCGTGCTGCGCTCGTAGCGTTGGGCATCGGCACTGCCTTTGGTCTTCAGTTCCTCGGCCGTGCTGGCCGGTAGGATGTTGCGCAACAAGGCATCGCTGCGGTCCTTCTCGCTGGCGAGTTCAGCAGTGCGCTTGGCCACCGTGTTCTCCAGGCGTTCACGGTCGCGGCGCAGGTTCCGCTCGCGCAAACGCACGAAGCCGAACAAGCCCAGCAGGACAACGGCCCCGCTGCCGACGCGAAAGGTCGTGGTCTCCCAGATCGGTGGTGCGATCACGAAGGCGTATGATTCCGGGTGCTCGGTCCAGATGCCGCTCGCGTTGCGTGCCATCACCTTGAAGGTGTATTCTCCGGGTGGGATGTTGCTGTACGTCACCCGGTCCGTGGCCGTGATCGGCGACCAATCCGCATCATACCCTTCCAATTTCCAACGGTAGCGCACGCGCTCCGGATAGGAGAGCGAGATGCCCGTGAACTCGAAGGTGAGGTGGTTCTTGTTGTACGGCAGTTCCAATGCGTCCGGCAAGCCATCGTGCCCAAATCCTTTGCACCATGGTGACCAATCCGCCTTTTCGTAGAAGAGCTTCAGTTCGGTAAGGTACAGCAAGGTTCGTTCGGGTCGCTCGACACACGGTCCGGGTCGAAGCGCGTGGCGCCTTGCACGGTGCCGAACCAGAGCGATCCATCCTGGTCCAGGTAGCTGGCATTGCGTGTGGTCTCGATCCACACGAAGCCTTCCTTCGGGCCGAAGTTGCGCACCTGCAGGATCCGCTCCTGCAGCTCATCCAATTCCACGTGCGTAATGGCGCGTTTGCTGCCGAGCCACACGTTCTGCAAGGCGTCCAACAGCACCTGCTCCACGCTCAGGCTTTCCAATCCGTCCTTCAATCCGAGGCTGTCCACGCGACTCCCTTTCACGCGGTACATGCCGTGTTCCTCACTTCCGATCCATAGGTTCCCGGCCACATCGCGCGCCAAGTCCGTCAAGGCGACGGCCGGTACTTGCTTCAACCGCGAAAGGCTGTAGCCCATCGCGTGCTCAACACCGCCGTACAGGCCCTTGTCCGTGGTGATCCACAGGCTGTCCCCAGCAGTGACGATACCGCGAACGCCGAGGCTGTCGGGTCCTACCAAGGCATACCGGTCCGAGCCCTTGCTCAGGTACAATCCATCAAGCGTGCCCACCCACAGCGCGTCTTCGCTCCGGTGGAAGCATAGCACGCGGTCGGATGCGATGCCGTGCGCGGCGGAGTATGGTTCCAAGCGATCGCCCACCAGGCGGAAGGCGCCTTGTGTTGTGGTGCCGACCAACAGACGACCGGCCCGGTCCTCGCCCAAGGCCAACACGTAGGGGTCGGTAAGCCCTTCCTTGCTGCCGTAGGTGCGCATCGTACGTTCGTTCCAACAGGACAGCCCGCCGCCGAAGGTGCCGAACCACATCAGACCGTCCGGCGTGCGGTACAGGGATGATATGATGTTCGAGCCGAGGCCATCGAGGGTTGTGAAATGCAGGAACGCACCGCTGATGAATTTGCTGACGCCACCGAACATCGTTCCCGCCCACACCGAGCCGGAGCGGTCCTGATGGACCTTGAACACCAGGTCGTGGCCCAGGCCGTTCGCCTCGCCGATCGTGTTGAGTGAAGGGAAGCCATCCGCTTTGCTCAAGTGCGCCATGCCTGCAGGTGTGCCCATCCAGATATCGCCGTTGTGCGCCCGGGTGATATCGAGGATCCGCGCATCCTTCAACGCGATGGGGAAGATGCCGGCGAAGCGTTCATGGAGCGGCAAGGGCGACAGGTCGTTCCCGAGCTCGGCATAGCCCTGTTCGGTACCCACGAGCACGCCGAGGCTGTCCGCGTACAAGGCATAGGTCATGTTGTTCGGAAGTGCTGCTGGCACCGGCTCAACGCGCTCGATCCTGTTCGTTGATGCGCGCAAGTCAGCCTCGGTCGCCACCAGCGCATCACCGCGATGGGTGCGTGCGATGTCGAAGACTCGGTCGCTCGGTAGACCTTGCGCACGATCGATCACGTGGATCTTGCCGTCGTGCCACAACACGATCCCCTTCGTATCGGTGGCCCACCACAGCCCGCCGCGCGCATCCATGTACATGGCGCGTATGCGAGACACGGGGGCGCTTTTCGGAAGCACCGGTACCGTGATCAGGCCATGTTCGAAATAGGCCACAGCGCCATTGCCGAAGCCGAACCAGATCTTGCCGTCCGGGGCGCACATCACGGCGGTCACCAGTTCGCTGGGCATTCCCTCCTCACGGCCGAAAGCTTGGAAGCGCGAACCTTCCGAGCGGGCAGCACCTCCGTCGGTGGCCACCCACAGAAAGCCATCGTGGTCCTCGCACAGGCTGTTCACCGTGGCGCTGGGCAGCCCCTGCTCCTGGCCGTAATTGCGCAGATCGTATTGTTGGGCGCCCGACGACCCGGCCCAAAGCAGCAATGACAGGATCAGCGGACCAGCGGGGAGCGCATGGTTGGAAAGATAACGCGCCCGACCCAAGACCGTGCCGATCCGGGCTTGGATTTGGGCTTTGTTCAATGTACCTTCAATGCGCACCAACCAAACCTTCCCATCATGAACATCACCTTCAATGAGTTGCGGCGGATCGAGGACAATTTGCCCGATGGGAGTATCCACCGTATCGCCAAGGAACTGGACCTGAACGTGGAGACCGTGTGGAACTATTTCGGTGGCTACAACCACCCGAATGGTCAACCCATGGGCGTCCACTTGGAAGGCGGTCCCGATGGTGGTGTTGTCGCATTGGACGACACCCGCATCTTGGACTTGGCGGCCAAGATCACTCGAGGAGCATCCGGCGCACGCCTGAACGCGCCAAGGCCCATCACCTTTGCCTTGCTCATCGGAAAGTGAGCGGTCCTTCGTTAGGGCCGCTTTCTTTTTCGATCGATCCCTGTGACCGCTCACCGTTCGAGCACGCGGAACTCCACGCGCCGGTTCTGCGCACGGTTCTCCTCGCTGGTGTTCGGTACCAAGGGCTTGGTCTTGCCATAGCCCTTCCAGCTAAGGCGCTCGTCCTCCACCTTCTTCTTCGTGAGGTAGTCCACCACCGCCTTCGCGCGATCGTCGCTGAGCTTCAGGTTGTACGCATCACTGCCTTGGTCATCGGTATGGCCTTCGATCTCCACGCGCATGAAGGGATAGTCCGTCAGCACATCCACGAGCTTGTCCAGTTCGTCCTCGTAGCCGGGTAGCAGCGTGGCCTTGTCGAATTCGAACTGCACGTTGTCCAAGCGCACGCGTGTGCCCACGGCCGGTTCCACCTGATGGATGTCCACGGTCTTCGTGCTGCTGTGGTCGGGCACCACCTTCTTCGGTGGCGGCGGCACGCTCTTCTTCGGCTTCGGCGTCAGCTCCGTGCCGGGCGGTGCGATGCGCACGTTCACATCGTCCACATAGTAGTACGCACCGCGCTCGCCATCGGGCTGCTGTTCGTGCTCGGTCACCTCATCACCGTAAAAGTTGCCGATCATCAGGAAGCGTTCCTTGCCGGTGGCATCGAACACACCGCTCACCTTGTGCCAACCGCCCTTCAGCACCTTCTCTTCGTTCACTTGCGGCGTGATGTACAAGGGCAGGCAGTCGCGTGTGGCGATCGCACTGTCCAGGAACGCGATACCGATGTTGTTGCTGGCCTCGTTGCTGCGTTGCGCGCGGGTCACCCACACTTCGGCGATGTAGCGTACACCGGCCTCCAAGGGCGCAGGCAGTTCGGCCTGCAGGTATTCGTGCCAGTAGGTGGGGGTGTTGCCCTTGCCATAGGTCTTGATCCCCGCCATGGCATTGCCGCTGTGCGGGCTCTGCTTTCCGTTGCTGTGTTTAGAAGGATGCGACCAGCAGTCCTGATCGTTCTTGGTGCTGAAGTGGTCCGGCGTGGTCTGCGTGGGCGAGCTCCAGCCGATCATGTTCGCATTGAACTTCGCCGGGTCCTGTGTCCAGCGGCAATACAAGCGACCGCTCTCCTCGAAGCCGGGGTTCACCACCACGTTCGGCATGGTGTCGTTCTGCAAGGTGCGCTGCAGGATGTTCTGCGCCGATGCGCTAACCAGCGTGGAGAAGAGGATGAAGGAAACAGCAAAGCGTTGCATGGGTACGAAAGTATCGGGTGATCGTAGCGCTCCATGGCAAAGAGCTTGCCGCCTTTGAACAAGGGAGGGTGGAAGAGGGATATCCGCAGATGACGTAGAAAGGGGCCGCTTACCAGCGGCCTTGTTGGGCTCTTTTGGAGCGAGATAGCGCCGAATTGTTCTGCCGCAGATGACGCGGAATGCGCAGATGACTCAGCTTCAACATGGCCAAACCGAATACGCCAACTGCCGGTAGGCAGTTCCATCTGCGTAATCCGCGGATACTCTTCCCCCCTCAAACCTGCGGATCAAATACTTCCCCGGATCGCCGCACCTTCGCACTCCCATCCACCACATGCGGAAGCTCATCGACATCATCAAGGAAAGCCTGCGCGGCGGCGAGGAGGTGGACTACACCAGCATCGGTGTGCGCCGTGCCATCATCCTCCTGAGCATCCCCATGGTGCTGGAGATGGGCATGGAGGCCCTGTTCGCGCTGATCGACATCTTCTTCGTGACCAAGCTCGGCGAGGTGGCCACAGCAACGGTCGGACTTACCGAGACCTTGATGGTGCCCGTGTATTCGATCGCGTGGGGATTGGGCATGGGTGCAACGGCCGTGGTGGCACGACGCACCGGTGAGAAGAACAAGGCCGGCGGACGGATCGCGGCGGCGCAGAGCGTGCTCATCGCGCTCATCATCGGCATGTGCATCGCCGTTCCCTCGGTGATCTTCGCGCCCGAGCTGCTGCGCATGATGGGCGCCGAACCCGAAGTGCAGGAGGCCGGGGTGTCGTACACCCGCTTGATGATGGCGAGCAACCTCATCGTCATGTTGCTCTTCGCGATCAATGCGGTGTTCCGCGGTGCTGGCAATGCGGGCATGGCGCTGCGCTCCTTGGCCTTGGCCAATGGCATCAACATCGTGCTGGATCCGCTCCTGATCTTCGGCATCGGCTTTTTCCCCGAGCTTGGTGTGTTCGGTGCAGCGGTCGCTACCACCACCGGGCGCACGATCGGGGTGCTTTACCAACTCTATCACCTGTCCCGCATCGGCGGACCATTCGCCATCCGCTTGCCCGACCTGCGGCCCGTGGCCGATGTGCTGCTCGTGATCATCAAGATCTCCATCGGTGGGGTGGGGCAGTTCCTCATCGCCAGCCTCAGCTGGGTGTTCCTGGTGCGCGTGGTCGCCACCTTCGGTACGGTGGCCGTGGCCGGTTACATGGTGGCCATGCGGATCCTGATCGTTACGCTCTTGCCGGCCTGGGGCATGGCCAACGCGGCCGCCACGCTCGTGGGGCAGAACCTCGGTGCCAAGATGCCCGACCGCGCGGCCCGCAGTGCGTGGTTGTGCGGGCACTACAACATGTTCTTCATGGTGTCCGTCATGATACTCTTCTGGACGGCCTCCCCATGGATCGTGTCCTTCTTCGACCAAAGCCCCGAGGCGGATGCTTACGCTGTGCTCGCCTTGCGGGTGATCAGTGCCGGGTACTTCTTCTACGGCTACGGCATGGTGCTGGCGCAGGCCTTGAACGGTGCGGGCGATAGCGTGACACCCACCTGGCTCAACGTGATCTGCTTCTGGCTCGTGGAGGTTCCGCTGGCCTATGTGCTGGCGAAGCCCATGGGCCTTGGGCCGCTGGGTGTGTTCATCTCCATCGCGATCAGCGAAAGCCTCTTGGCGGTGCTGTGTGCGATCATCTTCCGCAGAGGAAAGTGGAAGCTGGTGAAGGTTTGAGGATATCCGCGGATGATCGCCTAGCGGCTCTCTTCATGTCTGCAGGGATGGGAGAGAATACATCCGCAGATCACGCAGATAGCTCGCCTAACGGCTCACTCTTGACTGCGGGGTGGTGGGATATATCCACAGATGACACAGATGATCGCCTAACGGCTCTCTGAGTGTGTGCTGGGATGTCGGATGCGTCCTCGCTGGTCAGCATTCTTAGGCTGCCGTTTGGCAAGCCATCTGTGTCATCTGTGGATGATCGAAATTGAATTTCCACGGATCACAAACTGCCGGTAGGCAGTTCCATCTGCGCAATCCCGATTCTCGGGACAGGTCTTGCGGATGAATTAAACCGCCCGCGGATAGTTCTTCCCGCTACTGCGGAAGGTACTCCTTCGGCTTACCCGCTTTGTACCACTTCAGCAGGGTATCGATCATGTGCTCGATCTTGCGCGCATCGGCCCAGGTGCCGCGGAACACGAGGTTGCCGTCCTTGTCCACGAGGTAGGCGCCGTTGGGGGCCTTGCCGTACTTGTCGTACGTCGCATCGTTCAGGCCATCCACCAGCACCGGTAGGGTGGAGAGCTGTGCGAATTCCTGTGCGTAGGCCATCTTCTCGTACTCGCTCTTCGGCGCGGGGTAGGCCTTGAATTCCTTCTTGTCGCCGGGGTGCAACTCGCGACCGTAGATCACGAAGAGCTGCACGTCCTTGTTGGCGTACTTCTTCACCAAGCGCTCCCAACGCTCCAGTTGCATGCGCGCCGGTGGGTTGGTGATGCTGCCGAACATGAACGCGCGGATCTTGCCCTTGTTGGCGCTCAGGGTGTAGGTGCTGCCGTCCTGCGCCACGGGCAGTGAGAAGTCGTGCGTGCGGGGCACCATGCCGCCACCTTCGCTGTACGTGCGCAGATCACGGATCGTAGTGCGCATGAGCTTGTCGAAGTTCATGTGCCAGATCCGCACTTGCTTGCGCATGTCCTTGATCTCCTTCTTGCTGTATGCGTTCAGGTAGTAGTCCAGGTCGTCATGGAACACCAAGGCGGTGTCCGTCGGGTACCACGATGGGTCCCAGTTGTTGAGCTGGGCCGTGGACACGGAGACCTGTAGGACGAACAAGAAAGCGATCAGGGAACGCATGGTGTAGCGGGTAACGCGCAGCCAAAGGTACTCGCGTGCTGCGTAAGGCATGCGCGGCACCAAGTGTATCCTGGTCAATACCGCTGTTGGCTTGTTCAATGCCCGCATCGTGACCTGTATCACCGAGCCCCAGCGCGGCCAGTGTGACCTTTGTACAATGCGACGCATCTGGTTGTACATCATTTTCATCGCCATCGGCGCTGCCGCCGGTTGGGCCTACTGGAACTGGTACGGCTGCGTGAACGGCTGCAGCATTACCGGACGGTGGTGGACCAGCACCGGCTACGGTGCAGTGATGGGCTACCTCGTGCTGGGCCTGCTGTTGCCAACCCCACCGAAGGACAAGCAGCCCTAGTTCACCCCACAAAAGCCAGTTCCACCCACTCGTCGGTGGCCAAGCGCAATTCGCGCAGGCGCAGTTCCACGCTCCAGGAAAGCACGGGTGCGTTCTCCTTCAATTCAACCGGTGTGTAGGGCCACGAACGGATGTCGAGGAACACCGGCTCCGGCCAGGTGCTGTTGTACAACAGGCTGAAACGCATGGCTTGATGGTCCACCACCAAGCGCTTGTTGTCGAAGCCGTGCGCCACGGTGGTCACCACCAAGGCCGCGCGGTACAGGCGTCGTTGCCAATCGCTATCGGGGGTGCGGAACAGGGCTTGGCGGAATTCCAAGCGCGGCATGGTCTCTCCGCTCAGGATCGCTTGCGGATGTGCATGGTCCAAACGGATGTGGTGCAGTGCCATCAGCCCTCGCCGTCCATCAGAATTTCCAGCGGATCTGCGCCTTCAGATCGCTGCGCACATTGCCCGGTATCTCCTGCAGGCCGCTACTGATGCGGTCCTGGTCCTGGAAGATGAAGGCGCCGTAGCGCAACCAGATGTCCACACGGCGCAAGGGCGTCAAGCGCGCCATGGCGTACCAGCGGATGCCGCGACCGTAGTACGGCGGTATGCTGAACACGCCGACCAGGTCGTTCTCGTACGCGTAGATCCGGGCGTTGTACGTGTCGGTATCGAAGAGCGCGAAGCGCAAGGTCAATTCCAGCGGACTGCTCAGCGGACGGTGCACGATGTCCTGGTACATCATGAAGCCGTGTTCCAACGGTGCCGAGCCGCTCTGGTAATCCACCGTTTCCACGCGGGTGCGCAGGCTCACGGCATCGCTCACCTTGTAAGTGGCGTTCAGGCGGTAGTTCGTTTGGGTCACAGGCACCACGAAGTCGATGCCGTCGATGTCGTCGGTGGTGTTGCGCGCGCGGTCCTGGTGGCGGGCCCGCAGGTACAGTTCCGTGCCGCGGCTCGGACGCCAGTTCACCTGTGCCAACCAATCGAAGCCGGCCGAAGGGGCGTCGGTCTGGTAGCGCAACCACGGGAAGCGGAACTGGTCGAAGTAGGCGTTGATGTTCCACTTGCGGTTCGGGCGGATCTCGATGCCGGTGTACACGCCACGCTCGTTCCATGGACTGCCACCTTCCGAAAAGGCCACGCTGTACAGCCCTTGGAAATCGCGGCCGTAATCGCGGTACAGCATGCTCAAGCTTACGCGTTTGTCCAGGGCAACCAATAGGCCGGTGTTCACCGCTGTGCCGCCGTTGGCGCTCATGGATGCCTCGCCGAACCAGGTGAGGTTGCGGTACAGCACGTTCCAATCCATGCCGGCCGTGGTGTTCTCCTTTCCGTTGAACTCGAACTTGTTGTACGGTTGCAGGTTGCGCTGCAGGTTCTTGTCATACTGCACATGCGCCGCCGTTGCGCCCACGCTGAAGCCACGGCCCACGTACCGCAAGTGCCCGCCCACGATCTGCTCGTCGATCCCGTCCTTCTTGTTCAATTCGTTCACCGTGCGGTGGAAACCATCCTCTTGGAAACTGCTGAAGGTGGCCTCCTCGATGTTGGTCCCCAGCGTATCGGCGCCCGCGGGTACCGAGCTCACGTTGCCGTCCAGCTTCTTCTTGGATACGAAGCCCGTTGCCTCGAAGCGCTTGCTGATGCTGAAGGTGGCCGCCGCGCCGCGCAGGAACAGGTTCTCGTTCACGCTGGTATAGGGCGAAAGGCCCACCGCGTTGCGTTTCACGTTCATGGTGAAACTGCTTTTCGCCGCGAAGGCCAGGCCGTTCCAGAAGGTGAGGCCCTGCCCGAACTGCGCTTGGTAATCGCCGATGGCCACGGATTTCAAGCGGCCCACATCGCGCAGGAACAGGTGTGCGCTGTAGAAGTCGAAGCCCTGCGGTTGGCTGCCTTGGAAGAATTCCTCGCCCTCGTCCTTTTCCGCCGTTACACCGAAGCTGATGTTCTGCCGGTAGCGGAAACGGTAGCGGCTGTACACGCGGAACGGACTGCCCAGGTACACCTTGCTGTTGGCGCGCAGCGAGTCGTGCACGTTCGGGTCGTCGAAGTCCGGCAGCGGGTCGCCGTCCGGGTCGTAGTAGTCCTTGCCGAAGGGGTTCGGGCGGTCCATGAAACCCTTGCGGCTTTCCACGTTCATGGTGCTGCGAACGAGCACCTCATGACTGCCGCGTTCCAGGATCTCCTTCAGGGAGGCCGTGCTGCCCAAGGGGTTCTCGCGCACCGTCACGAAGGGCCGGATCAGTTCAATGGTGGCCGGGTCGAAGCCGTTGATCGTTTGCAGCTCGTAAATGCTCAGGAACTTCCCGTAGCGCCGGTAGTGTTGGATCAATGCGCTGATCTGCACATCGTCCAGCAGCAGCAATGAGTTCAGCTCCTCCAGGTCGGTGTGGTTCAGGTCGATCGGGTTCTGGTAGTGGTCGGTCAGCACCTCGAACAGGTTCGTCAGGTCCACGCTGCTGTCGTCGCCCAGCCCTTCGGCGGCGGCCTCGATGCGCTGCTCGATCACGTCGCGCGGTATGCCGTCCACCTGCGCCCATGCCAGGGTGGTGGCCGCACATGCGAACAGGACCAGCGCCCGGCGGATCATTTGAAGCGGTAGTTGAGCCCCACGATCGGGCTTACGCCGAGTTCGGCACGCATCACCACCGCCAGGTCGATATCCAAACGGTCCCACTTGAAGCCCGCGCCGAAGTGCCCTTGCACATCGCCGGTGCTGATGCCGTGCGCAGGTATAGCACCTCACGTTCGGGTGGTACCACACCGGCTCGGAATTTCTCCTGCCGGTCAATGTCCTTCTCGGCCTCCACGGTCATCAGCAACTTGCTGCTGAAGGTGTAGCCCAGCCCGGCGCGCAGCAGGGTGGGCAACTGCTCATCATACGGCCCGCCCAGGTTGGCCTGGCCGGGGTTGTACACGTGCGCGCCGATCCACAGCTCTTCGGTAATGTGCGCCTGCAGGCCCACTTCGGCCATGATCGCGCTGCTGCTGCCGTAGTTCCGCCCAAGCGCACGCTCAGGTAGTCGAACTGCACCGAGGCGCGCAGCGTTTCGCCGAAGCGCATGGCGTAGCACGCGCTGATGGTGCTTTCGTTGTACAGCGAGTAGCCGAAGCGGTCCGCCGCCAGGCCCACCGTGCCCTTGCCCAAGGGAATGGCCACGGCCAAGCCCTGTTGCGCCAGATCGTTGCTCAGGAAGTGGCTTTGGTAGTACAGCCCGGCCGTGGGGCGCTCCAGCCCGGCCAGCCCGGCGGGGTTCATGCGCATGCTCCACACATCGGTAAGCGTCAGGCCAGAATAGCCCATGCCCGCAAAGCGCGCGCCGGTGGGTATCAATTCGCCGGAGGCGCTTGCGCCAAGGCCTGCGAGCAGCAGTAGGACGGTAAGGGAATTGCGCATCGCACCGAAAGTAGTGGTTCGAGGCATTGGGTCGGTAAGCACGCCGGATGTTGAGGCGGACCATAGCAGCTGGCCTGCTTTAGCATGGTTCGAGCCAGTAACATCAGCGGCGCGTGTTGAGTCATAGATGGATCCTAACGCGGACCATCTCATGATCAGCGTACACAATGGCGCCAATAGCACCAATCAAGTAATCAGATAAACTCGCCTATTGATCTTCATCCTCTCTTGGCGCTTTGCCTCGTCTTCCTTGCTGAATGTTTCAAACAGCTCATTGAAGCGACCCTTGTAAACCTTATGGAGAAGGTACACTAGAAGCATTGCGAACAAGACGAAAGAAGACCGAGCCTATATCTGGTTGAATAGGATCATGAGTCAACGTCCAATAACGAAGAGCCGTAAAATGCTTCACCTAAAATCACCCAAAAGACTGAATTGAGCGAACATATCAGCACCAACCCGCGGCTGCATCAAATATTGCCGATGACGACCTTTAGTCATGGCCTGTTTTCTTTCGAATACAACTGAGCGCGATGAAAATGAAGAAAACCAGTATTTCAATCATCGGTCTTCTTCTTAAACATCTGCAGGCCCACAACCTCGCCCCTCCTGCGACCTCGAACCCACAATCCCATCCCCGAACCCGGTTCCTTCTTCATGTAAGGATGAAAGTACTTTGTGGCGCTTGCTCGTAGAACATGCTGCGGTTTCAATCCTTTGTCAAACCCACACCGGGTGCGCCGTGGATCTCGATGCGCCTCTTGGCCCCAGCCTGCCCAATCCGCGTGCACCCGCGTCCATCCGCGGTGCGCCACCCCACAGCAGCACCCGCTGGCCCGCACCTACAACGCCGGTGGCACCCCACCATGACCCGATCGTTAACTTCGCGCCCTTGGTCCTTCTTGGGGCCATGACCCAGCCCACGGCATGACGCGTATACGACTGCACGACCTCGACTTCGAACTCTTCTTGCCAGAGGCCGAGGTGAACGCGGCCATAGACCGCTTGGCGGGCGAACTGCGCACGAAGTACGAGGGCAAGCGTCCGCTCTTCATAGGCGTGCTGAACGGCGCCTTCTTCTTCGCGGCCGAACTGCTGAAACGCCTGGATATCGAGTGCGAGATCACCTTTGTGAAGGTGGCCAGCTACCACGGCACCAGCAGCAGCGGTAAGGTAACGGACCTGATCGGCCTGAACGAGCGCCTCGAGGGCCGCCACGTGGTGGTGCTGGAGGACATTGTGGATACGGGCAATACGATCAAGCATATCCAAGAGGCCCTGCACGACCACCACCCGGCCAGCATCAGCATCGCGGCGCTGCTGTTCAAGCCGGATGCCTATGAACAGACCATTCCCATAGAGCACGTGGCGGTGCGCATACCCAACGATTTCGTGGTGGGCAGCGGCCTGGACCACGACGGCCTGGGGCGCAACCTGCCCGGGATCTACCGGATCATCAAACAAGACCCATGAGCAAACTGAACATCGTTCTCTTCGGCCCTCCGGGGGCAGGCAAGGGCACGCAAAGCAATTTCCTGATCGAGCGATACGGCCTGGTGCACCTGAGCACCGGCGATCTGCTGCGGGCCGAGATCAAGGCCGAAAGCCCACTGGGCATGGAGGCCAAGGAGCTGATGGACCAAGGTGAACTGGTGGCTGATGCCATCGTGATCGGTATGATCCGCAACAAGATGGAGGCGCACCTGGATGCGAAGGGCTTCATCTTCGACGGCTTCCCCCGCACCCTGGCGCAGGCCGAGGAACTGGATGCCATGCTGGATGGCAAGGGCGAACCCATTACACACATGCTGGCCTTGGAAGTGCCCGAGGCGGAGCTGGTGAAGCGCCTGATCGGCCGCGGTGCCACCAGTGGTCGCGCCGACGATAAGGACGAGGCCGTGATCGGAACCGGATACACGAGTACGAGAAGAAGACGGCGCCCCTGAAGAGCTACTACACCGAGCAAGGCAAGTTCGTGCCGGTCGACGGCGTGGGTTCGCTGGAAGCGATCACCGAGCGATTGGTGAAGGCGATCGGGTAGGGGTGTGGTTGATGGTGGTTGCGGGTTGGTGTAGTTGTGGGTTGTAAGCTCCAACACACAACGTTCAACGCTCAACATTCAAGCCCCAACATTCAACCCCAACACCCAACCCCGATCCAACAACAGCTACACCATGAACTTCATCGACCACATCCGCATTGAATGCCGCTCCGGTAAGGGCGGTAAAGGCAGCAGCCACCTGCGGCGCGAGAAGTACATGCCGAAGGGCGGCCCCGATGGCGGCGACGGGGGGCGCGGCGGCCACGTGGTCGTGGCAATGCCCAACTGTGGACCCTGCTGCACCTGCGCTACACCAAGCACGTGATCGCCGAGGATGGGCAGGTGGGCAGCAGCAACCAGTCCGGCGCCAGCGGCAGGACCAGCGTGATCGAACTGCCCTGGGCACGGTGGTGAAGGACGATGAGACGGGCGAGGTGCTGTGCGAGGTGACGAAGGATGGCGAGACGCACATCCTGTTCCCCGGCGGACGCGGCGGACAGGGCAACCAGCATTTCAAGACGGCCACGAACCAGACGCCACGCTACGCGCAACCCGGCGAACCGGGGATCGAGAAGTGGGTGGTGATGGAGCTGAAAGTGCTGGCCGACGTGGGCCTGGTGGGCTTCCCGAACGCCGGTAAGAGCACCTTGCTCAGCGTGGTGAGCGCCGCCAAACCGAAGATCGCCGACTACGCCTTTACCACCCTGACGCCGAACCTCGGGATCGTATCCTACCGCGACCACAGAGCTTCGTGATGGCGGACATCCCAGGATCATTGAAGGCGCGCATGAAGGCAAGGGCCTCGGCCTGCGCTTCCTGCGGCACATCGAACGCAACAGCGCACTGCTCTTCATGGTCCCCGCGGACAGCAAGGATGTGAAGCACGACTACCAAGTGCTCTTGAACGAGTTGGAGCAGTACTCGCCCGAGCTGCTGGACAAGGAACGCCTGCTCGCGATCACGAAGTGCGACATGCTCGATGCGGGCATGATCGAGGAGATGCGTGCCGAACTGCCGAAGGAGGTGGACCACGTGATGATCAGCAGCGTGGCCGGGATCGGGCTGGAGGAACTGAAGGACAAGCTCTGGCAGAAACTGCACAGCTGATGGCACTGCTGGACCAGCTCGATGGATGGGATCGGGAGGTCTTCTTGGCGGTGAACGGCCTGCACGCACCGTGGATGGACAGCGTGATGCTCGGCGTGAGCGACATGCTGCTCTGGTTCCCGCTCTACGCCTTCTTCCTGTACCTGCTGCAACGGCGCTACGGCTGGAAGGGCCTCGCATGGTCCGTGCCGGTGATCGCGGCCATGGTGCTGTGCAGCGACAAAGGCTCGGTGCTGCTCTTCAAGGAGAACTTCATGCGCTTGCGTCCTTGCCACCAACCGGCCCTGCAGGGCTTGGTGCACTTGGTACCCGAGGGCTGTGGAGGGCAGTACGGTTTCGTTTCCTCCCACGCCAGCAACCACTTCGCCATCGCGGTGTTCATGATCGGTGCGCTGCATGCACGTCCGAAATGGGCCGTGCCGGCGCTCCTGTTCTGGGCCACGCCGATCGCCTACAGCCGGGTCTACCTTGGTGTGCACTACCCCGGCGATGTGCTGGTGGGTGCGCTCTACGGATCAGATGGTGGCCATGGTCTTCGCGGCCGTGCATCGCAAGGTCATGGCCGGGCTTCCGACCCAGCGCCATGAACACCTGGTTGGCGATCTTCATCGGTGGTGGTGCAGGCAGTCTCTTGCGTTACGCCATTTCGCGCGGCACGCTGGTGCTGCTCGGCATCGCGGCGTTCCCGGTCGCTACGCTGATGCGCCAACTTGCTCGCCACCGCCTTGTTGGCCTGGCTGATGGTGCGCTGGCAACTGCACCTGCCGGGCAAGGAGCAGTGGCAGGCCCTGCTGGCCATCGGCTTCTGCGGCGGCTTCAGCACATTCAGCACATTCAGCATGGAGAACCATCAGCTCCTGCGCGATGGCTTCATCGGCTTCGCGGTGATCGACATCCTCATCAGCGTGGTGGTGGGGATCCTGCTGTTCCACCTCTTCGCACGTTCGGCATGAGGCAGCTGTTCCTTTCCGGGTTCGTGTTCGCTTCGGTGCTCGCAACCGCGCAGCGTCCCACGTGGCAGCACCCACCCAAGCTGGTGGTGGGCGTGGTGGTGGACCAAATGCGTGCCGATTACATCTACCGCTTCTGGGACAATTACGGCGAAGGCGGCTTCAAGCGCTTGGTGAATGACGGCGCGTTCTGTCGCGATGCGCACTATCCCTACGGCACCACGGACACCGCGCCGGGCCATGCCTCCATCTACACCGGCGGTGTGCCTGCGGACCACGGCATTGTCGCCAACGACCGCTACGTGCGCGAACTCGGTCGTACCGCCTACTGCGTGGAGGACACGCTGGCGAAGACCATCGGCACCAACGCCGCAGCACCTGGCCGCTCGCCGCGTCCCTTGCTCGCCAGCACCTTGGCCGATGAGTTGGAGCGGATCTCGCAAGACCGATCGAAGACCATCAGCATCTCCCTGAAGGACCGCTCGGCCATCCTGCCCGGCGGTCGCACCGGCGATGCAGCATATTGGCTGCTCGACACCACCGGCTTCGTGACGAGCGACTGGTACATGGGCGCCTTGCCGCAGTGGCTCACGGCCTTCAACAGCACGCACACGATCGGCTCGTACATGACAGGCACCTGGGACCTGCTCTTGCCCGCCGCCCGCTACCACAACACCGACGCCGCGCACAACGCCTACGAGCGCCTGATCCCCGGCATCGCCACCGCCGAACTGCCGATCGACCTCGCGGCTTTGTACCGCACGCCCAATGTGGCCGAGGCCTTCCTGCACCTCCCGGCCGGCAACACCATCCTTACCGACCTGGCCATCGCTGCGATCACGAACGAGAAGCTGGGTGCCGATGCGGACAGCGACCTGCTGGCCATCAGCTACTCCGCAACCGACAAGCTCGGGCACCGCACAGGGCCCATGTCCTTGGAGTTGGAGGACATGTACATCCGCCTCGACCGCGAGATCGCGCGCTTGCTGAACACCTTGGATGCGCAGGTGGGTGTGGGGGCGTACACGCTCTTCCTCACGGCGGACCACGGCGTTTCCGACGTGCCGGCGTATCGTGCAATGCGCAAGGCCAGTGCGGGCTACCTGGATCTGCGTGCTGTGCGCGCCACGGTAGAGGAGAACCTGCAACAGGCCTATGGCCCCGGTGCGTGGGTCAGTTATGTGGATGACGACAAGCTCTTCTTGGATCGCACCTTGATCCGCTCGAAAGGCCTGCTTCCCGAAGAGGTACAACTGAAAGCGGCGATGGTCGCACGCGATGTGCCGGGCATGCTGAACGTGTTCACGGCGACGCAGCTGGAGGCGGTGGGAGAGAAGGCCGGACATGCGGCGCTTCTGGCACGCGGCCATCACATCCACCGCGGTGCCGACCTCTACTTCGTGACCATGCCGAGCTACGAACCGAGCTTCTCCGGCAATCCAGGCAAAGGCGCGGACCACGGCGGAACATGGACCTACGACACACATGTGCCGGTGCTCTTCTTCGGCGAAGGCATCGCCAGTGGCGAGCTTCTGCGCCGCGTGTACGTGGTCGACATCGTGCCCACGTTGACCATGATCCTGGGCTGCGCATTGCCCGAAGCGGCCATGGGCGTGGCGCTGCCGGAGGTGCTGCGCTGATCGGTTATTCACGATCGCCCTTGGGATCATCCGTTCACGGGGTCCGGAAAATGGCTGTCCGTGGGAATAGCTTCGGCCATGCTTGCGTGGGAAGGACCGGTGTTCGAACAGCCCTTTGAACTGTGGAAGGAGGATGGTGTGCTGCACCTGGTATTGGCCCAAGGCGGCTTGGTGCGGGTGCAGGACATGAAGGAGTTCATCCGTTTGGTAGCGGCCTTGGACCGCGAAGGACTATCGCCCGTGCTGATGGAACTGGCCCCGGATGTGGTGGTGGAAGAACCCGCAAGGCTTTTGTTGCGGCGCGTCTGTGGCAAGCAGGGACACGCCGTTGCCCTCCTGGCCGTGGATGCGGCGGGCAGGGCACAGGCCGAATTGTTCAAGCATCTGGAGCGTCCGGCATTCCCCTTCCGCGTGTTCGCTTTCCGCGAGGAGGCGGCCCGCTGGGCCCGGGAGCGGCGCCAGTTGGCAACATTGGTGGGCCGCTCCTGAGGGCGGATCGTTGACATTTTGTAGGCTTTCGGACTGGACCGGCGTTGCTGAGCCCAGTAGTTTCACGGCCTGAATGATGCGCCTCCGCACGATATTCCTCGCTTCCGGCCTGTTCGGGCTGTTTTTGGCAAGCCCTGTACAGGGCCAGGCCACCTTGCAGCTCTCCGGCGAAAGCACCGGCGATGCCGTCATCGTGATGGGCGTTTCCGAGGACCCTGCCCTGCCGGAGCCCGTGTTCCAAGCCATTTGGCGTGGGGTGCCCGGTGGGAACGCCGTGTTCCAACTGCAACGCACCGCTGCCCCGGATGATCGCTTACGCCTGATGCTGGACCGCTTGATGGAAGCCGGGATCGGGGCCTACCTGGATGCGCGCGTCCGCTTCACGAAACAAGGCGTGCAAAGCGAGATCCCGAGCGCACAGCTCGCCGACGAGATCGATGCCATGGTAAAGGCCGCCACGGAGGAACTGGGCATGCCCGGTGTGTTCGATGGCCTCAGCGAGCCGACGCGGATGCAATTGTCGCGCCTCACGCACATTGATTGGAGCCAGGCCCACTATGGCGTTGATGCGGGCGATGAACAGGACAAGTACCTCGCGATCTACTACTACGTGCGCAGCCAGCGCGAGGAATTGGAACGCCAACTGCGCGCGGACCTCCTGCCCTTGGTCGGTATCGCGGTGCTAGGCCCTTCGACGGCCTCGGCAGGCACCACGGTGCGCATCAATTCCACCTGCGGAACGGTGTTCGACGAACAGAACTACCTCTGCGCATTGGACCTGCAGTTGGCCGATACCGGCGGCGGTGGCATCGATCCCGAACTGGGCGATCGCCTGATGAAGGCCATGGCCGAGCGCCGTGCAGAGCCAGCGGTGGATACGCCGGAAGTGCCGCCCACGAAGATCAGGAAGCGCGACCAATGGCTGAAGTCGGAGCTCGACGCGATCAACGAACGCATCGATCGCATGGACCAGCGCAAGGAACTGTGGGTGATCCGCGACCGCATCGACGATGTGGAGGACCGCTTGGCCGGCTTGGAGCTCGAAGTGAACGAGGTGCGCGACAACGCCAACCGGGGCAGCGACAATCCCTCGGCCAACCTGAGCGACCTGGTGGGACGCAACATCGCGGTCCGTTTCGGACGCAACTCCACCACACTCGAAGCCGAATACCAAGTATTGCTGAACGAGGTATTCGAGCAGTTGGCCAGGGCACCGGAACAACGGGTGCTCATCACCGGCTACACGGATCGTACGGGCGATCCCGCGCTCAACCTGTACTTGAGCGAAATGCGTGCGAAGGCCGTGCGCAACTACCTCTTGGAGCGCGGCATCGACAAGGACCGCCTCATGGTGAACTTCTACGGTGACAGCAAGAGCACTGGCCGTGCGCCCGAGGAACGCCGTGTGGAAGTCGAGTGGATCCGCTGATCAGGCCTCGCCTTCCTGCGCGGGAACTTCGCGTTGCATGCGGAAGAGCACTTCGAAGAGGACACCGCCGTTGGTGCGCACATGGAACGAGCCATCGAGCTGTTCGGATAGTGCCTCCACGATCTCCAGCCCCAATTTTCCTGCGCCCTGCATGCCCCCTTCTGCGATGCCCCTGCCGTTGTCCTTCACGGTCAATCGGTACAGGTCGCCTTCCACCGGCTGCACACGGATCTCCACGTGCCCTCCCGTGGCATAAGGGAACGCGTGTTGGAAGGTGTTGGCCACCAGCTCGCACAGGATGATGCCCAGTTCAATGGCCGTATCCTGGTCAGCGCGTATGCCATGAGTGTTCACCTCGGTGCTCACAGTGCGGCTTTGCGGACGATGCATCTCGGCCAAAGCCACGATCAGGTCATCAAAGAAGGTCTTCAGGTCCACGTTCCGTAGGTCGTTCAGGCCGTACAGTTTGTGGTGCACCAGCGCAATGGTATCGATGCGTCGCTTGCCGCGTAGGAATTCGTTCTTCACCTCGCCATCATCCAAACGCGTCGCTTGCAGGTTGAGCAGGCTGCTCACCACTTGCAGGTTGTTCTTCACCCGGTGGTGCACCTCGCGGTTCAGTACTTCGCGTTCGCCCAAGGCCTTGGCCAGCTTCATCTCCTGCGATCGATTGCGCTTGGCTTGTTTCCGGATCCGGTCGTCCGAACCGCGCTTGCGGTTCCAGGCCCAGAGCAGGAGCATGATCAAGGCCAGCATCAGCGCGCCCATGATCAACAGGCCGATGCGTTCCGGTTGTAGCCACATGCCCAAGGGCTGCAGATCCAGCACGAGCACCGTGTGCAATTGCTGTCCATTCAACGGGTAGGAGCCCACCATGGCCTGGTATTCCGCACCTTCCAACAGAACAGGGAAGGGTGCTGATGTCTTTTTTTCACGCCAGCTGTCCAATGCGCGCTCGGCAGCAGCGGATAACCGTGGATCGCTTTTGGCGGTCAACTGGCCCAAGGAGCGGCCTTCATCATCTGCGATCAGGAACCCGGCCTTCAGCAGTGATGTCGATTGCGAATCCATCCACGACGATCGGCCGAGGTCGGTGGCGAACACGATGACCTTGTACGGCTCGGTCGAACCACCGCGCATCAGGTACGAGACCTGCAGCATGGGTTTGTCGCTCATGGATGCACCAACGATCGACCAGCTCGGTTCGCCCCTGGATTCCTCCAAGGCCTGACTGAACCAGACCTGCTCGCGCGGGTCGACCCCGGCACTAACGATCGCGGTCGTGTCGATCCCAAGTGTGTCGCCGTGCTCATTGAAGCGGATCGTTCGAAGTAGGCTGTCTTGACCGCTGAGCGAGGTGTCGAAGAACAGGTAGGTGCTGTCTTCTCGGACGATCGCGATCTCCGCCCCGTGCTCATCGGCCATGCGTATGGACATGATGGGCCAATGGGAACTCAACAAGGGCAACCAGCGCGAGCGGACGGTGAGGCTATCGGCGAAGGTCAGTGCCGCGGCTTCTTCGCGCAGGTCCTCCGACAACTCACTGAACATGCCGTCGAGGCGGATGTGCAGCACCTGTTGCGTCCGTCGTAAGGCCAGCTCGTTCAATCCGAACTGACGCCGCTTCAGGTAGAAGGTGGACCAAATGAGAAAGCCCACGGAAAGCAAGAGCACTCCTGCAATGGAGAGCACCAGTACGCGTCCCGATCGGTCCATCGCGCTCATGGGCAGGTGCCGTTCTCGATGGTGGTGTTCGTTAATTCGGCGCTGGCGTCGCCGCTCTTGATCTGTTCGGTGGTCAAGCGCGCGGGAACGAAGTAGATCCCGTTCAGTTTTCCGTTCAACGTGCGACCCGCCTTGATGCAGGTGTCGGCGGTCAAGGTCTCCACCGTGAGCCCTTGGTAGTAGAGGTCGATCATCAGGTTGACGTCCTTGTCCTGATCGGTGGTGTTCACTATTTTCAAGAGCAGTTCGCTCGGCTTGCCGGTGGGGTGGTTCCAGCGATAGGCCAGTTCCACACCATCCTGCACGCCCTTGTGCAAGTACTCCGGCGGTGCACAGGATACAGTGGCGAGCACAAGGGCCCCGATGGCGAGACGATGGATGTTCATGTCAGTTGTTGCAATGCGTTGATCGTGTGATCGAGACCTGCGTCGTCCACGTCCAGGTGCAGCACCATGCGCACCGTGTCGGGGGCGAAGGCGATCGCGAGCACGCCCTGTTCGCGCAGCTTCGCCAAAAATTCATCGGCCATCCGATCCTTCAACGTGAAGAGGACGATGTTGGTCTGAACGGGTAGTACGGACGATACATAGGGCAGTTCATTCAACGCGGTCTCCAATCGCTTGGCCCGCGCGTGGTCGTCCTTCAAACGATCCACATGATGGTCCAGTGCATGGGTACAGGCCGCGGCCAACAGACCAGCTTGGCGCATGCCACCTCCCAGTCGTTTCCGGACCCTACGTGCTTCGCGCATCAGCGCAGTGCTACCCACTAGGACAGAGCCGACTGGTGCTCCCAAGCCTTTGCTCAAGCAAATGGAGATGGTGTCGCACAACGCGCCCCAGGCCGTAGGTGCCTCGCCGCTAACGGCCAATGCATTGAAGATGCGTGCACCATCCATGTGCAAGGCAAGGTCATGTTCCTTGCACACCGTGCGTATCCGTGCCACTTCGGCCAGGTCCCAAACGGCACCGCCGCCCCGGTTACAGGTGTTCTCGAAGTCCACCAAGCGCGTGCGTGCCAGCCACTGCGCATTCCGATCGTTGATCGCGGCCTTCACGGCCTCCGCTGTGAAACGCCCGCGATCGCTGGGTACGAATTTCACGCTGCAACCGCTGGTGGCCATGGTACCGCCGCCTTCGTAGCGATAGATGTGCGTGCCGTCGTCGCAGATGATCTCATCACCGGGCCGCGTATGGATGTTCACCGCGGTCTGGTTCGCCATGGTGCCACTGGGGCAGAACAGGCCAGCCTCGTGGCCGAACATTGCCGCCACGCGGGCCTCCAAGGCATTCACGGTGGGGTCCTCCCCAAAGACATCATCGCCCACCTCGGCGGCCAGCATGGCCGCGCGCATGGCAGGGGTTGGTCGGGTAACGGTGTCAGAGCGCAGGTCGATCATCGGGCCACGGGCACCGGACCAAGATAGCGCGATGGATCAAGCTCAGGCCGTCTGCCCCAAATGCCTGTGCAATTCCACCAAGTAGGGGATCTCCTTCTTCCCCACGCCGTGGAAGGACTTGGCAACGGCATCGGCCGCGCGAAAGATCAGTTGCCGGCGATCATCGGGCAGGTCATGGTGGTGACGGGCCATGTAGGCGATGAACGAATCGAAGGCCTCTTCGGCCGTGGCGTCGCGCTCGGATAGGACGTCGAATTCGAACTCGGTGATGAAGGCTTGGTCCGTGCCGAAATGATCGGTGCTGTCCTCCAAGGGGACGAGCTCCTCCTTGACGATGCGTTTCAAGGTTTCGACCTCCGCCGGACGTACCCGTTCATCCGCAGCAGCGATGGCGTACAACAAGCGTCCCAGTTCCTTGTAGAAGAGTTGTGCTTCCATGATACCGTGAAGTTGGTGCACTCCGAAGGTAAGGCACCTGACGTGGGTCACTTCCTTCGGCTCACCAACAGCCCGTCGCGCACCGGGAGCAAGAGGTTCTCGACGCGTGTGTCGCCCTTCACTTTTTTCGCGTACGCGACAAGTCCGCGTGTTTCGCTGTCCTGTTCGGCCTCCGGTGCAAGCACCCTGCCGCTCCAGAGCACGTTGTCCGCTACGATCAAGCCCCCGGGTCGCATGCGATCGATGACCAGGTCGAAGTAGTTCGAGTAGTTCTGCTTGTCGGCATCGATGAACACAAGGTCGAATTCGCCTTCGATCCGCGGGATCACCTCCAACGCGGGTGCGACATGTTGCATGATGCGCGCGTGTTCACCGGCTTTGCGGATATAGCGGTCCACCATGGCGGTCAAGCTCGTGTTGATGTCGATGGTGTGCAACTTCCCGTCGGGCACCAGCCCTTCGGCCAAGCACAATGCAGAGTAGCCGGTGTACGTGCCGACCTCCAGCACCAACTTCGGCGCGATCAATTTGCTCAACAAGCTCAGCACCCGCCCTTGCAAATGGCCGCTCAGCATCTGCGGGATGTCGATGTTGGCACGCGTCTCCGCTGCCAGTTCAGCGAGAATGAACGGTTCGGGCGCGGAGTTGAGTTCTGCGTATGCTTCGAGGTCGGGGGAGAGGAAGTGCATCAGGGGAGTTTGATGAAGGTGGCGCGATACGCGTTACGATCGCTGCGCACATGGATGGTATATAGGCCGGGTGCCAGGATCCGACGGCAAGTTGCTCGTTTGTCAAAGGACCGAATTCCAATTGGAGCACGCCGCGGGCATCATGGATGTCGATCCCTTGATAGCGCGATCGTTCCTCAAGCCTACATGCAGCATGTCATCCACAGGATTCGGTGCAATGGTCAGCGCGGTGGCCTCCAGCTCGTTGATCGAGGTACGTGAGAAACTGAAGAGCCACCAATCCGATCGACGCTGAACAAGGTCGACCCCGGTGCCATAGTAGAAGCTCTGACCATCCTGATCGGAGGCCCCGGCAATGACCCCACCGCGACGTCCACCGGGAGGGAATTCCGCGAGCGGCGTGTTGGTCCATGAACCTTCTCGCAAGGTCCATACATCCGCATGGAGCAGAACATCGGAAGTAGCGCCGCCGACCACGGTGTTCCGGAACGCGTCCGCGCCATAGCGCGCTTCAGGTAGGTCGGGCAGCGCGGTCCACGTCCCATTGAAGGTGTCGAATTCATAGCAATCGGAAAGCGCGTTGTAGGCAGCATCCGCACCGCCGATCACCGACCAGCCTCCTGATGCGCGGTGACGTGGCGTGCCCGGCAGGTCGGCGCGTTGTGTCCATGTGTCCAGCGATGCGAAGTACTCCCAACATTCGCTGGTCGCCGTGCCACCCGCCAGCAGTCCGGACACGATGTACCGATCGGAAACCACGACGCTTGCGTAACGCTCAGGGCCAGGCAACGGCGCGCGCTGTTGCCATTGGTCCAGAACGGGGTCGTATCGCCATAGCTCGTTCAGCGGACCATCGTCGTCGATCCCTCCGAAGAGGTATCCGTAGGTCCCGTCCGAGAACGCAGAACAATACTGTCGCCCGGTGCTCGGTAGCGGGGCGATGCTGACCCAGCTATCGGATGCTGGGGAGTAAGCGAACCAATCGTTCGTCAGCGCAAAGGAGACATCCCGGCCGGTACCCACGTACACCATGCCATCGATGGAGAACGCAGCGGCGTCATCGCGCGGGGTCCCGGGAAAGTCCGCCCTGCTGACCCAGGTCTGCCCGGAGACCTGATCTGTGCAGACCACAGCGACCACGAAGAAGAACCAAATGCGCATCGTGGAAAGTTAAAGGGAAGAAGCAGTGCACCGTGTGGTTTAACCAATTGGTTAATATTGCACCCCGACACCCCACCATGGTCGCCGAGCCCACCACCGAACAGCGCATCCTCGATGCCGCGCGCAAGGTCTTCACCCGCAAGGGCATGGCCGGCGCGCGCATGCAGGAAGTGGCGGACGAGGCCGGCATCAACAAGGCTTTGCTGCATTACTACTTCCGCGACAAGCAACGGCTCTTCGAAGGTGTGTTCAAGGGCAGTGCCGACCGACAGTTGTCCTGCGTGTGGAAGGTGTTGGAAGAGGCCACCGATCTTTTCACGGGGATCGAGCGTTTCGTGTCCACCTACCTCGACCGTATGCTGGAGGAACCGCTGCTTCCACAGTTCATCATCGCCGAATTGCACCGTGACCCCACGAACCTCCTCGAGTTCATCGACCGTGGTAAAGGGGGAAGGGCGCATTACCTGAAGCTGTTCGAGAAGGCCAAGGCACAAGGCGAGATCATCGACATCGATCCCCGCGAACTACTGGTGAACATCATGGCGCTCTGTGCGCACCCCTTCATCGCACGCCCCATGCTCACACACATCCACGGCATGAACGACGAAGGCTTCCGTCGCATGATCCTGCAGCGGCGCAAGTCCGTACCCCAATTCATCATTCGATCCATTCGCACATGAACGACCTGTTCAAACGAAGGCTTACCATCATCCTCGGGCTCTTTCTCATCGTAGGCGGGGTGGTGACCTGCAACAAATTGGTGGCGAGCCGCAAGGCACCCGAGCGCAACGAAGGCGCCGCCGCCGCCCGTGCGGTGCGAACAGCGGTGGTCGCCAACGGCCCTGTGCAGGTGAGCATTCCGATCACTGGACGCCTGCGCGCGACGGACCGCATGCTCATCAGTGCCGAAGTGAGCGGAACACTGTTGCGTACAGGCAGCACCTTCCGCGAAGGTGTCACCTTCCGCCGTGGCGAAGTGTTGTTGCGGATCGATGATGGCGAGGTGCGCGCGGCAAACATCAACGGACAACAGAGCGCCTCTGCGCACGCTGGTCCAGTCGATCCCGACCTATGCTGATCTGCCCGACGTGGCGGATAAATGGGAGGCTTACGTGAAGAGCGTGCCTGTCGAAGGCCAACTGCCGGTGCTGCCGGCCCTGAGCACGCAGCAGGAACGCAACTACCTCGCAGGGCGTGGCGTGCTGGACCAGTACTACGGGATACGGGCGCTGTACGAACGGCTGTCGAAGTATGTCATCACGGCTCCATTCGACGGTGTACAGCGCCCCAGTGGAGCCCGGTACCATTGTTACGCCGGGCACGCGCTTAGTGAGTTCATCGCCCCGGATCATTGGAGCTGGAGACGGCGATCGGTGCCGGGAGTTACCCTTTGTGAGTGTTGGCGACACACTTGCGCCTGACCAGTTCCGAAGTGCCGGGTATTTCTGGACGGGTCGCATCATCCGGCACCGAGAGAGCATCGATGTGAGCACACAGACGGTGAAGGTGTTCGTGCGGGTCGACGGGAACGGGTTGCGCGACGGACAGTATCTCGCAGGAACGATACAGGCCGGTACAGTGAACGATGCATTTGAGGTGCCGCGAAGCGCCGCGTGCTACCCGGATCTCGTGTACACGGTGGTCGACCTGCACTGCTGAAAGCACCCGTCGAGATCGTGCAACAAGGGGTCGAAATGGCCATCCGTGGCCTGAAGAACGGTCAAGTGGTGGTCACCGATCGCCTGAGCGGCGCCCATGAAGGACAACGCGTAGCACCGGTGCAGCGATGAAAGGCCTTACCGCTTTCTTCATAAAGTACACCGTCGCGGTGGACACCGTCATGGTGCTGATCATGATCTTCGGATTCATTGGGCTGAGCAGCACGCGCAGTTCCTTCTTCCCCGAGACGGAAAGCCGGATCATTCAAGTGCAAGTGGTGTACCCCGGTGCAGCTCCGGAGGAAGTGGAGGAAGGCGTGGTGCTGCGCATCGAGGACAACATCAAGGGCGTTTCAGGGGTGGAACGCGTGAGCAGCGTGAGCCAGGAGAATGCCGGCATGATCACGGTGGAAGTGGTGAAGGGCTACGACACCGATGAAGTGCTGCAGGAAGTGAAGAACGCGGTGGATCAGGTACCCCAATTGCCCGATGGCATGGAGCCGATCCGCACCTTCAAGAAGGAAAGCATGCAGTTGGCCGTGAGCTTCGCTTTGAGCGGTGAAGGCCTCGACCTGCGAACACTGAAGACCATGGCCCGCCGGGCGGAGGCCGATCTGCGTGCGGTGAAAGGCATCAGCAAAGTGGAACTGACAGGCTTCCCCGAGGAGGAGATCGAGGTGGCTTTCCGCGAGGCCGACCTGCGTGCCAACAACCTCAGCTTCGCACAGGCGGCTGCGGCGGTGCGGGGTGCCAACATCGACGTGACCGGTGGCAAGATCAAGACCAGCGACGAGGAACTGTTGATCCGGGTGCGGGAGAAGAGCGTGGAGGCCGAGGGCTTCCGGCGCATCGTACTACGCTCAGGTACGGACGGACGGGTGTTGCGCCTGGAGGATATCGCCGATGTGCGCGACGTATGGGCCGATGACCCGAACCGCACCTACGTGCAACTGCCCGGTCGGAGCGATCTGTCCAAGGAGAGCGTGGTGATCAGCGTGTACAGCACGGTAACGGAGGATATTCTGGCCAATGCCGATGCGACGCTCGAGTACATCGAGGAGTTCAATAGGATCAATACCACCGCGAAGGCAACGCTGATCAACGATGCCACGAAAGTGCTCAAGCAGCGTATCGCGATGTTGGTGGAGAACGGCCTGCAGGGCTTCGTGCTGGTGCTGATCACCTTGACCTTGTTCCTGAACTGGCGGCTCGCGTTCTGGGTCGCACTTAGCATCCCTGTGGCGTTCGCGGGCATGTTCATCCTCGCGCCGGGCTTCATCACCATCAACGTGCTCAGCCTGTTCGGGATGATCCTCGTGGTGGGAATTCTTGTGGACGATGGTATTGTGATCTGTGAAAGCATCTATCAGGAGTACGAGAAAGGTCTGCCGCCCATCGAAGCCGCGATCAAGGGCACGCGCACGGTGCTGCCCGCGGTGATCAGCTCCATCCTCACCACCGTTGCTGCCTTCAGCACCTTCTTCTACATCGAAGGACGGCTCGGCGATTTCGCCCCGGCCATGGCCTTCGTCGTCATCGCCACCTTGCTCTTCTCCCTGATCGAAGCGGCGTACATCCTTCCCGCACACGTTGCACATTCCGAGGGCCTCAGTCGGAAGAAGAAGAACCGGTTGGAGGCGTACATGGATGGCGTGATGACCCGACTGCGCGATCGCCGCTATGGTCCCTTCTTCGATCGCATCATGCGCAACAAGACGCTGACCGTGGGCATCGCGTTCTTCCTCCTGGCCGTCACGATCGGTTCCGTTGGTGCTGGTACGATCAAGGTGACCTTCTTCCCACAGATCGAACGCGATGATGTGCAGGTGGAACTGGAAATGGTCGGCGGTACCCGAGAGCATGTGGTGTTCGCCGAACTGCAGCGCATCGAGGAGATCGTGTGGGAGGTGAACAAGGAGTTCAGCGCAGGTCGGGAGGATAGCGCGAACGCGGTACTGAAGGTGCAGACCATCCTGGGACCGCGACCCGAACAAGGCAAGCTGAACATCATCCTGCTCGACGGGGAGATCCGTGGATTCCGCGCCGAGGAGCTCACGAACAAGCTGCGTGAACGGGCCGGCGCCGTTCCGGGTGTGGTGAACCTCACTTACGGACTTTCCTCACCCTTCGGGAAGCCGGTGTCGGTATCGTTGCGCAGCAACAACCTGCAGGAACTCGCGGTGGCCAAGGAGGAACTACGTAACGAGCTTGGGGAGAGCTTTCCGGCCGCCCGCGATATCATCGATTCCGACCGCCCGGGCAGCCGCGAGGGTGGTGCTGCGCTTGAAGGAGAAAGCGCATCTGCTCGACTCAATGGAGCTGGACATCGCTTCGCAAGTGCGCCAGACTTTCGTCTGGAAGCCCAGCGCGTGCAACGGGCGAGGACGAGACCATGTGTCCGCTATGCCGAGAGGTTGACGAGCATCCTTGCGCGATCTCGAGGACATGCGCATCCGTAGCGCCGATGGCCGGCAGTTCCTCTGAACGAGCTGGCGCATCATCGCATCGAACGTGGCATTCAGGCCATCAACCACTTGACGGCAAACGCGAGGCGCGCGTGGAGGCGGACCTGGCGAACAGCCGACTTAAGTAACATGGACGCTCAGGCCACGATAGCCGCGGACATCAGCCCTTGGTCGGGCATCCGGGATCACCCACAGCTTCGAAGGGCAGGGCGTGGAAAGCAAGAAGGTCGGCGATTCAGCCAAGCGCATCATGCCGATCACGCTCATCATCATGTTGGACGCATCATCGTCATCACGCTGCGTTCCTTTTCCGTGCGGCAGATGCTCGTGGTGTTGCTGTGCATCCCGCTCGGCTTTATCGGCGTGGGCTGGGGCCATTGGATCCACGGGGTGCAGATCAGCCTGTTCAGCTTTTTCGGTGTCATCGCGCTCATCGGTGTCATGGTCAACGACTCGCTGGTGCTGATCAGCACCTTCAATGCGAACATGAAGGAAGGCCTGAGCTTCCATCAGTCCCTGCGTGATGCAGCACTATCCCGATTGCGTCCGATCCTGCTCACCTCGCTAACGACCGTGGCAGGCCTGTTGCCCCTGACCTTGAACCGCACCTTCCAGGCGCAATTCCTGATCCCCATGGCCATTACAGTGGCCTATGGTCTGGCGATCGCGACGTTCGTCACGTTGATCATTCTACCTACGCTGCTCGCCACGCTCAATCAATTGCGCCAAGTACGCTGGTGGGTGTGGAATGCCGAATGGCCTACACCCGAGGCCGATGAACCCGCTGTGAAAGAACTGCCCTATGAGAACCTGGAGGAAACACGCGATTAGTCTGCTTCTCGCAGCCGCTGTGCTGCCCATGCAGGCGCAGGATACGCTTGGCCTCGAAGAGGCGATCTCGATGGCATTGGCCAATGAGCTCGGCATCCGCATCGTGCGCAACGAAGCGGCCGTGGTCGCTGCACAGGCCACTGCCGGGAATGCGGGTTTGTTGCCGCGCCTCGACGCCTCCGGCCGCGGACAGTTCAGCGATCAATACTCGAAGTTGGATTTCGCCGAAGGAATTCCGGATGTGGAACGCAGCGGTGTGCAGTCCACCACCCTTTCCGGTCAAGTGGGCCTGAGCTACACGGTGTTCAACGGCATGGGGAACTATGCGCTGCATGACCGGTACATGATCAACACGGACCTGGCCGACCTGCAGACACGAGCACAGATCGAGGGTACGCTCACCCAGGTGATCGCACTGTACTACGGCATCGGAGCGCTGGATGAGGATGTGGCGATCACACAACGCGTGCTCGAGATCTCCGCCGACCGATACCAACGTCAAGCAGCCAAGGCCGCGCTGGGCGGTGCGGGGCGATTGGATGTCCTCAATGCGCAAGTGGATCTTCAGGCCGACAGCACGAGCTACATCCTTGCCGCGCAACGCCGGGAACGAAGTGCACGAGAACTGAACGTCCTGCTCGGTCGCGCGCCGGACACCGAGGTGATCGTGTCGCACAAGGTCGACTACGCCACCGGACTGCAGGAGGAGCAGCTCGTTGCAGAGGCCTTGCAGGGCAACGTGCAGGTCCTCTCAGCAGTGGCACAGGTGCGCGCAGCGGAGGTCGATCGACGCATCGCCAAGGCCTTGCGATGGCCACGCTTGGACCTGAGTGCGAGCTACGGTCTGACCGATCAACAGAACGAGGTGGGCATCCTGCTCGGGAGCTACAACAGTGGATTCAACGGCGGGCTCACCCTGAGCGTTCCCATTTTCGACGGTGGGCGGATCAACACGCAGGTGGAACAATCGCGTTTGCGTGCGGAAAATGCGGTGTTGGCGGAACAGCAAGCGCGACTGCAGGTGGATCGCGATGTACGCAATGCCTTCACGATGTGGCGCAGCCAGCGGGAGGTGCTACGCATCCAACGCGAGGCGGTGAACACAGCGCAGCTCAACTTCGACCGCACACGCGAACTGTTCCAAAGTGGACAACTCACCGGACTTCAGTTCCGGCAGGCGCAGCTCGATCTTGCCGATGCGGAACGACGTTCGGTCGTTGCCGGTTTCGATACGAAGGTGGCCGAACTGCAGCTGCTGCGCACCAGTGGTGGATTGCTGCCGGCGCTCGGCGTGCAGCCCTAGGTCGGATAACGACACGGGGCGTATGACCCATCCGCATTTTCTGATGCGCGCCTCCCTTGGCCGTTCCTCGTCCGATTGGACCTTTGATCGGGATCGCACACCTTAGCAGTTCAAACTAGAGCATCATGAGAATCCCGATATCCCTGTTCCTGTGCACCGCGATCACCATGTTCTCCGCTTGTTCAAGCGATAAGGAAGATACCGATGCAACACCGGAAGAAAAGGAACAGAAAGCCATGGACGAGGCCGCGGCCTGCGATCCTTTGGTAGGTGAGTTCCGTGACCTGATGGCCGACTACGAAACGTCCTTGAAGGACATGGTCGCGAACAAGAAGATAGACCCGCAACAACAGGAGAAATTCTCGGCCAAGGCGAATGACCTTAGTGCGCGGATCAAGGAACGCGGGGAGAAGGCATTGGGCTTGAAATGTTGGAACGAGTTCAATGCGATCGGACAGACCTATGGACCGCGCATTGCGAAACTCGGCATGGAGGCCATGATGATGGAAGGTGGCATGGAGGGAATGGAGAACATGGACCCTGCGGCCATGGAGCAGCTGAAGAAGATGATGGGTCAGTAGCACACGATCATCATGACGGACGAAGCCCCGAGGTCGAAACTCTTGCTGGGCCTTGGACTCGCACTGAGCGCAATGGTCCTGGGCCTGTTCGCAGGTGGCTTGCTCGGTGGGCGAATGGTATCGAAGTCCGATGGTATGGCCGGTGCCGTGGAGGTGTTGGCCTTTGCGCTCTTTGGTGGTGTGGTCCTGCTGATCGTTTCGATCGTGCTTGTACGACAGTTGCCAAGACGTATCAGCAAGCGGATATTGCTTGTGATCGGTCCAATGGCCCTTGTACTCCTCACTTATTCCACGTGGCGTTTCATGCGCGACAAGGCCGAACGCGATCGCCGCTGGGAGATCGAGCAGGAGCGATACAAGCACTCGAAGCCGACCGCGCCTGCGAAGAAGGTGTTGTTCGCTTCCTCGAGCGCGATGGGTCCTCGTTCTGAGAACAGTGGGGGAGAGCCACCACCGCATCTCGGTCTTGGTATGGCCTCGCCGCTCATGGGGCTTGGCACCTTCCACTTCTACGACGAACCGGATCTGGACCAGCTACCAGGGATGTTCCGTGCTACGGATAGTCTCACGTTCGAGAAGGGTGAGCACTTCACCAACATCACGTCAGCACCGCCGTGGTTCACACCGGCGCACCTGAAGCTGGACCACGACCTCGTGTTGATGAAGGTGATCACCCTTTCACGCGCATGGATGGAAGTGGAGGTGAATGGCACCGATGGCACAACGCGTTGGGTGGATCGTGGTGAAGTGGACTTCGTGACGTGGCCTGTATTCATCTACACGGTGAACACGGTGGAGATCATCGATCCCGAAATGAATCCGATCCGCATCAAACCAATGGACCACGCTTCGGTGCTGGCTGATGGCGCGCGCGCATTGCTGGTTCCGATCGCCGTGCAAGGCGATTGGCTCATGGTCTCCACGAACGGCCTTGCTGATCGCATCGCACCAACAGGCTGGATCCGTTGGCGCGATGGGGAACGGCTTCTGGTGCGCTACAATTTGTTGTGTTGAAGAAGTGATCGGACAAGTCGGAACATGGCAGCCGACGCATTCACTCGAGCATGCTCGGGTCAGGAACGCAGCGGGTCAGAGGTGCTTCTCCGTGTAGCGCTGCTTCAGTTGCTTCCTATTCTCCATCAAGAGCTGCCTCACCTGACGCATCTGTTCCGCA
>JAWKNF010000022.1:0-45181 GCA_041391825.1 Flavobacteriales bacterium | reverse complement strand
CGATGGGTGCGCGGAACGCTCCGCTGTCATCCAGCGCCTTCCGCAACTCTTCGGCGACCTTCCGCTGCTCCTCGTTGTGGTAGAAGATCACGGATCGATACTGAGAGCCCACATCCGCACCCTGTCGATCCCGCGTGGTGGGATCATGCGTCTGCCAGAACACTTCCAACAATGCGGCCAATTGCAATTCCTTTGGATCGAAGGTGACCCGCGCGACCTCCGCGTGTCCCGTTGTACCGGTACACACCTCACGGTATGTTGGCGCTTCCGTCCGCCCCCCCATGTAGCCTGAGGTAACGGAGTGTACGCCCTTCAACTCGAGGAACACCGCTTCCACGCACCAGAAGCAGCCCGCCCCCAAGGTGATCACCTCCAATTCTTCCTGCGCTGTTCCGCCCATCTCTTGACCTTTCATGCTGAAGGACCCATCTGGCCAACCGTTCAGGTGACAAAGATGCGGACACGGATCCGAAACACTTGGACGTGAGTTCCAGAACGCAGCAACCCAGGCCGCGTGGACCTGTCACTTTCTTGATGCATCCGCGATGGAGCCGCCCAAGGCTCGCGCTAATCGCTCCACAACACCGACAACGAGGGCATTGCCCATGAAGAAGGCGCGCCACGTGTCGCTTACTCCTTCCGTGTGACCGTCAGGGAACATGTTCAATCGCTCCAATTCCACCGGTGTCAAGCGCCTGAAGCGCTTTCCGTCCAAGGATACCACATGCTTGAAGCGCGATGGGGAGCGCCCCCCTTCGCCAGTGATGATGGTGCGCGATGGTTTGTCCAGCGGGTCCGGGAAGACCATGGCACCTTCACTGTACGCGTAGGAATGCCCGTTCGAAACGCGCGCTTCGCTCTTTGCTCCTTTCAAGTATTTCCATTGCGCAAGGTCCTTCCGAGGGATGTAGAAGGTCGATGGCACTTCGGATTCCGCCTGAAGGTGGTCCTTCAACATGGAGACCGGACCATCGTATTGTGGTGTACAGCTCACCGTGTACACCTTCCCTTTCACCATCACACCTGCGTTCTTGAAGGGACCACGCGCTTTGTTCCCACCGAAACCGCGGCTCAGCTCATCGAGTTCCTTTTCTATGGAGAAGCGATCCATAGCTTCATTTCCGACCGAACAAGGGAATGCCTCGGCCATAGGGCCGCAACCGGTGATCCACTCCTGTGGCTCGGACCTGAGCAATGCCTTGTACTGCGCTGTGCGCTTGTGATAACCCATCAGGAACACACGGCGCCGCCGTTGAGGCATCCCGTACTCGGCAGCATTGATCACACGCCATTCCACCGCATAGCCCAGTTGGTCCAAGGAACGAAGCATCACCGCCAAGTCCCTTCCACGTTGGCCCACAGGCGACCCCAACAGCCGGTCCACGTTCTCCAACATGAGATAGGACGGTGGACGACGTTTCTCCTGCAGGATCCGATGGATCTGCCACCAAAGCACGCCCTTCTTTCCTTGGAGGCCCTTGCTGTTCTTCAAGGTGCTGGCCACCGAGTAATCCTGACAGGGGAAACCACCGACCAGGAGATCGTGTTCCGGAATGGACTTCGATGGGACCGTGCCGATATCAGCGCTCACGTGACCCTCTTCACCGAAGCGGGCCGCGTACACCAAGGAAGCGTGCTGGGTGCGCCTGCCGGGTTCCCACTGATTGCTGAACACCACCTTGAACGAAACCTCCCCGCTGGACCCTTGCTCCAATCCGAGGCGAAAACCGCCCACACCGGAAAAGAGCTCCGCCACACGGATCACGATTGGAGCGGTACGTTCAGCCATTCGGGGCCGAACATAGCATGCGAGCGCCCAACACTTCAGTATCGTTGACCTGTGCCCGTCAACGAGCCTTTGTGGATGAACCAGTCCGTAAGAGGAACGCCCCTCGAACTTCAAGGGGCGTTGAGCGGGAAACGGGACTCGAACCCGCGACTTTCAGCTTGGGAAGCTGATGCTCTACCAACTGAGCTACTCCCGCGCACAAGTGCAAAAATACGTGCTGCCGGTATTGGTCCTACAGGACGTGGTTCGCCCTGTCCGGCGTGGGCTTAACCTATATTTGACGACCCCTTAACGGCGACACCACACAGCAACCTCACCTTTGCATCGATCGATGAACGACCCTATGACAGGAGGATTGATGCAGAAGGTACTACTGGTCGACGACGAGCCCGATATCCTGGAACTGCTCAAGTACAACTTGGAGCGTGAAGGGTATTCGGTGCAGACGGCTTTGAACGGGAAGGAAGCCATCAAGGCCGCGAAGAGCGGGCACCCGGACCTTATCGTGCTGGACATCATGATGCCCGGCATGGACGGCGTGGAGGTGTGCATGCAGCTTCGCCAGCTTCCGGAATTCAAGAACACACTGATCACCTTCCTGACGGCGCGTGGTGAGGATTACTCCCAGATCGCTGGCTTCGAAGCGGGGGCCGATGACTACATCACCAAACCGATTCGCCCCAAGGTCTTCGTGACCAAGATCAAAGCCTTGCTCAAACGGCGCGGAGGCGAACCAGCTGAAGAACGCGTGCTTGAATCCAACGGCGTACGCGTGGATCTGGAAAAGGTGATGGTCTACGTCGGTGACCGCGAGATCCAACTGCCCAAGAAGGAATTCGAGCTCTTGGTCCTCTTGATCGGCAAACCTGGTAAGGTCTTCAAGCGCGACGAGATCTATGGTCAGATCTGGGGTAACGAGTTGTTCGTAGGGGACCGCACCATCGATGTTCATATACGGAAGCTGCGCGAGAAGATCGGTGAAGAGCGGATCAAGACGATCAAAGGCATCGGCTACAAGTTCGACGCTTGAGAACACGCCCGTCGGCTGATAATGATCGACCGCCGATTTCCTTTTCCCAGCATCCCTTTTATTTTTGCCGCCGCACCGCTCGGGGTGTAGCGCAGCCCGGTTAGCGCGCGTCGTTCGGGACGACGAGGTCGGAGGTTCGAATCCTCTCACCCCGACAGTTCGAAGCCCTTGTGTTCTTCACAGGGGCTTTCTCGTTCCCGGCACCTACTTCCGCTCGGGCGACCACTGCCAGCCTCTACCCTATTCCCGTCGACCGTTCCTCTTCCTTCGTGCGCCGTTCCTTGGCTCAGACCGATCCTTGAAGACCCTCAGGCATCCATTGGACCTTGTTCAACGTCTTATGGACAGAACGATGTCACGCTCCTACAAAATATCCCTGATCCTGAAAAGCAAGAGCAGCCTTCCCGTCTATCGGGATCTGGCCAAGCTCAGCGACCGGGAACTGGATGAGCACGTCATGGCCATGATCAGGCGCATGCGATCGAACGAAAGTGCGGTGATCGCCCGAATGGTGCTGGGTCAACCGACCTTCAGTTTGAATTGAAATACCAGGACCAAGACCGGTCCGGTATACTTTCCTGCCGATCCATTTCGTGCTTGTGCCGAGGCATCTATATTTGCCGCATCAACCAGTTGACCATGAGCGATCATCATTTCGACGGCCACTTCCCCGAAGAAGCAGAACAGAACGAGATCGGCGGACCGGTCCTGGTGGCGCTCATGATCTTGGCCTTCAGCGTGCTGCTGATCTGGGCACTCGGCTGATCGGTCCTAGTCCTTCTTCACGTCCCCAGCGCGGCCGAGGTACTCGTCGCGGCGGACGAGCATGAACCAATTCTCGGCGAGCTCGAGATACCCCTGCTCGAAGCAGAAAACATAGGTGTTCCCTGCTCTCGTTTTGTGGGTATTGGTGTGGTACATGAAACTGTAACCACGTTCCAGCAGCTTGTCCCGATGCACTTTCGTCTTTCCATCGACCCCGGTATTCAGTTCCGATAGCACCCGGCGGTTGCGCTTTAACGCGTTCACAACGTTCCGCACATAGTTTATCGGAGCGTTGTTCGCGTGGTAATGGTACAGGTTGCGGCAGGCATCGGAGCAGAAGCGCTTGTCCGTGCGGCCAGCGATCTTTTCCCCACATTCCAAGCAGACCTTCTCGGTTCGTTCAGCCATGAAACGAAAGTAATGGTTGGTACTATTCCTTGGTAGGAACCCAATTCACTCAAGATTTCTAACTTGTGGATCCACTCTCACAATTGCAGAAATGTCCATGTCCTTTCGAAGTTCATTGTCCGCAGCATGCACAGTAGTACTTCTGGTGCTCCTATCGCAAAGCTGTGTTTCGGACGCCTCGCGCCTGACTTCGCCGTTCGGTGCCGAGGACATTCGCAAGGCCAACAGGAAGTTGCTCGAGGTGGCCATGGTCGATGGTTTCAGTCCCCCAGTGGCTGCCAGGGTCTATACCTATCCACACATGGCACATTACGAGACCCTACGCCTGTTCGCCCCGGACAGTTTGGAAGCGATCGGCCCTGCGTTGAATGTTCCTCCCCCTGCCTTGAACGTCAAAATGAACGATGCGGACCCGCGACTTGCAGCATTGTTGGCCTTCTGTAAGGTTGGGCGGATGGTCGTTTTCTCCGAACACGAAATGGATGCTTTGGCCGCAGGATACACCGAAAAGGCGAGCGAGAACGGCCTAAGTCGGACGATGATCGAGGCCTCTGAGCGCGTAGCAGAGAGCATCGCGAAGACCTTGAAGCCCTGGATGGATGAGGATGGATATATCCACACCCGTACCCTTGACCGATACACCAGTAACCCATCGCCAGGTCATTGGGTAGAGACCTCGCCTGATTATGGAACGGCACTGGAACCCCACTGGCAGAAGATGCGCCCGATGGTCATCCCGAACGCGGCCTTCGACACCGTTCCACCGATGCCGCCATACTCCACCGATCCTACATCGGCTTTCTTATGAAATGGTCCACGAAGTGTATCGCGGCTCCAAAGAACTGAGCGACTCGACCAGAACGATCGCGCTGTACTGGGACGACAACCCGAACATCACCACCCATCGTGGTCACCTGGTCACACAACAACACCGCATCTCACCGCCAGGTCATTGGTTGAACATCATCAGCCAGTTCACTCGCGATAATGGAACCATCTCTACACGACGACACGTGCATTCACGTGGTCAGCTATCGCCATGTACGATGGGGCGATCGCTTGTTGGAACGAGAAGTTCCGGACGGACCTTGTACGCCCGATCACCTATATCCAAGAGTCGATCGAACCCGGATGTGGGGAACGGTCATCCAAACGCCTCCGTTCCCCGAGTACTCCGAGCGGTCATAGCGTGACCTCAGCAGCCGCAGGGTCAGTGCTTACTGCGCTGTTCGGGGAAGGACAAAGCATTCACTGATTCTGACCGAAGTGCTCTTCGGTATGCCGGCCCGCTCCTTCCCTTCCTTCCATGATGCCGCATGGGAGGTCAGCATGAGCCGGTTCTATGGAGGCATCCACTATATGAAGAGCATTGAGGAAGGAACCGACAAGGACGGATGATCGGTGACCATGTCGTCGGAACCATTCGCAAGGGTCCCTTATGAACTCCACCCGCCACATGATGAAGCAGTCAGCACTACTGGTGATCATGTGCGCGATCGCTCATGGATGCGCGGAAAGCGTGCCCGAACAGGAGCCGCTTGCTCCGACCGGCCCTCCACTGTTCGAGGTTATCGGTAGCGAGGTCACGGGGATCGATTTCGTGAACGTCCTTGTAGAGAATGAGGACCTGAACATCCTGCAGTACGAGTATCTGTTCAACGGCGGCGGTGTAGCCGCGGGTGACATCAACAACGATGGGCTCATCGACCTCTATTTCGTGTCGAACAACGGCACTGATAAGCTTTACTTGAATAAGGGTGACCTTCGTTTCGTTGATATCACAGCTCAAGCAGGGATCGTTCTCCGGTGGGCTGAGGACCGGTGTCACCATGGCGGATATCAATAGCGATGGACTGTTGGACATCCACGTTTGTCGCTCCGCCATGAGCGACCCCGAACTGCGCAGGAACCTGGTGTACGTGAACAATGGCGATCTGACCTTCACCGAAAAAGCGGCCGAACTCGGTATCAACGACGCGAGCTATTCCACCCAAGCCTACTTCTTCGACATGGACCTCGATGGGGACCTGGACATGTACCTGGTGAACCATCCCGCGAAAATGATCGAAGCCAACAACATCAAAGTGACCCAAGAGGCGAACGGCGAGTTGAAGGTGAAATTGAAGGATGACCTGCGTTACGAATCGGATCGTTTGTACCGCAACGATGGTAGGCGATTCGTGGATGTTTCCGAACGATCCGGCATACGGAACGAAGCCTTCGGTCTCAGCGCTGTCATCGCTGACTTCAACAATGACCGACTACCCGATATCCATGTGTGCAATGACTATGTGATGCCGGATCAACTGTATATCGCACAGGGTGATGGCACCTACCGCGATGAGATCTTCTCGTACTTCCAACATACGGCTTTCTCTGCCATGGGATCGGACATGGCGGATATCAACAACGACGGTTCCATGGATGTCATGACCGCGGACATGACCGCGAGGGACCATTACCGGTACCACACCTTGGGTATGGCCACGAACCTTGACAAGTACACCAAGATGATAAAGGTCGGACTGGGGGCACAGTTCTCCGCGAACACCTTGCAATTGAACAACGGGAACGGATCTTTCAGCGACATCTGCTACATGGCCGGAATGGCCTATACGGACTGGAGTTGGAGCCCCTTGCTTGCCGATCTTGACAATGACGGTTGGAAGGATGCATGGGTGTCCAACGGCTATGTACGGGATGTAACGAACAATGACTATTTGCGCTATGTCATGGATTCATTACAACAGGAACTGAATGCAGAACGGATCAGCTTGGTCGAATGGCTGAAGGCGATCCCGAGCGTGAAGGTGCGTTCGTTCCTCTTCCGGAATGAGCATGACCTCACCTTCAGCGATCGATCCGTGGAGTGGAACAGTGGTCCACCGGCCTTCTCCAATGGATCCGCATATGCCGATCTGGACAACGATGGCTACTTGGACATCATCACCAACAACATCAACGACAAGGCCTTCGTGTTGCATAACATGGGCGGCCAGCGAGAAGGGAACGATTGGATCCGCTTCAAGCTCGACCCCGGGCAAGGGCGCACGGCCTTTGGATCCATTGTGGCCCTGCGGATGGCCGACGGCTCCGTACAGACCCAGCACATTCAACCTGGACGGGGCTTTCTGTCCAGTTCGGAGACCGTTGCCCACTTCGGACTCGGTAAGCATGCATCGATAGCGGAGGTGTCCATCACTTGGCCGGATGGTTCATATCAGGTCGTTCCATCGCCAGCCCCCAACGCCATGCGAACGGTCGTGAGGTCGGATGGACTCAACAAGAAGCCCAAGGAGGCCCCTCGTCCTTCGCTCTTCCAGGACCGTTCGAAGGAACTCCCCTTGACCATGGTCCATCGTGAGAACGAATACAATGATTTCAAGCGTGAACCCCTGCTATACCACAAGTTGAGCGAGTCCGGACCAGCGATCGCGTGTGGTGACATCAACGGCGACGGGACCACGGATATCTTCTTGGGCGGGGCCATGGGAGCTCCGGGCAAGCTCTTCATGCAGAGCAGTTCTGGTGAATTCTCCGAAATGACCGAACAGGCCTTGATCGCGGATCAGGCGCATGAGGATATCTGCGCACTCTTTTTTGATGCTGACACGGACGGGGACCTCGACCTGTTCGTGGGCAGTGGCGGGAATGAGCGGTCAAGCGACCACCCAGCGTACATCGACCGACTGTACCTGAACAATGGACAAGGCGCGTTCACGCGATCGCACAACTCCTTGCCTAAGGCGCACAACAGTGCTGCCTGTGTCACAATGACCGATTTCGATAACGATGGCGATCCGGACCTGTTCGTTGGGTCGCGTTCCATTCCCGGCAAGTTCCCGAACAAGCCTGCCAGTCAACTGCTCCGGAACGACAACGGCGTTTTCACCGATGTCACCAACCAAATGGCCGAGGGTCTTCAGTTCATCGGCATGGTCACCGATGCCCGTTGGGCCGACCTTGACAAGGACGGAACGGACGAGTTGGTGATCGTCGGGGAATGGATGCCCTTGACCGTGTTCCGAAAGAAGGGCGATCGCTATGTGAATGTCACCAGCACTTTGGGGCTTTCCGGAACGGAGGGTTGGTGGTGTTCGCTCGACATTGCAGACCTTGATAACGATGGATATCCGGAACTCCTTGCGGGGAACCTGGGTCGGAACACGGCCCTGCATGCCAGTGAGGAGCACCCGATGAAATTGTTGTACAAGGATTTCGATCGGAACGGAACGATCGACCCCATACTCTGCAATTACATCGATGGAGCCGATCGGCCCCTGCAAATGCGAGACAGGGTATTGGACCAGATGATCATGCTGAAGAAGCGCTACTTGCGTTATTCGACCTACGCGACCGCCACCATGAACGACCTGTTCACCGAAAAGGAAATGGAGGACGCGTCGATCCTGGAGGCCACGACCCTTTCCCATACACTTCTCCTCAACAAGGGTGGCAAGGGCTTCGAGCAAGTTGAACTGCCCAATCACGCGCAGTTGTCCATGGCCCAGGCCATGACGTTCGTGGATGCGGACGGCGATGGTAACATGGATGCGGTAGTGGCCGGGAACCTCTATGGCTCGGACATCCAATTCGGTCGATATGATGCCAGTATCGGGCTGTTCATGAAAGGCGACGGCAGCGGTTCCTTGCGACCGGTCCCTACGATCGAAAGCGGTCTCTCGATCGCCGGTAACGTGCGGCATGTGGAGCCGATCACTGTGAACGGACGTCGTTGCCTGCTCGTTGCGCGGAACAACGGACCGTGCAGTCTGATCGAGATGCATGCGGGAGCGGGAACGACCGCAGCCCTTCCCTAGGGTCTATCGTCCCTTCCATCGTCGGGGACCTTCGCTCCGGGCTATTTTCGCAGGATGAAGCTGTCCGCCAGCACCAAGGCATTTTTGATCGTTCTAGCTTCCATCGTGCTGCTGTTCGTGCTTGCCGACCGCTTCCATTTCCGCTCGGACCCGGAGGAGGTCCGTCGATCCGTGATCGAGCTGGACACCGCGGCCGTGGTCGCGATCCATTCGACCTCGCAGGCGGATCCTGAGCGTGACCTGCACCTCTTTCGCAGTGGTGGAGCCTGGAGGTACGGGAACGCGGATAGTTCATCCATTACCGCGCAGAACAAAGCGTTGGAATTGCTTCGCACCTTCCAGCAGCTTCGAGTGAAACGGCGAATGGGGAGTTTGCTCGAGTTCGGCGATCGGTTCGACCTACGCTCGAACACCACGCGCACGCTGTCCTTCGTGGACTTCGACGGGAAAGAGAACAGCCTGAACATCGGTTCCAGCACGTTCGGACAAGGCAAAGGGATCGTTTGGACCTATGTCCACGTTCCGATGGATACGAAGGTCTACGCAGTGGAGGCCGACCTCTTCGACCTGATCCGGTCGGAGGCGCAGTGACCAGGAACACGACGCTCCAAGGGCTGTCAACATCCGCTTGTTAGGTGGTATCGAAGTTCAGGCCGCACGCGGCGTACGGCCACGATCACCTTTGTGCACCGAAAGGCCTCCATGCTTCGAAGGCCAACGACGTCCCCCATGAGGCCCATCCGGATCCTTGCCCAGCCCGACGACAGCACGTGTGGGCCGACGGCACTGCATGCCGTCTACGATCGCTTCGGGCTGAAGATCGACCTCGCCGAGTTGATCGGTCAAGTTCACTTCTTGGAGGATGGTGGAACGCTGGCCGTATTCCTTGGACAGCACGCCTTGAAGTCCGGATTCCATGCGCGGATCCACAGCTACAACCTCCGCGTGTTCGACCCCAGTTGGGATGGCCTTTCGAGCAACGATCTGCGGAAGAAGCTCCTTGCGCAGACCCGATACAAGGATGGAAAGAAATTGCAGAACGCCTGCTTCGCTTATGCCCGGTTCCTGAAGATGGGTGGGGAGATCCGATTCGACGACCCCTCTCCTTCCTTGCTTCAGCGCTACTTCGATATGGACCTACCCATCCTCACCGGGTTGAGCGCCACCTACCTGTACAAGAGCAAACGCGAACGTACGGGGCCCAACGACGAAAGCATCTTCGATGACCTCCGCGGGAAGCCGATGGGGCACTTCGTGGTGTTATGCGGCATGGAGAAGAAGATCGTCCACGTAGCCGACCCCTATCAGGACAATCCATACAGCAAGGACCTGTACTACCATGTGCCGGTCGGGCGATTGATCAACTCCATCCTGTTGGGCATCGTGACTTACGACGCCAACCTCTTGATCATTTCACCAGACCCTTTGCCGTGAACCGTGTGAGAACAATTGACCCGGCCGCGGGATCGGTCCCAGGTCCGCGCCGATCGGAATTCGTGAGCATCCACCGCCGACAGAACCCATGAAGAAGATCATCGTGGTGCGTGAGCCCAAGGAATGGAACCTGGGACAGAAGGATATCGAGGTCGTCAGTTCGAGGGACTACCTGACCCTTCCCCGTTTCGCGACGATGCGCAATGTGCGTGTCTTCAACCTGGCACGCAGCTACAGCTATCAGAGCCGTGGCTATTACGTCAGCCTTTTGGCCGAGGCCCGCGGGCAAAAAGTGATCCCGAACGCGAAGACGATCCCTGACCTTCGTTCACCCAGTATCGTGAAGGTGCTATCCCGCGACATCGAAGAGGTGATACAAAGCAGCTTGGCGCATAAGAACAAGCATGAATTCGTCCTCAGCATCTACTTCGGGCGCAATGTGAACCACCGCTATGACCGGCTGTCGCACGAACTGTACAAAGTGTTCCAGTCCCCGCTACTGCGCGCAAGGTTCGTGCGGACCGACAAGTGGGAACTACGCTCGGTGCGTCCCATACCATACAACGATATCCCGGAGGAGCACTTGAACTACGTGAAGCGCTTCGCCACGGAATACTTCGCAAAGAAGCGCTACGACAAGGCGCGTGAGGACAAGAGCCGTTACGATCTGGCGATCCTTGTGAACCCGGAGGACAAGGCGGCACCCTCGAACAAGCGCGCGATCGTCAAGTTCCGACAGGTTGCTGAGGAAATGGGATTCGCTGTTGACATCATCGGTCCCGAGGACATCAACCGAGTGGCGGAGTACGATGCATTGTTCATTCGGGAGAACACCCATGTGAACGACCACACCTACCGCTTCGCCCGGAAAGCACAAAGCGAAGGGCTGGCGGTGATGGATGCCCCCGACGCCATCCTGAAATGCAACAACAAGGTCTACCTCGCCGAACGTATGCTCGCTGCGAACGTGCCCGCGCCACGCACCATGATCGTACACAATGAGAACCGCGATCAAGTGGCCAAGGAGTTCGGGCTTCCAGTGGTACTGAAGCTGCCGGATAGCACCTTCAGTCGCGGAGTTACCAAGGCCAGGACATTGGACGAATTGGAGAAGGAATTGGACGCCATCCTCGCGGATAGCGATCTTGCCATTGCGCAGGAATACATGCCGAGCGACTTCGACTGGCGGATCGGCGTATTGGATGGCAAACCGTTGTACGCCTGCAAGTACTACATGGCCGCTGGACACTGGCAGATCTATAACTGGAGCAGCGGTAGCAAGAAGGACCAGATGGGGGATTTCGACTGCATGCCGATAGCAGAAGCGCCAAGCGCGATCGTTGATGCTGCTTTGAAAGCGGTACTAGCGGTTGTCGGTGATCCGCATGCACCGGTCGGCCAACAAGCTCCCGGCCTGTTCGGCGTGGATGTGAAGGAGGTGGCCGGCGATCCATTCGTGATCGAGGTGAACGAATGCCCGAACATCGATCATGGCGTGGAGGACCAAGCCATGGGCGACGACCTCTACCGCGCCATCATTGGATCCTTGGAACGCAGCATTGAACGAAAGATCGGGATCACATCATGAGCACACGTACGAAACCATACAAGTTGTTCGAGGTCACCGGCATCGAACTGGAATACATGGTCGTGGACCGTGACACGCTCAAAGTGCTACCCATCGTGGACAAGCTGTTCGAGGATGTGAGCGGTAGGATCACGAGCGATGTGGAACGTGGGGATGTGGAGTGGAGCAACGAGCTGGTGAGCCATGTCGTGGAGCTGAAGACCGCGAAGCCGACGAAGCGGATACAAGCGTTCCGGAAGAAGTTCGCGAAGAACATCACGGAGATCAATACGGTGCTTGCCGCGCGGAATGCGATGTTGCTGCCCACCGCGGCGCATCCGTTCATGGACCCCTTCACGGAAACGGTGATCTGGCCACACGAATACAACGAGGTGTACGCGCTATACAACCGGATATTCGATTGTCGTGGACACGGCTGGAGCAACCTGCAAAGCACGCACCTCAATCTGCCGTTCGCGAACGATGCGGAGTTCTCCCGTCTGCATGCGGCTATCCGTTTGTTGCTTCCGATCATTCCTGCATTGAGCGCGAGCTCCCCGATCCTGGACGGCAAGGACACGGGCTACCTCGATGCACGCATGGAGGCCTATCTGCACCATCAGGAAAGGCTGCCTCAATTGATGGGTTCCTTGATACCCGAAGCAGTGTTCTCACAAGAGGAGTATTACCGGGAGATCTTCAGTCCGATCGCGAAGGCGATGGCTCCCTTTGACACGGACCATGTCATGGACCACCATTTCGCGAACTCGCGCGGTGCCATCGCACGGTTCGATCGCGGTGCCATCGAGATCCGCGTGATCGACATCCAGGAATGCCCGAGCGCCGACCTTGCGATCGCTGAACTGATCGTAGCCGTCCTGAAGGCGATGGCCAACGCCCGCTGGGTGAGTTCGTACCTGCAACGCGCGTGGGATGAAGCCGACCTTCTCCCCTTGTTCCAAGAAGTGATCAAGGACGGAGGCGAAGCAAGCATCACGAACCGTGACTACTTGTTGATGTTCGGCCTGATGAAGCAGGATGAAATGAGCGCAGGCAAACTGTGGCAGCACTTGTTCGTCGAACTCTATGGCGACCTGAGTGAAGGGTGCAGGGAACACATCAGCCTGATCCTGGAGCACGGCTGCTTGGCAAAGCGGATCTTGGCACGCACCGGTCCTCGACCAAGTCACGAGGACTTGTGCTCAGTGTACAGGGAATTGGCCGACTGCTTGGACAAGGACCGCCCTTTCCGTTAGAACGGCATCGCTTCTTCAGCGATCGCAGGTCTGCTTTCGCTATTCGGGCCAAGGTGTCGGTCGAAATTGTCCAACCTGTCAACCTGGTTGCCGTATCCGGATGTGCACCCATCCCTGAACGCCATGTTCCGCACCCTGCTCCTCTCATCCTCCTTGTGGCTCTTCGGAAGTTCAGCGGCACAGAACGGACCTGTGTTCCATTGGACACTGGACGAAGCATCCGGCAATGTTGCCCACTCCGTGAGCGGAACCGCCGATGGGGTCCTGCACGGCGCCAATTGGGACCCTACTGAAGGGCATCACCAGGGTTCTTGTCGATTCGATGGCGTGGACGACCGCATCCTGCTCGGCCCCTGCGACCTTACGAACGGAGCCGGCGCCATCAGTCTGAGTGCTTGGGTCAAGCCCGACTTCGTGACCGGTATGGAGCGTACCGTGATCGCCAAGACGATCGGCAACCAGACAGGAGATCACATCTGGTCGCTCTCCTTCGTTAATGCCTCGGCTTTGCGTTTCAGATTGCGAACAGCCGGGACCGTGAAGGAACTCACGACACCCACATCCTCGATCTTCTCGGGTACTTGGTACCACGTGGTGGCCAGCTATGATGGCATGTCCATGCGGATATTCCTGAACGGTGCGCTGATGGCGGACCTTTCCACATCCGGGTCCATCGGCTTCCACCCGCAATCACCGGCATCCATCGGTGCGCTACCCACCGGTGAGCGACCGATCTCAGCTTGGATCGATGATGTACGCATCTACGATCGAGGCCTGGCTCAAGCGGAGGTCATCACGATCCTGTTGCAACCGGAGCTGATCACCGGGACCCGAATGCTCCCAATGATCGATCCGGATCATGGACTGTTCCGCCCTCCTGTAGGTCCGTGGACGGAAATGCACATTCGCGACGCCGCAGGGCGTTCCATCACAACGCGTCGGATCAAAGGACCCAACGATGCGCTGGACCTTGGCGACATGCCTGCGGGCCTTTACCTGATCTGCCTTTCGGGGGAAGGGCATCGCGCGGCATGGCCAATGGTCATACCCTGAACGGCACAGGCCCCGCTCCCAAATGGGAACGGGGCCTGTGTGCAGGGAACAAGGTTATCAGCGCACGATACTGAAGCGCTCTTCAGAGGAACCGCCGTCCCAAAGGATCCGCAGGACATATTGCCCTTCGGCCAAGGAGCGGACATCCAAGCGGTGCACATCGGTCGCTCCCGGGTTCGTGGATGGGCGAAGGACCACACGGCCCATCATGTCGAGCACTTCCATGCGTGCAACTGCAACCGCACGGTCGCGGATGGATACGTTGAGATCCCCGTTGGCCGGCGAGGGCCACAACCGAACGTTTGGAGCGGCGATCACATCAACCACCGAATTCCCGGCCACTTCGTCCCACAATTCGATATCGTCCAAAGCGGCTTCGACCAAGCTTCCGCCATTCAACTCTTGGCCATCGCGGATGCTATCGCTGGCATGGAACTTCAGCTGGATACTATTGACATCGCCAAGTACGTCACGCACACGGAAGACCTTTCGACGCCAGGTCCGTTGACCGCTCTTGGTATCTTCCACAGGCACCCAGTTCACGCCACCATCGCTGCTGGCATAGACCTGCCACCAATCGGCATTGGGGTTTGCGCCGCTTGGCGGATTGTTGGTGTACCAACGCCAGTAACTGATCGCAGGGTTATCATAACCGCTCAGGTCGATGTTCGGCCCCATCAAGGTGGTCGTGCCACCGTCCACATCGTTCTCCCCTAGCGGTGCTGTAGGCCCCGTGGCGTTCCCGGTGAACCAGCAGAGTTCACCTCCCGGTGTATGCTGCGTGCCCGTTTGAACGATCGTTGAAGGGTCGAGGATATCACTATAGCTCGGCACCGGAGCACCGAATTCCCAGTTCCCCGTGGTTGCGTTGTCCGTCGGCTGACCTTCGACCCAGAAACCCAACTCGTTCAGGTTGTCCGCATTCTCCGTGGCCACCAATTGATAACCGATCAACGCATAGAACGGGATGTTCGGGTCCAAGCGTTCTGCCCCGACCGGGGTCACGGAACTTACTTGGCCGAAGATGTCCTTCAAGGACACATAGTAGGCCATGACCGTTCCAGCAGGTTGGGCCGGAACGCTTGCGCTGTAGGAAGAACCATCATCACTGGTCATCGGCAACTCGACCCAGTCATCATCACCGTTCATGCGGTAGTACATGTAAACACCCTCCAAGTACTCGGTCGAAGGAAAGGTGATGATGACATCGACATCCACTTGTACCGGCTCGAACTCCAAGGCCGACAACAACCCATCATGGATCAACTCGGCATCGCTGATCAAGGTGATGCCATGGATACCGAAGGCCTCCACGATAGCACCGCCGTTCGGTGTGCCGTTGGTGATATCGCCATCGTCGTCATCCGCTTGCAACACGTCCAACAGGACGTTGCGGAACGCTTGCCCCTCATTTCCATTGGCCGTGTTGGCCTGAAGGCCCGGATAAGCATCGGCAAATAGATCCAAGGTGAGTTCCATGTCATTGCCCAGCAACAAGTACGTATCCCACCAAGCTCCCGCGATGATCTCACCATCGGCGTGAACCTCTCCCACGATATCCACCGGGTACACCTTCGGGGCCGCGTCATACTGCCGCACATTGGAGTTGTCATTGTCCAAGTTCATTCCAAGACCGAGGACCGGATTCTGCGTCAATGTGAAGCCCCACACATCAGCGTAGCCCTCGTTCATGGCCCCATTCGTGAAATTGCTTGCAAGGGACAGGTAGAACTTATCGTTGATCCCGTGTCCATATTCATGGTACACGACATCGTTGATGGTGGCCAAGGACCTACAGTTGTTGCCCTCTGCGTAGAAGTTGATCGACGAGCCATCGTAGAACGCATTGCAATTGTCCGTTGTCAGGTCCACCCTCGTGGCGAGTGAGAAGTCCATACCGGTAAAGCCGGGCAATACGGCCTTGGCGTGCGCGTGGATCTGGTTGGTGTAGATGTAGGCCGATCGTTCGCGGATGTTCGAATTGGCATCGAAGCTCACCGTGTTGACGCCTTCATTCAAGGTGCCGGTGAAGGTCGGTGTGACCCCGTTCGTACTCACATTGGACCAACGACCGCGAAGCTGGTACTGAGCTGGTACCGGACCTGCGACACCAGAGAGCAACGAACCCGTCTCATCGGTTCGGAACAGCGTCCCACCCACTGTAACGTCGAGGTCCGGTAAGCCTTGCACTGCAGGTGCCTGAAGCGGACTTCCCGCATAGGCGGTCGCGTTCATTTGCACATCCGCGCCAGCATCATCATCGACCCCGTGGTCGCAGAACACAACGGCATCGCTTCGGTACCAGAGCTTCCCCGTGTGGGCATCGACCAAACAACGGTATTGTCCAGGACGCTCACCGCTCAGGGTATGGACCGTCAATTGACGCACCAAGCGCATATCGATCGTTGCTCCTTGGGGTACCGGCAACAACCCGAGACCTTGATGTTCGGTGGTGAGCACATTGGACAAGCCTTGTGCAGCAACGCCCTCCACGGCAGCTTCGGCCAGCGTGGGCACCATGTCCAACTCGAAGTTCTTGTGCACATCGGCGCCAAAAGCGATCACACGACCTTGCGCGTCGAACTTGACCATGGCCGAGGCACCAATGACCGGGAGGCCGGCATGGACTTGGGAGAAGTGCACATAGGTGAGCTTCCCTGTTGGGGCCGTGGCAAGGGGCACGAGATCTTCCATCGGCAGTCGGAACGACGCCGTTCCGGTACCGAGGAAATTCATTGCCTTTTCCTCTACCGTCGCACCTTGGACAGCGATCGGGTCACCATAGGCCCGTTGCGGCATACCGCTGTACTCGTTGAACTCCACCGACCATTTCGGATGCTGAGCCTTGAATGCGGTCCACGGAGCACGATGGCGCAATTCCTGTTGAAGCTCCCGGTCGGGCACCCGTTGGATGTCGGCGATGTAGGTCACTTCCGCGTTCTGTAACACGCGCTGGGCGTGCACAAGCGGAAGGGTCGCGCTGAGAGCGGCAGCGAGCACCAGGACAGAGGAACGTACGGACATTTGCAACATGGGTTTAAGATCCGAGCGAATTTCGGTGATCCACGCTCGGTTTCCCAGCCATTCGCGCTGGGTTTACAAGAAAGCCATCTTCTTCGGCCGTTCCGGTGCTACCTGAAGTAAGGGTCACACCTCGATCACAAGCCCGTCATATGCGAGCGAAACACCTTCCGGGAGTTCCGCGGAAATGTCCTGATGTGTGCCCAAGAGGTGACTGATGTGCGTGAAGTAGGCCTCATCAGGTCCTAACTCCCGCACCATGTCCAAGGCTTCGGAAAGATTGAAGTGGGACAGGTGTGTTTTCTTGCGTAAGGCATTCAGCACCAACACCTTAAGACCCTTCAGCTTCTCCTTTTCGTGGGCCGTGATCGTCTTCGCATCGGTGATGTATGCCAGATCACCGATCCGAAAGCCCAGGACAGGCATTTGGTGATGCTTCACCTCCACCGGTTGAACATGGATCCCTCCCGCTACGAAGGGGTCAAGGCCGATCTCGTGCAGTCCCAATTCCGGCACCCCGGGGTACTTCACATCCGAAAAGGCATAGTGGAACATCCGCTTGACCGCCGCCAGCGTGGCCGCATTGGCGTAGATCTCCATCTCCTTGCGCTGTGCAAAATTCAAGGCGCGCAGCTCATCGATCCCCGCCACATGGTCCATATGCTCGTGCGTGAGCAAGATCGCATCCAGGCGTTCCGTACCGCTCCGCAGCAGCTGTTGCCGCAGGTCGGGGCCTGCATCGATAAGCACCTCGCTCCCACCTACGCTCACTTTCACTGAGGAACGTAATCGCCGATCCCGGGGATCCCCGCTCCGGCACACTGCGCAATCGCAGGCCACCACAGGAACGCCTTGGCTGGTGCCAGTGCCCAGGAACTCAACGCGTAGCTTCGACATGCCACAAAGATGGGAGCAGGACCCATAGGCTGTACATTCGCGGCCTGCGCACGGAGAGGTGGCAGAGCGGTCGAATGCGGCGGTCTTGAAAACCGCTTTACCTTCACGGGTAACGGGGGTTCGAATCCCTCCCTCTCCGCAATTCGTTGATCCGCCCCGAAAGGGCGGATCTTTCGTTCCCGGTCCCGATGGGTCAGGGAACGGTCGGAGGCCGGCCCCTCCACGCCTTACCTTTGCACGTATGCGCGCGTACTCCCTGGTCTGCTCGGTTCTGCTTTCCTGTTCGACCTTGCTCGTTGCCCAGTCCAATGTGGAAATGGCAGTTGAGGCCAAGACCTTCTATGCAGCGGACGGTAGCGCCTTGGTGGAGGTGAACATGGCCTTTTTGGGCGGTACCATGGCCATTCGACCGAATGAACGCGGCTTCAACCAAGCCAAGGTTGAGGTCTTGACCTTGATCGAGCTTGATGGTGCAGTGAAAGCCTATGGGAAGACCGTAGTGCTGGGTCCTGAGCGCTTGGACAGCTTGGCGATGGACCTGTTGCATCAGGAGTTCTTCAATCTACCACCCGGCTCCTATGACCTATCCGTAGAGGCCCGTGATCTTTTGGCCGGGGATACCATAGCCCGTGTCTACCAAGCGCCGTTGGCGATCGGCGCGAGACCTTCTGGTGTCTCCATTTCAGATATCCTTTTCGCTGAACGGATCGAACCTGCCAAAGAAGGCGAATGTTCGAAGTACGGCTACGTGGCCGTACCGCTGATCAGCGATTACTTCCCTCGGGAGATCGACAAGCTTTCGTTCTACGCTGAGGTCTATGGTACCGATGCTTGGTTCGGTATGGATAGCTTGTTCCTTTTGTCCTACCAGATCGAGAATTTCGAGCGCAAGACCGTTTACGGACCTTTCAAGCGAAGCACTCGTGTGAAGGGCAAACCCGTCGAGGCGGTCATGGCGGAGTTCGATATCGCCCAATTACCGTCCGGGAACTACCTGCTTGCCGTGGAAGTGCGGAACCGGAGGGATGAATTGGTGGCGCGTCGCGATCAGTTCTTCCAACGGAACAATCCCGTCGCGTTCAACTACGACCTTCAATCAATGGACAAGTTGGACCTGGAAGGAAAGTTCTCAGGTGCGTTCAGCAACCCGGATTCGCTGGCCGAGCACATCGCGAGCTTGGGCCCCATCGCCGATCCCTTGGAGAAGAAGATCATCAGCGACCGGTACAAGGACCACGACCTGGATATGATGAAGCGCTTCTTCTACAGCTTCTGGGCGAACCGGAGCGTGGATCCCGAACAGGCTTGGGCCGAATACCGATCGGCCGTAATCAAGGTGAACAAGTTGTTCGGTTGCCGGGTATTGAAGGGCTATGAAACGGACCGTGGCCGGGTGTACCTGAAGTACGGGCCACCGAACACGATGATGGACCGCTTGAATGAAATGGACACATATCCGTACACGATCTGGCACTATTACCGGGCGGGCAAGTACACCAATAAGCGCTTCGTGTTCTATCAACCTGACCTTGTCACGAATTGTTTCCCCTTGTTGCACAGCGAAGTTCCCGGGGAGATCCAGAACCCGCAGTGGAACCAGATCCTGCATTCGCGCAACACCCCGATGAACAATGCGCAAACGGCCCCGGTGAACACCTTGGGCGGGGAGCGAGCACGGGAATTCTACGAGGACCCTCGCTGATCGAACCGTCGACGCCCGCATCTTTGCCGGCACTCTGAAGCATGCGCACAGCGGTCGTCATCCTGAATTGGAACGGAAGGAATTGGCTCGAACGATGCCTGCCGTCCGTGGTGCAACATAGCCCAGGTGCTGATGTGATCGTGGCCGACAACGGATCGGGCGATGATTCGATCAGCTGGTTGCGTGCGAACCACCCCGGTGTGCGGACCATTGAGATCGGATCCAACCTCGGTTTCGCAGGCGGCTACAACGAAGCCCTTGCACATGTTGAGTCGGACCGCTACGTGTTGTTGAACTCGGACGTGCAGGTGACCGAAGGGTGGTTGGTGCAGTTGAACGATCACTTGGACCGACACCCACGCACGGCGGCATGCCAACCAAAGGTGTTGGCCATGAACGACCCGGGGAGCTTCGAACATGCAGGTGCCGCCGGTGGGTTCATCGACCGGAACGGCTACCCTTTTTGCAGGGGACGGATCTTTGAGATCACGGAGAACGACCATGGCCAATACGACGACGAACGAGAGGTGTTCTGGGCTACAGGCGCCTGTCTGATGATCCGTTCGGATGCATTCCATTCGGTGGGTGGCTTCGACGCCGAGCTCTTCGCACACATGGAGGAGATCGACCTCTGTTGGCGTTTACGACGACGCGGTTGGCGGATCGGGTATACCAGCAAAGCCCACGTCTTCCATGCCGGTGGCGGATCGCTCGGATACGGAAGTCCGCGCAAGACTTACTTGAACTTCAGGAACAGCTTGATCGTGCTAACAAAGAACCTGCACAACGGATGGTCCTGGTGGTGGTTGTTCCGCCGCTTGCTGCTCGACGGTTTTGCTGCCATGAAGTTCCTCTTGGAAGGCCATGCTTCCCATGCCTGGCAGGTCGGCCGCGCGCACCGGCACTTCTTCCTACGCCTGCCCAAGGTGGTGCGCCAACGCCGTGCCTTGATGACCGAAGAGAATGCACCCGACCTCACCGGCATGTACCATCGGAGCATCGCCTATGACCGCTTCATCCTGGGCTGGAAGAGCTTTGGTCAGTTGGACCAAGAGGCTTTTCGTCAGGAGCGCTGAAGCAGGTACTGGATCGCTAGCCTGTACCCTTCCAAACCGAATCCGGTGATCACGCCTGTGGTGACAGCACCGGTCAAGGTGTTGTGCCGGAAGTCCTCGCGTGCATGGATGTTGGAAATGTGCACCTCAACGACCGGTACACCCACTAACGGAATGGCATCGCGCAACGCCACGCTCGTGTGGGAATAGCCCGCGGGGTTCATCACGATCGCATCGTTCATTCTGGCACCGTCGCGCAGGGCTTGTACCAACTCCCCTTCCACGTTGCTTTGGAAGTAACGGATCTCCAAAGCCGGGAAAGCTTGTCGCAATTCTTCCAAGAACTCCTCGAAGCTTCGCTGACCGTAGAGTTCGGGTTCTCGCGTTCCCAATAGGTCGAGATGTGGACCATTGACGATGAGGACGCGCTGCAGCTGATCGGCCATGGCCGTAAAGATCGCGAGGATTGTTGGACCACCACACTGTCAACAGCCAGGGGTTGGAATACTAACGGTTCCATCACGGTCCGCGCCTTTCCACAACCCCGAACTTTACCCTGTGACTTGGGAACATGCCCTGACCGACCTGCGCATGCACTTGAAGCTGGAGCGCTCCTTGAGCCCCCGGACGGTGGAAGCCTACATGCGTGATGTCGGGAAACTGAGGGTCTATGCCGAGCAGCAGCAACCTCCCTTACCCCCCGAACAATTGCGCCTTGACGACGTGCAACAATTCGTCACGCATGTTGCCAAACAGGGCCTAAGCCCAACGAGTCAAGCTCGGTTGTTGAGCGCCGTGCGAGGGTTCTATCGCAGCCTTCGTCGCGAAAAGATCGTGGATGAAGACCCGACCGAACTGGTTCAGAGCCCACGCACCGCCCGTAAACTGCCGGTATTTCTGACCATTGCCGAGATCGACCGGATGGTGATGTCCATCGATATGAGCAGGTCCTTGGCGCACAGGGATCGGGCCATGATCGAGACCTTGTACGGTTGCGGACTTCGCGTGAGTGAGTTGTGTGCACTTCGGCGCTCATGGCTGCATTTCGATGATGGATTCATTCGCGTGGTGGGCAAAGGCGACAAGGAACGCTTGGTACCGATCGGCCCGGAAGCCATGCGACAAGTGAACACCTACGTCGAACAGGAACGGATCCATCTGAACGTGCGACCGAAAGCAGAGGATGTGGTATTCCTGAACGCACGGGGAGGTCCACTGACCCGCATGTCGGTCTTCAACCTGGTAAAGAAACTCGGGATCAAGGCGGGGATCCGCAAGACGATCGGTCCGCATACCTTTCGGCATTCCTTCGCCACGCATTTGGTGGAAGGCGGAGCGGACCTTCGTGCGGTGCAGGAAATGCTGGGCCATGCCAGCATCACCACGACCGAGATATACACCCATTTGGATCGGGAATACCTTCGGAGCAACATACTCCAGTTCCACCCGCGATCAGGAAGACGATCCGATCACGCGGCATAGGCGGGGTGTGGGGTCCCGACGATCAGTAGACCTGTACGCGCTTTCGCCCACCGATGTACACCCCCGGAGCCGGATCATCCTTCACAGGGCGACCGAGCACATCCACGTAACCGACGGACTCGTTCAGAACACGCTGGAAATCCTCTGGAATACCCACGTTCAGTTCTTGACATGGCGATGCCACGATACGCACTTCATCCAACAACCAAATGCCTTCGCCACCTTGATAAGCTTGTAGCCTCAACTGAAGACCCGCGTATACGCTGCCTTCTGAACGCTCCAGACAACCCAGATCCGTGAAGACGGTTTCTTCGAATTGGTCCGGGATCGCCACATCGCCCAAGGTGGAGGATGCCAGAGCTACATTGTTCGTGTAGCTCACCCGAAGTCGCTGGGGACCGGTATTTGAACGACCATGTCGGATGATGATACTATCGATCTGCACATCCTCCAACGCGATGGCGGATATGCCAACATGGTACTGCGGCTCCAAGGCAATTGGCCATCCTTCCGTGGAAACGGCATTATCACCGATCGAGATCGGTTCCGGACACACACCGACACCGGTCCACACCACGTTGGTACCAATGAACGTGATCGAACCGTTCGCCGGGAGATTACATGCGGAGCACCCGGTATTGCAATTCAGGTTCTGGTCACAGGGTTGGTTCAACCACGCATAGGTCACGGTCTGTGCGTGCAATATGGCAGGCATCAGGGCAAGAGCGAAGGCGACCGGTAGGATGTGATTACGACGTTCCATTCAGCGTTTTGAACAGGCCGTGTATTGCCGTTCGTGGCGCTGTTACGCTGGACCGTCCGTTCAGGTTACAAGGGAACACGACCTCCTATGCTCAGCCGAGCAAGATGTCGAGGTGCCGAACAAGTACCTCGCCCATGCTCTTAGACATCCGTATCGCAGGGTCCTTGTGATGCTCAGCCAGTTCAGCGGCGAGTTCCTTCGTCTTCTCCGGGGTGGAGATCGTATCTGTCAACATGGCCTCCAACAATGGCTCCAGACGTTCCTTTGTCAGCCGGAACCGTTTGCGCAGCAGGGAGCGCTCCTCTCCGCGGTATTGATCCGCGGTCTCCAACGAGATCACATCCTGCGCGAACTGGACGTACGGTAGGTTCTCCTTGTAGAATTGGGGTAGGTAGATCCGAGCACGGCCTTCATAGCATTGCTGATCGAAATCGATGCTGCGCAAGCGGTACTGCACCTGGTCCAGATCATGGATCACATCCACAACGAAATTGTATGCCCTCATATCACCCAGGAGCCGAACGAAACAGCGTTCGTTGAACTTGACGAACTCCTTGCTCAACCGGACCGGATTCAGATGCCCACCATAGCGCGAGGGATCTTCCATGAATGTATCCCCGGGTACACCGATGATGTGCTCCTCCACCAAGGTATCCTCATGGCACATGTACGAAATGCGGTTCGGGGACAGCAAGTGCTCCAATTCGAGGCCATACACCCGGCTCGCATCGTTCCGCTTGATATAGTAGTAGTCGTGGTTGTCGTTGATCTGGTTCAGGATCTTGATCCGGAAGGGCTGTGAATTCCCATAAGCGCAGAAATCGATACTGGCCACCCGAAGGTGATCGATCCGTCGACCATCCGCGATGAGCAACTGGTAGGTCTGCACAAGTTGCTCGTGCAGGCTTTCCACCTCATGCGGTCTGTACATGACCGAATTCCACAAGGTCTCCTTCCCCTTGGCATCCAGCAAGGGCATCAGACCATCATAGCGCCGAAGATCCGAATAGGCAACAGGCAAGCGCGTGTGCCTGCCGTGGAACTCCAAGTAGTCGCGCAAGGCGCCTTGCACCGCAAAGAACGGCTTGCGCTGCCCGATCGCGTTGAATGTGCCGATCTCAAGCGGTCCCTGCGCCATGCTCAACGAAGCACCTCGAACCGTTGCTCTTGATGCACGCCGCTTCTGGCGTCCTGGATCCGCATGATGTAGATCCCGTTCGCGAGGTCGGTAACATCCAAGCTCCCATTGAACGCGCCGTTCACCGCGAGAGCGGTCCGCCGGACCATTCGACCATCCGGACCGAAGATGTCGCACCACAAAAGGCCTTGCCCGTCCAAGGATCCCGAAATGGACAGCTGCCCTAGAGTAGGCACCGGTCCCATGGTGAAGGTCAAGGGTCGATCATCCATCGCTTCCTCAATGGTCGTTGACCCATCGATCTTTCCGAAACAGTACTGGCCTTTCTGGAGGTTGGATACCGTGATCGACCCCACGCCGTTCGTCAAGTTTCCTGCGTTCACGTCCTGGTCCGGGCAAATCACCCATTCGTCCATCGGAGTTGGACGGTACAACACCGCGATACCGTTCTCATTGCCATCGATCAACTCCTCGTCGAACTGGTTCGCTTGACCGTAGTAGTACATGCGACCCTGCAATACGGTACCCTCGGGCCAGAGGCCATCGACGTTCCAGTAGTGCGTGTTGCCGATAGCGATGATCTCCGCTGCCAATGGCCCTTGATCAGGACCTGACCACATGTGATCGATGCGAACCAAGGTCGAATCCACCAGTTCGGTGGCGTACAGACGGAAATCGACGTAAGGCAAAAGATTGGAGAATACCGCGCCGGGTACCAAGGTGATCTCGTGGTCCATGCGCGCTTGGTTCAACCGACCATATCGATTCAACACCACCATGGCGGGTTCGAAAGGAACGGTGAGCTGCACAGTGGTCTCTTCCCCACTTGCCACGATCGCTTGATCGTTCACCTCGCCATCCGCTGAAATGAAGGTGATGTCCAAGGGCACTTCCGTATGGTACGATGCCGTGGCCCGCAATTTCTGTCCGATCAGCACGGATACTTCCGTCATGTCACCGGTGGACAGCAGCTCCATGTTGCGGACCTCGAAGGCCGCGAAACCGGGTTCGAAGACCCACGCATCAAAGAACGGATCGAGGTCCACACCGCTCTGTTCCTCCAAGGCGTTCTTGAATTCCTCGGCCGTGATCGCGGTGTTGGCGTTGTTCTGCTGGATACCGCGCAAGGCTTGCCGGAACAGCTCATCGCCCAGATATCCGCGCAGGTTGTGCATCACCGATGCACCCTTGTAGTATGTGTGCGTGCCATAGATGTATGGGTCGGGCATCGGGGAGAGGGCTTGGAAGCCGCCATCGTTCAAGTGCGCGGACCGCAGGACGAAGAGGTGGTTATCCTTCACGACCTTGTAGAATGCTGCAGCACCTCCCAGCCATTCCTCGATCAAATGTCCGCTGTATTCCGCCGGTCCTTCCTTCAACCACATGTCATTATGGATGTAGGGTGTCACTACATCACCCCACCAACTGTGGCCCAGCTCGTGCGTCAACAAGCCCCTGTTCTCGATGATGCTTTGGGTGCTCATGAACTGTGGATACGCAATATTGGTGGGGATCTCCAAGGCACCATCCGTAGTGAGCACATATCCGACCCGTCCGTATGCGTACGGGCCGTACCAGTATTCGCAGGCATCGATGGCAGCCCCAAGGTCACCGAAACGCCCGACCATGCTCGATAGGTTGGCTGCCTTCGCACTGAGTCGAACAGGAATGTCACCGTTCACTCCGCTGTGCACGTATTCGTGGTCCTCGTACGCAGCGACCGCCACAGCGCTCACATGGGTAGGGATCTCCTGTTCGAGGTGGTACGAGCGCAGGACGGTATCCCTTCCAACTGCACTTCACCAAGCAATTCCCCTTGCCCACGAAAGCGGAACGTCCCGGCGGTCTTCACGTGGTAGGTATAACTGGCGCGCTCCACGAAGGAATCGAAGCAGGGATACCACACCTTGCCGAAATTCGGCGGGATGGTGCTGATGCCGATACCCAAGTTGTACATGTAGTTGCTCTCGAAATAGAATCCTCCCCACTCTGGATCGCGATGGGTCTCTCCGTGATAGTGAACCGTGAGTTCTCGCTCAACACCAACATCCGCAGGTGCATCGAAGGATACGTCCAAAAAGACCCCGTCATGGCTGAAGTTCATCGGGCCATCGATGCCGACCACCGAATCCACGATCAGTTCGAACAGATCGAAGCGAATAGAGGATACTTCCGGTAGCAAGGGGACGAAACGGACCGTTGTGCTTGCCTCGATGGTCCTGCCCGCGTAGTCCGTCAGGTCCAGGTTGATGTCATAGTGAAGGATGTCGAAGGTGTCACTTCGGGCTATCGTTTCGGCGATCTGCGTTCGATCCTGTGCGGTGCCCATGATCGGGCCCGGGGCTTGGTGGAAGTAGTGACAGCCATATGGGTTCGGTTGTGCGAAGAGGGATCCGCACAAGATGAACGGCATGGACAGAAGGGCATAACGGAGCATGGGCAATGGGTCACGCCCGTGATAATGGCGTTTCGACGAATTTAAGGCACCAGCGGGATCAGGGCGTGCACACCTTCTGCGTTACTAGTGCATTGGTAACAGTTCAAGCTTCCACCCTAGGTGCTCGGATCGATTGAAAGAGCGTTCGGCTGTTCGCGATCATGGGCCTCACCATAAAAGCTACCGGACACATTGAGCCCCGGCCCGACCGAGTAAAGGATAAGATGAACGCGATTAGACAAAGGCTCTCCAAAGCGCCCGGCGATGACACTCTGCAGTGCGCATGAAATCTGCATGAATACGGAAACCATGACCGATCCGCAGCGTACAACGGTCCATTATGGCACGAACCATTACCGCCCTACTGCTCGGCTTGCTGCTTCATTCGAACTCCACTGCGCAAACGCTCGGTATTCTGGCCGGGGGTGCCCATACCGAACTGTACACCGCTGGTCAGGTCCTGGATCCCAAAATGGGTGTTCGAGGAGGCGTATTCATGCCCTTTTACGTCCATGACCGATTCGTCGTGCGCACTGAACTCGGTGCAGGACTGTTCAAGGGGCGCTCCAATGAAGGAGCCGAAGGAATGTCCACACGCATGGGAAGTACGTTGAACCTCGCGTTGCTCACGCGCTACTACATGACCAAGAAGGTCTCCATAGCCGTAGGCGGGGAATTCATACAGTGGTTGCAGGAGAAGGAACCCGTTGACGCGGGGCCGGTCACGAACACTCCTGCGCGTTCCGATATCGCCTTGATCTTCGCCATTGCCTATCGATTCACCGACCGCGTCGAATTGGGAGCGCGTGTCGGTCAGGGGTTCGCACCTGCTCTGGACGCCGGTTCATACGGAACCGCGGAGTATCGCTATTCATCCGTTATGCTCAGCTTCCTGCTCCACGGGAAGTCGAAAAGCTTCGTTGACCGACGTTCCTGGCGGAACCCGCTCCCGATCGGAACCCACTATTGAGCGCCACGCGCTCCATACGGATCATGTCCAGGTCCATTCTCTTCAAGGTTTGGATCTGATATTCGGGACCTGCCTGAGGCTCAGCAGTTATTGCCTTGCACGGTGGCCTTAACTTTCACCCACGACCGGCGACACAACGCATCCAGCAAAATCGAAATACCCGGTAGCACGAACATGAGCAGCGCACCCTACCTGAAATGGCTCCACGAAGTTGAACTGAGCGACATCGAGACCGTCGGTGGCAAGAACGCCAGCTTGGGCGAGATGATCCAGAACCTCTCGAAGCTCGGAGTGACGGTGCCCGGAGGGTTCGTTGTCACGGTGGCCAGCTACCAGGCGTTCATTGCACATAATGTACTCGACCAGAAGATCAGGGACATCGTTGCGAAGCTGGATGTGGAGGATGTGGAGAACATCCGCCGGACCGGCCTTGCCGTGCGCACACTGATAAAGAACGGGAAATTCCCGGAGGAGATATGGAAAGGCATCCTCCATCGCTACGAGGAAATGAGCCAGCAATACGGTCAGGAAGCGACGGATGTGGCCGTTCGTTCCAGCGCCACCGCTGAGGACCTACCGGATGCTTCCTTCGCCGGTCAGCAAGAGACCTACCTGAACATCCGAGGCCCACAGGACCTGATCAGTGCCGTGCGGAATTGTTTCGCGAGCTTGTTCACCGATCGCGCCATCGTGTATCGAGAGAGCTTGGGATACGATCATTTCCAAGTGGGCCTGAGCGTCGGTATCCAGAAGATGGTGCGCTCGGACCTTGGTTCCAGCGGCGTGGCCTTCAGCCTCGACACCGAAAGCGGCTTCAAGGACATCGTGCTCATCAACGGCAGCTACGGCCTTGGTGAGATGGTGGTGCAAGGCGCCGTGAGCCCGGACGAATGGCTCGTGTTCAAACCCACGCTGGCCGAGGGCTTCAGCAGCATCATTGAAAAGAAGCTCGGCAACAAGGATCGCAAAATGGTCTATGGGGTCGAGCCCGGTAAGCCGACCTTGACAATACCGATCGAACGGGCGTTGCGCAACCGTTTCTGCATGACCGATGAGCAAGCGTTGGAAGTATCGCGCAGCGTCGTGGCCATCGAGAAGTACTACAGCGAGAAGAAAGGACATTGGTGCCCGATGGACGTGGAGTGGGCGATCGATGGTCTCACCCAACAGCTATTCATCGTACAAGCGCGGCCCGAAACGATCCACAGTCGCAAGGCCACGGACCGCGTGGTCGAATACAAGATCGAACTTCCACCGGATGCCACGGAGGTCACGCGCGGCATTGCCATCGGCGATCGCGTTGGGGCCGGCAAGGTGCGTATCCTTTTCAGTCTCGATGGTCGCGGAGGAAGTGGTGATGGCAAGGACTTCCAACAAGGAGATGTGCTGGTGACCGACATGACCGATCCCGATTGGGAACCGATCATGAAAAAGGCCAGCGCCATCATCACCAACAAGGAGGTCGTACCTGCCACGCGGCGATCGTGGCTCGGGAAATGGGCGTTCCGGCCATAGTTGGATGCGGAAATGCAACGGACCTGCTCGATACGGGCATGGAGGTGACGGCCAGTTGCTGTGAAGGCGATACGGGGATCATCTACAACGGCATCATCCCCTTCCGAAAGGAGGAAACGATGCTCACCGACCTGCCGGACGTGAAGACACCCATCATGCTGAACGTCGCTAGTCCGGACCTGGCCTTCAAATTCGCCGGTTTGCCGAACGCCGGTGTCGGTTTGGCGCGCGAAGAGTTCATCATCAATAACTACATCCAAGCGCACCCCCTCGCGTTGCTCCAGCACAAGGAACTCGGCGATACCAATCTGAGCGGCAAGATCGGCTACCTGATCCACGGCTACGAGGACGAGGAGACCTTCTTCGTGAAGCGCCTGAGTTATGGAATAGCCAAGATCGCAGCAGCATTCTACCCAAACAAGGTCATCGTCCGCTTCAGCGATTTCAAGAGCAACGAGTACAAGAACCTGCTCGGTGGCGAACATTTCGAACCGGATGAAGAGAACCCGATGATCGGTTGGCGCGGTGCTTCACGCTACTACAGTCCGGCATACAAGGAGGCCTTCGGACTTGAATGCAAGGCCATTCGACGCGTTCGTGAGAAGATGGGTTTGAAGAACGTGGTGGTCATGGTGCCATTCTGTCGAACAGTGGAAGAATTACTGCTTGTAAAGGGCGTCATGGAGGAATTCGGCCTGAAGCGCGGTGTCGAAGGTCTGGAACTGTACCTCATGGCCGAATTGCCCAGCAACATCATCATGGCCGAGGAGTTCAGCAAGTACATCGATGGGTTCTCGATCGGCAGCAACGACCTGACCCAACTCACGCTGGGGCTCGACCGTGACAGTGCGTTGGTAAGCCATATCTACGACGAGCGGAACCCGGCTGTGAAAGGCATGCTGAAGATGTTGATCGAGAGCGCCAAACGCACCGGCACCAAGGTGGGGATATGCGGCCAAGGTCCCTCCGACTTTCCGGACTTCGCGCAGTTCCTGGTCGAGTTGGGGATCGACTCGATCAGTGTTACGCCGGATAGTTTGCTGAAGACGAGGCGGGCGATCGCGGATGTGGAGAAGAAGTTGGCGGAGAAGCTCAGCAAGGCCGCGGTGGAATAGAGCGGCCCCGTTCTCTCCGCATAGTCGCCACGGCTTGACCAGCGCGCAACGGTGGGTCGATCCATGTCCATAACACGTCGACCATACCATGAGAAGGGTATGCCGTTAACAATTATTACAGCGCATCTCTCATGATGCGCCTCTCATGTCAAATAGTTTCGCGCCGTAATGTCCAAGGGACTTTTTTCGCGCCTCCTTTTGCTGTGCTTGTGCTTTGTAAGCACAAGTACCTTGTACGAAGCACCGGTCGTCGAAATTGGATCGGACCTTACGAGCCGCGAGATGGCCACCCTCAGTGATCAGACCGCAGTTGGGTCCACGCACTGGGCTGTGGTTCCGGAGCATTCCATATCCGATCACTCTGCAAGTGAGAGGCCTTTGCCTTATCTATTCTTCGAAGCCGAAGAGGAATCCCGCTTGTTCGAATTCCGGATCGTCAGTGATCGCCAGCAGCTGAAGCAACATGAGCGGGCTTTGCGCGCACTAGCGCCATTGGCATTCTCGCTATCCGATCGATCCTCGGTGATCGATCTTGGTCGCAATTTCCACGCTGCACCGCCATTGCGTGTAGTGCTTGGCGTCTTCCGGATCTGATCCGGACCACTTCCCTGGCGGCCTGAGGCCCCCCCGTTCCCCCCTATCTCTTTTTTCATTTCTCGTTCCCTTGCTACGCCCCCCGTAGCGAACTCCTTAGCATTAAATGTGTCCAGTAAAGCAGACAGTGCGTTCAGCAACCGGTCGGTCCGGCCTGAAGAAGATCCTTCGGTCCTTGGGTGCCGTTCTTCTCATTTCCCTTTCGGCCTGTGGGCAGAAGCATCAAGAGGAAGCGCTTCCGGAGCAATTCCTTGTCACCACCCCTTTGCGCGCGGATACCGTCGTATCCAGGGATTATGTGTGCCAGATCCACTCCATCCAGCACATCGAGCTGCGCGCTTTGGAGAAAGGCTACCTGCAGGAGATATACGTGGATGAGGGCCAGCACGTGAAGAATGGGCAGCTCTTGTTCCAGATACGCCCGGTACTGTACAAGGCTGAGGTGAGCAAAGCCGAGGCCGAAGTGGAGTTCGCCGAGATCGAATTCCGCAACACCAAGTCCCTCGCCGACAGCAATGTCGTATCGCGCAACGAATTGGCGTTGGCCAAGGCGAGGTTGGACAGGGCCAAGGCGGAATTGGCCATGGCGGAGGCCCACTTGGGATTCACCGAGATCCGCGCACCCTTCGATGGCATCATGGGCCGCTTCCATGTGCGGAAGGGCAGCCTGTTGGATGAGGGCGAACTGCTTTCCGAACTGTCCGACAACAGGAGCATGTGGGTTTACTTCAACGTGCCCGAGGCTGAATACCTGGCTTACGCACGCAGCACCGAAGAGGAACAAGGAAAACAGGTGCGCTTGATCATGGCGAACGGCGAGGAATTCGAGGCAAAGGGCGAGATCACCGCGATAGAGTCGGACTTCGATAATAGCACCGGAAACATCGCCTTCAGGGCCACCTTTTCCAACCCTCACGGCTTGCTGCGGCACGGGGAGACCGGCAACATCCTCATGGACACTCCACTGATGAACGCCTTGGTGATCCCCCAGAAAGCAACATTCGAGATCCTCGACCACCGATACGTTTACGTGGTGGGCAGCGACAACGAACTGAAGAGCACGCCGATCGGCATCCAGCATGAACTGCAACACCTTTTCGTGGTGAACGAAGGCCTCAAGGAGACCGACCGGATCCTGCTGGAAGGTCTGCGCAAGGTGAAGGACAAACAGCGGATCGAATGCCGCGTGGTATCTGCCGATTCGGTGATGAACCATCTGGAACTGTACGCCGAGTAACACCGCCGCACCATGTTCAGGAACTTCATCCATAGGCCGGTACTGGCCATCGTCATCTCGGTGCTCATCGTGTTCACCGGCCTGCTGGCCATCCGGCAGTTGCCCACGGCACAGTTCCCCGAGATCGCCCCCACCACGGTGAACATCTTCATTGCGTATCCGGGCAGCAGTGCCGATGTGCTCACGCGGTCCACCATCATCCAACTGGAGACCGCCATCAACGGGGTACAGGGCATGCGCTACATCGCCAGCGACGCCACCAGCGCCGGCGAAGGAACGATCCGCATCATCTTTGAACCGGGCACCGACCCCAACGAGGCCGTGGTGCGCGTGAAAACCCGCGTGGACCAGGTCATGCCGAACCTGCCCCTCCTTGTACAGCGCGAAGGCGTCATTATAACGCCGGTGCAGCCCAGTATGCTCCTCTATGTGAACCTCTTCGGCGATGCCGAGGATGCCGACGAGCTCTTCTTGTACAATTACGCCTACACGCAGATCATCCCGGAGATCCAACGCATTCCTGGCGTGGCGCAGGCGCAGATCCTCGGCAGCCGGAAGTACGCCATGCGCGTGTGGATGAAGCCCGATCGCATGCGGGCCTACCGCATCAGCGCCGAGGAAGTGATGAAGGCCATGGAGGAACAGAGCCTGATCGCGCGTCCAGGACGCCTCGGGCAAAGCTCCGGCATCAATGCGCAGGCCCTCGAATATGTGCTGGTTTACCAAGGCCAGTACAACGAACCGGAACAGTACAAGGACATCATCATCCGCGCCAACGAAGAGGGCGAGATGATCCGGCTGCGAGACATCGCGGAGGTGGAGCTGGGCAGCGAGTTCTTCGACATCTACTCCAACCTCGACGGCAAGCCGTCCGCCTCCATCGTGCTGAAGCAGACACTCGGCAGCAACGCCAGCGAGGTGATCGAACAGGTGAAGGAGAAGCTGGCGGAGCTGCAGGAGTTCATGCCGCCCGGTGTGGAGTACAAGGTGAGCTACGATGTGTCCACCTTCCTGGATGCCTCCATCGAACAGGTGCTGCACACGTTGCGTGATGCCTTCATTCTGGTGGCTCTGGTGGTGTTCATCTTCCTGGGCGATTGGCGCTCCACCCTGATCCCGATCATCGCTGTGCCGGTGTCGCTGATCGGAGCCTTCTTCATCATGCAGCTCTTCGATCTGTCGATCAACCTGATCACCTTGTTCGCCCTGGTGCTCGCGATCGGGATCGTGGTGGACGATGCCATCGTGGTGGTGGAAGCGGTACATGCGAAGATGCACGACAACCATCACCTCACGCCCTACGCGGCGGTGAAGGAAGTGATGGGCGAGATCGGCGGTGCCATTATCGCGATCACATTGGTGATGGTATCGGTGTTCATCCCGATATCCTTCATGACCGGACCGGTCGGGGTTTTCTACCGCCAGTTCTCCATCACCATGGCCGGCTCCATCATCCTCTCGGCCATCGTGGCGCTTACGCTCACCCCTGTGCTCTGCGCCATGATCCTCAAGCCGCATGTCGAAGGACAGCGCAAAAAGTCGATCATTGACCGCTTCATCGATTCGTTCAACCGCGGCTTCGAACGCATCACCGGGCGCTACGTGCGGATCCTCAACCGCACCGTGGCGCGTCGCACAGTCACCTTTGGAGCACTCATCGCGTTCTGTGCCGGCATCTACTTCACCGACCGGGTGCTGCCCGCCGGATTCATTCCAAGCGAGGACCAGGGCACCATCTACGCCATCATCCAAACGCCGCCGGGATCCACCTTGGAGACCACCAACCAGGTGGCCCGCGACCTCCAAAGGATCTGCGCAGGGATCGAGGAAGTCGCTTCGGTGTCCTCCTTGGCCGGTTATGAGATCATGACCGAGGGGCGCGGCTCCAACGCCGGCACCTGTCTGATCGACCTCAAGCCTTGGCACGAGCGCCATAAGGACGTGAGCGAGGTGATGGAGGAACTGGAGGAACGCACCAAGAGCATGGGTGCCGTGATCGAATACTTCGAGCCACCTGCCGTGCCCGGTTTCGGCTCTTCCGGCGGCTTCTCGCTCCGGATGCTGGACAAGACCAGCAACACCGACTACCACGTGTTCGAGAAGATCAACAACGACTTCATGAAGGCCTTGAGTGAGCGCAAGGAGCTTGTCGGTCTGTTCACTTTCTACGCAGCCAATTACCCGCAGTACGAAATGATCATCGACAACAAGGTGGCCATGCAGAAGGGCGTATCCATCGGCAAGGCGGTGGATAACCTGAACATCCTTATCGGCAGTACCTACGAACAGGGCTTCATCCGCTTCGGTCGCTTCTTCAAGGTGTATGCGCAGGCAGCACCCGAGTACCGCCGTTTTCCATCCGACCTGCAAGGCTTGTTCGTGAAGAACGAGGCCGGTGAGATGGTGCCATACTCCTCCTTCATGAAATTCCAAAAGCGCCTCGGGCCGAACGAGATCACGCGCTATAACATGTACAACTCCGCCGCCATCCGCGGGTTGCCGGCCCCGGGCTTCACCAGCGGCGATGCCATCAACGCCATCCAGGAAGTGGCCAAGGAAACGCTGCCGCGTGGCTACGACATCGCCTGGGAAGGACTCTCCTACGACGAGGCCCGGCGCGGAAACGAAGCCATCTACATCTTTGCGGTGGTGCTCATCTTCGTGTACCTGGTGCTCGCCGCCCAGTACGAAAGCTTTGTGCTTCCGCTGGTGGTCATTCTTTCGTTACCCGTCGGCGTGTTCGGCTCCTTCTTGATGCTGAAGGCCATGGGCTTGGCCAACGATGTGTATGCCCAGATCGGCCTCATTATGCTGATCGGTCTCCTCGGCAAGAACGCGGTGCTCATCGTGGAATACGCCGTGCAACGCCAACGCGCGGGTGCCACGGTGCTGGAGGCCGCCATCGAAGGCGCGAAGGCGCGTTTCCGACCCATCCTCATGACCTCCTTTGCGTTCATCGCTGGGCTGATCCCCTTGGTGATCGCTACCGGTGCCGGGGCTATCGGGAACCGCACCATCGGCTCATCCGCAATGGGCGGCATGGTGCTCGGCACCTTGATCGGTGTGCTCGTAATCCCTGGTCTCTACCACGTGTTCGCCACCCTGATCATAGGCCGCACGCTCATCCGCGATGAACACGACGAACCCGTGTCCGAGGAATTCGTGCGCAAGGAGGAGGAAGGCGGAAGAACGCGCGAACGCTTGAACGAACTGAACGAGCGGGTGAAGGAGTTGATGAAACGCAAGAAAAGGAAATGAGAAACGGAACATCATACCGGTCGGATCCACAGCGATACATAGGCTCGCTCGTCCTCATCATGGTGTTAGCGCTGCCGTCCTGCGCACCCACATTGAACATGCGCGAGGCGAACAAAGCGGTGCCAACAGGATATATTTCGAGCACCAGCGATAGCACCAACACCGCCTCCGTGCAGTGGCGGTCCTTCTTCACCGATCCCTATCTCATCGCCCTGATCGATACGGCACTGGGCAACAACCAGGAGCTCAATATCGTGCAGCAGGAGATCGAAGTGGCGCGCAACGAAGCGCGGGCACGCAAAGCCGAGTACCTCCCCTTCATGGGACTGCAGGCCGGCGCGGGCAGCGATAAAGTGGGGCGCTTTACACGAAACGGCGCGGTGGAGGAGAACCTGAACATCATGGAGGACACGCCTTTCCCTGAGCCGTTGCCGGATTACCTCCTAGGCCTGCATGCCACCTGGGAGATCGATATCTGGAAAAAGCTGCGCAACGCAAAGAAGAGCGCCTACCTGCGTTACGTGGCCTCCGTGGAAGGCAAGAACTTCCTGGTGACCAACCTGATCGCCGAGATCGCAAGCACCTACTACGAGCTGCTCGCGCTGGACAATCAGCTTCTCATTGTGCAGCAGAACATCGAGATCCAGAGCAACGCACTGGCCGTGGTACGCACCCAAAAGGAGGCAGCGCAAACCACCGAACTTGCCGTGCGTCGATTCGAGGCCGAGGTGTTCCATACGCGCAGCCTACAGTACACCATCCAACAGCGTATAACCGAGACAGAGAACCGCCTTAACTTTCTGGTAGGCCGCTTTCCGCAGCCGGTGCAGCGCGCCACCCAGGACTTCATCACCCAGGTGCCCGATACCTTGATGGCGGGGCTACCCGTGCAGCTGCTGGAGAACCGCACCGATGTGAAGCAGGCCGAACTGGAACTGTTGGCCGCCAAGCTGGATGTGAAGGTGGCGCGGGCACGCTTCTACCCGTCCATCGGCATCAGCGCCGGAGTGGGCGTGCAGGCCTTCGACCCCACCTACCTCATGAAAACACCCGCGTCGCTGCTGTATTCCATTTCCGGTGATCTGATGGCCCCCCTCATCAACCGGAACGCCATCAAGGCGGCGTACTTCAGCGCCAGCGCGCTGCAGATGCAGGCGGTGTACAACTACGAGCGCACACTCCTCAACGCTTACGTGGAAGTGACGAACCAGCTTGCCATGATCGCCAACCTCAAGGCCAGCTATGACCTCAAGGCCCAACAGGTCGAAGCCCTCACCGGCTCCATCACCATCTCCAACAACCTCTTCCGCTCGGCACGAGCGGACTACATGGAAGTCCTCCTGACCCAACGGGACGCCCTCGAATCACGCTTCGAATTGGTGGCAACTCAACTGGAACGCCTGAATGCCACGGTGAACACCTATCGCGCGTTGGGTGGCGGATGGCGCTGACCGGAGCGCCCGACACAGGACGACCAAACATGGATACTACGATACGGATAGAGTTCGCGCGAAAAACGCCGACAGCGCCCTCAACTCAACCCATGCCCACCCAAAGCGGACAAGCCGGCACCCTCCTGCCCACCTTGGTGTATCGGAGGAGTAAGTTGTGCGAACACACGTGGTCCGAAGATCGCCGCTTCCCCTTTCACTTCGCCGTTGATGATGCGCGGTCGGCCTTGAAAACGACAAAGTACCATGCGCACATATGAAGTGGACGGTATCGTATCCACGTCAGCATCCAGCTTCATCAGGAACAGGTCCTCGTAGCCTTCACCAAGGTCAAGCTGGCGTTCCGGGCGGAACAGGTACCAATCCCGCTCATCGCCCAGTACCACGCGCCGCTCCAGGGACCCCCATCACCGGTAATGCGCGGCGCAGTTCAGGTAGATCGATCTTCTTCCAGCTCCGTTCTGGTATGTCCACACGGATCCGTGTACCACTGAGGTCCTCGCCCGAACCACCGATCGGCAGGAACCAACGGATCGGATTCGGACTGACACCAAGTCGCGCCACGTAGCCCGGAACGACCTGATAGCTACCGAAGCTGATGGCCAGGATCAAGAGCATCACCAACATGCGCACCCACTGACCGCCATAGAAATCCCATGCCACGCTGCTGCCTTTCATCAGGTGGATCACCATGAACGCAAGCATGAAGATGGCGAGCATGGCGTTCACGATGCGGTAGCGGAACATCGTGCTTCGCAGCTTCCTGTGGGGTTCGGCGAATGGGGAGGTATTGATCAGGTTGTTCTTCATGATCACCCAAATCTGAATTGTGCCAAGGAAGAAAATGGTCGTTAGGAAGGTCGGTCGTCCAGGGGCTACGAGCCACACATCGTACAGACCATGCGCCGCACAGGCCACAAGGAACATGAGCATGCCAACCACGATCGCATGGCCTCGGCCTTTCGGCAATGCGCGCGCAACGCCATAGCCTATGAACGAGGAGAAGCACATGTGCGCGACCGAGGCATACAACGCTCTGCCCGTAACGGCGAACAGATCGCTCCGGTGCAAGTAGTGCATGTTCTCCACAAAGGCGAAACCCAAGGCACTCAAGGAGAGATACAAGAGATGGTCGTAGGGCTCGTTGATGCGCTTGGTGAAGAGCAACAAGACCAAGTACGGGATCAGCTTCGCACTTTCCTCCAGACCACCGATCACCACTACACTGTACAGCAGATCGTTCAAGAACTCCCCGTTGATATCCCATGCCGTTGCCCTTTCCACCGCACGGTACAGATCGGGCACGAAATAAGTGAGCACCACAGCGAAGAGGAATACGAGCAACATCACCCATCGTTGCTCAGGCTCGTGAACATCCAACCAGGCCAGGTAGCGATACCAAGTGTAGGAGATGAGCCCTGAGACGACCACGCTGGCCACCCAAAGCCAGGGCCACTCGGGCATCAGTACCCAGTTACCCACCCACAGAACGAAGAGTGGAGGCACGAATACCAAGGCAACGAACACCGCCAAGCTGCGCATGATCGGGATACGGGTCCAGGACAGGCCCGGAGCCAATGCGCGCGCCGTACGGATATCACTGCCGTATTGGCTGAGATACAGGATCAGAAGGGCCAACGCCACGACAGAGAGAGGTAGCATACGGGCAGGTGTGGAAGTAAGGCAATGTAGCGAGCCGCTTGGGATCTGCTTTCCATCTTTACCCCATGCTCACGCTCCCCGTCCCTTCTCTCGAAGGCCTCCGAACCGAACGGCTTCTGTTCCGGCGGCCCACCATGGCCGACCACTCGTGGTGGATGGAATACCACAACAACGCCGAGGCCATCCGCTACATGCCTTTCTCCCTGGGCAGCGAGGCGGATTGCAGGCAATTCATCCAATGGACTTTGGACCGGATACCGCGTGATGGTACGTGCCTGAATGCGATCTTGGAAAAGGAAAGCCTACGCCCTGTGGCGATGATCGGATTGTTGACGCAGGAGGTGGAGGGCACGACCGAATTGGAGATCGGTTACCATGTGCTGCCATCGGCGTGGGGCAAGGGCTATGCCACCGAGGCCGCAGAGGCCTGCAAGGAGTTCGCACGGAAGCATGCCTTGGCACCTTCGGTGGTCATTGATCGACGCGGGCAATGCGAAAAGCGTGGCCGTAGCACTGCGCAACGGCATGCACTATGAGCGGCACGTGATCCACCGCGACGAGGAAGTGATGCTGTACCGTGTTCGGCTGCAGGGCTAAGCCCTTACTTCTTGGTGGCGGTCTTCTTGGCTGCTGCCTTCTTGGCGGGTTTGGCCTTGGCCACAGGGGCCGGTGCTGCTGCCGCTTCGGCGATCTTCATACGCTTGGCAGTGGCTTCTTTGCGAGCAGCACGGGTGTTCGAGGTCTTCGCAATGGTCTTCCCGAGGCCACTGGCTCCCTTTCTCAGTCGTGATCTTTTCGTGGTCATTTCGTGTTGGTTTTCGTGCAAGCTAGGTCGATCCCGCTCGGGCGCTGGTGATAAAATCCCGTTTTGTTCCTTGTCACCACCCGATCCCGCTAAGGATCCGTCAGCATTCCAATGTTGCTACGACCACTTGATCATCCATGGAGCCTTCACCACTATCCATCGCACAGGACCTCTAGCGCGCCGATCGATCCGAAGGCCAGCATGAATTGCAGCGCCTTGCCCTGCAACGTGTGGGCATACACGAACTGCGAGGTGACCTTGTGAACGAAGTGAGCAAGCGGGCTTTCTGGCTGAACGTGTACAACGCCTTCGGTCAGATCCTCTTGCAGGAGCATCCGGCGGACCTTCGCTCGGCGACAGCGAAACTGAAGCACTACGGAGCGCGACGCATCGAAGTGGCAGGTCAACAATTGTCCTTGAACGATGTGGAACACGGCCTGCTGCGCGGATCGCGGATCTGGTGGAGCAAGGGTTACTTCAAGAACCCTTTCGTTGGCCCCTTCGAGCAGGACTTCCGCGTTCCGCTGGACCCGCGCATCCACTTCGCTTTGAATTGCGGGGCCACCAGTTGTCCGCCCATCGCGTTCTTCACTGCCCGGGACCTCAACGCCCAACTCGACCTTGCGACCAAGGGTTACTTGAGCAATGCCATTGTGTATGACGCGGAGCGGAACACCCTTTCGGTTCCGGCCCTCTTCAATTGGTACATCGGCGACTTTGGTGGAAAGGCGGGAGTATTGCGCTTCCTGAAGCGGCATGGCCTGCTGCGGACCGAAGTAAGCCCAAGACTGCGCTACGCGCTGTATGATTGGACCGTACGCTTGGGCCATTTCAGTGCGGAAGCAGGCTGAGCGAAGATGGACGAGCACGTGATCCATTCCTGTGCTGTAACTATGCGGCATCAGATACGTCCATCAATGAACCACCACACCATGTTGCGTTGCACCCTGCTCTATAGCGCTTGCCTGATGTTGTCCATCCCCTCAATTGCCCAACAGGTCGAGGTCATTACCACGGAATCCCCGGGGATCAAGGAGGCCTACTTCTCCAGTGGCAGCGAATGGATCTTCTCCACACCCATTCTTGATGTGAATGGCTCGGACAAGGGTGCAGTGATCCGCTTCGCACCCTTCTTCAACGCTCAGGGCATGCTGAATTACGACCTCAGCTCCAGCTTCGGGCTCTTCACCGGCCTATCCGTGCGCAACCAGGGCTTCATCTATAAAGTGCCCAATGATTCGCTGGACATCCGGTACAAATTCAGGACCTACAACGTGGGCATCCCGATCGGATTCAAGGTTGGGTCGATGAACAACACCTTGGTGTACTTGGGTTACGAGATCGAAGTACCGATCAACTACAAAGAGAAGCGCTTCGAGAACGAGAAGAAGGAGGACAAGTTCAACGTGTGGTTCAGCGACCGCAGCTCCGCATTCTACCAGTCGGTGTTCATCGGATTCCAAGGGCCCGGAAGCTCAACGTTGACCATTCGCTATTACCTCACGAACTTCCATAACAAGGACTTCACGGAAACGAAAGATGGCGTTCAGACGAAACCGTATGCCGGGTTGAATGCCAATGTGCTCGCGGTTTCCTTGGGGTTTGGGCTATTTGATGGCAAAGTGACCAAGCGCAATTTCGACACTGCGAAGCCTGAGCCACAGGCGTGGCGTTGGTGAGCGCAGTAAGCGTGTCGTCAGCTACGTTGCAGGAACGAAGGATCGGTCCAGGACAGTCGTGATCAGCGGATCAGTGTGGCCGTGCCGAAGACCTCCTTGCGTTCCGCGCTGAATTGATCACGTGCGAGGATGCGCCACACGTATACATCCTGTGGCTGGATGTCGCCTGCGTTGCCCTTGGCGCCGTTCCAAGCCTCGGTGTGGTCGGTGGTGTTGAACACTTCGTTCCCCCAGCGATCGAAGATGATGAAGGAGTAGTTGTCCGGGTCCAAGCCGATCACCGAGGAAAGGAAAGTGTCATTGATCCCATCGCCGTTCGGGGTGAAGGCGTTCGGAGAGAAGATGGTGAGCACATCATCCACCAATACCCGAGCGCAGTTGGTGTTGACGCAACCCAAGGTGTCAGTGGCTTCCAAGCAGATGACGTGCTGCCCTACCCATGCATCGAAGGTCCATGGGAACGAACCTGATGGCGGGGATATGCTTTCGCCGTCCACCACCCAAGCATAGGTCACACCGGTGCGCGGTGTATGCAGCACATCGGCAATAGGGTCTTCGACGCTAACGCGTTCAGGCGTCACCCCGAAATTCGCAGGTGGACCCGCCGAGACCAGCACGCCCCCCACCGCCTGTGCGCTACCCAAGCAGCCATTGACATCGGTGACCTGTACTTGGGCGGTGTAGGTACCGGCCTGCACATAGGTGTGCATCCCCGCCGGAACTCCGCTCCCACTGGCACCGTCGCCGAAATTCCATTGCGCGCCAATGAATGCTGTGCTGTTGTTCAATGTGTACTGCACTTGTAAGGGCAAGCAGCCTCTTACCGCGGATGTTGTGAAGGATGGTGTTGGCAATGGCGAGACCGTTGCGACAACCACCGAAGCATCGTTCTGTCCAGCACAAGCGCCGACACCGTTCACGGTATAGGTATAGGTCCCAGGTGTATGCGCGCCAGGGTCGAAGACACCCCCGTTCAGCGCGGAAGGTCCGCTCCACGATCCTCCCGCATCGGCACCGCCCAGGGCCCCAAAAAGTGCGAAGGGCGTGGCATCTGCGCACAGGTCCACGGCTCCATCGCTTCCTGCATCGGGCAAGGACGCGATCGTAAGCGCTACCAAAGCTTGCGCGTCGGGGCATGGTGCGCTGCCGGTTACGGTATAAGTATAGTTACCCGGTAGGTCGATTTGTGGATCCACCGGACCGACCACCACGCCGCCCGGGCCGGTCCAAGTGCCGCCCGCGGTCGGTGCGCCGGTGAGCCATGAACCGGGGTCCTCAGGCGGGTCGTTCTCGCACAAGGCGATGGCACCACCCACTCCTGCACTCACGGCTTGCACTTCACTAACGACCAAGGTGCTCGATGCCGATGTGCAAGGTGCTGGAGCAGTGATCGTATAGGTGTAGATACCAGCTGGGTCCGACCCGAAGCTGAAGTTCGGCCCGTGCGGCAATCCGTTCGGTGCCGTCCACTGGCCCCCGGCTTGCGGCGCACCGAGTAAGCCATTCAATAGTGCATAGGTCCCTTGCGCCGAACTACAATACGTATAGAGTGCCATCCGCCCCGGCATCGGGTTCGTCCAATACCGTCATGGTCACACTTGCATTCACTGCTGGACAAGGTCCGTTGGCAGCAAGCGTGTATGAATACGCACCAGCGGTATGCACGGCCGGGTCGAACGAGCCTGCGAACGCCGAACCATCGGGCGCAGTCCAAGTACCGCCGGGATCGGGCGAGCCACCCAAGCCCGTGAAGAGTTCGATGGCCGCTCCACTGGAACAGGCCGTGAGCGTGGCATCGGTTCCTGCGTCCGCTGCCGATGTCTCGTTCACAGTGACCGTTGCCGACGATGTGACACAAGGTGCGACTCCAACTATCGTATAGGTATGAACCCCAGGGAGCGACGCACCCGGCACGTACGAACTGCTGCCGGCGGAACCATCCGGGCCGACCCAAGTGCCACCAGCCACAGTGGTAGGTCCTAACTGGTCGAAAAGGTCCACAGCAGCACCATCAGAGCAGACGGACACGACCGCATCGCTCCCCGCGTTCGGCTGCGGCGAGATCGACACCAACACTGTGGCACTGGCATCCACACAGGGAGCGGTCGCTGCGATGCTGTATATATAGTTTCCCGGTGGATCAAGGTCCGGGTCGAAGGTCACGTCCGTGGCGTTCCCATTGGGATCCGTCCAGACTCCACCCACATCCGGTGAGTCGCCCAATGCATCAAAAAGATCAGTGGCAGCCGACCCTTCGCAGAGGCTGACCGCCGCATCGACACCGGCGGAGGGTTGCGATGCTATGAACACGCTGACCGTGGCCTGCGCGAATGGACAAGGCGCTACACCGGAAACCGTGTAGGTATACGCTCCGCTGATATCCACCGCCGGGTCCAAGGTCGCTGCACCGGGTAATCCATCCGCTCCGATCCATGTTCCTCCCGGATCGGGTGCACCACCAAGCAGGTCCGCCAATTGAAGTACCGGTCCCGAATTGCACAGGTACACCGTTGAATCGTTCCCTGCGTTCGGAAGGTCATTCTCCGTTACGTTCACTGTTGCGCTTGCGTTAGGGCAAGGTGCCGTGCCGATCACTTCATAGGTATACGTTCCTGGGACGGAGGTTCCTGGAGTGTACTGTGCGATCGTCGCAGTACCATCCGGACCGGTCCATGTGCCACCCGCTTGCGGCGTTCCCGTCAGTTCGTCGAACAAGGAGAATCCAGCACTGATGGCACAAACACCGATCGCACCGGGACCTCCTGCATCCGGTGGGTCATTCACCGTGATCGACACAATTGCCTGCGCACTGGGGCAAGGGGCGATCCCCGCGACCAGATACGTGTATATACCGGACGCGCCCGTTGCAGGGTCGAAGTTGCCACCTATAGGAGTACCACCTGAGGTCCATGTTCCACCCGCATCGGGCATGCCACCCAACAAGGTCAGCAAAGCGACCGGAGCCTCGGACCGACAGAATACCGCAGTCGCATCAACACCGGCATCGGGCAGGTCATTCTCCGTTACAGTGACCGTGGCCGATGCATCCGCACAAGGGGCCGACGCTGGAACGGTGTAGGTATAAACCCCTGGTGCGGAAAAGCCCGGTGAGTAGATACCGTTGGTGGCCAGACCTGTCGGGTCGACCCAAGACCCGTTGAGTTCTGGGGTGCCACCGAGCGAAGTGACCAAGGTGGTCGCTGGCCCGTTTGAGCACGTGACCAGTGACCCATTCACACCCGCACTGACGGTCTGGTTCACTGTGATGGTCAGCGTTGCCGAGGCATTCGGGCAAGGCGCCGTGCCGGCCAGATCATATGTATAGACCCCCGGCAGCCCCGTGGCAGGATCGAAGCTGTCGGGAACAGGCACGCCAGCGATGCTCCATGAACCTCCCGGGTCCGGCGCGCCGCCCAGCATTCCCATCATCGAGAACGGCAGCTCCGATGAACAGACCGTATGGCTCGCATCCGCACCGGGCTCCGGTGGCGTTTCGATCGTGACCGTCATGACCGACTGCCCACTACAAGGAGGTGATAGGTTCGTAACGGTGTATGTGTACCACCCGCTCACATCCACGGCAGGATCCACGATCCCGCTGTGCGGAGCACCTCCCGGGTCCGTCCATGCACCACCGGCATCCGGTGTGCCGCCCAATTGCGTTGTGAGATCCACCGGTGGTGCAGTCGAACAGAGCACCAGTGGTCCACCAACGCCGGCATCCACGACACAGGATTGGATCACTGCCGGTGGGCTCACCACTGTTGCATCACCACCACATCCCGCACTGCCCCACGAGCCGGTCTCACTATCGCCAAAGGAATTGACAGAAACGGAGAGGTCAAGCCCATTGACACAAGCTGCACCGCTCAACACGCTTATTGTCCAACAGAACTGCCAAGGCCCTGTGGCGAAGTCACCGAAGTTGTTCCCCGGATTCCCGTCGTTGTTGAGGTCGAAGAAGTAACCGGGGCCTTGGGCACCGATCGCCGTACCTGCCGTTCCGCTTACACTGGTGTACCAGCCCCATGTTCCAGCACTACCACCCACAGTGGCCGGTGGAGGTCCCGGTACGAGCGTGGCCGCATCCCAACCAGGTCCCATACTGATGCTAAGTCCGTGGAACCAGTTCGCGTTCGTGGTGTTCCAGTTCGTGACCGTGTAGCAGAAGGTCACCGTTTCTCCGCAACCGTAAGTACCATTGGTAGGGAGCGGGCTCGCTGTGAACGTATAGCTGACCAAGCAAGGCTGTGCAGCCAGATATCCGGATATAAGTGT
>JAWKNF010000021.1:0-48071 GCA_041391825.1 Flavobacteriales bacterium | reverse complement strand
AGCCAATTGGATGTGGACCGGATCGATTACCTGAACCGCGACAGTTTCTACACCGGCGTAAGCGAGGGTGTGATCGGTGGTGAGCGCATCCTGAAGATGTTGGAGGTGAAGGACGACAAGCTGGTGGTGGAGGAAAAGGCGATCTACAGCATCGAGAAATTCCTGGTGGCGCGCCGCCTGATGTATTGGCAGGTGTACTTGCACAAGACCGTGGTGGCCTGCGAAATGATGCTGGTTGAAACACTGCGCCGGGCCAAGGAACTCGCACTACAAGGCACTGCGCTCTTCGCATCGCCTGCGCTCATGCGCTTCCTTGCCACGGACCACGACCGCAACGCCTTTGCGGATCCTGCGATCCTTGCCGACTTCCTGAAGCTCGACGATCACGACATCATGGGTGCGGTGAAGGTTTGGTGCGATCATCCGGACGTTGCGCTATCGCATCTCGCCGGCGACCTCGTCCACCGCCGCAACCTGCGCATCCGCTTGCAAGAGGAGCCGTGGGAGGCCGCGCGCGTCGATGAACTGCGGAAACGCGTGGCGGCGCACTTGAGGATCGACATGGCCACGGCAGAGCGCTTCGTGATCACGGGGTCCATCGTGAACAACGCTTACGACCCGAGCAAGGACCGCATCGAACTGCTTTACAAGGACGGCAGCGTACGCGATATCGCCGAGGCCAGCGACAACCTGGGCATCGCTGCGTTGAGCACGCCGGTCACCAAGTGGTATTTGGCGTGGCCGCGGTGGTTGCCGCAGGAGTGACCGAGCGCTTAGGTGTAGGAGACTTTGCTCAGAGCAGGCCTTTCCAACACAAGAAAGCAAAGCCCACGACTGCGAGGTAGATGGCAAGCACCAGTCCGTTCGGTGGTATTCGGCGCAGGAATGTGTTCATGGTCATTTCGTTTGCACAAAGGACCATGCGCAGGATGACCCGAACATGAAGCCGACATCAAGCTATTCCACCACCACCGCTACGGTCCCGCGCTTCCCTCCTGCTTCCACCAGCAAGATGTAGCGTCCCGGTGATACATTCTGCAACGTGATCACTTGCTTCGGTGTCCCGTTACGCAGGACCTCGTGGCATAGGCGTCCGCTGGGATCGAACACCTTGATGCTGGCTAGCTGCGAAATGTCGGACGAGAGTTCCAGCGTGAACTGCCCGCGGTTCGGATTGGGATGGACCTGCAGTTCAGTGAGCGACCCTTCCTGCAGCAGACCGGTGATGAGCAGCACGTATTCGTCCGTGAGCACACAACCCAGGTCGGTCGTGACGACCACGCTGTAAGTTCCACCGGTGCTCGCCACATAGAAGGGATCATCAGCACCCGGAATGGGCTCGCCGTCGCGGCTCCACGCGTAGCTGGTGAAATCACCCTGCACCAACAGCACATTGCCGTTCCCTTGGATCTGCACCTCGGGGCACACCACGATCGTGTCGGTGCTGGCCGTGCAGCCATAGACGTTCGTTGCCACACCCCACCACGCGCCGGTGCTGTCCGTCGGCACGCAGGGCCCGTTCACACCGGGTATCGTATCGCCATTGTTGTACCACGTATACACCAACTCCATCGTATCCGTTGCACACAGGGTGGCTGAAGCGGTATCGTACGTCGTGATCAACTGCGGGGCCGGGAACACTTGGATGGAGTCCGTATCGGTGAACACTTCTTGCGCTTCCACCGCGATGGCAAGGCTGCCGAACGTACCATTGCTCAATGCGAAGGGAACCACGCCATTGCTGCCCACCGGGATGTTGAAGGTGCCCAGATCATCGTCCTGACTGATCGGGTCCTCATCGAAGAACTGGATGGAATAGGGCGGTACCGACAACAAGCGATCCACGTTGTTCCAGGTCTCGCTCGTGCTGTTGCTTCCGCTGTTACTGGTGAAGCTTCCACCATTCCCATCGGTCAGCACGAAATAGAGATCCGGGTTGCCGGTGCAGGCACCGAACAGACTGGGTTCCTCCATATCACCGCACCAGTTGTCGCTTACACCGCCCAACACCACGTCGGTGAGCACGAAACCGCCGATCGTTGTGGTAAGCGACACTGGATAGGTACCCGGCTGTGTGTAGCTGACTTGGGCGGTGGCGGCTGTCCCGGTCGTGCCGTTCCCGAAATCCCACGCATAGCTCGTGGGCAAGGGGCTGCCATCGAGCAAGGCCGTGTACAGTACATCGGCACTGCCGCAACCGCTGGTCGGGGTGAAGGTGAAGCTCGAATTGCCACCGGTGCCGGGCAGCACCACTAGCGTCACACCGAATGTCTGCGGCACATTCAGGGTGAAGCCGCTTGCGTTGACCTGCGCAATGATGTTGATCGCAATGGTATAGGTACCACTGCCCAACGGCGTTCCGCACAAGCGCGCACAACCGAACTGGTTCAGCTGCGGGTAATAGATGCCGAGCGGATCGTTCGTGGTCATCTGCATCCCGAAAGGCAAACCGGTCACGCTGGTGATCGTCATTTGCAAAAAGGTCACCTCGATCCCGGTGCCGGGATCGGTGAAGGTGGTGGGCAGCCAGAAGGTGATGTCGCTTTCATAGGCCACGCCGGCCGTCGCATCCATCGGCTGCAGCGGACATAATGTGGGATACGCTGGTGCGATACTGCAGCTGAAATCGATCGTGCAAGTGGTGCATTGTGCATGTGCGCTGCCAGCAGCGATGGTGGCGAGTGCGAGGAGGAGCTTGCGGAGCATCGTTCAGCGGGTTGTGCGCCTAAGATCGGTGTTTGTCCCCCTCCGTAGCATGGTCGACCTGAACGAATGATCATCATGGCTTGTGCGATCGGGCCCTTTCCTTTGCACCATGGCGAACACGACACCCTCCCGTACCATCCTGATCACCGGCGCCACGAGCGGATTCGGTGAAGCCACTGCTCGGCTGTTCGCAGCGAACGGGTGGCGCGTGATCATCACCGGCCGCCGACGGGATCGGTTGGACACCTTGAAGCGCGAGCTGGAAGGCCTCTATGGCCGCATCGAAGGCGATACCGTGGCCCATGCGCTGCGCTTCGATGTGCGCGACAATGTCGAAGTGGAAAAGGCGATCGGCGGGCTGCCGGAGCAATGGCGGAACATCGATGTGTTAGTGAACAATGCGGGCCTGGCCATGGGACGCGACCCGATACAGGACGGGAAGCTGGAGGACTGGGAAGCGATGCTGGACACCAACGTGAAGGGGCTGCTGCACGTGAGCCGCGCCGTGATGCCCGGTATGATCGCACGTGGAAAAGGACACATCATCAACCTCGGCAGCACGGCCGGACGAGAGGTATATCCACAAGGCAACGTGTACTGCGCCAGCAAACATGCGGTCGACGCCTTGAGCAAGGCCATGCGTTTGGACCTGCTTCCGCACGGCATCAAGGTCACCCAGATCTCGCCCGGCCTGGCCGAAACGGAATTCAGCATCGTGCGTTTCCATGGTGATGCGGACAAGGCAAAGCAGGTGTACCAAGGCATGAAGCCCTTGACCGGTGATGACATCGCGCAGCTCGTTCACTTCGCAGCGACACTTCCGGCGCATGTGTGCATCAACAATCTTGAGGTGACGCCCACCGCTCAAGCGAACAACTACCTCACGCAACGCACGCTTTGATGGTGAAAAAGCCGAGTGCGCAGGGCCCTGTCGCTCAGTCGGAGCGCGCTACCTTCGTCGCACGGACCGTATCCAACGGAACAGCCCGTCTCACATGAACACCAACTGGATCAAGATCCTTCTCTTCAGTCTGCTCTTCGGTATCGCCGGCTTCTTCGTCGGTCGTACCTGCATGAGCAACTGTGGCGACCGGGGTTCCTGCCACGCGGAAATGAGCGGATGCAGCAAGGGGGGCAAGTGCGAGCACGGTGGTGGTTGCTGCAAGGCCGGTGGTGAATGCAGTAAGAAGGGATGCGAGCATGCGAGCAAATGCGGACATGGCGGCCACCGCGGATATCCGGACGGTAGTGTTACACAGGACGAAATGCACGGCGACAGCGAAGTGCACCGCTTGGTGGAGCAACTTGAAGCATCGAACTTCCAAGGAGATACCAGCATCACCATCGACGGCGGAACGGCGAACATCCACCGAACAGACGATAAGGTCGAAGTGAAGGTGGAGGTAATCCGGACCCAGCGCCGCGATGCCCACACGATCGCGCAGCACTGATCGTACCTTCCCACGAACAAGACCCACCACATGCCCAAATTCCTGAAAGGCCTCCTGATCGGAGGCGCTGTGATCGCCTCTGATCGGATACTTCGGTCTGGGTTACATGAAATCCCAGACCAAGAAGGCCAGTCCCGAGGAGGTGAACAAATTCCTGGTGGAAGGCATGGATATCACCGTGGATTATAGCCGTCCGTACAAGAAAGGCCGTGTGATCTTCGGCGAACTCGTGCCTTATGGTCAGGTATGGCGTACTGGAGCGAACGAGGCCACAACGATCACATTCGATTCGGCCGTGAGGGTCGGTGGCATCCCTTTGCCAGCCGGCACGTACACCTTGTGGACGATCCCCGAGGCCGATCGCTGGACGGTGATCTTCAACAGCAAGATGTACTCTTGGGGGGTGACCTACGGCGGTGAGGCACAACGTGACCCGGCCGCCGATGTGGTCAAGGTGGAAGTGCCCGTGGAAACACTGCCTGATGAAGTGGAGCAGTTCACCATCGCGGTGGACCGATCTCCAACAGCACTGACCTTGTCGTGGGACAAGACGCGGGTGAGCGTGCCGCTGGAGCATTGAGCGCAACCAACCTGAAAAGGGTCAGCGATCCGTACGCCGTCCTCGGATAACTTCGCGGCATGCAGTTCACAGCGGAACAGATCGCCGACCTTCTGGAAGGTGAAGTGGATGGCGACCCGCAGGTGCTGGTGAGCGACCTGGCCAAGATCGAGGAGGCCCGCAGCGGCACCCTCACCTTCCTGTCCAATTCGCGCTACACCGAATACATCTACACCACGAAGGCCACCATTGCCATCGTGAACCGCGATTTCGCGCCAGGCCGTGCCTTGCCGAAGACCTTGACCCTGATCCGTGTGTCGGACGCGCGCATGGCCTTCACGCAGTTGCTGGAGCGTAACCACGAGCTGCAATACGAGAAGAAAGGATACGAGCAGCCCAGCTATGTCAGTCCGAAGGCGAAGGCCGGCAAGGATGTGTACATCGGCGCCTTTTGCTACATCGGCGAAGGTGTGGAACTGGGCGATGGCGTGAAGGTCTTCCCGAACAGCTACATCGGGGACAACACCAAGGTGGGTGCTGGAACCCGCATCCATGCCGGTGTGAAGCTCTACCACAATTGTGTGATCGGTGAGCGTTGTGTGATCCACAGCGGCGCGGTGATCGGGGCCGATGGCTTCGGTTTCGTGCCCAAGGCCGATGGCACCTACGAGAAGATGCCCCAAGTGGGCAACGTGATCCTGGAGGATGAAGTGGAGATCGGGGCCAACACGACGGTGGACCGCGCCACTATCGGCCATACCATCATCCGCAAGGGCACCAAGCTGGACAACCTGGTGCAGGTGGGCCACAACGCCGAATTGGGGCGCAACATCGTGGTGGTATCCCAAACGGGCATCGCTGGCAGCACCAAGGTGGGCGATAACTGCCAGATCGGTGGACAGGTGGGCATCGCCGGACACTTGGTGATCGGGAACCGCGTGCTGATCGCGGCGCAGAGCGGGATCGGCAGCAACCTTGCGGACGACGAAAAGGTGCAGGGGTCGCCTGCCTTCAAGAAAAGCTTGTACGACCGTAGTTCCGTGGTCTTCCGCAGGCTACCGGCCATGCAACAGCGCATCGACGCGCTGGAAAAGGAGCTGGCCGCCCTGCGTAAGGAGCAAGGCTCCTAGGGGCGAACGACCCAGCGTACGGAGGGGAGTTCTACCTTCGCCGAGCACGGCGTCGGGCGGTAGTCCCATTCCCCGATCGACCGCTCTGAATGAACGACTTCCAGCACACCCTGAAAGGTAGCGCCACGCTGAAGGGCGTAGGCCTGCACACCGGCGAACCTGTCACCCTTACGCTGCGCCCCGCTCCCGTGGGCCACGGCTACAAGTTCCAGCGCACCGACTTGGAGGGCGAGCCCATCATCGATGCCGACGCCGACCTGGTGGTGAGCACCGCGCGTGGCACCACGCTCGGCAAAGGCGACGTGACCGTCAACACCACCGAGCACGTGCTTTCCGCGCTCTACGCGCTCAGTGTGGACAACTGCCTCTTGCAGATCAGCGGTCCCGAACTGCCCATCATGGACGGCAGCGCCCTGCCCTTCGTAGAGGCCATCGAAAGCGTTGGTCTGGAGCAGCAGGACGCACCGCGCAACTGGTTCGAGTTGAAGGAACCGATCTGGTTCGAGACCGAGGAACGTGGCACCGAAATGCTCGGCGTACCCGCACCGGGTGGCGAATTCCGTCTGACGGTGATGGTGGACTACAACAGCCCTGTGCTGGGCACCCAGCACGCCAGCATGTACCGCGCGGAGGAGTTCAAGGCCGAGATCGCACCCTGCCGCACCTTCGTGTTCCTGCGCGAACTCGAGGCGCTGGCCAAGGCCGGGCTGATCAAGGGAGGCGACCTGAACAATGCGATCGTGCTGGAGGACCGCGAGGGCACCACGCAAGAGCAACTGAAAGAGATTGCCAAGGCACTTGGCCGCGAATACCAGGAGGTGGAGATCCGCCGCAACGGCGTGCTCAACACCACCGACCTGAAATTCTTCAACGAGCCCGCACGGCACAAGTTGCTGGATATCGTGGGGGACCTCGCCTTGGTGGGTCGTCCGATCAAGGGACACATCCTGGCCGCACGTCCGGGCCACTTCGGCAACACCAGCTTCGCCAAGCGCATCAAGGAAAAGATCCGCGAAGAGGAGAAGAACCCGGTATCGCACATCGACCTGAGCAAGGAGCCGCTGTTCGATATCGTGCAAATCCATAAGATGCTCCCACACCGCTACCCCTTCCTGCTGGTGGACAAGGTTATGGAGATGAACGAGGACAGCATCATCGGCGTGAAGAACGTGACGATGAACGAGCCCCAGTTCACCGGCCACTTCCCCAACAACCCGGTGATGCCCGGCGTGTTGCAGGTGGAGGCCATGGCACAGGTGGGCGGGATCTTCGCGCTGAGCAAGGTGCCCGATCCGGAGAACTACACCACCTACTTCCTGAAGACCGACGGCATCCGCTACCGCCGCAAGGTGATCCCGGGCGACACCTTGGTGTTCCACCTCTCACTGATCACCCCGATACGGCGGGGTCTCGTGCACATGCAAGGGCGGGGATACGTGAACGGCCAACTCGCCGTGGAGGCGGAAATGATGGCACAGATCGTGAAGGACAAAGTGCCCACTGAAGCTCCTAAGACCGCAAGCGCCACCGCCTGATGAGCATCTCCAAACTCGCCCACGTACACCCCGACGCCAAGTTGGGCAAGAACGTCACCATCGAACCCTTCGCTACCATTTACGGCGATGTGGAGATCGGCGATGGCACCTGGATCGGACCCAGCGCTGTGCTAATGGACGGCGCGCGCGTCGGAATGAATTGCCGCGTCTTCCCCGGGGCCGTGATCAGTGCGATCCCGCAGGACCTGAAGTTCGCCGGCGAGAAGACCACCGCCGAAGTGGGCGATGGCACCACCGTACGCGAGTGCGTAACCATCAACCGTGGTACCGCCGACCGCATGAAGACGGCCGTGGGCAGCAACTGCCTGCTGATGGCCTACGTGCACCTGGCGCACGACTGCCTTGTGGGCAACAACGTGGTCATCGCCAACAGCGTGAACCTCGCCGGACACGTCACCATAGACGATTGGGCGATCCTGGAAGGGAACGTGGCGGTGCAGCAGTTCATCCACATCGGCGCGCACAGCTTCGTGGCCGGCGCCTCCTTGGTGCGCAAGAACGTGCCCCCCTTCGTAAAAGCCGCGCGCGAGCCTTTGAGCTATGTGGGCGTGAACGTCGTAGGCCTCCGTCGACGTGGTTATTCGGATAACGATGTGGCACGCATCGAGGACATCTACCGGGAGATTTTCGTCCGCAACAACAACGTGGACCGGGCCGTGCAGAACGTGGAGCAGCTCCTGCCCCGCAGCCCGGAGCGTGGTCAGATCCTCGACTTCATCCGCAACAGCCCGAAAGGCATAATGCGGGGATTGACGGAGTGAACCTTCCGCTCGAGTTGTCATGCCGGGCTTGACCCTGCATCGCACAAATGCCGATGGAGATCCGCTTGCACAACATCGCCAAACACTTCGGTCGCGAGATCGTCTTCAGCGGCGTTCATCTAGTGCTAGCGCCCGGTTCACGCACTGCGATCCTAGGTCCGAACGGAAGCGGCAAGAGCACCCTGATGCAAGTGATCGGCGGTGCATTGATCCCTACTGAAGGCACTATTGAACACCACCTCGCGGGAGTGAAGCTCGAGCAGGAAGCGGTGTACCGGCACGTCTCTATCGCGGCGCCCTACCTCGGATTGTACGAAGACCTGAGCCTCGAGCAGGCCATCGATTTCCATGCACGCTTCAAACCCTTCCGCAAAGGCATCGCGCTGGCGGATATGGCACGCACGGCCTACCTCGAACCCGCCTTGCAGAAGCCGGTATCGAACTTCAGCAGCGGCATGAAACAACGCCTGAAGCTCGCTTTGGCGATCCTGAGCGACACGCCCTTGCTGCTGTTGGACGAACCCGCCAGCAACCTCGATGCCGAGGCCATCGCCTGGTTCCGCAAGCTCCTGCAGCAACATGCCGATGGTCGCACGATCCTGATCGCCAGCAACCGCCAAGAGGCCGAGCACGACCTGTGCACCGCGCGAATCGAGATAGGCGACTACAAGTCCGCAACGCAAGCAACGCGGCCATGAACACGGGGGTGCGGACCATCGTGCAACGGGTCCTGATCACCCTGCTGCTCGTGGCCCTCACCTTCCCACGGCTGGACATCACCACCGATATCGGGGTGGACAATTCCTTGGCCTGGGCATTCAACCACCTCTTCGCCACCGGGCTGGACCAAGCCGCGCACCTGGTGTTCCCGCACGGTCCCTTGGCCTTCTTGATGTATCCGCAAGCGCTGGGCGGCGAGCTCGGTGCGGCCTACTTCGCCATCGTCGCCATCCTCGGCACCTTCATCTTCATGTTGCTCACGCTCGGGGCCGGTACCGATCCGGAACGGCTCGTGTGGCACGCGCTCCTGATCGCACTCCTCGCCACGCTGGTGCAAGTGCACATGCAATTGATGGGCATCACCGCCGTCGGGCTCGTCCTGCATTGGCGAAACGCATCGAAGGGCGCTCTTGCCGTGGCCGTTGTCGCTGCGGTCCTGGCGCTGCATGTGCGGGCCAGCATCGGCATCATTTCCTGCACCTTCCTCTTCACGCACGCCATCCTGCTGCTCTGGCGGCGCAAGGATTTCCGCACCGTGCTGTCCACCACCATCGCGTTCATCGCCTGGCTGATCCTCCTGCGTCCGTTGTTGTACGGCAGCTTCACTGGGATTTGGACATCCTTCGCAGGGCTCTTCGAACTATCGCGTGCATCGAGCGCCGCCACCAGCCTGTACCCGGCGAACAACTGGTGGGCCTTGGGCACGGCCATCGTCCTGTTCCTCGCCATCCCGATCTTCCGCCGCGACCGTGAAGTGCGACACCTGTATGTCCTCTTCGCATTGGCGCTCTTCGCCGCTTGGAAGCACGGCATCACGCGCGAGGACGTGTACCATGCCCGTGGCTTCTATGTCTTCCTCCTGCTCTTCTTCGGCATCCTGCTGTTGGCCGTGAAGCGTTGGCCGGCAAGCAACGTGATGGTGATGGGCGCCGTGATGGTCTTCGGTTACCTGGCACTCGCGCCCACCCTGCTCTATGGCGATCATCAGGTGCATCCCTTCGGGGTGAACCGCGCCTACGAATGGACCTTCGAGCGCGATGCCATGAAAGCCCGGGCCGAGGAGGTCTCACGCCGTAACCTCGAACCGGAACGCTTGCCTGCCGACATCGCCACGCTGCTGAAGGCCGGCACCGTGGATGTGTACCCTTGGGAATTGAGCTACATCCCGGCGAACGACCTGCACTGGCAACCGCGTCCGGTGCCGCAGAGCTACGCCAGCTACACGCCCTGGTTGGATGCGCGGAACGCGGAGCACTTCACCGGAGCGCGTGCACCGGACCGCATCCTCTGGCATTTCGTGGACGACCGCTGGGGAGGGCGCATGGCCAGCGTGGACGAGCGCTACTTGCTGAACGATGAGCCGCGAACGATCCTGGCCATCTTGAACAACTACGCATGGACGGTCGGAACTGACCGTGTGGCAGTGTTGGAGCGCAGCCCCGGACCGAGGCTCGGCGCATCGACAACTATTGGCCAAAGCAGCGCGCTATGGAACACGTGGGTCGAAGTGCCCGCAGCGGAAGAAGGCATCCTACGCGCCAAAGTGCAGGTGAAGGGGACGCTCTACGGCGCCATGAAGGACTTCATATACAAGGACGCTCTCTACACCGTTCGCTATCGCTTGGATGATGGCAGCACGCGATCCTACCGCTTCGTTCCTGCTTCCGCCGCTGAAGGGATCTGGGTGGCCCCTTTCATCCAACACCCCGAACGGCCCACGGCCGAGCCGCGGGTGGTCGCCATCCGTTTCGAATGCAGCGCCCTTTCCATGGTTCAGGACGAACTGCCCTTGGAATGGGAACTGACGCCCCTGGCCGAGACACCCGATGCGCCCCCTAACGCAGAAGCGCTCTTCGGCAAAGGCGGCAGCCACGGCATGCAACGCATCCTCGCGACCCGCTTCGATACCGAGGGAAATGCACCGGGTTGGCAATGGGACGAGAGCACCCGGACCGATCGCCAGCCGCATAGCGGAAATGCCGCAGTTGACGTGAAGGCCGAAGGCTTCTCCCCCGCCTTCGTGCTGCCGCTGGACACCTTGCAAGGTCCCTTGCTCATCAGCGCCAGCGGTTGGTTGCGCGCTGCGGCGGAAGCGAAAGTGGCCTTCGTGATCACGGTGGAGAGCAGCACGGGCATGGTGTTCTGGGATGCCGTGGATGCGCACGACATGCTACAAGGCCCCGATCGCTGGTCGCGTGTGATGATCGAGCGCGGCGTGGAAGCTGGCCCGGACCGCGTGCTGAAAGTGTACCTCTGGAACAAGGGGAAGCTTCCGGTGCTGGTGGACGACCTCGCCGTCGAGCTTTGGGGTGCTCGCCGCTGAGCGGGCATCAACTCCGGCCGGGACGCACTAGCGACCAAGCCCAAACAGCTACCTTCGCGGCCTCATTACAAGTACCTGATCATGGCCACTACCTCAGACATCAGCATCGGCACCTATATCCGTTTCAACGGGGACATCTGCCAGATGATGGAATGGCAGCACCGCACGCCCGGTAACCTGCGAGCCTTCTACCAAGGCAAGATGCGCAACCTGCGCAACGGCAAACTGAACGAACACCGCTTCCGCAGCGGCGAGGTGATCGAAGTGTTGCGTGTGGAGGTCCACGAACTGCAATACCTCTACCGCGAAGGCGACAACCTGGTGTGCATGGACCAGAACAACTTCGAGCAGAAGTACATCCCGGTGGAGCTCTTCGGCGATGCCATCAAATTCCTGAAGGAAGAAATGGTGGTACAGGTGGGCTTCGAGAGCGACGTGGCCATCATGGCCAGCGCTCCGAAAGTGGTGGAATTGGAAGTGACCTACACCGAGAACGCCGTGAAGGGTGACACCAGCAACAAGGTGATGAAGGCCGCCACCGTGGAGACCGGCGCGGAGATCAGCGTTCCCAGCTTCGTGGAGATCGGCACCGTGGTGCGCATCGACACCGAGTCCGGCGCGTACATGGACCGCGTGAAGAAGTAGGATCTACGACTTGAGAATTGAAAGAGCCCCGCCACAGTGCGGGGCTCCTTCGTTGATAGCAGGCACGTGCCGGGGGCCGTTACCTTTGGCACACCCACAACACCATGCGCCTAGACCCCTCACAGACCGCCGCCCAGATCGCCGAACTGATCGGCGCCACCGTAAAAGGCAAGTCCGATCGCCTGGTGACCGGGCTTAACGAGATCAACCGCGTGGAAGCGGGCGACCTCGTGTTCGTGGACCACGAGAAGTATTACGACAAGGCCCTGAACAGCGCCGCCACCACCATCCTGATCAATAAGGACGTGGAGGTGCCCGAGGGCAAGGCCATCATCATCAGCGAGGACCCTTGCTTGGACTACAACAAGCTGGTGCGCTACTTCAACCCGGTGCAGGAATGGCCCGCCTTGGTGGAGGAGGTCCGCGAAGGCACCGAGATCCACCCCAGCGCCGTGATCGGCCCGAACGTGACCATTGGCGCCGGCTGCCGCATACTGCCGGGCGTGGTGCTGTACGAGAACACCGTGATCGGCGACCGCGTCACCATCCACGCGAACACCGTTATCGGCGCCGACCCCTTCTACTACAAGAAGCGCCCCACGGGCTACGACAAGACGATCCCTGCGGCAGCGTGGTGATCGAGGACGATGTGGAGATCGGTGCGCTGTGCACCATCGACCGAGGCGTGAGCGCTGACACCCGTATCGGGGCCGGCACCAAGATCGACAACCACGTGCAGGTGGGGCACGACACCATCATCGGCAAGCACTGCCTCATTGCCTCGCACGTGGGCATCAGCGGCGCGGTGGCGATCGAGGACAACGTGACGCTCTGGGGCCAGGTGGGCGTGCCGAGCAAACTGCGCATCGGCAAAGGCGCCACGGTGTTGGGCCAAAGCGGCCTGATCAACTCCTTGGAAGGCGGACGCACCTACTTCGGTAGCCCGGCCGGCGAAGCGAAAGTGAAGATGCGCGAGGTGGCCATGATCGCCAAGCTGCCCGAGCTGTTCAAGAAGCTGAAGGATTAGCGCATGGCCCGGCTGGAGCGCATCATCGAACGTTTGGAGCTGAAAGAGTTCCAGCTGAAGGCGCTGTTGGACGTCACCAAGGCGATCAACGACACCGAGGACCGCGACGCGCTACTGAAGCTGTACGAGACGATCATCCGCGAGGACCTCGGCATCACGCGGCTCATGCTCTTCGAGCGCACCGACAAGTGGGAGCGCATCATCGCCTTCGGGAACGACGTGGACCAAGTGGAAATGGACGTCGAGAGCGCGATCGGGAACTTCGCCGACATCCAGGTGATCGGCTCTGAAAGCACCGGCAGCATGGGCGCCTTCGATGTGGCCGTGCCCGTGTACCACCGCGGCAAGCCCTTGGCGTTTTTGCTGATCGGCGACATCGATGAGGAGGAGCAGCGCATGAGCCCCACGGTGAAGCACCTCAACTTCATCCAAACGCTCTCGAACCTGATCGTGGTGGCCTTGGAGAACCGTCGCTTGGCACAGCAGGAGCTCGTGGCCGTGCGCAACAAGCGCGAGCTGGAACTCGCCGCCGAGATGCAGGCCATGCTGGTGCCGCAGGACCTCCCGCACGATGCGCTGATCGAGGCCGCAGGCTGGTACCAGCCCCACAGCGAAGTGGGCGGCGACTACTACGACCTGATCCCCTTGGACAATGACCGCTACGTGGCCTGCGTGGCCGATGTGAGCGGCAAGGGCATCGCGGCGGCGCTGCTCATGAGCAACTTCCAAGCGAACCTGACGGCCTTGGCGGTGCACGCCACCGACCTGAAGGCCTTGGTGACCGACCTGAACGCCAAGGTGCAGGCCAACGCACGCGGCGAGCGCTTCATCACGCTCTTCATCGGCATCATCGACCTGCGCACCCGACGGATGCAGTTCGTGAACGCCGGACACAACGACCCACTGCTATACCACGCCGGCACCATCACACCGTTGCGCGAGGGTTGCATCGCCTTGGGCATGATGCCCACCCTGCCCTTCCTGAAAAGCGGCGAGGTGGAACTCCCGCACGACAGCACCCTGCTCTGCTACACCGATGGGCTCGTGGAACAGGAGGACCTGCACGGCAACGCCTTCGAGACCGAGCCCATCACACGTATCCTCAGCGACCTCAGCGCCAGTTCCGCCGATGCCATCAACAAGGCCGTGATCGCCTCCTTCGAAGCCCACCGCGGTGGACTGCCCTACTTGGATGACATCGCGCTGTTGACCTGCCGCTTCGGCGGGTAATGGCCGTGGGTTGATGCACTGGTGGGTCGCAACGCGCAACCCCTTCAACCCCCAACACCACTCAATTCACAAGCTCCTCAACCTTTCCTGCCTTCGGATACTTCAGGTCCAACAGCACCACTAGTGCCGTGAAGGCCCAGAAGGGCACCGATGCCTTGTCGGTATCCAGGAAATTGTTGAGCGCGCCGTGCAGGTAGTAGGTCACCAGCCCGAGGAAGGCGGCCACCAACAGGCGACGGTCCTCGTTCTTGGGCATCCGCTGGTACAGGCGCATCACGATCACCATGGTGGTGAGCACCAGTGCCAGCATGAGGCCGATGCCCGGTATGCCCTGTTCCGACAAGGGACCTAAATACTCACTGTGGGCATTGCCCATCACCCCGAAGTTGGTGCTGATGATGGTGCGGTCCTCCGCCGCTTGGAACGGTCCGTACTGGAACATGTAGGTGCCCGGCCCCCAGCCGAAGATGGGCTTGGCCTTGAACATGCGCACCGCCGAGTTCCAGCGGTTGATGCGCTCCAGGTTAGAGGCATCGCTGGAGATGTTGGAGATCGACTTCACGTGCTCACCGATGTTGTCCGAGGATTCCTCCCGGTTGCGTTCCAGCGCGATCATGATCTGCTCCTGCTCGTAGACCACCACACCCGTTACGGTGATCATGCTGAGCAACAAGGCCCAAGGTGGAATGCGCAAACGCAGCACCAGCAACATGCCCAAGGCGCCCACGAGGCTGAGCCACGCGGCACGGGTATAGGAGAAGAAGAGGCCCAGAGCGAGGATGACGAAGAGGATGAAGGCCACACCCTTGCGCGTGCGGGAATAACCGGGAAAGGAGATCGCGGCGAAGGAGAACGGAAGGAAGAAGGCGATGATGGCGCCGTAGCTGGTGTGGTCCTTGAAGAAGGGGCTCATCACCCAGTGGGCCGGTTCCTGAGCGAATTCGTTCTGCGCATGGTGGATCAAGGTGTAGGTGACGACGATCGCCAAGCCGCCCATGTACGCCCAGAAGAAGCTGTGCACCTTGCGCATGTCGCGGAAAAGCCGCGTGACCATGAAGAACATGGTGGTTACGAACCAGATGCGCGCCAGAAGCACTTTCAAGCTCACCACAGGCATGCTGCTGGGCAGCACACAAATGGCCATCCACGCCAGCTGCGCGAGGATCAGGAGCGTGATCGGGTGCCGCCACACGCGTGCCGCCACCAGCCCTTTCTCCATGGAAAGCTTCAGCAGGAACAGCACCGTAAGTCCCACCATGATCGGCTCGGTGGGCAACGAGATGCCGATGCCACCGATGTCCAATTCCTCCAGGTTGATGGAGAGCGGTGTGGCGAAGACCAGGAAGATCATCAGGCTGTCCACCGCGGTGAGCATGGCCCAGCCGATCAGCAGCGCAACGGGAAGCAGGTTCAGCCAATAGGAGTTATCGGCCATCAGCACGGCATTGGCCGCAATGAAGATCCCACAGAACAGCGGGATCGCCCAACTCCGCTTCAGCGAATCGACCATGCCTTACACGCGTTGGTCACGCCAAACGACGAGCACGAAGCATAGGAATAGGGCGCTGGAGACCGAGAGCAGCACGATCAGCCAACGCACGGGATACACCTTCTTGTCACTCACCTCCGGGTACACCACCGTGTTCGTGTAGGTCAGCTCCTTGGTCACGTCGTTCACCACGTTCTCGTACTGGGTGAGCAAGCGATCGTAGTTCTGCCGGAACATGTTGCTCAATTCGGTCAATTCGCGGAACTCGCCACCCTTGGCCTCCAACTCACGGATCCTGCTGAGGAGCTGCTCACGCTGGGCCTGACCGGTATTGCTGCTCAACATCTTCACGTAGCCCTTGAGGTCAGTTCCTTGGTCTGCGTCTCGTAGGACAGCAGGCCGGAGTTCACCCGCAGCTCGTTGAGGCGGGCCTCCACCGTATCCATTTTCGCCTTCTCGTTCTCCAAGGCACGCTCCGCGATCACCAGCACTTCATAGACTTCTCGCGCTGAAGGCGACGGGCCAATAGGTTCACTTGCGCAGCAGCGCGTTCACCATGTTCCGGCCCGCACGGGGTCCTCATCGGTCACATCGATCGTAACGGATTCATATTGCGTCTTGGCGATCTCCACACGCTCCAGGAACTCGTTGTACAGCACGAAGTATCCGCCATCGCTGGTGGTGTCCACATCGTACACCTTGGCCAGATCGAACTGCTTGATCAAGCTATCGCGGATGCTGTTGCTCTGGAGCAATTGCAGCAGCTGATCGGTGCGGTCTCGATGGAGTAGCTGTTCAGGTTCACCGGGTACACCGTGGCCGTGCTGAGGTAGCGCGGCTTGATGAAGGTGGGACCGCTGAAGCATCGCCGAGCATCACGAGCGCGGCACCGCCGACACCGGCGAAGAGCTTCCACTTCGCCTGGATCAGATCGACGAAACGGGAAAGGTGATATCAGAGGACATGACTGTTGCGATCTTGTTGATGTTGACCTGCACCACGATGAGGAGCAGGGAGAAGAGGAATGCGGATAGCATGCTGATGACCACGACCAGCCAACGGATGGGCACATGGTGGCGGTCGCTCGGATGGGCGCGGTTCACCACGAACTTGTGAGGAAGGTCGCTCTCCATGTCGGCCTGCGCCTGCTCCAATTTCATGCGCAGTACGCTCAAGCGCTTGATCTCGTTGAACATGCGGTCCTGCAAGGTCACGTACGGCCCGCCATACAGGGCCAAGACCTTGAAGCGCTCCTCGAACTCGCGCACGGCGCGGTTGTCACCTTTCACGATCGCAGCACCCATGTACTCGTTGTAGCGCTCGGTCTGTGTGTGGTAATCATGCACCCCCAGCTGACGTAGCACGCGCATGCTGTCGGCCATCGTGCTGATACTCGCTTCCAGTTCCTGCACCTTGGACTGCACCACTTGATAGCCCTTGCTAGCACGCTCGCGGGCCATCTCGGCCCAAACGGTATCCACCTGATCGGCTATGAAGTTGGCGATGTCCGCCGCACGTTCGGGCTTCGGGTCCAGCACCTTCACGCGCACGCTGCTGTACTTGGTGCGCTCGAAGGTGATGTGGTCATCGAAGGCCTCCTGCAGCTCGCTCATGCGGTGCTTGCCATTGGCGTCGATCTTATACACAGACATCAGGTCGAAACGGTCCAGCACCCGCTCCTGGATCCGGTCGGAATGCAGCATCTGCAAGAGCTGTTCGCTGTCCTCCTCATCGCCCAAGGCCAAGATGTCATCGCGACCGGTGCTTTGCTCGTTCAGCAAGCTCTTTGAGACCGAATTCGTCACGGCGGCGAACATCACCACCTCGCTCTTGTACAGCGGCGTGATCATGAAGGCGGCCACCAAGCCGGCCACGGCTCCCAGGGCCGTAACGCTCAGGATCAGCTTCCTGCGCGCCCACAGGAACAGGACCAGATCGAACGTACCCTGATCACCCTCGTTTTTGCCTTGCTCCATGCGTGTCTCCCGGAAAAAGAACGGCAAAAGTACACCTTCAAGGGTATCGCTCCACCGGCGGTTCTGGTGCCCACTGCAACGGTCTTTTCATGCCCGAATTGCGCGGGGGATCAAAAAGGATGGGAACACGGTGGAAATGCAAAGCGGGCCGCAGATGCCGCAGATGCCGCAGATGGCGCGGATGAATACCTGATACCTGTAGTTGGGATGCGCCTAAAGGCTGGGTTCTCAGCTCAACACCCACAGCGGCTAACAAACACCCCCAACATTATCTGCGCCATCCGCGTCCTCTGCGGCAAACAAACTCATCCCACATCATATGCGTCATCTGCGGCAAACTCTTCCCGCAAAACCTGTGGCCAGCACCGGTCACCCCTTCCCCACCGGCTTCAGCGCAACCGCCTCGCGCAGCACCCGTGGCCCCACCATGCCCGTGGCCCATGCCCACACCAGCGCCCCGGCCGCGAAGGCCAGGAACTGCGGCAACAGGCCCATGAGCCATTCGCCCAAGCCGAAGGACAAGGCCGCCAGCCCTGCTGCATAGACCGCGGCCCGCAGCCACAGCGCCCACGGCAAGGCCGCCCCGAAGAGCACCGCCGCCAACACCAATTGCGCCAACGCCGTCAGCACCTGCGTTACCAAGCTGGCCCATGCGGCGCCCTCGGCCTGCGCACGGGGGATCAGCACCAGGTTCAATCCGATGTTCAGCAGTGCACCGCCGGCCGCCATCCAGTTCAACTGCCGCAGCTTGCCACCGGCCGTGAGCAAGGTGCCGAAGACATAGGTGGTGCACACCGCCACGAAACAGCCCACCAACAAGGAAAAGATCGGTGCCGAATGCGCCGTATGCTCCGAATAGCGCAGGTCCATGATGCCTTTGGCGTGCGCCACGCCGAACACCGCCACCGCCACCGTGCCGGTAAGCACCAAGCGCATGGCCAGCACCACCAGCGGACGTATCCCTTCCGGCGTGCCCTGGCCCTTGTCCGGCCCCAGCATGCGGCTGAACATGGGCAGCAGCAGACCGGCCATCAGATAGCCCAGCATGTTCAAGGCCTCGAAGAAGCGAAAGGCCTGCGCGTAGATCCCCGCCTGCACCGGACCATCGGGCAGCATGCGCTCCAGCATCAGGGTATCAATGCGGTAGTAGAAGGTCATCAGCAGGATCAACAGCGCATAGGGAAAGCTCTGGCGCACCACCACCCACGCGAATGCCGGCCGCCAGCCCACCGCCACCTTGCCCGATAGGCGCAGCACCAGCACCAACGCCACCAAGGCCGTACAGCCGTAGGCCGCGGTCTGCGCCCACACGAACCACTCGATCCGGAAGGCCTCGCCGCTACTGCGGCCCCACAGCAGCCAGCCCACCAGACCGATCAGCAGCAGGCGGTCCAGCACGCTCAAGAAACTGTCCTGCCGGTAGCGCTGCGCCCCGGTGATGTTGCTACGCAGATAAAGGATCGTGGCCACCAGCGCTTGGTTCAGTACCAGCATGCCCAGTATGCCCAACTGCGCGCCGCTGTAGCCCAGCACCAGCCCGGTGCCCAGCGTAAGCACCGCATACAGCACCACCAGCACCAGCCGAACACCCACCACGCCGCCCAGCGTTTTCCCCATCAGGTGGGTGTGCTGCGCGATGTGCCGTGTGTTGTGGCTGGTCATGCCCAGGTCCAGCACAATGTTCAGCAGAAAGCTCAGGCTCAGCAGCGCCGCATAGGTGCCGTAGCCCGCGCTACCCACGGCATCCTGCACCCCGGCATCGATGCCCAGGATGTAGAAGGGCTTCACCAACAGGTTCAGCACCAACAACAAGGCGAGGTTCAGGAGGAAGGAGCGTTGCATTGCGGCCCTGCGAAAGTGCGCATTCGGCGGGGATCAGGGGAACATGGTAGTGAAGAGCCCGCAGTACAGCAACTCCATTCACCTTTTTCGCCCGGAAAAGCCGGTTGCACAGCCGCTGAAATATGAAATGAATCGAGTGCTCAGCCCGGCTGTCTCGAATATCTCCGCTGCTTGCTTTGCGTTCCCGAACCTGTTCGTGTAGCGCCAGAGCATGCGGTACTCATCTGGATCACCAAGGAACAAACGCCCCAGCAAGGGGATCACACGCCCGAGATAGAAACCGTAACACATGCTAAGTATGCGGCCTTCGGGTTTGGATACTTCGATGAAGGCGAACTCACCGCCCGGCTTCAGGATGCGCTTGACCTCCATGGCCAAGACCTGTAGCTGTGCCGGATCGAATGTTTTGAGGCCGAAGGCACAGGTAACAAGATCGTACCGCTCACTCGGAAGGTCATTTTGCAATACATCCTGCTTCAGCACCTTCACCCGACCTTGGTATCGGTCCTGGCTCTTTCGCTTGGCATACTTCAGCATACCCTCTGAAAAGTCGAGCGCTGAGAAATTGGCGTTCGGGAAACGAGCATTTGTGGCGCTCCACGTCTCGCCCATACCAGTGAGCAGGTCGATCACCTCCACCGGTCGGTCGGTGGGCTTGAAAGATCCAAGGAACTGGTTCCGCCATCGGATCGAGAAACCAAATGATGTGATGTAGTTCATACGCTCATAGGATGCGCTCATCCCGTCGAAGAGCCTCATCACGTATTCGGGTCGATAGATATCCTCCTCCATTGCAGAATTGCACGAAGTACGCTGATCGCGCGCTAACCAATTGATGCCCTATACAAGCTGACCAAACGCCAATCCTTCACTGTTCGCCCACGAAGCGCCACTTTTGCACCTCATGCGCATCGCCGTCAACACCCGCCTGCTGCTCCCCAACAAGTTGGAGGGCATCGGTTGGTTCACGCATGAAACGCTTTCGCGGATCGTAAAGGCCCATCCGGAGCATCACTTCCTCTTCCTCTTCGACCGGGCCTTCGATCCCAAATTCATCTATGCGGACAACGTGGAGGGCGTGGTGTTCCATCCGCCCACGCGGCACCCACTTTTGTACCGCGTTTGGTTCGATTGGCTGCTGCCGCGCCGCCTGCGCAAGCTGAAGGCCGATGCCTTCCTGACGCCGGACGGCTACCTGGCCCTGCACAGCAACGTGCCCACGCTGGCGGTGATGCACGACCTCAACTTCGAGCACTATCCGGAGGACCTGCCCAGGGCCTACCGCAACTTCTACCGCAGCTACTTTCCCCGCTTCGCGCGCCATGCCACCCGCTTGGCCACCGTGAGCGAATTCTCCCGGCACGACATCGCCACGCGCTATGGCGTGCCCGAGGGGCGGATCGACGTGGTGTACAACGGTGTGGGCGATGCCTTCGCACCGATCGATGCGGCACAACAAGCGCAGGCCCGGGACACCTTCACAGCAGGACACCCGTACTTCATCTGTGTCGGTTCCTTGCATCCGCGGAAGAACATCGCACGGCTGCTGATGGCCTTCGATGAACTGCTGCGCGAACACCCCTCGGACCTGCGCTTGCTGATCGTGGGCGAACCCTTCTGGTGGGACGACGCATGAAGGAGGCCATGGCCGGCATGCACAAGACCGGGCGACCACCGGTCGTTCTGGAGCGCGCGCAACTGAACCAGGCCATCGGCGGTGCCAGCATTGGCCTTCGTAAGCTACTTCGAAGGCTTCGGCATACCGGTGGCCGAGGCCATGCGCTGCGGCACACCGGTGGTAGCGGCCGAGGCCACCTGCCTCGCCCGAGGTGGCCGGCGATGCGGCGCACTACCGCGATCCCTTCAACGAGCGACATCGCGCGGGCGCTGTACGATGTGTGGTCGGACCCGATCCTTGCGCGAACAACTGAGCGCAGCCGGCCGAAAACGCGCCGCCCGCTACACCTGGGAAAGGCCGCCGAAAGCCTGTGGAATTCCTTTGAGCGCATGTTGAAGGATGCGGGGCTGGAGCTGCCCTAACGCTGGATGCCACGCCTGGCCTCCCATACCACAGCAAACACCTGCTGGAAGCCGGCTGCGACGAGGCAGGCAGAGGCTGTTTGGCCGGTCCGGTGGTGGCGGCAGCGGTGATATTGCCGCCGCGCGTGCGCATACCCGGCCTGGACGATAGCAAGAAGCTGGACCATGCCCGACGCGAAGCCCTGCGTCCGTTGATCGAGCAACGCGCACTGGCCTGGGCCGTGGGTGTGGTCGGTCCGGCGGAGATCGACCGGATCAACATCCTGCAAGCGAGCTTCCTCGCCATGCACCGCGCCATCGACGCGCTGAAGCTGCGGCCCGAACACCTGCTGATCGACGGCAACCGCTTTCGTCCGTACGCTGGCATTGCGCACACCTGCGAGATCAAGGGCGACGGCCGTTTTCGCAGCATCGCCGCGGCCAGCATACTGGCCAAGACGCACCGCGATGCCTTGATGGCCGAGTTGCACGACGCGCACCCCGCGTACAACTGGGCCGTGAACAAGGGCTACCCCACCGAAGAGCACTGCGCTGCATTGGAACGCATAGGCCCCTGTGTGCACCACCGGAAAAGCTTCCGATTACGTACGGAATTGGAATTGTTCTAGCGCACCGTATCCACACGCCCCTGTGCAAAGGGCCGCGCCTTCGCAAGCCTGCGCCCTACGCCCCCCGGTACCTTTGGACGCTTACCCATGCGTCGCGTACTTACCGCTCTCCTGCTCCTTGCCGTGGCCGCCACCGCGGTGTGGACCTTGCTCCGCTGGAACACCGCCACCGCCGTGCAGGCCGACCCATGGAACGCCATGCCCGAGCGCAGCGCCGTGATCGTGGAGGTGCCCGACGCGTGGACCACCTGGGACCGTTTCACCCACACCAGCCAGCTATGGGGCGCCTTCGAGGCCGAGCCGAGCATGGCCGCCGTGGGGCGCCTGATGGCCCGCAGCGTGGAACGCATGGAGAACGATGCCGCGCTGCGCGCAGCGCTGGAGAACGTGCCGCTGCTGATCTCCATCACCCGCACCGGTGGCGATGCCGTGGACCTGCTGATCGCCTGTGTGCCCAAAAGCGCCAACGGCGTGCCCACACAGGCCTTCGCCGATCTGCTGAAGGCCGACCCCGCCACCATGAACGCCCTGGCCAAAGGCGGCGTGGTGCAGGTGCGCCCCGATACCGCATTGCCCGAACTCTCCTTGATGATGGCCGACGGACTGTGGCTGCTGGCCACCTCGCCCGCCATGATGGACGAGGCGAAACTGCAACTCGGCAAGGTGCAGCAGGACCCTTTGTTGCAAGCCGCGCGCAACACCCTCGGCGCTGGATCCGATGCGCACATACTGGTCCACTTGGAACGCGCACGTTCCTTGTTGCACGCTTGGTGGACGCCCCAGGCCGTGGAAGCCTACGACACACCCACCGGCTGGTTGGCCATGGACCTGCGCGCGCGCCCGGATGCCTTCCTGCTGAGCGGTCTGCTGCTGCCCGATGCGGAACATGTGCTATTGGCCACCATTGCGGACCAAGGTGTGGGCCGCAACGACCTGGCCCGGTGGCTACCGGCGGAAGTAAGCGCTTGGGACGTTCAGCATGTGGAGGATGCCGAAGCCTTCCTTCGCGCCCGCAGCACCGTGAACGACAGCGACGGTACCGCCCTGGGACCGCTGCTCTTCGACTGGGTGCACAGCAGCATCGGAACAGCGTGGACCAGTGGTAGCGAAGGCATCGCACCATTGCGTTGGGCCTTGTTCAAGACCGACGATGCCGAACGGGCCCACGAGGCCTTGGACCGCGCGTGCACCACCGGCTGCGACACCATGGCCTACAACGGCATTCGCATGACCCATCTGCCCGTGGCCAATGGCTACGAACGGCTGCTCGGTGCGAACTACGGATCCCTAGGTCGCCCGTGGTGGTGCCTGCTCGGCGATGTGGTGGTGATGGCCGCCACGCCGGAGGCCCTGCGCATCAGCATCGACGCCTGGGAACGGGGGCACACCTTGGCCGAGGATGCCCGCACGGCGGAATGGACACAACGCATCGCCAGCACCGCCGGCCGCACCCTGCGTTGGGACGTGGGCCGCAGCTGGACCGGTTTCTCCAATGCCATGCGGCCCGAGGCGGCCGAGGCCCTTGCTGCGCACGCAGGCACCTGGCAACAGTTCGGCGGACTTTCGGTGCAGCTGTCGCCCGCGCAACATGGGCACCTGAACGTGGCCATCGGCATGCAACATGCGCCGGTACAGGAACGCGAGACCAACATCATCTGGAGCACTACACTGAAGGCCGCTGTGCAGCGCAAACCGGAGATCGTGCGCAACCACAACAACAACAGCCGCGAAGTGCTTGTGCAGGATGTGGAACACCGCCTTTACCTGGTGGGCAGCACCGGCAAAGTGCTGTGGACCCGCGAGCTGGAAGGACCGATCCTCGGTGCCGTGCACCAGGTGGATCGCTTCCGCAACGGCAAGCTGCAGCTGCTCTTCAACACCGCCGGGCGCATCCACTGATCGATCGCAACGGCAAGGATGTAGGTGGCTTCCCGGTGGCCTTGGGCAGCCCGGCCACCGCGGCCATCGGCGTGTTCGACTACGACGGTGAGCGCGACTACCGCATCGTGCTGCCCACCGCCGATGGCAAAGTGCTGAACTACAGCCTTGACGGTGCCAAGGTGCAAGGCTGGGACCCGCCGAAACTGCCCGCACCGGCCACCAATGCGGTGCAACACATCCGCATTCGCAACAAGGACTACTTGGTGGTGGTGGATGGCGATGGCGGCGTGCACCTCCTGGACCGCCGTGGGTCCGACCGGGAACGCAGCAGCCTGAAGCTCGGCCATGCCCCTTCCGTGCGCACCATGGCCCCGGGGCTTGACCTGATGAGCACCCGCATCCTCTGGGCCGATACCGCTGGTGCGATGCACGAAGGACGTTTGGACGGCGCGAAGTCGACCTTGGTCCCCGCACAACGCGGCAAGGTGGAAGTGGGAGCGCCAGTGGCGAGGATGGTCGTTTCGACCTGTACCGCGCCGTGGGCGATAGCATCCTGCGCACGCATGGCGGTAACACGATGCTATTGCGCTCCTTCGGCGTGCCGCTGCTGCCCGAACTGAACTTCTACCAACTGGCTGGCGGCACCATGCTCGGCGTGGTACTGCCCGATCGCGAGTTGGTAACGCTCCTGGACAATGGGGGTGTCGAACTCCGTGGCATGCCCCTGCAAGGCGCATCGCCCTTCAGCATCGCCGACCTGAACCTGGACGGTGACCTGGAACTGGTAACGGTGACCAAGGGCGGGCAATTGATCGCCTACCGCTTGTCGACGGGCGAGTAGCGGACATCAACTGACCCGAATCAGCCACTTCCGTTGCGGAAAGCGGACCTTTGCGCCATGCCACAAGGCGCGGACATCACCTCTGTCAACGACATCGCCGTACTGATCGATGCCTTCTACAGCGCCGCACGACCCGACCCGGTGATCGGGCACTTCTTCACGCACCTCGACTGGGACACGCACATCCCGAAGATCACTTCCTTCTGGAACATGGTGCTATTCGGCGACAAGGCCTTCCAAGGCGACCCGATGGGCACGCACGTGCGGCTGGACAAGGAACACCGCATGGATCCGGCGCACTTCGAGCGTTGGCTCCTGCTCTTCAGCGCTACAGTTGACCGTCTGTTCCACGGTCCCAAGGCCGAGGAGGCGAAGCAACGCGCACGCACCATCGCGGGCGTGATGCACCATAAAGTGTCGTCCGCTCGCGCTTAACGCTTCGGCTTCTGCAGGTGAACGCGTTGCCCGGCCTTCAGCTTCGCATCCTGCGACACGTTGTTGTACTTGGCCAGTCGCGCCAGCTTCACACCGTACTGCTGGCTCACGTCCCATAGGCTCTCCCCTTCCTTCGCAGTATGTGAAGCGCTCGTCTTCGAGACGTTGCGCTTGGGTTGGATGAAGATCATTTGCCCGGCGTGCAGGCTCGCGTCCTTGTCCATATCGTTCCAGCGCGCCAACATACCGTGCGTCATCTCCAGGTCATCGGCCAGCTTCAAGAAGGTGTCGCCTTCCTTGGCACGCACGTACTTGATCCGTCCCTCGAAGCTGTCCACCGCGCGCCCTGCACCCACGGTGATCACCCCGTCCGAAGCATTGGTGCGACCGGCCTTCCTGCGCGGCTGCGGCTTGGAAGCCGTAGAACCGCTGCTCGAAGGCTTGTACTTCACATCGATGCCTTTGTCCAGGTCGTTCAAGTGATAACGCTCGATCAGCGAGATCAGCTTTTGCGGATAGGCCGGATCGGTGGCATAGCCCGCTTTCTTCAGGCCCTTCGCCCAGCCCTTGTAATCCGTCGGCTCCAGCTCGAACAGGAAGGCATAGCGCGAACGCTGCAGGAACTTCGCGTGGTCCTCGTAGCTCTGCTCGGCGTTCTTGTACTTCCGGAAACAGTCGTCCTTCTTATCGTCGTCGTGGTAGGTACGGCCGCCGGTCCAATCGGGTGTGCACTTGATGCCGAAGTGGTTGTTCCCCTCACGGGCCAACTTGCTATTGCCATTGCCACTCTCCAGCAGCCCTTGCGCCAAGGTGATGCTGGCCGGGATGCCATGCTCCTTCATCTTCTTCACGGCCACCTCCTTCCATTGTTCGATGTACTGCTCCGGCGTGAAGCGCGTATCGCCTCCGTTACCCTGCGCCCGGGCGGGAGAGAGCAGCAGCAGGAACAAGGGTATCAGCGTATTCTTGAACATATCCTGTTGTTACGGCCTTGAAAGGCGCATACTTCGACAAGGACGAAACTACCGGGCGGAACAGGCATATTCCTGAGCGCTTCCGCCGAGAAACACACCGTCCGATGTGAAAAGAACGTGCCGGACCCGCCGAATGGGATATCCTTGCGGAAAATTTCCCGCAATGTCGAACCCAATTCGTCGACGTGTGTTGAAGGGGTATGATGGACCGAGCGATGAGCGCTGAGCAAGAAGGTGGGAATGGCGAACGCTTCAAGCGCATGGGTCTGGAACCGGAGGATTTCTACCTCTCGCCCGAGGGTTACGTGATCTTCACCGAGCGCTACCACCTGAAGCGCGGGCATTGCTGTGAGAGCGGGTGCAGGCATTGCCCCTACGGGTTCCACGACAAGAAGGGGAAGGGGAAAACGGGATAGCGACTACTACGCGAAACCTTCCCCTACCGGAGGATTAGCTTTGTTCGATCACTTCAACGCTATGACCACAGCCGTTTCGAACGACCTCTCCCTCTTTCAACACACCATCACCGAAGGCATCCCCGATGTCCTTCCGCCGGCACAAGCGCTGGACCCCTCGGTAAGCCACGCCCCCAAGCGCAAGGACATCCTGAGCGCCGAGGAGAAGCTGGCGCTGCGGAACGCCCTTCGCTATTTCCCAAGAAGCACCACGCCACGCTGGTGCCTGAATTCGCGGCGGAACTGAAGGAGCACGGACGCATCTACATGTACCGTCTGCGACCGGAGCACGCCATGCATGCACGGCCGATCACCGACTACCCGGCCAAGAGCAAGCAGGCCGCTGCGATCATGCTGATGATCCAGAACAACCTGGACCCCGCCGTGGCGCAGCACCCGCACGAGTTGATCACCTACGGCGGCAACGGCGCGGTATTTCAGAACTGGGCACAGTATCGGCTCACCATGAAGTACCTGAGCGAAATGACCGACGAGCAGACGCTGGTGATGTACAGCGGCCACCCGCTCGGCCTCTTCCCCAGCCATGCCGACGCACCGCGCGTGGTGGTGACCAACGGCATGATGATCCCGAACTACAGCCAGCCCGATGACTGGGAGAAGTTCAATGCCCTTGGCGTAACGCAGTACGGGCAAATGACCGCCGGCAGCTACATGTACATCGGCCCGCAAGGGATCGTACACGGCACCACGATCACGGTATTGAACGCTTGTCGGATGATCAAGAGCTCGCCCGGCACTAAGGGCAAGTTGTTCGTTACGGCAGGTCTCGGTGGTATGAGCGGCGCACAACCGAAGGCAGGCAACATCGCTGGTGTGGTGACGATCTGCGCTGAGGTGAATGCCACCGCAGCGCACAAGCGCCAAAGCCAAGGCTGGGTGGATGAGGTGATCGACGATGTGGACGCCTGCATCGACGCGGCGATGAAATGGCAGAAGAAGGGTGAAGCGCACAGCATCGCCTACCTCGGCAACGTGGTGGACCTGTGGGAGCGCATGGCCGAACGCAAGATCAAGGTGGACCTCGGCAGCGACCAGACCAGCCTACACAACCCTTGGGCCGGTGGCTACTACCCGGTGGGCCTTAGTTACGAAGAGAGCAACGCCCTCATGGCCTCGGATCCCGCGGCCTTCAAGGAGCGTGTGCAGGAAACGCTGCGCCGCCACGTGAACGCGGTGAACACCCTTGCGGAGAACGGTATGTACTTCTTCGACTACGGCAACGCCTTTCTGCTGGAGAGCAAGCGTGCCGGTGCGGACATCGGAGGCAAGAGCGGCGCGGAGTTCCGCTACCCGAGCTACGTGGAGGACATCATGGGGCCCATGTGCTTCGACCACGGTTTCGGACCCTTCCGTTGGGTGTGCACCAGCGGCGATCCGAAGGACCTCGCCACCAGCGACCGCATCGCCGGTGAAGTGCTGGAGGCCATGGGCAAAGAGGCTCCGGAAGAGATCGGCCAGCAGATCGCCGATAACCTGCATTGGATCCGGAGCGCACAGCAGAACAAGCTCGTCGTGGGCAGTCAGGCGCGCATCCTGTATGCCGACAGCGAAGGACGGATCCGCATCGCCGAGGCCTTCAACCAAGCGATCAAGAGCGGCGCGATCAGTGCACCCATCGTGTTGGGCCGCGATCACCACGACGTGAGCGGTACGGATAGTCCCTATCGCGAGACGAGCAACATCCGCGACGGCAGCCGCTTCACCGCGGACATGGCCGTGCAGAACTTCGTGGGTGATGCCTTCCGCGGCGCCACCTGGATCAGCCTGCACAACGGCGGTGGCGTGGGCTGGGGTGAAGTGATCAATGGTGGCTTCGGCATGGTGCTGGACGGCAGTGCCGACAGCGACCGCAGACTGAAGAGCATGTTGCTGTGGGACGTGAACAACGGCATCGCTCGTCGCGCCTGGGCCCGAAACCCGAACGCGGTGTGGAGCATCGAGCAGGAGATGAAGCGCACGCCCTTGCTGAAGGTCACCCTGCCGAATGAGGCGGAGGATGGCTTGATCGAGGGGGCCTTCTGAACCACGAGCCAAACAGGCATGAAGTTGCGTCCATTTCTCATGCTCCTTCCGGTTTTTGCATGTAATACGGCGTCGCCACCTTCTGAGATCAAACAGCATGTGGAGAACAGACCTATTGAGCGGATCGTCCCCGACCCAAGGACGAATTCCATTCAGGGAGAATGGGCATTGATCGGCCGAGGCGATGAACACGGGCCTATCCTGCGGTTCGATGATACGAGTGTGACAATTCATGGCACCCGATACGCGTACATCGTCAAGGATGACTCGTTGACGATCCTCACGCAGTATGCTGACCACATCGGGGATGGGAATAGTACTGGGGTCATTTCCAAGCTGGCAGAAGACACGATGAAGGTCGAATGGAGCGATGGAGGCCGGGATCGATACGTGAAGATCCAGCATCACTTCAACGGACCGGATCACTGAACAGGAAGCGGCCATTCGACCGATCAACTAATTTTCTGATCCTTTCTTCACCCTCGACCCAACCCGGCGAGCAAATGCTGCGTGTATAGGAGTGAACCCTCGAACAACGAACACGGACGAAACATGAAACCACAACTTCGCTCTCTCCTGCTCACGGCCACGGTGCTTCTTGGCACAGCGGCCTTCGCGCAACCCCTACCGCCCTACAACGTGACCGTGACGGGAACCGTGGCTGGCTGCACCCCTGGTGGCTACGTGAACATCCTGACCGTACAGAACACGCAGCCGGGCTTGGACATCGACGTTCCCTTGGACGCGAACTGCGGCTATGCGGTCAATTTGTCCATGGACTCACCACTGGGCTGGTTCCAAGTCAGCTCACAATGCGGTGGTGCGATCCAAACGGGCATCGGCAGTTACACGGTGAACACCTTCGATTCACTGTATGTCGTTGTGAACCTGAACTGCGGCGGAGCGAACGCGGATTGCCTCGGCGTACCGGGCGGAAGCGCTTTGCCGGGCACTCTTTGCGATGACAACGACCCGAACACCCAATATGACGCATGGACCGCGGATTGCCAATGCACCGGCGTTCCGATCCAACCCTGTCAAGCCTGCTTTGATGTGACCCAGGCCTTGTCAGGGAATGGCGACATTCCCTTCACTGCGCTACTCTCGAACTGTTCCAGCGGTGGTGTAGCTCCGTACGCCTATGAATGGTCCTTCGATGGCGGCCTGACCTTTGAGCCCGCCCCGGCCGATACGGCATTCGTATTTACCGAGGGCAACCATACCATCTGCTTGTTGATGACCAGCGCCGATGGCTGCACGAGCATGACCTGCGACACCCTGGTGGTCGATGCGGACGGTACGATCAACCCCGGTACCGGCAATGCGCCATGCGAGGCCGGCTTCTTCGTAATGCAGGCCTACCAGTGGGTGGATAGCGCCGGCAGCGGCAACGGCGGTGGCGGTGAGCCCGTGCCGAACGAACTGTGGGTGTGGAACCTGAGCAACGGCGGAACGGGCAACTTCCAGTTCGTGTGGGACTTCGAGATGGCACCACCTCCACCGAACCATACCCGACGCACATCTACGATAGCAACAGCGCGTACCTGCTGTGCCTCACGATCCTCGACAACGCTGGCTGTACCGATACATTCTGCGACAGCGTTTCCGTGGATGGCGATGGCTTGATCAATGGATTGGTGGCCCCGGGCAACCGCAGCACTTTCACGATCCGCGTGATGAACCCCTTGAGCACCGGTGTGCAGGAGAAGCCCGCCTTCAGCGACCTGAACACCTGGCCCAACCCGGTGAACGATGTGTTGAACATCGCCTTGACCAGCGAACTGAAAGGCAATGTGCAAGTGCGCATCAGCGACCTCAGCGGCCGCGTGGTGAGCACCGGGAACCGCAGCATCAGCAACGGACTGAACCGCATGGAAGTCCCCGTGTCCGACCTGAACGCAGGCCTGTACATGGTGCAGCTGAACAACGGGAAGCACAGCATCAGCAGCCGTTTCGTGAAGCTGCGTTGATCCGAATGTGAACGCGAGGGAAGGGCGTCCGTGCAGCGGGCGCCCTTCCGCGCATCACGCAGATGGTGAACGAGGCGCTCATAGCACGTTGCATCCGCGAGGAGCCCAAGGCGCAGTACGAGTTGTACCGCGCCCTGTACGGCCTCATGATGGGGGTGTGTTCGCGCTACACCCGCAACCGCGATGATGCCGCCTCGCTGATGAACCAAGGCTTCCTGAAGGTACTGCGCAACCTCGGGAAGAAACGACCCGAAGTGCCATTGGAAGCATGGGTCCGGCGGATCCTGATCAACACGGTGATCGATGCACACCGCAAGGACATCGATCGACGGCAACATGAATCACTGGAGGACACGATCGACGAATTCCCCGATACCGAGGTGAACGACTACTTGCGCCAAATGGAGGCCGATGCCTTCGCCGAGATGCTCGAGCAAGTGCCGGACATGTCGCGCAAGGTGTTCAACCTCTTCGCCATCGACGGCTTCGCACATGCCGAGATCGCTACGCTGCTGGGGATCAGCGACGGCACTTCGAAATGGCACGTGTCCAACGCGCGGCGCATCCTGCAACAAGCCCTGGCAGCCAAAGCGATCACCGCACAACCCGATATCCGATGAAGGACAAACACGCATTCGACGACCTGGCCCGGCAGAAGCTGGAGGAGCGCGAATTCGCTTTCCAGGAAGCGGATTGGCTCGCCGCCCAAGGACTGATCAATGGCACGCGCCGTCGCAAAGGCGCTTGGTTGCCGTACTTCTTGGCGGGCATGGGCCTGATGATCGCAGGTATCGCTGCGTGGTGGGTCTTCGATACGAAGCAGCCGGAATTGCAGCAAGTGGTGAGCGTTGAACAGACGGAATTACAAGTGACGACATCGGTTGCGGCTGACGATCCCGAAGGGTCGGTGGAAGATGGATCCTCGAACAACGGGGCTGCAGAAGGTGCCATCGCGGTGCCGACACTGGCGTTTGATGCAAGTATGGAGAAGTCGATCAGAGCGCACAAGTTGGACGATCTTCCGAACGCTTCTACAGCAGAAAAGACTTCGACACGAACTGCACGCAGCATCGTGCCAACAGCGATCACGAGCAGTCCTGTAGCGTCAAAGCCCGCAAGCACGGCCCAAGCGAACGATGCGAACGCACCTGCGATGGTCCAGGAAACGCGAGATGAAGCGATCACGGATGCCGCCGCAACAAGGACCGGAACGAACGCAGATGGAGATACGCCCGACATGAGTACTGCGCTTCCTGCGATCGCAGCACCTGCGACCATCGGTGCGAACGAAGCGATGAATACTGACGGACCGAGCACCACGATGACCGTGGTCGACAGTGCTGCGGATACCCTGAGCGCACACCTCGTTCCCGCCACGGACCGATCAACGGATGTTCCTGTAGCATTGAATGACACAAGCACTACCACACCGAGGGACAGCGCGGAGGCGGTAACAGCCCTTCCTCCGATCCTACCGATACCGACCGTTGCTTCACCCTGGGAATTCAGCCTGCTCTTCGGCGGGATGCTGAGCGGCACCACCTACACCGGCGGCTATAGCGCCGAATGGGCATCGGACCTGAAGGGCGAATGGACCGCAACAGGCGGTGCCGAAGTGATGCACTTGGGCCGGAACTTCGGGATCGGCACCGGCCTGCACTACACCACTTACGCCGACCGATCGACACATCGCGGCAAGGGACCTGAGCACCACGGTGATCAGCGACAGCAGCTACTTCCAGGCCAACCAGGTCACCTTGCTGTACATCCTTGGCAATGTGCAGATCAACGGGCAGGACTACTACGTGACCGAGAGCCGCGACACGGTGATCAATGTGCTCGTGACCACCTCCACCTCGAGCACGAGCACCATCCGGCTGATCGATGCGCGCGACGTCGTACTGCAGGTGAGCTACTTCGAGATCCCCTTGTTGCTCGATGCGCACGTGATCCAAGGCCCATGGGCCATCGGACTGCGCGGCGGACCGACCGTGGGTCTGCTGAGCGGGCGCAAAGGCATGGTCCCGAACAGCACCTTTGATGGCTACGAGGCCCTTGGCGAGCAACAGTTCCGCAGCACGGTGTTCGGCCTGACGGCACGGGCGTACATCCGCTACCGATGGACAAACGGCTGGTCCGTGGGACTTGAACCAACATGGCGCGGCCAGCTCAGCGATGCAATGGATGGAGGCGCGCTCAAGCGACGGTCCAGCGCGGTGGGTGCACTGCTATCCCTGAGCTATCGCCTCAAATAGCATTGGCCATAGCCGAAAGAGCACGACCTTTCGGAAGCATGACGGGACCTCGAGCTTTGAAGCTGTTCGCATGGAGCGCTTGCTTGCTGTTCGCCTGCAACACGGATATGGAAGGAACCACGAACACAGCAGCCGATCTGGACGAATTGCCGGCCATCGTGCGCGATGGCGTGCTGCGCGCCGTGATCGAGATACCTGCGGGTAGCGTGGATAAACGGCAGTACGACCCGGCCACGAACACCTTTCCGGTGGACGTGCGCAATGGCAAGCCGCGTCGGATCACTTTCCTTCCATATCCGGCGAACTACGGCTTCATACCCGGAACGCGCATGGACAAGGCACGAGGTGGCGACGGCGACGCAGTGGATGTGTTCGTGCTGTGTGGCACGGTACCCAGCGGTACCGTCATGGAAGTGGAGGCCATCGGCATCATCGAACTGTTGGACGCCGGTGAACGCGATGACAAGCTTGTCGCACTGCCCATCGATCCGAGCCTCCGCACTGTGGATGCACGTGACATCACGGAGCTTCAGGAAGCGGTGCGCGAGATCCCTTGTGACGTGGCTGTTGAACTACGACCCCGAAGATGAGGCTGAGCTGATCGCGGTGAAAGGTCGCGCGGAGGCGATGGCCACCGTGCAGCGTTGGGCCACCAAATGATCAGGAGCGCACTTCCGCGCCCACCCCGTTCTCCAGTGCATGTCGGATGCGGTCCATCGACTTCTCCACTTGCTCATCGGTCAACGTCTTCCCGCTATCCTGCAAGGTGAAACTGAGCGCATAGCTCTTCTTGCCCTTGGGCATCTTGTCGCCTTCGTACACATCGAAGAGGTCCACATCGCGCAACAGCTTGCGCTCGGCACCCAAGGCCATTTCCCGCAGTTGCTCGAAGCGCACGGTGCTGTCCAACAGGAGGCTCAGGTCACGACGGACGGCCGGGAATTTCGCGATCTCCTCGAACGCGATCTTCCCTGAACGACATGCATCAAAGAGCACGGTCTCCTCCACCTCGGCATAATGCACCGGCTGTGACACATCGAATGTCTTGAGCACGGCCTTGGACACGGTCCCGAGCACACCTGCATGCCGGCCTGCGATCGTCAATGCATGCGCCTGCTCCAGCAACGGGTGCTCGCACTCCTCCCACTTCGCCTGAGCGACAAGGTCCATGCGCGAAAGCAGGCACTCCAGTTCCTCCTTGACATCGGTGAGTTCGGTCTTCCGCCCCGCCTGACGCCAACGTTCGCGGTAGCGCGCACCGGTCAAAGCAATGGCAAGCGCGTCCGTTTCACGCGCGCCCTTCGGTGTGTTCAAATAGACGCGACCACGTTCGAAAGTGCGCAGGTCGCGCTGCTGCCGGTTGATGTTGTATGCCATGCTGGCCAAGGCCCCGAACAACAAGGTCGGGCGCATCACATCAAGCTCGTTGCTCAAGGGATTCTGCATGGTCACCAGCTCCGCTGCGGTGGCGGCACCAAGAGCCACACAACGTGACCCGCTGACCAAGGAAGGTGTCATGATCTCCCGAAGACCCCGTGCGGCCAAGTGGTCCATGGTCCGCGCGGCGTGTTGCTCAGCAGTGAGGTTGCCATGGTGCACGGGTGGCACCATCAAGCGCTCGGGTACCGGAACCTGATCGTAGCCATGGATGCGCAGGATCTCCTCGATCACATCCACCGGGCGATGCACGTCCACGCGGTAGCTCGGCACCTGCACCTCCACGCCGTTCTTGGTGCGATCATGGATCCGGAAGTCCAACAGCTCCAGCACGGCCACAGCGGCATCGCGATCCAAGTGCACACCGGTGATCCGGTCCATTTCCGCGAAGGGAAGCTGCACCATGCGGTCAAGCTTGACGCGGTCATCGATGTCGGTGATGGCCGATGCGATCTTCGCACCCGCCACTTCCTTCAGCAACAAAGCCGCGCGCTTCAATGCGTACACGGTGAGCTCGGGATCCACGCCGCGCTCGAAGCGGAACGAGGCATCGGTGTTCAAGCCATGCCGACGTGCCGTCCGGCGGACGGTGCCGGGCTCGAAGTAGGCGCTCTCCAGGAAGACGGTGGTCGTTGCTTCCGATACCCCGCTCACTTCGCCACCGAACACACCGGCGATGCACACCGGATGTTCCGCATCGGCGATCACGAGATCGGTAGCGTCCAGCTTCCGTTCCTTGCCATCCAAAGTGGTGAAGGGTTCCGATGGCTTGGCCATGCGTACGACAATACGGTGGTCCTTCAGCTTAGCGGCATCGAAGGCGTGCAAGGGCTGTCCCAGTTCATGCTGCACGTAGTTGGTCACGTCCACCACATTGTTGATCGGTTTCGATCCAATGGCCAACAAGCGCTCCTGCAACCAAGCAGGTGAGGGACCGACCTTCACATCGCTCAAGGTGACCCCTGCATAGCGCGGACAGGCATGCTGGTCCTGAACCTCCACCTTCACGGCCGTTCCGTCCGTGTCCTGCTTCCACCCTTCCACGGAAGGGATCTTGAGCTCCACTGGACTACCGGTGCGATGCACCACGGCCGCACGCAGATCCCGCGCCACCCCCAAGTGGCCCATGGCATCGGTCCGGTTCGGTGTCAGACCGATCTCGAGCACATGATCGCTCACCAATGCGAGGTGCTCAGCAGCTGGTCTACCGACCACCGCTTTCGGTTCCAACACCATGATCCCGGCGTGGCTGGACCCGAGGCCGAGCTCATCCTCAGCGCACATCATTGCCGAAGCTTTCCTGCCCGCGGATCTTGCTCTTCTTGATGACGATGCTCGTCCCATCCGCGAAGTGCAGCTCGGTACCCACCGTGGCCACCATCACCTTCTGATCGGCCGCCACGTTCGGTGCGCCGCACACGCATCTGCACGGGTTCGCCGTTACCAAGGTCCACCTGACAAACGGTGAGCCGATCGGCATCGGGATGTTTCGCGGTGGAACGCACATGTCCGACCACGACACCGGCCAGCATGCCCTTGATCGGCTCGTGCTTCTCGACGCTCTCGGTCTCCAGGCCGGTGCTGGTGAGGATCTCAGCGGCCTGCTCGGGTGTGAGGTCCGTATCGATGTACTGCTTGAGCCAATTCCAGGAGATGCGCATGATGGGTACTGTTCCGTCCGGGCGCAAAGGAACGGCGATCCACGCAGAGGGCCGCACCGCCCTTCACGGTGGTAATTTCGTTGCGCATGGATGCCATTGCACTTGCCATACCCTTCTTCTTCCTGCTGATGGGCCTTGAGCTGGCGTGGAGCGCATGGACGGGCCGAAAGGTGTATCGCTTCAACGACTTCATCTCGAACCTGGGGTGCGGCATCGGCTCTCAGGTGGTCGGTGCGTTCTCGAAGTCGGTGATCTTCGCCGCCTACCTGCTGGTGTACGAACACGCGCGGCTTTTCACTTTGGAGAGCACCGCCCTTACCTGGATCGCGGCCTTCCTGCTGGTGGACCTGCTGTACTATTGGTTCCACCGCTTGAGCCACGAGATCAACTTCCTGTGGGCCGCACATATCGTGCATCACCAGAGCGAAGAGTACAACCTGAGCGTGGCGCTTCGACAGAGCTGGTGGCAAGGGCTGTTCAGTTGGTGGTTCTACGTGCCACTTGCCTTGATCGGGATACATCCGATCGTCATTGTCACCGTGGGTGCGGTGAACACCCTGTACCAGTTCTGGATCCACACCAAGGCCATCGGGCACATGGGCCCTTTCGAATGGCTGTTCAACACGCCGAGCCACCACCGGGTGCACCACGGCAGCGACCCGAAATACCTGGACCGCAACCACGCCGGCACCTTGATCGTGTGGGACAAGCTCTTCGGGACCTTCCAACCCGAGGAGGAGGAACCGATCTATGGCATCACCACGCCGCTGCGGAGTTGGGATCCGATGCGGGCCAACCTCCACTACTGGCAGGAACTGTTCACCATGGCACGAAGTACCCCGGCCTTCATGGACAAAGTGCGGGTGTTCCTGAAAGCGCCTGGCTGGCGACCTGCTGCATCGGGTGGACCGATCGCGCCGACGGCGAAGGAGCGCAATACCTACCGGAAGTTCGATACCGCCGTACCGCGGTCGATCGCGCTCCTGGTCGCTGCGCAGTTCACCTTGTTGCTCGTGGTCACCACCTACTTCCTGTTCCAACAACACGCGCTGCCCGCGCCGCTGCAGTGGATGCTGGGCGCGCTGATCGTGTGGTGGGTGATGGACCTCGGCCTATTGATGGAAGGGCGACAATGGGCCCTTCGATCGGAGGTCCTCCGCTCGATCGTTCTGCTCGGGTTGATCGCATGGCTCGGTACCGGGGGAGTGAACCTGGCGGTCATGCTCGCGGTCGTGGGCCTGCTTGTTCCTACGATCGCTGCGCTCGTGGGCGCTCGGCAGGATCGTGCCTAAATTGGCCTTCGCTCCGACCCGCTCTCTCATGTCCTTTTTGAAGAACACCCCGCTGAACCTTGGCATCTATGGCCTGATGACGGCCGGTACGATCGCCGGTGAACTATCCGATGAGCACACCTTGGTCTTCGTGTGCAAACCGCTCATGATGATCGTGCTGTCGAGCTGGTTCTTCTTCAATAGCCGTCGGGTGGGCGATCGCTTCACACTACTGATACAAGCGGGCCTGTTCTTCTCGCTCGTTGGCGATGTGGCCTTGATGTTCCAACATGTGGACCAGTTCAATTTCCTGATCGGGCTCGGGGCGTTCATGGTGGCGCAACTCTGCTACGCCATGGCCTTCATGCACAACATCGTGGAGGTCGGGCCGGCCCGTGGTGCCTTGATCTCGATCCTGATCTCGGTGGTCATCATCGCCTACGGTTATTTCTTTGCAAGCGGTCTGCTGCCCAACGTGGATGACGGGATCGGCGTACCGGTCGGGATCTACACCGTGGCCATCTCGTTCATGGGCGTAAGCGCTGCTTTCCGCTTGGGTCGCACCTTCTTGCGCAGTTTCTTGTTGGTGATGTTCGGCGCGGTGTTCTTCATCCTCTCCGACAGTCTGCTGGCCACCAATCGCTTCCACCGCACCCTCGACCATGCGGACTGGTCCGTGATGCTCACTTACGCCATCGCGCAAGTGCTGATCGCTTCCGGTGCGCTGGTGCACGTGCTGGACCCCGAGGAGATCCGACGGAAAGCGGCGTTGGCCACCTGAGCTCAGCTGATCCTGCCCCACAATGGTCGACCGGCGCGCAACTCGGCGAGCGAACGAGCGATGCGGACGTTCTTCGGCTCTGTGAGTCCAGGGTCGCGATCGAGCAGACGCATGGCCACCTGACGTGCTTGTTGCAACAAGGTCGCGTCGGTAACGAGGTCGGCGATGTGCAGTTCCGGTATCCCGCTCTGCTGCGTGCCCATCAGGTCACCCGGCCCGCGCAGGCGCAGGTCAACCTCGGCGATCTCGAAACCATCGTTGGTGCGCACCATCGTTTCCAAACGCGCGCGGGCATCGTTGCCGAGCTTGTTGCCGCTCATCAGTATGCAGTAGCTCTGTTCGGCACCGCGCCCCACCCGGCCACGCAACTGGTGCAGCTGGGAAAGGCCGAAGCGCTCTGCGTTCTCGATCACCATCACACTGGCGTTGGGCACATCGACTCCCACCTCGATCACCGTGGTGGCCACCAGGATGTTCGTTTCGCCCTTCTTGAAGCGGGCCATTTCGTAATCCTTCGTCGCTTGGTCCATGCGGCCGTGCAACATGCTCACCGCATACTTCGGCAAGGGGAAGCGACGAGTGATGCTTTCGAAACCGTCCGTCAGGTCCTTCAGTTCAATGCCTTGCATCTTGGCCGGATCGGCCTCTTCGATCAAGGGGTAGACCACGTACACCTGTCGCCCTTTCCCGATCTCCTTCTCCAGGAACCCGAACACGGCACTGCGTGCATGATCCGTGCGGTGCTCGGTGCGCACGGGTTTCCGTCCGGGTGGTAGCTCGTCGATCACGCTGGTATCCAGGTCCCCGTACAAGGTCATCGCCAAGGTGCGCGGGATCGGTGTAGCGGTCATCACCAGCACATGCGGCGGCACCGCGCTCTTCGCCCAAAGCCGCGCCCGTTGCGCCACACCGAAGCGATGCTGTTCATCGATCACCACCAGACCGAGCTTGTCGAAGACCACGCGATCCTCCAGCAAGGCATGCGTGCCAACGATCAAGTGGACCTCTCCAGCGCGCAAGGCCTGCAGGATGCTCTTCCGTTCCGCGGTCCTGGTGCTGCCGGTGAGCAAGCGCACCACCACGGGCATGTTCTCCAGGAAGCGCGAGAGCGTGGCGAAGTGCTGCTGTGCCAGGATCTCCGTCGGCGCCATCAGCGCACTTTGGAAACCGTTGTCCAGGGCGATCAACATGGAAAGCAGACCGACCAAGGTCTTGCCGCTGCCCACATCGCCTTGCACCAAGCGGTTCATCTGTCCGCCGCTGCCCATGTCCTTGCGGATCTCCTTCACCACGCGCTTCTGCGCACCGGTCAGTTCAAAGGGCAGGTGTTCCTTGTAGAAGGTGTTGAAGTGCTCACCGACCTGTTGGAAGACGTTCCCTTTGATCCGCTCCTGCAGCTCCTGCTTCTGTTTCAGCAGTAGGAGTTGGATGAAGAACAGCTCCTCGAACTTCAACCTGCGTATCGCCTCGTCCAGTCGCGCTTGGTCCTGCGGCGCGTGCAGCTGCCGGTAGGCCTCTTCCCGCGAAAGGCCGGCCAACCAATCCACCAGCTCATCGCTCAGGGTTTCGGGCAAATGCCCCATCACCTGCGGAAGCAAGGTCTTCTGCAGGCTCCAGATCGCGCGGCTGCCCAAGCCTTTCGCCGTGAGCTTCTCCGTGGTGTGATAGACCGGCTGCAAGCTGGCGCTCAATCCTTGTTCCCATGTGGCCGCCAGCTCCAGTTCCGGATGCGGGAAGTTGAAGCGGCCTTGGAACACGTTCGGCTTTCCGAAAAGGATGTATTCCTGACCCGGTTTCAACGAGGCCTGCAACCAGCGCACGCCTTTGAACCACACCAGTTCGACCGTCCCGGTGGCATCGGTGAAGCTCGCCGTGAGCCGTCTGCGCTGCTTCTCACCCATGGTGCGCAAGGGTCCGAGCTTGCCGCGCAACTGGGCCTGCGCCATCTCCTCGTTCAATTCGGACACGCTGTGGAAGCGACTGCGGTCCACATAGCGGAAGGGAAAGTGCTGCAGCAGATCATTGAAGGTGTGGATGCCGAGCTCCGAACGAAGCAACTCGGCGCGTTGCGGCCCCACCCCTTTCAGGAACTCGATCGGTGTTCGGAGCACATCCATCACGGGCGGAAATTACCACGTGCCCCCTTCGCACCTTTGCGGTGCATGCTGAAAAGCAAGATCCCGAAGCGTCCGGGACCGAAGAGGCCCACCTTGTTGGGCGGATCCGCGCTCGATCTTTCGTTCGCAGCGATCGCCCTGTGCGGCATGGCGGCCTTCGCCGTGGTCTTCGCGAAGGAGCGGCTCTATGCCGATGGTGCCTACTTCCTCATCCAAGTGATCAAGACCGAAGGCTTCCACGTGATCAACGGTCGCTGGCTGATCCCCTTGATCCAATGGTCGCCCTTGACCGGTGTACATCTCGGACTGCCTATGGAAGCGTTGATCGTGCTGGTCTCCCTGGCCAACGTGGTGCTCGCGGCAGCGCTCTACCTCTTCGTCGTTCGCTACCTGCGCGATCATGCTGCGGGCATGGTCCTGCTCGCCACACAATTCGTCGGCCTCACGCATGCCTTGTTCTGTCCGATCTTCGAATTCTACTACGGCGCCATGCTCTTGGTGGTGTTCGTAGCGGTGCTGCGCAGCACACAGCTCCCGGTCATCGCGCGGAACGTGATTCTCGGCACCTTGTTCATCCTGATCGCGTCGAGCCACTTCATGGGCCTGCTCACGCTGCTCTTCGTGCTCACCTTGGAACGCATCTGGCAGCACAAACGCCTGGCCCTCGTACTGGCCGCATTGCTCGTGCTTCAACTGGCGCATCGCTTGCTGTTCCTATCGGAATACGAGTCCGATGCCTTCGAGAAGGTCTTCACGCGCCTGAGCGAATGGGGCCTTGCGTGGATCTTCGCACCGGGCAGGTTGGCGGGCCATGGCCTGCATGCCTTGGCACATTACCCCGACACCGTGCTGCTCGCATCGGTCGCGACGATCGCCCTCATCCGTTTGCGCGATGTCCGCAGCCTGGTGCTCCTGCTCTCCGGTCTCTTCACCATGTACGTGCTGATCTCCCTCTTCTTCCCCGATGCCACGCATGGTCGCTATCGCGAGATCGTGGACTACGCCCCAACGGTGTGGACCTTGATGGTCATCGCTTCGCGGGTGATGGCCCACGGACGCATGCATCACCTTGTGCTGGCCCTCTTATCGCTGATCTTCATCTATCGGATGGCCTGGTCCGTTCACGTCGCCGCCGCCTACACGGATCGTGTGGCCTGGATGGAACAGCACATCGAGAATGCACGATCCTTCGGCATCCGACGTGGCATCGTGCTGGATCGCGGCCACTTCCTACCGCCCGGACACCACGTTGCTCCCTTGGAACCCTTGAGCGTGAACGAGGCACTGCTCTTGAGCGCTTGCCAGGGACCCGAGGGCGTGGTGGTGCTGGTGCCGATGACCGAAAGCGAACTTCGGCCCGACCTCACACCCTGGCTCAACGCCAAACTGGCCACCTATGGAACGGAACTTCCGGCCGATCCGAACGGGCGCTATTTCCGTATGCCCCGAGGCGATTTCCAAGTGATGCTGTTGCGGACATCCGCCGCGAACGAGCATTGAGCGGACCCGGCTTCACTTGAACCCGGCGTGCACCACCTCGGAACGCAACAGTCCGGAACGGAAGACCTCCTCCGGCGAAAGTCGCTCGGTCACCGCATCCTCGATAACCTGAAAACCGGCCGCTTCCAGCCGTTGCGTGTAGTCCCTGCCATACATGCGCACGTGGTCGAACTGGCCAAAGCGCCGCAAGCGTTCGTTCGGGTCGGTGATCGACGGGTCCTCATCCGTAACGGCCCGGTCCAATTCCAACGGCACCATCAGTACCGCGGTGCCACCGGGTGCGAGCACGCGATACAGTTCGCTCAGCGCGGCGCCATCGTCGGGCACATGCTCAAGCACATGCGAGCAGAGGATCAGGTCGAAGCGATCGTCGGGGAATGGGATCGCGGTGATATCGAGATCGATCGTGCCGGCCGGATAGGTGTACGCGGGTTCCTTTTTGTCGCCGGCCACATAGTCCACCTGCGGGATGCGCATCAGGCGTTCGCGCACGCATCGCTCCGGCGCGACATGCAGGATCCGCATGCCCGGTTTCAACAAGTCGCGCGCTTGCAGGAACAGCCACATCATGCGTGCGCGTTCGCGGGACCCACAGAAGGGGCATAGCACATGCGGACGAGGCGGTTTGCCCGAGGGCAGGAAGGTGATCGCTCCGCGTGCGCAGATCGGGCAGTGCACGGCATCCCCCTTCAGCACGCGATCGCGCACCATCCGGCGCACGCTGTCCGGCATCAGGCGAAGGAGTAGGTCGTTGAACATCGGGATCTTGGGAGCGGCGGGATCGCCCGGCACATCGACGAAAATAGGCGCTACACCTGCGCCATGTTCATTCCACCTCCTCCGCGGACCCGTTCATCTCGTCGATCAGGGCGTCGATCTCGAGCAAGGTGGCGTCGAACTCCTCCCTCATCTTCGGTCCGCCGGTCCCACTCAACAGCAACTGGGCTTGATCGAAATTCTTCAAGCGCAGATCACAATAGCGATGCAACAAGGCGTGTCGTGCTGCCAACGACGCCGAAAGCTTCAGCTCATCCAGGTCATAGAGCAACTCGCGGTTGGCATACCAGGCCGGCAAACTGCGTTGCTTCACCTCGTTCAACAACTCCAGGTCATTCGCCTCGGCCTCCCATTTCGCGAAGAAGGTCATGCCCACTTCCTGATTGTCGAAGAAGGCCTGCAGGCGCGCCTCGTACTGTTGGTCGTCGTTGCGCAGCGAAAGCAACATGACGGCAGCGAGCAATACCACCAGACCTGCCGGGATCACCATCGAAGCGGTGCGGACCGTTGCATTCTCCGGTTGCTTCAAGCTGGGATAGAGCGCGAAGCCGAAGACAATACCGCTGAGCAAGCCGCCCACATGCGCCGCATTGTCCACGCCGCCTTGCAGCCCGTAGATCAGGTTATAGCCAACGAACACGCCGATGCTGGTGAGCAGCTGCTTCCTCACCTCCTTGTGCAGCAGGTCGGTCAGGAGCAGGGCGAGGAACACACCGTAGAGGCCGAAAATGGCACCCGAGGCTCCGGCACTGATCGTATTCTCGTGCCACCACAGGCTCGCCACGCTGGCTGCAACGCCCGTGATCACATACAAGGCGATCACACGCCACCGGCCCAAGAGCGGCTCCAGATGCACCCCGGCCATGGCCAGTGCGTACATGTTGAAGAGCAGATGGAGGATACCGATGTGAACGAAGCAGCAGGTCAGCAAGCGCCACCAATCCCCAGCGACGGTAAGGGGCCGAAAGTTGGCACCCCAAGCAACAAGGTCCTCCCCGCTGGGGTCGATGGGACCGGCTCCGGCGATCACCATCAGGATGTACACCAGCACGCTCAGGTCGATCAACAGCGGTGTGGCCCAGAAACCGGCACGGGGAATGAAGAAGGTGCCGATGTCCTTCCACGAGAATTCGTTGGCGTGCGCAGTGCTCGCGTCCTGCTGCATCACGCCGCTCTCCTCCAACTCCTTCAGCTGGGCCGCCATATACTCGGCGCTGATCGTCGCACGCGACGTGGCATAGGTCGTTGCCAGGGCCTCGAGGTTCTTCTCATGTCTTGTCCCTTTGGCGAACGGGCTCCACTCGGACGCTTTGCTCAGCGCCGAGAATTCGTTCTCGCCGAATTCGATGACGACATCCTCGCCCTTCGACATCCCTTTGGGCGGCACCTTCAGCACGGCGCGCATCGGATGCAGGTGCTCCACACCCCAACCGAGCTCGCCGAGCGCGTGGATCAAGACGACGATGGTTTCCGCACGGGACAAGCCTTCCGTGGGGACAAGGACCGTGGGTCGCTGCTTGGACATAGGCCGGTGTGGGTGGTGTGGAAGTAACGGTCCGGCCGCTCAGTAGGGCTTAGATCGCCATCATGCCAAGGAGCAGCGCAGGCTCCTCCATATAGGCCTTGAAGGTATTCAGGAACTCGGCACCGGTAACGCCGTCCACCACGCGGTGGTCGCAGCTCAGGGTCACCTTCATGGTGTGGCCGGGCACAATGGCGCCGTTCTTCACCACGGCCTTCTCGATGATCCCACCGATGGCCATGATGCAGGCATCCGGCGGATTGATGATCGCCGTGAACTCGTCAATACCGAACATACCGAGGTTCGAGATCGTGAAGGTGTTCCCCTCCCAATCCTGCGGCTGCAGCTTCTTGTCCTTCGCCTTCTTCGCGAATTCACGCACCTCGGCACCGATCGTGCGCAAGGGCTTGCCATCCGCGAAGCGGACCACGGGCACCAGGAGGCCTTCCTCCACGGCCACCGCCACGCCCATGTGCACATGCTTGTTGTACCGGATGCGATCACCCAACCAACTGCTGGTCACTTTCGGGTGCTTCGTCAAGGCCACAGCGGCCGCTTTGATCACCAGGTCGTTGTACGAGATCTTATCCGGCGCGATCTGCGCGTTGATCGCTTCGCGCACCTGCATGGCGCGGGACATGTCCATCTCGATGGTGAGGTAGAAATGCGGAGCGGTGAACTTGCTCTCGCCCAAACGCTTCGCAATGGTCTTGCGCATCTGGCTCACCGGTACCTCCTCGAAGGCCTCCACCTGCGGGCCACTTAAGGCGCCACCAGTATAGTTCTCGATGTCCTGCTTGGTCACACGGCCGTCATCGCCGGATCCGGCCACACGTCCGATATCGATCCCTTTCTCTTCCGCCAAACGACGGGCCAAGGGACTGGCCTTCACGCGACCGTTCGATGCGGCTTGCGTCCGCACCGGCGCGGCTGCACGCTGTGGTGCTGCGGCCACCGGCGCTGCGGGTGCGGCCTTCACCTCCACTTCCTTCTCTTTGACGGGCTCTTCTTTCGCAGCAGGGGCCGGCGCCACCTCGGCCTTCGGCTGTTCCGCTGCGGCATCGGCCAATAGCTTGCTGATGTCCTCCCCCTTTTGGCCGAGCACCGCCAGCACGCTGTCCACGGCGGCCGTCTTGCCCTTCTCCACGCCGATGTGCAGCAACACGCCGTCGGTGAAGCTCTCGAACTCCATGGTGGCCTTGTCGGTCTCGATCTCCGCAAGCACCTCTCCGCTCTTCACGGTATCACCCACCTTCTTGTGCCATGCGGCCACCACACCTTCGGTCATGGTGTCGCTCAACTTCGGCATACGTACGATCTCGGCCATGCAATGAACGCCGTTCTAAGGCGTGGTTGTTCGTTAGTCCATTACGAATGGGTAATCCGGCTGGGCGTACACGTCCACGTACAGCTCCTCCTCGGTGGCCATCGGGCTTTCCTGCGCGAACTGCACGGCCTCTTCCACCTCCTTCTTCACCGCTTTGTCGATCTTCTCCAGTTCCGCGTCGGTGGCCCACTTCTTCTCCAACAGGGTGGCGCGAACGCTTTCGATGGGGTCCTGCTTCTTGTACCCCTCCACTTCCTCCTTGGTCCGGTACTTCTGCGGGTCGCTCATGCTGTGCCCCTTGTAGCGGTAGGTCTTGATATCGAGCAGGTACGGGCCTTTACCGGCGCGCACATGTTCGCAGGCCATGGCGATCGCCTCATGCACATCCTCGCAGCGCATGCCGTTCACACCCAGGCCGGGCATGTCGTAGCTCTCGCCGATGGTGCTCAGGTCATGCACATTGCTGGTGCGCTCCACGCTGGTGCCCATCGCGTAGTTGTTGTTCTCGATGATGAAGATCACCGGCAACTTCCAGGTCATGGCCATGTTGAACGTCTCGTGCAAGATCCCCTGCCGGATGGCCCCATCGCCCATCATGCACAAGGTCACGTGGTCCTCGCCGCGGTACTTGTCCGCGAAGGCGATACCGGCACCCAGTCCGATCTGTCCACCCACGATACCATGCCCACCGAAGAGGTGGCGCTCCTTGTCGAAGTAGTGCATGCTACCGCCCTTGCCCTTGCTGGTGCCCGTGAGCTTACCGAAGAGCTCGGCCATCACGTTCTTGCTCGGCGTGCCCAGCACCAAGGGGTGGGCATGGTCGCGGTAGCCGGTGATGATGCGGTCCGTCTTGCGGATCGCCGTGATCATGCCCGCAAGGATGGCCTCCTGGCCGATGTAGAGGTGACAGAAGCCACCGAACTTCTGCATGGTGTAGAGCTGGCCGGTCTTCTCCTCGAAGCGTCGCATCAGCATCATGTCCTTGAACCACCGCATATAGGTCTCCTTGCCGAAGGAAGTATCCTTGGACTTGGAAGGCTTGCTCGGGGTACCGCCCTTCCTGGACGGCGCTGTCTTTGTGGGCATGGCGAAGGTTGAACGTACGGGGCAAATATGGCCCCGAGGGAACGAGCACTTTGGTATGCTCAGCCCTCCAAAAGGAAGCGTCGAACGAAAGGGGCAACAAGGCACCGGCACTCTTCAGCTCGTACACCGGTCCGTTCGGCACGGTCATCAACAGGCGCAGCGCTCTTCTCCCTTGGCGGATCTCCTGTTCCAACAAGGACTGCCGACAGATGCCGCAGGGCGTTACGGGGCGCTTTCCGGTGACGGACGGGACCACGATGGCCATGGTCTCCACCACGGTGGCGGGATCCTGGGCCATGGCGCTGTGCAGGGCCGTGCGTTCGGCGCAGATCCCGGCCGGGAACGAGGCGTTCTCCTGGTTGCTACCGATCACGATGCGGCCATCCGTCGTGCGCAAGGCCGCACCCACCAGGAACTTGGAATATGGCGCATAGGCCTTCAAGGCAGCATCATGTGCGGCTTGGACCAAGGCGCGATCGGCCTCGTTCAGGTCGACAACGGAGGCATGTTGCAGGTATTCGAGTACGACGGTGCCGGAAATGCTCATGAGCGGTTGCAGACCCTTTCGGTACCCGGGTCGGGGCGAAAAATACGCCGGACAAGGCTTGCTGGGTACCTTGGAGGGCTCGCCCTGCGTTGGATGCAATAGATTTGGCCCCCTTGGGCCGTAGAACATGAGCAACACGAGCGCCGTACTCGAACGTTTCGACCCCATTTCGCTGGCCGAGATGGATGGTGTGAAACTGCAGGACCGTGTGGACACGAAGTACGTTTTCGCGGCCGAGGACCTTCCTGTGGTGTTCGAGGCTATGCTGAAGGACTACCGCTTGCTGGAGGTGGAAGGCGTGCGCGGCACCAAGTACCGCAGCTTGTACTTCGACACACCCGACCTGCAACATTACAAGGACCACCACAACCGACGGACCTTCCGCTCGAAGGTGCGCTTCCGCGAGTACATCGGTAGCGACCTGGTGTTCCTGGAGGTGAAGCGCAAGACCGGACGTGGCCGCACGGACAAGAAGCGCGTTCGCGTGGACCGGATACCGGAGGTGCTGAGCGCGGAGCAAGCGGCCTTCATCGCCAAGGCCAATGGTCGTGATGAGGCATTGCAAGCGGCGCTGTGGAACCACTTCACCCGCTACACCTTCGTGGCAAAGGACACCCCGGAGCGCCTGACCATGGATGTGGACCTGCGCTATTCCGACCCGACCGGGGAACGCGAGCTCACAGGCATCGTCATCGCGGAACTGAAACAGGAGCGCGCGGACCGCACCTCACCCTTCGTGCGGATCATGCGCAGCAGGAACCTGCGCCCTTCGGGGATGAGCAAGTACTGCGTGGGCATGCTGCTCTTGGAGAAGAATATTAAACACAATGCCTTCAAAGGGGTCCTACTGATGCTCGACCGCATCCGGAAGGCCGCCTGAACCCGAACCTGGAACCATGAAGATCTTTGGAATGCCGCTCTACCACCCGGATCTGTGGGAGCTCTTGTTCAAGTTCGGGGTCGACTTGCTGGTGTTGTTCATCCTCATCCGGTTGATCTACTACCCGATCCACCGCAAGAAGGACTACCTCTTCACCTACTTCCTGTTCAACACGCTCATCTTCTTCCTGTGCGTGCTGCTCAACAGCGTGAAGCTCAGCATCGGCTTCGCCTTCGGCCTCTTCGCCA
>JAWKNF010000020.1:0-65718 GCA_041391825.1 Flavobacteriales bacterium | reverse complement strand
AGCTGCCCGGCTCGGTAACGATCAAGCCTTGGCCCTCGGCGCCCGCGATGCTGTCATCATTGTGGTACCACTGGTAATGATCGCCCGCTGTGGCCACCAGCGAATCGACATCACCCCAGCCGATCTCGGCACTGAAGAGGCTGCAATCCACCAAGGTGTTCGTTACCGTGTTGGTGACGATGGCCGGGTTCAGATCGAAGAGGATCGATGCGGCATTGGTGATCTGCGTGCCATCCGCTGCACCTTCCGCAGGCCGGATGCGATAGCGCAAGTAGCCTTGGCTGGCCGACCGGCTCACGTTGCTGTCGGGCAGCATGATGTTGTTGAAACGGAAGATCGCCTTCCCAGCAGCATCGATCTGCATGCTTGTGATCGGGTGCGATGTGCCGAGTATCTCCAGGCTGCTGCGATCGAGGTCTCCGTCCAGTTGGTCGATGATGGACACATTGTAGGCCGTTCCCGTTCCGGTGTTCTGAAAGCGGATGGTGTAGGTGAGCCATTCGGTGTCAATGGCCACCGCACCATGGATCCCATAGCCCTGGGGCTCCACCTGCTTATCATTCGGGTCGTAGGCACAGCCGATGAAACCGCTCTGCGGAAGCGTGAATACCCCCGTGGAAGCACCCAGACTGTCCACGGTGGCCACTGTTGTGGTACTGGTCCAATCGGTGGCGCTCGGTGGCAGTTGTATCTCCATGGGGATCTGGCCGATCGCGAACCAATTCAGGCTGTCGAACTCCCAAGTGAGCGTATTGCCCACGATCGTGGAAGGCGGAGGGATGCTGCTCACGAACGAGAACACAGGATCGAGCTCGAGGGTGATGGTCCCTTGTTCGATGCGGGTGCCCAGGTTCCGGTACGAAAGCCAAGAATGCACGGTGGATCCGCACGGACCTGTGCCCAGTGTGAAGCCAGGTAGAACGATGGAGGTGTCGATCGCCGGTGCCCAACCGAAGTCGACCCCGGCCACCTGTGGCTCAAGGGTAGTGATCTGAACGGATCGCACCGCAGGTGAAGTGGTCAAGGTCCACAACGGGGCGGACAGCACGCTTTCGAGAGCGAAGGTTCCCGTATCCACGAAGGCGGTGTACGTACCGGCCGCTCCCGACATCACGGTGCTCAGCATGGGTGTGATGGATACGGGCGCATAGGGAAATGGAACGTCCGCGCCGTCAAAGGAGCCGTTTTGATCCGCGTCCATGAACACCGTGCCATCGATTCGGTAGAGAGATCCCACGTGGTTCTCGTACCAGACCACATCAATATCATTATACCCTGCACCGACCAGATCAAGGTCACCATCGCCATCCATGTCTGTGGTCGCAATGCAGTTCGCGCCATCCACAGTGGCATCGATGATCAGTTGCGGACCAAAAACGCCAGATCCGTCGTTCTGGTACCATGCGAACTCATCGTCGTCATAGGATGCGGAAAGGACGTCCTGATCACCATCCGCATCCATATCGGCGGCCAGCACTTGGAAGACATTGGTAACCAACGACGAGATCACTTGTGGGGGGCCGAAAACACCAAGGCCATTGTTCGGGTACCATACAAGTGTGTCACTCTCGAAGGAAGAAGTGATCACATCCGGGTCTCCGTCGCCATCCATATCTGCAGCCGTCAAGGAACGCCCCCACGCGAAGCTGATGAAGCGATCGGTCCCGAAGCCCCCAAGGCCATCGTTCCGTGCCCAGACGATGGCACCTAACATTCCGAGCATTCCGTTCGCCAAACAGTCCAGATCGCCATCACCGTCGATGTCCACCGAACTGAGCACACCATGAAAGCCAGCTACTGGAGGGAGGGGAGTGAAGTTCCCGAGCCCGTCATTCATGTATCGCTCAAGCTCCGAGTGTCCGCCAAGCACATCCTGGTCCCCATCGCCGTCCAGGTCGGCAGGGCAGATCGACACCGGACCGCCCATGACCGTGCCAATGAGCTGCTGGGGGCCGAAGCCTCCAGAGCCGTCGTTGGCATACCATGCGAACTTATGGTCTTCAAATGAAGCGGAAAGCAGGTCCAGATCACCATCGCCATCCAGATCGGCCGTTCTCAAGTCCCGGAGGTCGGCCACTTGGGAAGTGATCTCCTGCTGCGGACCCGTGAGGCCACCGCCAAGATTTTCGTACCAAGCGATACGGCTGTGGGAGGTCATGCCCACCAGCACGTCCGGGTCGCCGTCGCCATCGAGATCGGCGGTACGCGTAATAATGGGAATGCGAGCGGAGACAGTAAGCACTTGCTGTGGCCCAAAGCCGAGGTTCCCCTGGTTCTCGTACCAAGCGATCTTGTCGTCACCCTGCGAGTTCGAGAACACATCCAGGTCTCCATCTCCATCGACATCACCCGTCACGATCGACAAAGCCCAGTAGGCCGCTGTGCTGATCACCTGTTGCTCATAAAAATTGCCGTCACCACGGTTCTCGTACCATGCGACCTTGTTGTCAGTGACAGAGGCGGAGAGTACGTCGTTGTCGCCATCGCCGTCCAGGTCGGCGGTGTTCACGAAGATGGCATACTCCACCGCGGTGCTGATCACTGTTGCGGGCCGAAATTCCCCGCACCGTCGTTCGCGTACCAAGCGATGGTGTTCTCGGTGAAGGCCACCAGATAATACGTCCTGATGCAATCGCCATCCAGATCGGCCGCGGCGATGGTTGGCACCATCCACACCGATGGCGATCGTCTGCTGGGCACCGGTTGCCGCTGCCATCGTTGGCGAACTTCAGTATCATGTCGGTATAGCTGCTGGCAGTGATCAAATCGACATCGCCATCGCCGTCAATGTCGGACGTGGTCGTGAAAGAGGACAACAGGTCGATCGTGTGTTCGGGACCGAAATTACCGGTGCCGTCATTCTCGAACCATTTAACATTGGACTGTGATTCTCCTACCACGTCCAGGTCTCATCACCGTCCATATCGACCAAGCTATGAGCGCGACAAGGATCACCGGTGGATGGTATCGTTTGTTGAGTGAAGGATCCCGTGCCATCGTTCTCGAACCAATACATCACAGTATTTCCAATTTGACTGGTCAGCACATCCCGTCGCCATCACCATCTATGTCGCCCACGTCCAACCCAGCTGCACCTGACCATTCCAGTAGAGGAGAAGATAAGCTGCCGCGGCCAAGAACTCCCGCTACCATCGTTGGCGTACCAGACCACGCGCCCCCATTGATAGAAATTGGTGGCCAGGGCCAAGAGATCGTTGTCGCCATCTCCGTCCAGATCGGCCAGTGCGGTAACAGGCCTAGGGGTTTCAGCCTCCTCGATGATCCGAGGCGGACCGAACTGCGCATGTGCCCGTCAGCGCAGCAATGCATCCAGCGATAAGAAGCGATCTTCTCATATCGAACGTGTTACCACGAGTAGGAAGACGAACAAGATGGCGCGCGTTGCCTGGATGCGACCTGGGTCTTGTGGTTCGCTCTCCCTGCCCTTGTTCACATTCCCACCCACCACCCCGATGTGTGTTCGAACAGGGTGCCAAGGTGCCCGAAACCCGCTCCCCTCGACCGCTTCGTTACGCCCTCGCTCCCGCTTTTTGCTTTCTCCCTCCTGGCTTCGGCCCAGGTGCCCACCCTCCTGCGCGACATCAACCCCAACGGCGGCGCTAACGTCAGCGGCATCACCTGTGTGGACAGGCTGGTGTATTTCCGCGCCAACGACGATGTGCATGGCAACGAGGTGTGGGTGAGCGATGCGGCGCGCCCGATGGTACCGTGCTCCTGAAGGACATCAACCCCGGGCCCGACGGCAGCTACCCCTTGAGCTTCCTGAGCTTCAACGGCCGCGTGTACTTCGCTGCCAACGATGGCAACGACTATGCCCTATGGGCTCAAACGGCACCGAGGCCGGCGCAGTTCGAACTGGCCGTGGACAACGTGCAGGACCTCGAATTCTCCAGCAATTTCACCGTGTACAACAGCATGGTCATCTTCAACGGACGCACCGAAGCGCTCGGCGCTGAACTGTGGATGACCGACAGCACCGTGGAGGGCACCGCGCGCGTCAAGGACATCTACCCGGGATCGCATTGGCGGCAGTCCGCGCGGATTCACCGAATACAACGGACAGCTCTACTTTTTCCGCTTCGTCGCCCGGCTTGGACGAGGAGCTGTGGGTGACCGACGGCACCGAGGCCGGCACCTTGTTGGTGAAGGACATCGACGAAGGCACCGGAAGCGGCGCACCGCGCGACCTCACCGTGGTGAACGGCCTGCTCTTCTTCAAAGGCGATGATGGCTACGCGCACGGCAGCGAACTGTGGGTGAGCGATGGCACCACCGAGGGCACCACCATGGTCGTGGACATGGTGCCGGGCGGCAACGAGTCACTACCACAGGACCTGGTGGCCTTCAACAACGAAGTGTGGTATTCGGCCTACACCGGCGCCACGGCCAACCTCTGGCACAGCGATGGCACCCCCGAAGGCACGCAGATGCTGCCGATCGGCGAGAACGTCAACACGCCAGCGCACCTCTGCGCACAAGGCGGCAAACTCTACTTCACGGCCTTCAGCAACGGCTCCGACGAGCAACTTTGGGTAACTGATGGCACCACCGCCGGCACCATGCAGATCGTATACCCCGGCCCGCAGGTGAACGGCGCACTGTACCCCGCCAACGGCATTACCAGCTGCGGCGACTACATCTTCTTCGCCGCCAATTACGATAACGTGATCGACGATGAGCCCTACACGCTCCTTAGCCCCGTGGGCATCGCCGAGGCCGTGCGCTACAGCCCGGACCGCCTGTACCCGAACCCCGCCACCTCCGCTTTGTACATGGCCGAAGCACCCGCCAAGGCCACCGCGCCCTCTTCGCCGCCGATGGCCGCTTGGCACTGGAAAGCCCCGTGCAAGGCATGGACCTGAGCACCCTGCCCAGCGGCCTCTACATGGCCCGCGTAACGGCACCCGATGGCACCTTGCTGCACGTGCAGCCACTGGTGAAGGAGTAAAAGAACGGTCGTTCCGGCGCTGCGCGGCAGGCGATGCGCGCCGTGGACGGCCGTGGTCCTGAACCGGGGAACTTAATGCCGAAGGTGAGCCTGCGTCGGTGCGTCGCAGGCAACCCATGCGACCTTGCATTGCGTCCTTGGTCCATGCGTATGCCTCTACTTGCTTCTATTGCTCGCTTTCCTGCCCACCGTTCACGCTCAACTGGGCCTTGGCCTGCTTGGCCGCACTGGACCTTCGCCGGGGGCAGCACACTGGACCAGAGCGGCCAAAGCAATGATGGGGTCATAGCAGGTAGCGTGGCCACTACGGCCGACCGCGCGGGCAACCCGGGTGCGCTTTGCAGTTCCCAGGCACCACTTCGCACGTGGCCATCCCCTTCTCTGCCGACCTTGATGTGGAGGCCACCGATGCCTTCACGATCAGCCTATGGTACCAAGGCGGCTCTGAGGAAATGGGCGACCTCGAATGGCTCTTCGCCAAGCGCGCTGCCGGCAGCAGCTGGAACACCACGGACTATGCCCTGAGCCTTTACGACCTGAACCGTGTGCTGGCCAGCGGTAGCAATGGCGAACTATGGAGCCCCGTCATGCCCCCCATTCCGGACCCGACGTGGCATCACTTGGCCTATCGCTACAACAACGGCATCCACCACATCTGGCTCGACAATGTGCTGGTCGGATCCGATTCCACCCAGCAGGTCACCGTGGGGCAGTCCGCCCAAGGCATCACCATCGGCGAGCAGTTCGAAGGGGCCATGGACGACATCCGCTACTACGGTCGTGCCCTGAGTGCCGAGGAGGTGGAACTGCTCTACCAGGAAGATGCCGCATGCACTATTGGCACCGGCCTCTCCGAAGCCGCAGCACCGGTGCTTTCCGCAACGCCCAACCCAGCCACGGACCTGCTCACTGTCCAATTGCCCACCGCGGGCGGCACGCTCGAACTGTTCGATGCCACCGGTCGCAGCGTGCACCGCTTGGCCGTTACCGACCGAACGGCCGTGCTGAGCCTGGGCCACTTGCCCAAGGGCATGTACCTGTTGCAGTACGGCAGCGGTGCCGGGGCCGTGGTGCAGCGCATCGCGAAGCGATAGCGCGCCGCGCATAGTTGCTGTGTTGATTGTACCTCCCTCGGTTGCCAGCTCATGACCGGCCGGCGGCTCATAGGTCCATTGCCACTTGGTACAGGGTCGGTCGCCGCTCATTGTCCCAATCCACGTACTGCCCGCAGGCCTGTACGTTGTGGAACTGCGGGCGCTTCACGTAATACGCCCCTTTCTTCACTGGATGTGCGAACGGGATCACCGGGGTGAAGTTCACCTTGCCGGCACCATCCCAGCGGATCAGCACCGGGCGTTGGTCGTAGTTCTCGCCCAAGCTGCGGTCAGCAGCGATATCGTCCATGTCCTTTACGGATAGGGCCTTGCCTGCAAAGAACTCCGTACCTGTGCTGTACACATCGGGTGTCCGTCCCAATGTGCTGCTGCTCGTCCATTTCATCACCCCGTCCGGGTGCAGCGCCACGCTGCCCAGGCGTTCATGCGCATAGAGGAACAACATACTGCCATCGCTGGCCACCTGCAGGCGCGTATCATAATTGCGGTCCCTGGTCTCCTTCGCACCCGGCCCTTCGGCCACTACCGCCACCGGGTGCAGTGCCTCATCCAATTCCACCACCACCCAGTTGCGTTCAGACGCGCCTTTCTCCGCTTCCAACACGCCCGCTGCGAATACGCCGTTCGCGTTCATGGTCATGCTGCCATCGATCAATTGGCGGCCATCCGGCAATTTGCCGTTCCAGTGTTGCTCGGTCCCGCCACGGAAGCGGTGGAACAGCACATCCCGGTGCCGCGTGTTGGCCGCCAATACGTTCACCTTCTTCTCACCGGCCTTGTCCAAGGAGTACAGGTCGTCCGTCAGCACGATGCCGAGGCTTGCGAACAGCACATCGCCGGTGTCGGCCACCTTCACCTCATTGAACATTTCGTAACCGAAGGTTCCGAGCCCGTAGCTACCGGACCACGCCAGTTCGAAGCGCTCGTCGAACACCCAGCACAGCACCGTCGCTTCATGCTTGATGTTCAGCACCGTGCTCAGCAAGAGCTTGCTGCCGTCCGGCGACTGCGCCACCTCGAACTTCACCTGATCCACGAACACGCTCTTCTCGTGGAACACGAGATCCCCCATCGATACGGGTTCCCCGTCCGCTTCGAAGGACTTCGAGGCGTAGCGCTGCAAAGTCAATTGGCTGATGTTCGTTCCCATGTCATACTGATCGTACACCACGAAGGGCTGCCCTTGGAACACACCGAAGGCGCTCAGGTTATTGCGGTTCTTCTGCCACGGGATGGAAACGGCCTGCACTTTGGCCGTGGTGCCCCCGCTCAGGTCGTAGACCAGGCCCATATCCTCGCGGCCTTTGCCGTCCTTGCGCGTATTCACCAGCGCATAGGCATGCGTAGCGGTGCAATACGGTCCATAATAATTGTCCAAGGCGCTGGGCGCATTGGCCAATGTAGCCGCCAAAGTGTTCACGGGCCCAGGGGTTTGGGCGTAGGCCTGGGCACAGAGCAGTGCCAGCAGCAGCGGGAGGTAGCGGCTTTTCATGGGCGTGAATCTAGGGTGAGCGCGGTACATTTTCACCGACCTGCGGCCGAATTCGGACCCGTACCTAAGGGCGGCGCATTGATCCTGTCGCGACCGCCCCGGCCGGGCAAGTGCGGGTCCAGGACTCCTGATCGGGCAGCGTTCACCTGCATGACTTCATCACACCGCGCAAGTCGCAAGCGGACCACAGGCTCCCGGTATTGCTTCCGGCGTCCATGACCAAGCGCCACCTCAAGCTCCGTGGTCTTGACCCTTAGGACCCGCCCGCCAACGCTGCAGGCCGATGAAGAGCATGGCCATGCCACAGAACACCATCACCAGGATCAGCGCATTGCGCAGGGTGGTCGGCCAGCCCAGGTCCGCTACGTGGATAAAGGGGTACGGGTAGAAACCCGACAGCTCGCCCCGCAGCAATACCCAGCACAGGTACACCGCCGGGTACACCAAAAAGCCCGGCACCCAGGCCCACCGGGCCTTGTCGTGCGTCGCGAAAGCCCACCAATGGAGCAGTACCAGCAGCGGGATCAGCGTATGCAGCAGTTCATCCACCACCCATTGCAGGCCCGTGGGCTGCCACACCTGCCGCAGTGCTACTTGGTACACCCCGCCCACCACGGCGATGTACAAGGCCACCGCGGTGTGCATGCCTGCTTGGCCCCAGCCCCCGACGGCACCGCGCACCGAGCGCAGCGTGTAGTACAGCGCCACCATGGTGTTGCTCAGGATGGTGAAGTAGCTGAAGAAGCGCAGCACGGTCTCGCCGATCCCCGCCGTGCGGTTGTTCAGCATCAATACGAACTGCGCGATCACCGCGAACCAGGCCGCAAGGGCGATCACAACGGAAAGGGTCCTGTTCATGCAAGTGTTCTTCCGGTGAAAGTAAGGGACCCTGGCCCCGACCGTCGATGGCCAGTAGAGCACGTGGCGAGGATCCAGCCAGCCCGCACCCTGGCGCGATCCGAGGTGAGGTTGCGGGACCGGACCACGATCCGGGCCGTTCCGTGGCCTTGCTGTGGCGCAGTTATCTTCGGACAAGCTATACGCACACGCGAATGACCAAGGGATCCAGCGCCCGGCCCGGGCATCTTCCTGCACCGGACTTCTTCACCAAGCGCCCACGCCCCACTGTTGCGGACCCATTGGTGGTGATGATGAGCGCTTGCCTTGGCGGCGTGCATTGCGGCGTGGATGGCAGCACCAATGGCGATCACACCGACCTGCGGCGTTTGCTGCTCCGGCCGGAAGTGCGGATCGTGAAATTCTGCCCGGAGGATCACTCCTTCGGTACCCCGCGCATGACGCCGGACAACCACGGCGGGAACGGCTTCGACGTGCTCGATGGGAAAGCCCGGTCACTGGCAGAGGATGGCACCGACTGGACCGAAGGCATGGTGAAGGCCGCCTATGCCATGCGCGACCTGGCGGTGAAGGAGAACGTGGCACTTGCTGTATTGATGGATATCAGCGGTGCCTGTGGCAGTACGGTGACCTACGCCGGTTCGCGCTTCGCGAAGAACAAGGTGTACCAGAAGGGCCCGGGCGTGGCGGCCGCAGCGCTGATGCGCGCAGGCATACCCGTCATCTCGCAACGGGACGAGCGCTCCTTGGCCCTGTTGCGCGACCTGCTGGATGGCACGCACACCGCCCCTCCCACAGCCCGTGACCATTGGGAAAAGGAGTGGTACCAGGACTACTTCAGCAACTGAACGCGGTACGCACGATCCGAGACACGAACGTTCGGTGCGGGTCGGGACCAGCGACCGTCCTATTGGGCGAACGACCACGCGTCGACGCTCAAGCGCGCGAACGGATGATAACGCTGCGTAGGTCCGGCCTTCAGTTCTCCGGCTTCAGGTCGTACACCTTGCGGATCGACAGGAACCGCTGCTCCAGACCAAGGTCCAGGTCCTTCAGTTCGCCGGTGCGCACGTTCATCACCCAACCGTGTATGCTGGGCAAGCGCTCCTTGTACCAACGCTTCTGCACGTGGTCCAGCTTGATGATGTTGAAGCACTGTTCCAACACGTTCAGCTCCACCAGTCGATCGAAGCGGGCCTGCTCATCGGGGATCGCATCAAGTTCGTCCATGTGCAAACGATACACATCGCGCAGGGTCTGTAACCAGTTGTTCAGTTGGCCCAGGTCGCTGGGGTTCATCGCGGCCTTCACGCCCCCGCAGTTGTAGTGCCCGCACACTACGATGTGGTCCACCTTCAGTTGTTCCACCGCGTATTGCACCACGGCGTTGAGGTTGGCGTCCGTTGGCACCACCACGTTGGCGATGTTGCGATGCACGAAGACCTCACCCGGTTGCAGGCCCATCATGTCCTCGGCCGTCACCCGGCTGTCGCTGCAACCGATGTAGAGCAGCTGCGGGTGCTGGCCCTTGGCGATCTCTTCGAAGTAGGTAGGGTCGGCCTTGAGCTTTCCAGCGACCCACTCCTTGTTGTTCTTGAAGATGCGTTCGAGCAGGTCCATGGGCTTGGTGTTCTGGTTGTTCAGGTTGAATGTCGCTCCAGCAGAGCTCCGCGCTCGTTGCAGCTGTCCTGGGGACGCTCCCGGATCAGGTAAGCGATCGGTCAGCGCGGGAAGCCAAAATACGATCTGCACGCCGATGCGGACCCGTCAGTCACCAAAGTCCGACCCATGCGCCCGGTGCGTCCACCTCGTACCTGTGAACCTTCCATGGTTTCCGATCGAACGGCGCTCACAGCTGCGGTCTTCCGTGCAGCGGGATCCCGGGTCGAGCCCGGAACTGCGTTGGCCCCAACGCAAAGCCCCCCGACCAACAGGGCCAGGGGGCTTTATTCAGGGTCAATTGGATCTACGCGGCCCGGTCGATGCCGTTGCGTAGGTCCTCCACTTCGTCCAAAAGTGATCGGTTGACCTGAAAAGTGCGTCTCACGCGGTTGTCCAGTTTGGCCTTCGCCTTGTGGATCTCGTTCAGTTCATCACGCATGGCCAAGAACTCCTCCTGCGTGAAGCTGAGCGGCTCGCCCGCATTCACTTGTTGGAGCAGCTGCTTGTTCTCGGCGCGGAGCTTCTCCACTTCGGCCTTCAGTTCCTTGGCCAGCAGGGTCAGCCAGTAGGCGCGTTCGTACCAGGTGTGGTCCGGCTCCAGCGCGTGCAACTCCGGTAAAGATGCTTTCTTGAGGAATTTGAGGAGGGCCATGCGTGCAGTGTAGTTAGCGTGGGTGGTGGAGGTTCGTAGTTCCTTCGTTGCTTCTTATGCTTGGTCAGCTTGCAGCAGGCACTTTCTCCATGCTGTAGGTGACGGCCTTGGTCCCGATGGCCTTTACGCGGTAGATTTGCGGGGCATTGCGGTCGTAGTTGATCCGCGTGGTCGGCCGGGTGGTCTGCACGACAAGTTCCCATTCATGGCCGACCAGTCCAGCTTTGCTTTCCAGTTCGTACATCACGGCGCCGGGCACGCTGTCCCAGCGGACCTGTAATACGTTGTGGAACTCAGTACGCCAGAATCCGAGGCTTTGCGGCGCCTTCAGATCGGTCATTGGTTCCGGTCGTTTGGCCACAGGGAAGCCGGAGCTGTAGAGCATAACCACATCCCCCATGCACACACTGTTCACATAGGCTGCAAGTGCAGAAAAGGTGCGGTCGAAACGGGTGACCGCCGTGCGCTTTCTGGCACAGGCGGCCAGGCCACGGTCCAAGGCATCCACGCAAGCCTGCTGCAGGTCCGTGATGACCTTCTCCAGATCGATAAGGCCCGGTGTGGGGTTCGGAAAATTGGGATTGCCGGTCATGGCTTTCAACACCGTTCTGCCGAGCGACACCTTGCTCGGAGCCGAAAGTCCTCGTAAGCCTGCCTTTACCTTTTCCATGGTCGTCGTTGTTTCGGGGCTTGGAACGTGTTGTTGCAGAGAAAGGTTGCAGTCGCGATCGTACGCTGCGCACTTGCACCGCGTGAATGTGCAGGTGCAGGGCGTTCCGCTGCGCTTGCATCCATCGCGACGGCACATCCACAACAGGGGCATGCACGTGCAGGCGCCGGGTGTGCAGGTGCGATCATTCGTGATGCGGATGCATTGACCTGCGTTGCATGCGCACACCAACTACATGCATGTGCAACCGCACCAGTTGCAGTTGCAACCGGTCCTGATGCAGGTGCATGGATCCCCATTGCACGTGCAGTTCATTCGTTTGCAAGCGCACGCGCTGCGATCGCAGGTGCCGTTCGAGAGGCTGCGCACGCATGTGCTCCGTTCGCAAGCGCAGGCCGATCGCTTGCGGCCGCAACAGCCGCTCATCGACCTGCCTTACAAGGCTATTCGACCCGCCACCACCGGTGCTCAGGCGTACCGGCAAGCTGCAAACCAATTCCCCTTGACCTGCAGGCACATTCGTTCCCGCGGCGCGGTGCGCATGGTTCCTCCGCATTATTTTCGGGACACCATCCACCCCTAGCCGCATGCGCCTCCTTATCCCCGCCCTCCTCTTCCCCACCCTGCTGGCCGCACAAGTGAACGTGCGCAGCTACTACGACACCTTCTCGGCCATCGGTCCGCTGCTGGACCATGTGGCGGCGCTGCCCAACGGCGATGTGCTGTACTACGACCAAGGCTTCGGCGGCCTTGCCCGCTTGGATGCGCAAGGTGCGGTGCTGTGGTACCAGCGCATGGACATCAGCGAGGTGCCCAGCCTGCCCTACCAAGTGGCCCATGCCACCTACCAGAGCACCGGCGACATCGTGCTGGCCCTGGTGCAGCGCGATGCCAACGGCAATTACCACCCCGGCCTGATGCGCCTGAACGCCGATGGCGAATTGCTGAGCGCCAGCATGGACCTGGGCATGAACATCGGCTTGGCCGACTGGTTGCAGGTGGCCGTGCTGGCGAACGACGAGGTCCGGATGAGCATCCGCGGCACCGGCGATGGTGGGACCATTCACCGTTTCAGTGCGGCGGGTGTGTACCAAGGAAGCACCGCCTTCAGTGGCAACGGCCATGTGCCCATCAGCCTCTTGCGCAAGGGCGATGTGCTGATGGGTGCCAACGTGGGCCGCTTGCAGGCCTACACCCCGAACGGCTTTCCGGATTGGAGCCTGACCCCCGGTTTCACCACCGTGGGTGGCACGGGCTACGGCGCGGTGATCGTGGACGTGGTGCCGATCCCCATCGGCTACGCCTTCTCCTTCCTGCGCCTCGGTGGGCCGGAGCTGATGGCGCCCGGCATCGGACTGGTGAGCGACAACGGGACCTTCCAAGGTGGCATCGTGTTCCAGGTGGATGAGCTGCAAGGGGTGAATACCCTCTTCAGCTACCCGCAGCTCTGCACCACCTTGAGCGGCCTGGCCATGGTGGCGAACAACGGATCGAGCACAGACCCGACGGGCTACCTCTTCACCTGCAACTACGACCTCTCCAACGCCCACGCCATGAAGGTGAGCATCGGCGAGGAGTCCTACCCGACGGACATCGTGGCCACGGCCACCTTCGGCACGGTGATGTGCGGATCGGTGCAACAGCCCGGCGCAGGCGAACGCATGGTCGCGCACAGCGCCTTCGCAGCCGACATGAGCAGCTGCTTCCTCTTGGCGCCGTTCAGCATCGCGGCCTTCCCGATGGCCTTTACGGCACCCGTCACCTTCTCCGGCACCGAGGTGGTGAGCAGCTTCACGGATGTGGTACCCGTGCTGACCACGGCCACCTTCAGCAGCAACCTGCTGTGCGGCGCCGATGCCATTGCCGAAAGCGGGAACAGCGCGCACTTCGGACTGTACCCGGTGCCCGCGCACAACAGCCTACGGGTGGAGTGGCCGCACACCGAAGCGCTGAACATCCGCGTGCTCGATGCCAGCGGCCGCGATGTGCTGAACGCGCCTCGACTTGCACCTTCTGACGCCATGGACGTTTCCGGTTTGAAGAGCGGTGTGTACTTCTTGCATGTGCAGGGCGTTACCACAGGCACGGCGCGGGTGTTGCGGATGGTGGTGGAGTGAGGGGATGATAGTTCATGGTATGTATATAACGAACTAAGCATGCGCTCAAGGATCAAGTCTCTTTTCACTTCGCCCAGAGCTGATGTCTTCATCGGCTTGATCGATGAAAACGGAGTGGTGAGATCATCATTCAAGGAAGAGTGCTCAATAAGCTTTACTCTTTGCGCGTACAAGAAGAACAATGAGGCGCTGATCGAGGAAGAAGTGTACGTGACCAAAAAGATACCCAACTTCGAGTATTCGATCCAAGGACTTGAACCTCTCACAATTGTGGAGCTGACCGGGGAACAAATAGTTCATCACGGCCAGAATAGGATCAATTTGAATGCTGTGATAGGAACGAACAGCGTTCATCCTGAACTAAGCTCCCTGTTGGAAAGGAGACTAGAACCAGTGACGTACGTAAGCGAGACCTTCGGACTGTTCTATCTGAACAGACGGCTTGGTTGGTTTGAGCTAAAGACAAGCTGGAAGGATAGAGAGGTTGAACTCTTTCTATCCGGGGAAGTAGGTCGATCGGCTGATCTTGATACTACGGCCAGAACGCTATTTCAGCATCAGCATGATTGGGATCCGAAGTTTCGCCGCAGGATCTCCGATAACCTCTTGGGCTTGAAAAATGACAGCTGGCTTGAAGAGACTGAAAGTCCAATGACAAGAGATGAATTGGAACAAAGAGTATCGTTGAATAGCATCGTTGTCTTCGATGGAGAGATCTTTGAAGCTTGGTTTGACGATGGAGACGTTTTTGGGGGGCATGGGATCAGAGTAGTCGGGAATTTGAATGGCGACCTTGACACTGCAGAGCTACATGGGTAGGATATGCATGACATGGCATTGTGAGAACCGCACCGTAAAGCCACCGTTCAGCCGATGAGAAGATGCGAACTAGACCGACGCTGTGCCACGTCAAGGCCGTAACCAAACTTTAGGATGAGGCCCTGAACAGGCCATAATAGAAGGACCCTCACCCACGTTGCAAGCTTATCATGGACAACGAAGAGGACATATTCAGGGACAGCGAAAGCCGGGGCCTGACGACCTTTGCGGAGTACTACACGCCGGTGGCACTGGAGATCATCGATCTCGTGATACTCCTGAAGAAGGACCTTAACGAAAAGGCATCACGGGGCGAGGCGGACCCGGAACTGACCGACCGGCTGGTCGAGTTGGACCGCATTGCAGAACTGGTGCATACGGTGGCCGAAAGACGATGCACTTCCGAGCAGGCGGAGGAGCAGGAAAAGGGGGAGGAATTCATGGAACGGCTCAAGGCGGATTGTCCGACCTGTGGGACGGAAACGGACGTACACCTATTGGGGGAAGTGACACACGCCGTAGCGAAGGTGACCAACGACCAAGTGCGCTGCACGGTGTGCCGTGCGGAGTTCGTGAACCCCATACCTATAACAACAGCGCACAAGTTGAAGTGGATGGAGTACCTGTTGCAGGAACTCACCACCGTGCGCGATGAAGGTGATACCTGGGCCGAACGCGTACCCGACCAAGCAGCGATCGCACGGCTGATGAAAGATGTGGCGAAGGTGCGAAAGGTCCAGCAGGAAGATGCCGAGCGCCGCCGCGTGCGCGAGCTGGCACAGGCCAAGGTGGATGCCAACCTCGAGGCCACGCGGAACATGTTGCTGCTTTGGCATCTGGGGACAACAGGTGTTGCCGGACCGGGTGGTGGCATGGCGTAGTTGGGCCGGAGCCGACTTTGGTTCCAGACCTACGCAAACGCTCGCGCGCATTGGGCGGGGATGCTGCGCTCTGATTTGATACTGCAGGATTCTCCGCGATAGAAACTGCGGAGATCTGACTGATGTCCATTCCTTGCTGGCGGGATTCCGGTTCGAGCCCGGAATGACGTCCGTCCAAGTTACTTCGCCCCCCGAGCCGCAGTCCCGTTGGGTCTGGACTTTCGGAACAAATACTCCCCCTTTCCTACTCTTTCACCACGCGCACCAGCCCCGTTCGGGTCGAGCTACCAATGCGCACCACATAGGAGCCCGGCGCTAGGTCGGTGCCAAAGGTGAGTTGTTCGGTAATGCTGCTACCACCGCGTTGTCCGTAGCTACGCGAACAGGGGACCGCCTTTCCCAAAGCATCGAACACTTGGATGTTCGGCAGATCCCCGAACGGCCATTCGTAGGAGAGACGGATGTGTTCGGTAAAGATCGTCGGGAAGGCATTCAACTGCACCGTCTCGTTCGTTCCGATGCCCACCCAACCGGTGGACAAACGCACCACCACGCCTTCGAAACGACCGGTGACTTGTGCTTCCACGCCACCGACGGCCACCAGGTCGCCGTTGACCAGCACGGCACACTGCTGCAGTTCCTCATCTCGTTGAACGCCCAGGTCGTGAACGCTGACCCCATCGCCATCGAAACTGGTGTCCAGGATCCCGTCGGCGGTGAGCCGAACGAACATCGAACTCCGGTCCAAGGGGTCGGTATCCGTGGCACCCACAAGGACCAACTTACCGTCGGACTGGAGGTAGCTGCCATTGGCATAGCTCTGCTCGCCCGGGCCGGATACCAACGTAAATCCATTGGTACCGTATGTACTGTCCAAGACCCCGAAGGTGTTGTACCGGGCTGCGAGAAATTGGGTGTTGTTGCCGTTGCTGACATAGCCGGTGGCGATCGTTCGTTGGTCCGGCAATAGCACAAGATCCTGAAGACCTTGTCCCCGATTCCGGCCACGAGATCGAACTTCGCTATGCCGTTCGTGCCAAAGGTGGGGTCCAGGCCCCCGCTCGCGTCAAACCGGGCCAGCATTCCAGAGGTTCCGAATTCAGAGTACTGCCCTTACCGGCTGTAACGATCGATCCGTTCTCCTGTGTAACGATGGCTTCCACACTCTCAATCAACCCATTGCCTATCGAAACCCAGCCATCGCCCCCAAAGCTCATGTCGATATATCCATCGGCCCTTAGGCGCACCAGGACTTGGTCCAGATCGAACATGCTCGGTCCGATCTCGCCACCCAACAGCACCTTACCATCGGGTAGAACGGCAATGGCCCATGCCCGACTTAGACCATTCTTCGGATATAGGACTGCAATGCCGTTCGATCCGAAGGAGTTGTCGAACGAACCGTCCGTATTGAATCGTGCTGCGCACATGAACATGCTGTTACCGCTGCTAGTGTAGCCAGCGGCGACGATCTTGCCATCGGCCTGCAAAGCGACCGCCCAAAAGGCATCCTCGTTGTATAAGTTGTGACGCACCAGCCCAGCGGTGCCGAAGCTCCCGTCCAGCGTACCGTTCGTGTTGTAGCGGCAAAGGAGCAGGTCAGCGTTCTGGCTACCCATGCGTATGAACCCGACGGCAACGATCTTGCCGTCCGGCTGCACGGCCATGGCCTTCAGGTCACTGCCATGGAAAGGCACTTCCAAAGTGGCGATGCCTTCGCTACCGAAAGTGGGGTCCAAAGAACGCTCTGCGCGTCGGCCATGGAAGCGGCCATGATCAGGACAACTGCGAATAGGGATCTAAGCATCGGATCGAAGTTTTCGGCCAGTTGAAGGTAGCGAGACTGATGACGTGCCGGATCGCTTTGCAACAAGTTCCAGTGGGATGTTTGCGAACCAACGCAGAAAAGGTCAGGAATGGTATTCCGAAAGCGCTCTACCCTTTCCACCACCCCGACCCGACCTTTGCCCCATGGAATTCGGCATCTACACCTTCGTTGATCATCTACGCCCGACCCGGCAACCGGGGTCAGCATCACAGTCGCGCAGCGGCACAGCAACCTGCTGGACGAAGCGGAACTGGCCGATGCGCTCGGCTTGGACGTGTTCGCCATCGGCGAGCATCACCGTCCGGACTTCATCGCCAGCGCGCCGGCCGTGCTGTTGGCGGCGATCGCGGCGCGCACCAAGCGCATCCGCTTGGGCAGTGCGGTCACGGTGCTCAGCAGCGAAGATCCCGTGCGCGTGTTCCAGCAATACGCCAGCTTGGACCTCGTGAGCAATGGTCGCGCAGAGGTCATGGCCGGGCGCGGATCGTTCACCGAGAGCTTCCCGCTCTTCGGCTACGACCTGAAGGACTACGATGCGCTCTTCAGCGAGAAGTTGGCCATGCTGCTGGAGATCCGCAAGGGCGAAGTGCTGAACTGGAATGGCAAGCACACGCCCACCATCGAAGGCCGGGGCGTGTATCCGCGTCCGCTACAGGATCCCTTGCCGGTGTGGATCGCCGTGGGGGGTACACCGGAAAGCGTGGTGCGTGCCGCCACGTTGGGCCTGCCCATGATGCTGGCCATCATCGGTGGCGAACCCGCGCGCTTCAAGGCCTTTACCGACCTGTACCGCCGGGCGTGGCAAGAGACGGGCAAGGACATGGCGCAGTTCCAACTCGGCATCGGCTCGCACGGTTTCATCGCCGATACCTTCGAAGAGGCCGCGGAGCTGATGTGGCCGCGCTATGCCATGCAGATGGGCCGTATCGGCAAGGAACGCGGCTGGGGGCCGGTGGGTCGGCCTCAATTCGACTTCGAGATCTCGCCCCAAGGCGCCATGCTGCTCGGCGACCCGGAGACGGTCGCCAAGAAGATCATCCGCGAGCACGAGCTGTTCGGCTTCACGCGCTACTGTTTGCAGTTCAGCGTGGGCAGCATGCCGCACGATAAGATGCTGCGCTGCATCGAGTTGTACGCCACCGAGGTGGTGCCACGCGTGAAGAAGGCGGTGGGTGCCTGAGCCTACTTGAACGAACGCTGGACGCTCCGCCAGATCTGCTCGTAGAATGGTGGCTTGGTGTAATGCACGTAGTATGCGACGACGCCGAGGTTCGCCGGAGCCAAGCGGAACAGGACCGCTTCCGGTTCCACCAGCGACACCACTTGCTCCATCTGCTCGAAGCCGATGTAGCGCATGACCAGGACAACGCTGTCGGTGCTGTCCGCCAAGGCCGTGAGGTCGAGGGCGAAGTTGCCATCCGCATCGGTGGTGGTCCCGATCCGGGTGCCCTTTACGTACACCACCACGAATGCTGCGGGTTCGTCCTTCTGCTCCACCCGTTCCACCACGCGGCCGCGAATGATCACGCTGTCCGCCAGCGCAGCGGTCGGGACCGTCACCTCCAACCCGCTCGTTCCTGTACCCGGGCGTACCATTTCCGTGGGCGTTGCTTCGGCTTGGGCGGTGGAAGTGGCCGGTTCCAGCATCAACATGGATACTAGGCTGAGCATGGCCGGGTGCGCCTTCCAAGCGGCTTGGGGCACCTTGGCGGGCGGCGGCTGTAACTGCTCTTTGCGGTACATGCCGCATACCGGTGCATCACTGTCCATATGTACCCGTGCGATGGCGGCGGCGCTCATGCGCGTGAAGTCGACGATGCGCTTGGTGCATTGCTGGCACAAGCGCCCGCCGGGGATCTCGGGCATGCCGCCCCACTCCTGATCACAGCGTTGCAGCTTGGAGAGGTTGAGCCGGGTGAATTGCGGTGCGTGATCCATCTAGATGTAATTGTAGTGATCGGAAGGGCGCGAGAACAATGCTTTCAAGAAGAAGATGCCCTAGCTACGTCGATCGCATAAAGGCGGAACATGCAGACGTGCACCACCAGATATCGCTTGTGATGGAGTGTTTCCACAGGCCCATACGAACATCCGATCGCGGTATTACTTTGGCGCTCCATTCGCCACCATGAGCCCCTCTCCCTCCCAGGTCACGGTTTCCGCTTTCATCGCCAAGCCGGTCGCGTTGGTCTGGAAATACTGGACCGAACCCGAACACGTGATGCAATGGAACATCGTCAGCGACGATTGGCATTGCCCCGAAGCGGTGAACGACATGCGCCCCGGCGGCCGCTTCCGCTTCCGCATGGAGGCACTGGACGGCAGCTACAGCTTCTTCATCAGTGGGGAGCATCGCCTGGTGGAACCCGGTAAGCGCATCGTTTCCACTCTGGATGATGGCCGCAGCGTGGAAGCGCTCTTGACGGAGCATGGCGATGGGACCTACCTCTCGGAGAACATCGACGTGGGTGGCGATAACCCCGTGCCCATGCAACGCGCCGGGTGGCAAGCCAATCTGGACCGCTTCAAGGCCTACGTGGAGGCGCTGTGATAGCGGAGGTCGGATAAGCACTTCCGGGTGGATACGAACAGCAACAAGGACAAGGCCATCGCTTTCTACCGCATGGCCTATGAAGGTGCGCCACGGGCCGCGGTGGAGCAGTTCGTTGGTGCGGACTACATCCAACACAACCCGGCGGTGCCCGATGGTACGGAAGGCTTCATCGCCTACTTCGAACGGATGCAGCGCGAATACCCCGAGAAGTCCATCACCTTCCTGCGGGCCATTGAAGAAGGCGAGCTGGTGGCCTTGCACACGCACCAGGTTTGGCCCGGCAACGACCAGTACGTGACCATGGACTTCTTCCGTTTCGATACGGCGGGTAAGATCGTGGAGCACTGGGATGCGATCCAGCAGGTGCCCAAGGAAATGGCGCACGCCAACGGCATGATCTGATCAGCCGAGCTTGTAGCCGCGCATCAGGGCCACCATCCACGGGGCCAGCAAAGTGCTGATGAGCACCAGTATCCAGATGCGCCCGTTGCTGAGGTCGTAGTCCGCGAGCAGCACGCTCCACGGTTTCTTGAAGAGATAGTGGCCGGCCAGGAATTCGAAGGCCAAGGTGAGCAAGGTCCACCCGATACCGATGCGCCATGCTTCCGTGGCATTTCGCGGGGCCAGCCAGGGCCAGCCGAGCCAGGTGGCCAAGACGATCAGTGTCGCCAAAAGCACGGTGCTGACCCAGTGCCCGACCCGCTCGCCGGTGTATGGCACGATGGCGAAGGTGCGCAGCGTGCCATTGGCGATGGCCAGCACCATCAGCCCGAACCAGAAGAGGGTGGCGCGCAGGAGCATGCACTGCGAATTTGTTCAGGCCCCGTCCTCTGCCCCATGACGATGCTCAGTTTTGATTCCGATCCACGGTCCGCGACCTTTATTCCAACACCCTACCACCCATGGAACGCACACAGCTCTTCGATCAACTGGAACGCCATGCCGCGATCTTCCGCGCCCTGTTGCAGGACCTGCCGGAACACGAACGCCATTGGCGACCGGCGCCGGAGAAATGGAACCCGGTGATCGTGATCGCGCATTTGTACGATGAGGAACGCGAGGATTTCCGGGCCCGGCTGACGCATGTGCTGGAAACGCCGCAGGACCCGATGCCGAAGATCGACCCCGCTGCGTGGGTGACCGAACGGAAGTACAGCGAGCAGGACCTGAATGCGAAACTCGAGGCCTTCCTGCAGGAGCGTGAACGATCGGTGCAATGGCTCCGCGGACTGGTGGACGCCCCATGGCACAACGCCTACATGCACCCCAAGGTGGGGCCTGTGAGCTGCGACCTGCTGCTGACGAACTGGGTGACGCATGACCTGCACCACATCCGGCAGTTGAACAACCTGCGCTACGCCTATCTGGTGGCCCATACCGATGTGCCCATGGACTATGCCGGTACGTGGTAGTCCGGTGCGCCTTCCATGCCCGTGCCCGGATGCGGGCGATCCCGCCTGCTGATGCCGACATTGCTATCTTCCACCTTCCAAACCCACCACAGCCATGCATCCCATCCTCCGGAATATCCTCGCTATCGTAGTCGGTGTGATCGTAGGTGCCATGGTGAACATGGGCCTGATCATGGCCGGGATGGCCCTGTTGCCCCCTCCAGCGGGCGTGGACATCATGGACGTGGCCAGCATCAATGCGCACATCCACGAATACACCTTCGCTCAGTTGATGGTGCCGTTCATCGCCCATGCCATGGGCACCTTGGTGGGCGCGTTCCTCGCGGCCAAGATCGCCAGCACCCGCAAGATGGTGTTCGCGCTGGTGATCGGTCTGGTGTTCCTGTGGGGCGGCGTGGACATGGTGCGCATGATCCCTGCAGCACCCATCTGGTTCAACGTGCTCGACCTGGTGGTGGCCTATATCCCGATGGCGATGCTGGGCGGCCGCTTGGCCATGGGCAACAAGGACTGAGCCTACACCTTGGCCAAGGCCTGGTCCAGATCGGCGATCAGGTCATCCGGGTGTTCGATACCGACGGAAAGCCGCACCAAGGCATCGGTGATACCGAGCTTCTGTCGCTCGTCGGGATCCACCCCTGCATGCGTCATGCTGGCCGGGTGTTGCGCCAAACTTTCGGTGCTGCCCAGGCTCACGGCCAGTTTCACCAAGCGCAGGGCGTTCAGGAAGCGGAAGGCCTCGGCCTCGCCACCCTTGACATCGAAGCTCACCATAGCACCGGCGCTGAGGCACTGTGCATTGAAGATGGCCTGCTGCGCGGGATCCTCGATCCGCCCGAGGTGCTTGACCCGATCGACCTTCGGGTGCTTGTCCAGGTAGTCGGCCACCAGCGCGGCATTGCGCGCTTGGGTCTCCATGCGCGGCTTCAAGGTCTCCAAACTGCGTAGCAACAGCCAACCGGTCCACGGGCCCGCCATGCAGCCCAGGAAGGTGCGCATGGTCTTCACGCGTGTGATCAGCTCCTTGCTGCCCAAACAGGCACCGGCGATCACATCGCTGTGCCCGCCGATGTACTTGGTGGCGCTGTACAGGACCAGATCGGCACCCTGCTTCAAGGGGTGCTGCCACAGCGGGCCCATGTACGTATTGTCCACCGCCACGATCACTTGCTTGTCCGCGGTGGAAAGCTGCTTGGCCAAGCGTACGCATCCGGCGATGTCGATCAGCGTATTGGTGGGATTGCCGGGTGTTTCGATGTGGATCATCTTCAAGCGATCGGCCTTGCCACTGCGTTGCATGATGCCCTCCAGATCGTGTTGCTCCCAGGGATAGAAGCCGATCACCTCGATGCCGAAGCGGGTGAGCGTGCTCTTGATGAAGTGGTCCGTTCCGCCGTAGAGCGGGTTGCTGTACAAGAGCACATCGCCCGGTGAGAGGAACTCCAACATGCAGGTCGTGATCGCGCTCATGCCGCTCTCGAACACCGCGCAGGCCTCCGCCTCGTCCCACAGCGTGAGCCGATCCTCCAGCACCTCCAGATCGGGGTTGTTGATCCGGCTGTAGATCAAGCCCATCTGCTCGCCCTTGTGCGCCTCGCGCAGGCCATAGGCCACTTCGAAGAAGGCCTTGCCATCCTCTGCCGTGCGGAACACGAAGGTGCTCGTTTGGAAGATGGGTGGTTTCAACGCGCCTTCGCTCAGCTCGGGCTTGTAGCCATAGCTCATCATCAGGCTTTCGGGGTGCAGCTTTCGATCGTCGGACATGGGTGTGGATCAGAGCCCGAAGCTAGGTGCGTGGGATGGAAAGGAAAGCGACGATCGTCACCATTCGAATGCCAGCCCGACCGCCATTGGACCTGCGCGATGCGCCAGCGCTTGCGCTTCGCGAGGAATAGGGCCTGCTTTCGAAGAACAACAACCACCTCGGATGAAGCATTTGCACCAACTTCTATCCCTGTTTCCTTGCGGGCTCCCTGTCGTTCGCTCACGGTCAAGGCTGTGTTGCGATGCGGTTTCACCAGTTGCAGTCCCAGCACCTTCTGTAACAGCAACCTGATCGGCCAAGGCTAGCAGTTGACCACGGACTACCGCTACTTCGAATCGTTCAGACACTTCCGCGGCACGCATGAAGAGGCCGTCGTTGACGCAGAACACGGAGGTTATCAATTATACGACGCAAGTGACGATGGGCCTGACCTACAACATGGATCGGCCTCAAGGGCCTTTCGTTCATGGTCCCCTTCAACTACTTCGTTCGCAGCAGTCTGTACGAACATGGACGAACGGGCGTCACACTCCAGGGCAGGCGGTCTCCAGGACCTACGCGTGAGCTTCCAGTACTGGTCCCGGCATCGGATAGCGTCAAGCATGGCAATTTGATGGTGAGCGGTGGCCTGAAATTGCCCACAGGCAGCTTCCTGATACAAGGGACTACTTCTACAATGTCGGTCCGGACACCTTGGAGGTGAGTACAGACCGGTGGACCAAAAACATCCAGCCCAGCGATGGAGGGCCTGGGTGTGACGATCGAAGCACAGGGTTATGTAAAGCTTGCGCGCTCGCTCTATTTGTACGGCAATGCGTTCTACCTGATCAATCCCATGGAGATGAACGGAACGAAGACCTTTCGGGAAACCTTGAGCCCCATTCTGATGAACGAGGCCATCATGAGCATTCCGGACCAGTACATGGCACGGGCCGGACTGAATTAGGCCTAAAGGACCATGGTTGGAATGTCTTCTGCGGCGCTCGGATGAGGTATACCGTTGCGCGACCTGATCGGTGGTAGCGCCGGTTTCCGGAGACCCGGCTATGTGCTCAGTGTGGAACCGGGCCTGGACTGGATGCGCGGCCGGCACGACCTATTCCTGAGTGTTCCCATCGCCATGGTGCGGAACCGCCTTCAGAGCGTGACCGACAAGGAGAACTCCGAGATCACCGGTACCTATCGGCAAGGTGACGCCGCGTTCGCCGATTACTTGATCAATGTGACCTGGAGCGTCATGCTCGGAAAAGGTACGGCCCACTGAGCATCGATCATAGATGATGGAGCGGACCCACGGATTCGAACGCAGTACCCTCACCTTCCTACGCGAGCTACAGGACCACAACGACGGGGACTGGTTCGAGGCGAACAAGCCACGTTACCTGAACGCGAAGGAGAACGTCGAGGGCTTCGTGGACGCTTTGATGCAGCGCATGGCCAAGCATGACCGGATCGGCCACGCCCACCGGTCGGAAGAGCTTGATGCGGATGCAACGACCAACGCTTCCACAAGGACCGTCCGCCCTACAACCCACGTTTTTCGCCGGCGGATTGGGCAGGCAGAAACCGGAACTGCGCGGTGGCTACTTCTTCCTTCAAACCCGGCGAGCGTGATGCGCCTGTGGCTTCTTCGGACCCGAACCCGCCGACCTGAAGCGCATCCGTGTGGACATCGATAGGGACCACGGGACGTGGAAGAAGTTGCTCGGGGCCACAGGCATCAAACGACCGCCGGATCTTGCAGGGTGCCCAACTGCGCAGCGCACCGCGCGACTACCCGAAGGACCATCCGGCCATCGACCTGCTGCGCTACAAGCAGTTCATCCTGCGCCGCCAAATGAACAAACCAAGGAGGTGTTGGCGCCGGACCTGGACCGCGCCGAAGCGCTGTACAGAGCGTGCGCCCTGGTTCGGTCGCGCTGAGCGAGGTGCTCACCACGGACGAGAACGGCATCTCGATCACTCCGGAAAAAGCGGTGATGCGAGTTACAGGACAGCTTGTCTTTGATGTAGCTTTAAAGGCGTACACGATGCACCACATGCGCAGCGCCCTGCACATTGCCGCGCTGCTCCTTGTACCGAGCCTTTGCCTTGGCCAATCCGGAAAGGACCTGCTGCCCGATAAGGAGGTGGTGAGCCGCACGGCACCGGTGGTTGCGCATTTGAGCAACTGCAGCAGATGCGGACGACGCAGGAGGTGTTCATCTACGACTGCAATGAGGCCGACACCTATGCGTGGTCGCACGTTCCCGGTGCGGTGCTGACGGTGTACGATGCACTCTCGAAGGAGCAGCTTCCGGCGGACCCGAAGGCCATCTTGGTGTTCTACTGCTACAGTCCGGAGTGCCCTGCCGGGGCTTCTGCGGCGAAGACGGCCGCGTCATTGGGCTATGTGAACGTGTACAACATGCCCGCTGGCATAGTCGGCTGGGAGGATGCCGGCCTGCCCACGGAGCCGAAGCCTTGATGCACGGCTTGGCGCCGCACCCTGCTGCCACCGTACCTTTCGGCCATCGTGATACACACCGGCCGCACTCAAGACCTGCTCGTTCTACGCACCACGCCCCACGGCCTCTTTCTCGGGGACGATGATGATGCGGAGGTGTTGTTGCCTACGAACGAATGCCCGAACAAGGCCAAGGAGGGCGATACGCTCAAGGTGTTCGTGTACCGCGATGCCGAGCACAAGCTCGTGGCCACCACGCGCAGCCCGAAGGTGCAAGCCGGGCAGTTCGCCCCGCTACGTGTGAACCGGGTGGATGATGCCGGCGCCCACGTGGACTGGGGCTTCGAACCGGAGCTGTTGGTGCCGCACAGCGAACAGCGCAAGCCTTTGCAGGAAGGTCGTTGGCATGTGATCCATGTGGCCTTGGATGAGCGGAAGGACCGGATCTACGGCAGCACCCGCATCGAACACTTCCTGGACAACAGCACCCTATCGGTGAAACGAGGGGACGCTGTGGAACTGGTGGTCTTCGCCAAGAGCGAGCTCGGCCTGTCCGTGGTGGTGAACAACAAGCATCAAGGACTCGTGCACGCCAACGAAGTGTTCAAGCCGGTGTCCATCGGTGATCGGATCACGGGCTACATCAAGACCGTGCGCGAGGACAACAAGCTGGATGTCACCTTGCAGCCTATCGGCTACCGGCAATACATCGATGTGAATACCGAGCTGGTCGCGAAGAAATTGCGTGCCACGGGATTCCTGCCGCTTACGGACAAGAGCGACGCGGAGGACATCCATGCCGAATTCGGGATCAGCAAGAAGGCCTTCAAGAAAGCATTGGGTGCCCTCTACAAGGATCGCGTGGTGCGCTTGGAGGAGACCGGCGTGATCTGGATCGGTGACCGCTGAGGCCTAGTTGCGCTCGCGCGCAGGCTTCACCAGCAGCTGTGCTCCTTCCAGTCGTGCGCCATCCAACTTGCTGATCGCTTCCTGGGCCGCCATCGGGTCCTTCATTTCCACGAAGCCGAAGCGCTTGGATTGGCCGGTCTCGCGATCGCGGATAACGTTCACACGGTCCACTTCGCCGAAATGGCCGAAGAGGAGTTCAAGATGGAAGGAGGTGATGGCATTGTTCAATCGGCCCACGAATATGTTCATGCAAGGGTATTTAGGTGTATGAATGGAACCGCTGACCAGAGAAGGCCGGACCCGTAGGCCCCGAGAGCAGTGTTGACAAAGCGTCCCACGTAATATAGGAAAATTTTTCGGACCGGGCTGTGGCGGCACCGTTCTTTGTGCAGTGGACGTCGCCGTTTTCTTCGCGCTGTTGCTGATCGCCGAGGTGCTGGGCACGGTGGGTGGCTTCGGTTCGTCCATGTTGGTGATGCCCCTGGCGATCCTCTTCCTGCCATTCGAACAAGCGCTCGGTCTTACGGCCGTGTTCCACGTCTTCAGCAACGGTGCCAAGATGATCCTCTTCCGCAAGGGCATGGACCGGAAGCTGCTGCTGAACATGGGCGTTCCCGCAGTGATCGGCGTATTGATCGGCGCGCGACTGACCGCTTATGTGGATGGTGAGGCGATGGGCCTGGTGCTCGGCATCGCACTGTTGGGCATGAGCGCTTTCCTCTTCCTGTTGCCGCACATGCGCATCGCCCCGAACCGTACGAACGCCGTGGCGGGCGGATCGATCTCCGGTCTGGTGGCCGGTCTGGTGGGTACCGGTGGCGCGGTGCGTGGTGCCACCCTTGCGGCCTTCGGCCTGGAGAAGAACGTGTTCATCGCCACCTCCGCGTGGATCGATATGGGCGTGGACATGGGCCGCACCGTGGTGTATTGGGGCCAAGGCTACATGCACAGCAGCTTGTGGCTGTACCTGCCGGCCCTCGCGGTGGTCAGCGTGATCGGTTCATACATCGGCAAACGCATCCTCGTTCACGTGGACCAGCAGCTCTTCGAGCGCATCGTGCTGGGACTCGTGTTCATCCTGGGTGTGATCTCGGTGGTGAGCGCGTTGGTGTGATGCCTCACCTCCCCATCCTGAATAATCAGCACTTTTGATAGGTGCTTGGACGTCCATCGATAGACCGGTCATGAGAACCTTGCTCCTCACCTTCGCTTGCACCCTTGGAACGGGTGCGGTCGTAGCGCAGCAGCTCGAGGGCTACACCTTGGCCGATGCGTTGGTGAGCGCTGTACACCCCAATGGTTGCTCGGCGCAGAACGTGCTGGGTTTCCCGGACACACGCACTTGGGTGAACATGCAGAGCAATAGTGTGATGACCGGCCTGTTCGCCAGCACCTGGCCCGATGAACTCGGCAATGATCTGATGCTGGAGACCAGTTTCCACGCCGACAACTACACCGTGCGTTTGATCCTTGAGGGAGGCGGGTTCTCGGCAGCGCATAGCGTGGTGCAGCAGGACTGGATCCGCATCCAGGATGTGGAATGGCTCTACCTCTTCACGGATTGCAGCGGCGGTTTCGGGCCATCGGAACGCCACATCGTGCTGCTGGACTTCGATGCTGCGTTCGGTCTGCTCCCTTCCCAGCGGGTGGCCGGTGTGGAGATCACCTTTCTGCCCACAGGCGGAGTGCCGGACCTTGCCGGTGCGTACATCATCGAGGTGGAGCCCTGCGACAGTGTGCTCTCGCTCGGGCCGGATACCACACTTTGTGCTGGCGCGGAACTGCTGCTCGATGCGAGCCTGGCTTTCGGCGAATACCTGTGGCAGGACAACTCGACCGGTCCCACGTACACCGTGACCACTGCAGGTACCTATGCGGTCCGTGTGATCACGCCGTGCGATACGCTCACGGACTCCATCACGGTGAGCTACGCGGAAAGCCTACTGCTGGATCTCGGGCCCGACACGGCCTTGTGCAGCGGTGCTGAATTGGTGCTCGACGCCACCGTAGCGGATGGCACGTACCGCTGGCAGGATGGATCGACCGGACCGACGTACACGGTCAGTTCCTCAGGGCTCTACCACGTTACCGTGACCACCTCGTGTGAAGTACGGAGCGACTCCATCACCGTGTACTTCACCTCGGATGCTGTGCTGGAACTCGGCAACGATACCGCGCTGTGCGTGGGTGATCAGTTGGTGCTGGATGCGACCAACACGGCGGCGAGCTACTCGTGGCAGGACGGTTCAACGAACAGCACGTATACGGTCACCGAGGCCGGCTTGTACAGGGTAAGCGTGCAGAACCCGTGTGGTACCTACACCGATTCGATCGCGGTGGACTATGCACCGCGCCCGCCCTTGGACCTGGGCGATGACCGCAGCTTGTGCACCGGCGACACGATCCTGCTCGACGTGAGCACCGACATGGCCACCTACCGATGGCAGGACAACAGCTCCGCCCCGACCTACTCGATCGTGCAAGGTGGAACGTACTGGGTGGCGCTCAGCTTGCTCGGTTGCACCGTGCGCGACACGCTCGAGGTAGCGGAACTCCCCTTGCCTGTCGTCGACCTGGGTCCGGATCGTTCCATCTGCTCGGCGGCGGTGATCGTGCTGGATGCCACTTCGCCGGACAGCGATGCTTACCGGTGGCAGGATGGAAGCACGGATCCGACGTTCACCGTTCCTGCCGCAAGTCTTTACTGGGTGGAACTCAGCAACGACTGTGGCGTCGCTTCGGATAGCATCCGCATCACCGAGGATCCTTTGTTGGGCTTCGATCTTGGTCCCGACCCGGTGTTGTGCGATGGCGGCGAACTGCTGGTGGATGTCACCATACCGGGTGCCTCCTACCTCTGGCAGGACGGCAGCACCTTACCGCGTTACCTGATCACCATGGCCGGGCAGTACAGCGTGGAGATCACACTGGGCGTGTGCTTCACGGCGGATGCATTCACCGCGACCGAAGCGGACTGTGGTGTGGCGCTGCGCATGCCGAACGTATTCTCACCGAACAACGACGGACTGAACGACCAGTTCGTGCCCTTGGAAATGAAGAGCATCAGCAGCGCAACGCTCACGGTATACGATCGCTGGGGTCTGGTGGTGCACAGCGCTGCACTTCGGAACCGCTCCGGTTGGAACGGACAGGGCATGCCCGAAGGCACCTACTACTGGGTGGTTGAATATGTGGACCGCTATGGCACGGCCTTGCGGCAGCACGGTTACCTGACGCTGCTGCGCTGACGGCGACCGACACCGAGCACTTCCTGTTCCGTGGATCTTACCTTGCCACCATGGATGCGCAGACCGCACGAGAGATGGCCTTGGACATGCCCGGCACGGCCGAGAAGGAACACTTCGGCAGGCCGAGCTACAGTGTGAAGAAGAAGATCTACATGACCCTGTGGCTCGATGACGACCGGGCCGTGATGAAGCTGACAGCAGCGCAGCAGGCCGACTTCCACGAGGAGCATCCGGACGCCTTCGCACCCGTACCCAACAAGTGGGGACAGCACGGGTGGACGAACGTGTTCATGGCACATTGCAACGAGCGTCTGTTCCGCTATGCCATGGATCTTGCATGGCGCAATGTGGCACCGAAGTGGATCCTGCCGACACGCCAAGCACCACCTCGCGGTTGAGGTCTGCCCGTTCCAAAGCCATTGAGCACACCTGCATACGATAGGATCGGAGCGCACTACGATGCCACCCGCAAAGCGGACCCGTACATCGTGGAACGGCTGCTCGCCTTGTTGGACACCCCGATCGGTCGCGTGCTCGACATCGGCTGCGGCACGGGGAACTATACCCTTGCGCTGGCCGGACCCGAACGGTCGATGACCGGTCTGGATCCGTCCACGGAAATGCTTGGTAAAGCGCGCTTGAAATCCACGGCGATCGATTGGGTGCAAGGCCATGTGGAACGCATCCCATTGCCCGCGAACAATTTCGATGCTGCTGTTGCCGTGCTGACCCTGCACCATTGGAACGAGCTATCCGCTGGCTTTGCGCAGCTGGCCAAGGTCCTGGTGCCTTCGGGTCGTTTGGTGATCCTGAGCTCCACACCGGAACAGATGCAGCGCTATTGGCTCTGCCACTATTTCCCGATCGCCATGGAACGATCCGCTGCGAAGATGCCGAGCGCGCAAGTGGTGGAACGCAGCTTGGAAAGTGCGGGCTTCCGAATGGAATACACCGAGAAGTACTTCGTGCGCAAGGACCTTCAGGACCTGTTCCTGCAATGCGGCAAGCACCGCCCGGAGTTGTACTTCGATGACCGTATCCGGCGGGGCATCTCCACCTTCGCAGCACTGGCGGACACCGACGAGATAGCGAGCGGCTTGGCCCGATTGCGCGCCGACTTGGAAAGCGGGCGTTGGACAGCGGTGATGCAGCGCCACGAAAGCGACGCGGGCGACTACCTCTTCGTGAAGGCCGTGTTGCAAGCTTGAGTCGCGGTCCTTGCCTTGTGTGTACATCCAGCCCTTGGTTTGGATGCCCATGCCGAGGACCTTTTCTTTGATGACCTACCATTCCAAGTCAGCCCAACGATATGAACGTCGACACCGTCCTGAACAAGATCCTTGAACTCACCCTCGTACACGGTCCGCGCGTGGTATTGGCCATCGTGGTCCTTGTTGTTGGCCTGTGGGCCATTGGCATGATCGGGCGGGCCATCGTCCGGCTGATGCAGAAGCGTGACATGGATCCTTCGCTGATCCCCTTCTTGAAAGGCCTTAGCACGATGCTGCTGAAAGTGATGCTCGTGATAAGCGTGATCCAGATGCTCGGTGTGGAGACCACCTCGTTCATCGCCGTGCTCGGCGCGGCCGGCCTGGCCGTGGGCATGGCGCTGAGCGGAACGCTACAGAACTTCGCCGGTGGCGTGATGATCCTTGTCTTCAAGCCCTTCAAGGTGGGCGATACCATCGAGGCGCAGGGCCACTTCGGCACGGTGCACAGCATCCAGATCTTCAACACCATCTTGAAGACACCCGATAACAAGACCGTGATCCTTCCCAACGCACCGGTCAGTTCCGGATCCATGGTGAACTACAGCACCGAGGCAACGCGGCGCGTGGACCACTCCTTCGGCATCGGCTATGGCGATGATATCGACAAGGCACGCGCGGTGATCGAAGGCATCGTGAAGGCCGACAAGCGGATCCTGCAGGACCCTCCGCCCTTCATCGCCGTTGGTGAACTGGGCGACAGCTCGGTGAACTTCACGGTGCGCAACTGGGTGAAGAGCGAGGATTACTGGGGCGTCCACTTCGATACGATCGAAGCCGTGAAGAAGCAGTTCGATGCGCAAGGGATCAGCATACCCTTCCCGCAAATGGATGTGCACATGGCCAAATAGACGCAGGTACCCGTACCGAGGTCGTACGCGCTCAGCGGGCCCTTACCCTGTTGTTCCTAGCGTTGTGTTCCAACTCCACCAGCCCCAAGGCCTCGAGCAAGGGCGGCAGGTATACGCCGAAGCGACCGCGTAGGCCTTTCTTCAGTCCGTACCAACCCTTCGCCGGGTTCTTCTCCGAACGGCCCCATGCCTCCACGGTGCCCTCCTTCGCGGGTTTCTGTTCATCGGCGCCGCCAAGGTCCATCCAGTCGCCGTGTTGCTTCAGCATCTTGTGCAGGTCCTCCACGGCGCGCCATTGGTACATCAGTTTGGTGCTACCTACCTGACAGACCAGCACCGGCGGGTCCGCGCTATCGTCCTTGTACATGGTGTATGCCGATGTGCCCGGGGCGGTCTTCAACTGCCACGGATCCTCCTTGGTTCCTTTGTGCTTCATGTCGAGCGGATCGTTCACGAAATATAACCCTCGAGTTGGGAGGACCGATCCACCTACTATCTTGGTGGTGATGTTCGCGCGACTCTCCTTCGCAACGACCGTGGCATTGGCATGCTTCGCGTGCAACAATGCGACACCTCCGTTCAACGAAGCCGATGCATTGGACAAAGGGAACAGGATCGCCGATGCATCGTTCCAAGCCTTTAGCGAAAGGCTGCAAGGAGCCATGCTCACTGGAGGCCCCGTGCATGCCGTGCAATTCTGTTCGGTGAACGCCTTGCCGATCATCGACTCGTTGTCCGAAGCACACCATGCACGTATACGCAGAACGAGCGATCGGATCCGCGCGCGGCATGATGTACCTGATGCGGAGGAGATGGAGGTGTTGAACGAATTTCTTTCGGCATGGGAGTTCAGCGACGGCACAATGGGATCGGCACCTGTCGTGCGCGTCCATGAGGATAGCATCGCCTTTTACCGACCGATCTTCATTTCCTCTCCTGCGTGCCTGAAGTGCCACGGGAGCGCCGGTGAGGACCTTGACAGTGCAGCCTATGCAGTGATCGCGCAACGCTACCCCTTGGACCAAGCGACGGGCTATGCCTTGGGCGACCTGCGGCATGTGGAGCATCCGCTGGAAGCGCTGATCGTGCTTGCAGGCATCACTCTGTAGTGTAGTTCGCATCTTGTGGGTGTGAAGGACCAACACATCCCGACGCATCAGGCTCCCCGGACGGTCCCGGATCCCGACCCGCGTGGAGCGCATTCTCCCCGCCGATCGGAGGTGAACAACGATGTCCATCGGCACGACTTTATGAAGTACATTCTTCTTCGATTCCGGATCCGGCGAACACGCGTTCGATATGGAGCAACACCGGATCACCGCCTTGCGTGCATCTGGTGGCCCGGGTCAAGTGCATCGCCTGGTACGCTCGGCGGACATGAACGGATTCGTTGCGGTGATGTTCGCACCCGACGCGCAATTGGGTCAAGGCCATGGCGCACGCATCGCGCTCTTCGCCAATGCGGAAGGGAATTGCACCTTCCAACTGGACGACGCGCAATTGCGGGAATGCACCGCGCTGGTGGAAATGATGGAGCGCGAATTGGCAACAAAGCCCTTGGCAGAAGTGGTGGAAGGACCTCGGGGTGCTACTGATCAAATGCGCGCATTGGGCAAAGGCCGCGTTGGCGGAGGGCGGCCTGACCGGTCCGGACCCCGTAAGCGTTTCCTGGAAATGCTGGAGGCCGGTTACCTGGAGGATAGGCAGGTGATGCACTATGCTGAGCGCTTGGCCATGAGCGCCGATCACTTGAACGAACAGGTCAAGAAGCGCTTGGGACGTACGGCCAGCAGTGTGATACAGGACCGCCTGCTGTTGGAGGCGAAGCGCTTGTTGTTGCACGCCGACCTCAGTGTGAAAGAGGTGGGCTACGCCTTGAACCTGAAGGATCCCGCCTACTTCACGCGCTGGTTCCACAAGGCTGCCGGGGTGCCACCGGCCACCTATCGGGACGAGATACGGAAAAGTGGCAAGCACTGACGGGTTCCGTCCATTGGTGCAAGGGCATGGTGCAGGAGCTTTGTCCACATCAAACCGATACGCCATGAGAAAGCTATTGCCTCTACCACTGTTCCTCCTTCGTGCACGCTCCGGTCCTTGCCCAAGCGGATTGTGCGAACGTGGTGATCGAAAGCGTTCACTACAGTGCGCTCTACCCTTCGGTGATCGAGGTCAGCGCCTACTACGATGGATCGGATTGCATCGACTACCCCTCGTTCATCCTCTTTGATGGTAACGGCGACACGCTGGCCATCGAATCCGTCAACTTCTTCTGCGTCGGCTTCGGCTCGCCGATGACCCACCCGATGACGATCCTCGCGGATGCCGTTGTGCCCACCGGATCGTTCAATGCGCATCTCGAGCTGTACTCAGGCTTCGGTGATACACTCGTTTGCAGCTGGGACCTCTCGGACGTGGTACTATGCCCACCAGCGGAATGCCAGCAGGCCGAGATCTACACCAACACCGGCGACCTTGAAGCCTTCACCGCGTACTGGTGGATAACGGACGAGAACGGCAACTGGATGGACCAAGGGACCTTCGAGGTGGATGATATCCAGCACACCCACTACGATACCACCTGCCTGGTCCCCGGATCTTATGAGCTCGGCTTCAGCCCCTTCTCACCGATCGACGAGGAGTTCGTCATCGGCATCACACCGAGCTACAACCAGAGCATCGGGTTCAACACGTGGTTGGATGAGAGCGAGTCCCTTGGGACCTGTCCTTCACCTGGTATGCGGCATGCGTTGATGGTAGCAATTCGATCACGGAGAATGACCGGAACGAGCTACTGCTATGGGTGGAACAGGCGCTTGCATCTTGCGGAACCCGACGGCCGGCCGCTCGGCGACATCCGGATCTACAGCATCGATGGTCGCTTGGCCCGAAGCTTGCAAGCCTTGACCGACCGCGTGACGGTGGACCTAAATGGACTGGCAACAGGCTTGCACGTTGTGCGTGTCCTTCGCCCAGAGGGCCATGTCACAGTGCAGACCATCATCATTCCCTGATCACCATGGAACAGAAAAGAACACCAACCACCAAGCCCGGTCAAGTGGACCGTCGGCGCTTCATCCAAGCCAGCTCCTTGTTGGGTTTGACATCCTTGGTGTTGCCCACGCAATTGTTCGGCAAGGCGAGATCGGCGGTATTGCCACCCGGTGATTGTCTCCCTACCACGGATGATATCCAAGGCCCGTTCTATTTGGCAGGGGCGCCGAACACCACCATGGTGGCCGCTGCGGACGAACCGGGCGACAGGCTCTTCATTTCCGGCATGGTCCTGAGCAACGATTGCCAAACACCGATCGCCGGTGCGCTGGTGGAGGTATGGCAGGCGAACGATGCTGCGGTATACAGCACGGCCGCGACCATGGAATTGCGGGGTCGTATGACCACCGACGAGAACGGCCAGTACGCCTTCGAAACGATCATGCCCGGCCCCTACTTGAACGGCGCACAGTACCGCCCCCGGCACATCCACTACAAGGTGAGCAAGCCCGGCTTCCCCACCTTGGTCACGCAACTCTACTTCGAAGGCGACGAGTACATCGCGGCCGACCCTTGGGCCTCCCAGGCCGATGCCGTGGATCGGATCATTCCGCTGAATGCGATCGGTGGTGGGCAGAACGAAGGCGTGTTCGATATCGTCCTGGACGGCTTCGTGGGGATCAAGCCGAACCGCTACGGCGAGGACGGCTACCTGATGCCGGCGTACCCGAACCCGAGCGCTGAGCTCACAAGCATCCACTTCAACGTGTTCCGCAAGGCGATGGTGAAGGTCGTTGTTACCGATGTGGACGGGCGCGAAGTGGTGACCTTGATCGAGGAGCCCATGTCACAAGGGCGGTTCACCACGCAGTGGGACGGACGGAACGTTCAAGGCCAAGCGGTCGCGACAGGCACCTACCTCGCCATGCTGTACATGGATGGCAAGGCCGTGATCACACAACGGATCATTCGAAGCTGAACGGTCGGTGACCGAACGGGTGCAGGCCCTTCCTCAGTGGAAGAACTGCATCACCTTGCTCCATAGCTTGCGCGTGACCAACAACGGCGGGGCCGTGGACCCGTTCAAACGCCAGGACCGGCGCACTTCCCGGTTGGCACGCATCACATGCCGGATGCTGCCGTTGCTCATACCGCCCAAGCGGAAACGGACCAGGATCTCGGGAATATGAGCAGTCGGGATCGCTTCTTTGTAGAGGAAGCGGAACAGGATCCGTAATCCGCTGCGATGCGCAGGTCGGTGTTGAAGTGCCCGAACTTGTCGTACACCTCCTTGCGGATGAAGGTCGCGATGTGCGGTGGCATCCACCCTTGCTTGAAGCGATCCCGATCGTACGCGCCGCTGAGCCAAGTGCGCTTCACGTTGGTGATGTCGTTCTCGTCGACCATGATGATATCACCATAGACCGCATCCACCCCACCCTGTTCGAATGCCGCGACCACTTGGGCGATCACCTTCGGGGTCATCAACAGATCGCCGGCATTGACGAAGCCGATCACATCGCCGGTCGCGACGCGTAGGCCCTTGTTCATCGCATCGTAGATGCCCTTGTCCGGCTCGCTTTTCACGTAGGCCAAGCGATCGGCGTAGCTGTTCAGGATCTCCAAGGTGCCATCGGTGCTTGCACCATCGATCACGATCACTTCGATATCGCTGTGCGTTTGGGCCAACACGCTATCCAGGGTCTCCCGGATCACGGGGGCCACGTTGCGACAAACAGTGACCAGCGAGACCTTCATCCGATCGTACGTTCGCGCACAGGCTGCGCGGGATTCCCTTGGTAGATGGTGTAGGGCTCCAGGTCCTTGGTCGCGACGCTTCCAACGGCAAGAACGGCGTGGCTCTTCACCGTGACACCCAAGGTGACGATCGCGCCGGCCCCCACCCAACTGCCGTTCTCCAGGAGCACGGGTCGGCTGTAGGTCGGATAGTCCACCTGTTTGTAGTCGTGGCTGCCTTGAATGATCATGGCGCCTTGGCTGATCACCACATGACTGCCGATGGTGAGCGTATCCAAGTTGTCCAACCACACGCGCTGTCCGATCCAACTATGGTCCCCGATCGAGAGCTTCCACGGGAACTTGATGTTCACGCCGGGATGGATCACCACCCCTTTCCCCACACGTGCGCCGAACAAGCGGAGCAATGCGGGTTTCGGCGAACGGAAGGGAAATGCCGGGTTGAGGAAGAGCAGCGCATTCGTGAAATACCACAGCGTACGTTTCAGTACACCGGCACCGGGGTCGAAGGTCTTCGAATTGTCGAAGCGGCTAAGGTCCACTTGTTGGCGCGATACGCTCATGATCGGAACATCTTCCAGCTCCGCTCAACGGGCGCCGGGTCCGTCAAATATCGCTTGCCCAGCGCAAAGGCGCCCGCGCTCAGTCGATCGAAGGCGCGTTGGTCCATGTCCACCAGCTCTTGCAGCGTACGTGCAAAGCGCTGCAGATCCTCCAAGGGAAGGTCCCATCCGGCAGCATCGCGCTCCAGGTCCCTCCATGGGGTGCGATCGCTGATCAACAGCGGTCGTCCTTGGCCCAAGGCCTCCAGCATGGTATGCCCGAAGTTCTCCCCCACGCTCGGCATGAACAGCACGTGCGAGGCCGCCAATACGCGCTTGGTGTCCTCCTGTGGCAGCTGGCCGTGCCATTGCACCTTCACTTCCTTCGGGAGTTTCGCGATCGCGGCTTTGCAACGCTCCCAATAGCGCTCGTCATAGATGGTCCCGTGCAGGTCCAAGTGGACCTCACCCTTCACATCGACCAGCCGCTGGATCGCGAAGAGCGTGTTCTTCTCCGCTGCGATCCGCGCCAAGCTCACCAAGCGCAACGACCCGGAATGTTTCACGATCGGTTGCGGTGCGATCGGGTCCTCCTTCCGCGCCAGGTTCTGCACCAGATGGACCTTCACATCCGTCCCGATCCATCGTTCAATATCCTGCACCTCTTCTTTGTTGGTGGCCTGGAACTCCACGCCGGTGAAGCAGCCCAAGCGCTTCATCACGAACAAGAAGATGCGCTTCTTCAAGGCCGATTGCCGCATCGGTCCGGCCGCGAGCATACCCCGTACGGCCACGACCCGTCGCATGCCCGTTCCACGAAGGATCCAAAGTGGCATGATCGTGGTCCACCGTGAGTACAGACCATTGATATACACCACATCCCATGGTCCGTCCAACAGGATGGACTTCCACTTTGCCGATGACCGAGCCTCGGGCGGCATGTAGCGCACGCGTTCACCGCTATCGAGTTGAAGCCACTGGTCCACCACCAGGTCCCCGGGCCGCTCGGTGGCCGTGTAGTCGCGATCCCCGGTAATGATGTGGAAGTCGACGCGATCGCTCAAGTGGTCCACGAGGTTCACCATGCTGCGCACCGGCCCGCCCGCCTTGTAGAAGGGCTTGTACCAATCGATGAAGGCCAGGACCTGAGGCTTGTTCACGGCCGTTCGTTCAGTAGTTGCTCGGCCACTTCGGCCCAGTGTTCCGGTGTCCATTCAGCGCCCAGCTCCGCGGACCGTGCACCCATGGCGCTCAGTTCGGCATCGCTGTGCTGCACCATACGCTTCAAGGATCGCTGCAGATCATCGACGTTCCCGGCCTTGTGGACGTAGCCGTTCTCCCCTTCCACCAGGAAGCGTTCGCGCGCACCCACGGCATCGCTGAGCAGCAACGGCAGTCCCATGCAGGCGAATTCCTGCACCACCACCCCCCATGGTTCATACAGACTGGGAAGCACGGATACGCCACCTGCCTTCAGGAATGCAGGCATGGCGTGGGCCTGAATGAATCCATGATGAGTGATCTTCGGGTGCTTTCCGGAGGTGCTATTGCGCACATCCTCGAAGAATGCGCCGGTCCCGACCAGGTGCAATTCCCAATCACCCGCTCGTCCGCTGTCGGCAAGTGCGGCAAAGGCGTCACACAGTTCCTGCTGGCCTTTCGTGGAGATGTAGCGGGCCACACAAATGAAGCGGTGCTGGAAGCGCGTACTCCTGTTCTTGCGCTCACGATCGTATGCTTTCAGGAAGGGCTTCGTATCGGCGGCATAGAAGCCCTTGCGGATGCGATCGTTCTTGAACCCCAGGTTGCGCGCGTACCGGGCCTGTTGCTCGCCGGTGGCCCAAGCATGGCTGAAGGTGGATGGCACCCAGAACCGTCCGAGTGCAGCGGAGATGGACTGCTTGGCACCGCCGCGCCAAGCCGTATCGAAGGTCATCACCGTGGGCACACCTTTCTTCCGCATGGCCCTACATACCTTCAGATAACCTTTGTCCACCCAGCCGCTTGCGAAGACCAGGTCCGGCGCGGTACGTTCGGCCAAGGCCTGGAGGCCGGCATCGTCCAAGGTCTTTCGCTCGTGAACCGTGATCCTAGGGTGAAAGGACAACTCGAAGGGTGCTTCCGCGTTCACCGGCCATCGGACCAGGTCCACTTTGGCGCCTGTGCGTTCCACGAAGGCGTTCAAACTGGAAGCCACATAGGGCGCCAACTCCGTGTACAAGCACGAGCACTTTTCGCTGCTTATCCGTGGGGTGACCGCTCATGGATCGGGGCGGCCAAATGCCACCGCTATCATGGCCCCGCGAGGGATCGAGTCTTGCCCCAGGTTCAGCGGATGCACGTCGAACACATCACGCGCACGGCGACCACGAGTGAGGCGCTTCTTGTAGTAGCGCGTCCACAACACGATCAACGGGACACCCATGATCGTAAAATACAACTCCTGCAACCAGACCGGCGTGATGAACTCCATATTGACCGCGCTGAAGGCCGAGACCGTCGCGATGTATCCGCCGAGGAAACCGGTCATATGATCGAAGAGCCATTCGTGCTTATCGTGGCTGCGCTTGTAGAAACGCTGCATGTTGCGCCATACCATCAAACCTACCGATCGTGCCGAACACCAGGAACAGTATCGTTGAGGAACTGCGGTGGCCAAGGACGAAATTCGTGAAACCCCAGATGAAAGCCCACCATTGATGACCCCTGCGCTTCCCTGCAGGATGATGTCCAAACGCCCTGGCCTCTGTCCTTCGTGCAGACGCTTCAAGTGTAATGCACGATAACCCGAACCCACCATGTGGAAGCTGAAGACCGCCACCATGGCGAGGAAGATATTCGGCCTGCGCGACACCACTTGACGATCGCGGTGAAACTACCGATGGCCATGGCATAGAAGAACAACTTGCCCATCGACGATGGGCGTCGCCATAACACAGCGCGATCATGGCCCAAGGGCGCCACCACCAATGCCGTGAAGCCCGCTGCTATATGCAGGATGCGAAATCCCTTCAAAACGAGTTCTTCCATGTCCTGTTCAGCGGATGGGCGAGGAAGTTAGCACGTAGTTTCCTTCGGCAACGTAAAAAAGCGTTGGTCCAATAGATCCGTGGCGAAGGGATCGGCCAAGGGCAATGCCCACTTCCGTCGTTCCCGGTGCTTCTCCGCCAGCGGGCACGGCGACCACTGAGACGCATTCGCAGGTCCGACGATCCCACTGAGCAGCAGACTTTCGAAGGGTAGCGCCCAGTGAACGTGATAGCCTCCAGCATCAAGGACGGTCGATGGAACGGCCACCTTCGCGTGACCCTGCGCACGGGCGTCGGCCACCATCGCACGGACAAGATCCACCCGCTCCTTGGCCGGTCGGGATGCGAAGGATACTCCGCGGAATTGAACGAACACCACCGCGACGAAGGGAATGAGCAGCCACCATCGGGTCCTCACTGGCAGTCGTTCGATCCTGCTGAACAATGGGAAGGCAACGAGAACGGCCAAAGGCAGGAAGTTCTTTTCCATCATCATGGCCGACTCACCGGCCCGGTACGTGAGGGCATTTAGAAGGATGTATCCGCCGATGGACAGTGCAAAGAGCATGGCCAAGGGCCAAGCGCGATCCCGCACGAGCATGAAGAGGACCGCAAAGGCCAACAACCAGAACGGGAGATAGGTGGTGGTATCGCGCCAGGAATGGCCGAACAGGAATCCCATGGCCGCGTTGGCGCCAGGCACTTCGCTCAACAGGCCATCAGCAGCCGAGCCGTACAAGGCAGCTTCGTACGTCGATGGCGGGAAGATCACGCGACCGAGCATTCCCCATACCAGGGCTATGCCGATCAGTACGAGCAATTGCTTTCTGTTGCCAGGGGTAGCGAGGTAGTACCAAATCAGAACGGCCAAGGCCACCAGGAAGCCGAGCGGATGCACCAACAGGACCAACAACAAGGCCATGGCCGTGGCCACCACGGATCCACCCCCTGGCTTTCGAAGCAGTGCACTTTGGACGACCGATGCGAGCAACAAGGGATAGCACAACAAGTAGTTCGCCTCCAGGACGATCCCGTAGAAGGTGAGCCGGGTGCACAACACAGCAGAAAGGCTGACGGCAACGGCGATCCAAGGCGTTCGCATGAGGTAAGCGCCCAATAGAAAGATCAGATACGCTACCGCAACATGCGCCAGCGACGCGATCATCAACAGTCCGTTCAGACCGATACCAAGGCCCTTTCCAAGCTTCACCAGTAATTGGGGCAGAATGGCCGTGTAGCGATGGGCCTCCACCTCCACTTCATCCAGTTGGACCCACTTGAAGATCTGGAATGCGGAATCCACATGGATGGTGCGTTCCACATGATGGATCGCGGCCAAGGCGAACAAGCCCAAGAACAGCAGATGACCGAAGAGCAAATAGGCCTGCTCCGGCGCGAAAGGGCGTTTCGCGATCAAGGGCCTTGGATAATGAGCGGGGACCGGGTCATGGCGCCGGAACGATCGGTCCAGACCACGGTGTAGGTGCCGCTCCGCAGATCGAAGCGGAACGCATTATCCCCGGTGGTGGAGTGCGCTTCGGCCGCTACACGTCCGAGTCCATCGAGCACACGAACATGGGTGATGGGCCGATCCGCCTTGATGGTGAACGCACCATCGGAAGGGTTCGGATAGATGCTCTTGTAGGCTACCGGACCTGCGAATTCCTGCACGGAGATCGGGTCGAAGTTGGTGAGGACCTGATCGCTATCGGTGAACCCGACCTCATTGGTGCGTACCAGGAACACGTCCGAGGAGCCTGCACCATAGGAGAATGAGATGCCGCACATCAGATAACCTCCATCCATACGGAGCAAGGACCTGCCGAAGTCATCGTCCGGACCTCCTTGGGTCTGCCCGAGCATGAACCAACCACCTTCGTCCGAAATAAGAAGGAACATATCCTTGCCACCAGCACCTCCTTGACTAACGTAGCCGATCGATGCGTAGCGCCCATCAACCAACTGGACGTGTTCGAACCCTTCCTGATCATTCACCTGGCCCCCAGTTGCGCTCCCATTCCATCATACCGTAACCATCGACCTTGATATGGTACTGCTCAACATGGATGTTGAAGCTCCTTGTCGACCCGAGCACAGAGTAACCTCCATCACGCGTGACCTATCACATCCCTTCCCATCGAGGCTATCCCACCGTACGCTCGATCCCAGATGACCACGCCCTCATCCGTCAACTTGGCCAAGTAGAGTATCGCTTTCTTGTTCATCGGATTCCACATACCCGGTGAGATACAACCTCCCTCATCCAATGAGTAGAACCCCAAACGCTTCACTCTCCGTCTCCCCGGCAGGGGTGGTATCCAAGATCACCTCTCCATCCAAATCAAGCTTCAACAACCATGCTCGTCCTCCTGGTCCTCTCCATACGTACGACCGACCAACCATGAATTGCCGACAGCATCGACGGAAGCTCCGTTCAGGAACTCCCAATCCGCTCCTCCATAGCTCCGCTGCCAAATGACCTCTCCGTTCTGGTCCGTACGAACGACCAGTCCGTCGTATCCGTTCTGGAATGTTGAATTCGTCGAGCCCGCAATAAGGAATCCGCCATCGGGCATGAGCGAAATGGCATTGGCATTCTCGATCTGTGGCCCGCCAATGGTCCGGGACCAAAGCCTTGTCCCATACCCATCCACTTTGAACAGATAAATATCCGAAGACCCTCCCCCGAAACTACCGGTGGATCCGACCACAACAACTCCTCCATCCGGAGTGGCTACGGCATCCCAGGCCTCTTCAACGGAGAACGCCCCATAGACAGCCTTCCACGTTGGCTGGCCGAACGTTCCATGGATCGACACCATCATGAGCAGGAGTAATGACATGCTACTGTACATGCACTTTCCGGTGAAGCGCGGGCCACGCACCGATCGTCCGGAAGTACTTTCGCTCCCCATGTCCCCACAAGCCATTCGCAATTTCGTCATCTTCCTGGTGATCCTGGTCCTGATCGACCTTTATGCGTACAAAGGTGTGAACTCCGCGCTGGCCAACCACTCCCTACCGCTGCGCCGGATCGTCCGGTTCCTGTATTGGATCGTCTCCATCGGTATCCTCGGGTTGATGGTGTACAGTGTATTCAGCATGCAGGATCCGAAGTTGCGACGGGACCACAGCTATGTGTTCTCCTTGGTCGCCTTGTTCCTGCTCTTCTTCCTTCCAAAGATCGTCATGGTGGTCTTTCAAGGGTTGGACGACCTCCTGAACCTTGGACGTTGGGTATGGTCCAAGTTGCTGCCTGGCCCGCCGGATGGCACGGGCGAAGCCTTGGACCGGGCCCATTTCCTCAGTCAATTCGGCCTCATCCTGGCGGCCGTCCCGTTCGTGGGTGTGCTTTATGGGGTGACGAAGGGTCGTCGGTCCTTCAACGTAGCGCGCGTTCCGGTGCGCTCGGCTTCGCTCCCAAGCGCCTTCAACGGGCTACGCATCGTGCAGATCAGCGATATGCACCTGGGCAGCTACGGCGATGACCTATCCATCGTGCAGAAGGGTGTGGACCTGATCAACGCCGAGGCTCCGGACCTGATCCTCTTCACCGGCGATATGGTGAACGACTACGCTGAGGAGGCCGAGCGTTTCGTGCCGGTACTCGCTGGACTTCAGGCCCGCTTGGGAAGTACAGCATTCAAAACTACGATTATAGCGACGGTATGAAGTGGGACGACCCGAAAGCGAAAGAGGCCAACTTGGAACGGCTGAAGGGCATTCACAAGGAGATGGGCTTTCGTTTATTGCTGGACGAGAACTCAAGAACGAAAAGGACGATGAGCGCATCGGCTTGCTGGGTGTGCAGAACTGGGGACATCGCTTCCAACAGTATGGCGACCTGTCGAAGACCATACAAGGGTCCGAGCAGCTGCGCTACAGGATCCTGATGAGCCACGACCCGACGCACTGGGAACATCAAGTACAGGGCACGGGGATCGACCTCACCCTGAGCGGTCATACACACGGCGCGCAATTCGGCGTGAAGGTGAACGGTGTGACCTACAGCCCCGCGCAATGGGTGTACAAGCACTGGGCCGGTTCATATGAGGTGAGGGCGAGCAACACTCGTACGTGAACCGGGGCTTCGGCTTCATCGCTCCTCGGGCCGCGTGGGCATGCCACCGGAGATCACGGTCCTCGAACTGAACAGGGTATAGAACAGCTTCGTCATTGAATTCGATGTCAAACATGAAGGGGACATCACATGGACCCATCCGCCCCGTTGTCATCGGACTCCTCCTTCTGGCGGGTCTGAACATCTTTCTCGCCTTCAATCGACACAGCCACAACCCCGGTTCACCTACCACAGTGAATTGCGGGTCAACATCGAGGCGGCTACTTCATTTACCTCCCAGCGACATTCGAATACGGATTCACGTCGGATGCCTACCCCACCGGGCTGGACACACTCGCTGGAGATGGGTTCTTAAGCGGAAACAGGAAATGGGTTCCTGAGGACGAAATACAATGAAGCGGCGTCGCGATCATGCTGTCACCGTTCTAGCGTGATAGCGCACCAGGTCGGCCACTTGTTCGGATTGGACGTATCGTTGTTCGGTGCTGTGCATCACGGTGTCGTCGATGTCGCGGCGGGTATCTACGATCCATCGGCCTATTGTTCCCGTTCCTCTTGCTGCGGACCAGGTTCACCATGGGCCATGATCATTATCCCCACTGGCGTTTTCTTGGGTAGCAACCTGTTCTATTACACGATCGCTGATCCGGGTATGTCCCATGTCTACTCGTTCAGTCTATTCTGTGCCTCCTGTACGTTGCTTCGCTGCGGAATGCGAAAAGTGAACTTGGCAACTCCTTGATCGGCGCACTCACTGGTCTGATCTTGTTGATAAGACCGACGAATGTGGCCTTCATTCTCTGCGTTCCATTCATTGTAGCATGGCTGAGGTCGCACACACTGATCGACCTGATCAAGACCATTAGCATTGAGGACCTGATGCTTATCGCAGCGGCAGCCCTATTGGTCTGGGCACCTCAACTATGGTACTGGGACCTGTCCTACGGCTCTCCGTTCACTTGGCCATATACCGGCGAATCTTTCAGCAGGGCTACCGACCCGGAATTGATCAAGTTCTGGTTCTCGACGAACAATGGGGCCTTCCTATACGCTCCCATATTGATCTTGATCCTCACGGCAGCAGTTATCGCTTGGCGAGATGGGGCGCGTTATCTCACGGTCGCCACCCTCGGAAGTTTCGCCTTGGTAAGTCTTGCGGGAGCTTCTTGGTGGGTGTGGCATTTCGGCTGCGGCTTCGGTAGCCGCACCTTGGCGGAGTATATGGCCGTGTTCGTCTTTCCGTTAGCCTTTGGTCTGGAGAGTTTTCGGGACGTGCGGATCAAGCGTATTGCCACTATAATAGTGGGCATTTGCGCTGTTGCAGTGGTCAAGATGGTGTACAGCTACGGAGGTTGCTGGTTCTACGGCGACTGGAATTGGACCGCATTCAAACTGCTGCTGTTCGGGCCTACAAAATGATCGGTGGACTGCCCCGGTATCCGACACGAACACCTCGGGGGGCTAGTGCGGAAACACCTTCCCCGCTTCCAACACCGCGCGACCGAGAAGTGCGAGATCGAGTCCTGTTCCGATCCCTCGCTCCTGCAGGTCCTGCACAAAGAGTTCGGTCTGCAGGTTACCGACCAGGTCATCCTCGGCCATCGGGCAGCCGCCGTAGCCTTTGATCGCGCCATCGAAGCGACGGCAGCCACCGTCCCAAGCCGCAGCGGTCTTGGTCTTCCAATTCGTCGGGCTGCAATGCAGGTGTGCACCGAATTCAACGTTCGGAAGTTCGGGGACCAATGCACTGAACATGGCCTTGATATCCTCAGGCTCCGCAACACCGACCGTGTCGCTCAGTGCGATGATGCCGACACCAAGTTCGTTCACCAGCCGCTCGGTCCACTTCAATGCGACCTCCGTATTCCACGGATCGCCGTACGGATTGCCGAATGCCATGCTGATGTACACCACGAGTTCCTTGTCCGCTTGGCGTGCGAGCTCCGCGATCCGCGCGATCCGCGACCACGAACCTTCGATGCTGGTGTTGGTGTTGCGTTGCTGGAAGGTTTCGCTGATGCTGAACGGGTAGCCCAAGTAGTCCACGCTTTCCTGTTCCACGGCATCCGCAGCACCACGTTCGTTGGCGACGATCACCAACAGCTTGGATCGCGTGGTGGATCGATCGATGCGTGCAAGTACTTCGGCCGTATCCGCCAGTTGCGGAATGGCTTTCAGGCTTACGAAACTCCCGATATCGATCGTGTCGAAGCCCACACCCAACAAGGTGTTCAGGTGGCCCACCTTGACATCCGTCGGTATGAACGGCCCGATGCCTTGCATGGCATCACGCGGACATTCGATCAGCTTCACTTCCGACTTTTCCATGTGCGATATGCTTCGTTGATCCGGGCCAGCAATGCCGGTCCTTCATAGATGAGGCCAGTGTATACCTGTACCAGATCGGCACCCGCCTGCAACTTCTCTATCGCCGCTTCCGCGGAATCGATGCCTCCTACGCCGATGATGACCACCGGTCGGGGAAGTCGCTCACGCAGGTACCGAACGACCGCGGTGCTGCGTTCACGCACCGGCGCACCGCTCAGGCCTCCTGCACCGATCTGTTCGACCCGTTCCGCCGATGTACGCAGGCCGGTCCTCGATATGGTCGTGTTCGTCGCAACAACGCCTTGGATACCGCTCTCCTTCACCACGGCGATCACGTCATCCAATTGCTCGTCGGACAGGTCCGGTGCGATCTTCAAGAGTATCGGTCGTTCCGGGGTCGAGGTTCCGACCAAGGTCCGCCCGAGCTCCTTCAAGCGATGCAGGATCTCCAGCAAAGGCCCCTTGTCCTGCAGGGCACGTAGCCCAGGAGTGTTCGGTGAACTCACGTTCACAACGAAGTAGTCCACGAAGGGGTAGAGTGTGGTGAAGCAGCTTACGTAATCGTCGATCGCCTGTTCGTTCGGCGTGTCCTTGTTCTTGCCGATGTTACCGCCAACGATCACGCCCGTCGGCCTTCGCTTCAAGCGCTCCACAGCGGCCTGCACGCCACCGTTGTTGAAGCCCATCCGGTTGATCAATGCCCTATCCTGCGGAAGCCGGAACAGGCGCGGCCGGTCATTTCCCGCTTGCGGTCGCGGTGTCAAAGTGCCGATCTCGATGAAGCCGAAGCCCAAGCGGGACAGTGCATCGATGTGCTCTGCATTCTTGTCCATGCCGGCGGCAAGTCCGACCGGACCGGGGAACTCGAGGCCCATGAGCTTCACCGCAACGGAGGGGGTCGGCCGTTTCGCACCCATCAGCGCCAATGCTCCGGGTACGTGCTTCACGAACTCCAGCGTCCCGAAGGTGAAATGGTGCGCGCGCTCGGGCTTCAAGCGAAAGAGCAGCGGACGGAGCAGGCTGTACATGGGGTGCAAAGGTATCCTGCACCGAACACCCTCACGGCAGCGTCCAACGCAGGCCAACGAATCCGCGTGCACCTTGCAGCGGCGCATACATGTAGCTGGTATCGAAGGTGTGTCCGTAGGGATTCGAGACCGTGTCACCGGCCGTGCGATCGAACGGATCGAAGGGTCGCATCAAGGGGTCCTTCGGAACGAAGTCGAGCAGGTTCTTCACCCCGAAATAGCATTCGAAACGATCGTTGAATTGATGCTTCACTTGAATGTTGATCAAGGCATAGGTCGGTGAATATTCCGGCCGTGGATCGTAGGGCTGCACGGGTAAACGCATCGGGCCGTACCACTGGCCGGTGAGGTCCGTGCTCCAACGCTTGTGCACCTGATAGCTCATGGTGAAGGTGCCGGACCAGCTCGGTGCGAAGTACTGCTGTGCCCGTTGGCCATCCACTTCCGTGAATACCTGCATCCACGTGGCTCCGGCCAACATCCCGAACGGTTCGCCGATCCGGGCTTCAAGGTTCAAGCTGGCGCCTTGGGACACCCCGTAGCCATCCAGGTTCCGATACACGATCAGGTCCGGGTCGGTTTCATAGTCCGGCAGGATGCGGTTGCTGAAGCGGGTGTAGAAGACGGATCCATCCAAACCGAAATAGTGCTTCGCTCCCGGCCACTTGCGCACCACGTTCAGGGTCGTGTTCACGGAGCGTTCCGGATCCAGATCGCCTTCGATCACGACCTTCCGCGCACCGGTCAATGCGGCATGCTCTTCGGTGAACAGGTTCACCACACGGTATCCCGTGCCGAAGTTGGCCCGCACGGCCCAACGTCCGTTCGGCGCCCATTTGTATGCCACGCGTGGCGAGTGCACGATCCCGTGGTTCACGTCATGGTCCATCCGGAAGCCCAGCAACACCTTGTGCATTTCGGTGACGCTCCATTCATCCTGTACGAACATACCGGGCAAGAGCAGCGCTTGTGGCGCGTTGCGCACCGCATTTCCATCCGGGCCCGAGGTGGCCACCGTATTGTCATCGTACCAGGTGTAGCGGTATGCGAGGCCGTACAAGGTCTCATGGCGGGTACCGAAGCGCTTGGTCCCAAAGAGTTGAGCGAACAGAACTTGTTGATCCGCGTCGAACCGGGTGGTCCCGGAATAGGAACGTTGCTGGTGCCCGTTCGCACTGAATTGCGCGGTGAGCGAACCCGGGATCGGTAGCTGGTACTGCCCGATGAGCTCCCATCGTCGGGTACTGATGGTCTCACCATAGAGGCGATCCCCTCCTGCATCCGCCGGGCGCCAATCCATCTCCCCGCCCCATCGTTCTTCCCACACATAGCGAGCCTGCTACACTGGCCACTTTGCGCATCGGGCCGTCGAAAGGACAGTTTATTGAACACCGAATAGCGCTTCTGCAAGGTGACATCGGTGAACCCGTCTTTGTTCTCGTCGCGCGGAGCGCTGTAGTCGAAGATGTTCACGCCAAAGATCGGCCACCTTCTTCTTCCCCAAGCGCAACCCGATATCCGCGTTCGTTTCCTTCCACGTGGTGGTCATCGATCCACTGACATGCGCGGGGCGAGGACGGGTCTCGCATCACGTTCACCAAGCCGCCCATCGCCTCGCTACCATAGAGCGATGACCCCGGTCCTTTGACGATCTCGACCCGTTCCACAAGGCTCGTCGGAATGCCGCTCAAGCCGTACACCGTGCTCAATCCGCTCACGATCGGCATGCCATCGATCAGCACCATGGTATAGGGGCCTTCCATACCGTTGATGTGGATGTCGCCCGTGTTGCACACGCTGCAGTTGATCTGTGGACGCACACCGTTAACCATGCCGACCGCATCGATCAAGGCGGGGGTCGGGTTCCGGCGGAACAAGGCCGGCGTAATGATCTCGACAGGGACGGGACTCGCCGAGCGTGTGACCTCACGCATGGTGCCTGTGACAACGACCTCTTCCAATTCAGTGCTACTACCGAGGACAGATGTCGCCCGTGTCTGTCGATCCCGGACCGCAGTTGCAGGAACGGACCAAGGGCATGATACCGACGGCTCGATATGGATCTCGACTTCGGCGATCGGCAGTCCATCCAGTTCGAAGCGCCCATTCACATCCGTTGCAGTGCCATGTCCGCCTTCGTTTATGACGACATGTGCGAACGGCAAGGCCACACCGTCCTTCAACACACGCCCCTTTAGCGTTGCCTGGGAGAACATCGACATGCCGAGGCCCATCAGAACGAGAAGAACAGCGAATCGCATTTCGGTTCAAAGGTATCCCATTTTTAGACCAAACTAAATTTGACCTATCTTCGCCACGTGAAACCAGCGGATCTTACACGCAGCGAAGAGGATCACCTGAAGGCGATCCATGTACTATCGGGCACGCGGTCCAAAGCCTCCACGAACGCGATCAGCGAGCGCCTCAGCACGAAGGCGAGCAGTGTGACCGACATGCTCCGGAAGCTGGCCGAGAAGGGCCTTGTGAAGCACCGTCCATACCATGGTGTGAAGCTGACCAGCAAAGGAGAGGTCGTGGCCTTGCACCTCGTGCGCAAGCACCGCCTTTGGGAAACCTTTCTGGTGGAGCGATTGGGATTCGGCTGGGCCGAGGTGCACGAGATCGCGGAGCAATTGGAGCATATCACTTCTGAGAAATTGGTGGACCGGCTGGATGCTTACCTGGGTCACCCACTGTTCGATCCGCACGGAGATCCGATCCCGGACAGCAAGGGCCGGGTCCAAGAACGGCCTACATCACCCTTGGCCGATTGCCGTTCCGGTGAACAGGTACGCTTGGCCTTGGTGGATGAAAGCAACGACGCGCTGCTGATCCTGTTGAACGACAAAGGACTGCGCTTGGGCAGTGTGATCACCGTGGAAGCGGTGCATGCATTCGATGGCAGTATGGACCTGCGCGTGCGCTCGGGTGGCCACATCACCCTTTCGGCCCAGGTGCTTTCACACCTTCACGTTGAACCGGCCCCGAAATGAACGAGATCCTGTCCTTCTTTGATTCGATAGACCCGGTCCTGGGAGCCTTCATTGCGACCACATTCACTTGGTTGGTCACGGCAGCTGGCTCCTCCTTGGTGTTCTTCTTCGGCAATGCCAGCCGTAAATGGCTCGATGCGATGCTGGGCTTCACCGGTGGCGTGATGGTGGCAGCAAGCTTCTGGAGCCTACTGGCCCCGAGCATCGCCATCAGCGAGCGCTTGGGCAATATCCCTTGGTTGGCGCCGGCCGTGGGTTTCGGCGCGGGAGCAATGTTCCTCTATGCCTTGGACAAGGTCCTACCCCACTTGCACATCAACTTCGACCCCTCCCGATCCGAAGGGCCCGACACCAAATGGCATCGCACCACCCTTCTGGTACTTGCGATCACCTTGCACAACATCCCGGAGGGCCTCGCCGTGGGCGTGCTTTTTGGCGGAGTAGCGGCCGGCATGCCCGAGGCCACCATCGGCGGCGCGGTCGCTTTGGCCATAGGCATCGGGCTTCAGAATTTCCCGGAAGGATTCGCCGTGAGCATGCCCTTGCGCAGACAGGGCCTGTCCAAGATGCGAAGCTTCTGGTACGGCCAGCTGAGCGCCGTGGTGGAACCCATTGCGGGCGTGATCGGGGCCGTTGCCGTGATGCACATGCAGCCGGCCTTGCCCTATGCTCTATCGTTCGCGGCCGGAGCGATGATCTATGTGGTGGTCGAGGAAGTGATCCCGGAGACCCAGCAGGACAAGTACACCGACCTTGCGACATTGGGCTTCATCGGTGGCTTCATCGTGATGATGGTCCTGGACGTGGCTCTCGGATAGGACTGCTGCAATTTGAAGATGGAGCTGGACCAACGTCGGTCGCCGTAGTTTCGCGCTCCATGGCCGCCCCGACCATCGATGTGAAGAACCGCCGCGCGGGTTTCGAGTACCACCTGCTCGATACCTACGAATGTGGTATCGTGCTGATGGGGTCCGAGATCAAAAGCATCCGGGCCGGCGGTGCCAGCTTGAACGAGGCTTTCTGCGCGTTCTTGGGGAAGGACCTGGTCGTTCGGGCCATGCAGATCAACCCCTACGGTTCCAATCCGCACTACGTGCACGAGCCGAAGCGCGACCGGAAACTCTTGCTGCACCAACGCGAACTGGACAAGCTGAAAAAGAAGATGAAGGATGCAGGGATCACGATCATCCCAACGCGCCTCTTCATTTCCAAGAACGGTTATGCCAAGTTGGAGATCGCACTCGCCAAGGGCAAGAAGCTCTTCGACAAGCGGGAAAGCTTGAAGGCCAAGGATGTCCAGCGGGACATGGACCGGGAATCCTGATCGATGTTGTGGCGTGCATACATAGCGCGCTTTGGCCGCGGCTGGTGGCCCGGTGAGGCATGGGTACGATGGACTTTTCTTGCGCTGTTGGTGCTGGCATCGGTACTACGTGCGTGGGACCTGAAGAACATCCCCTACACACATGACGAGACCAGCGCATTGGTCCGCATTTACCCGACGCTTTCCGGGACGATCACGAAAGGTGTGATCGAGTTGGACACGCATCCGCCCGGCGTGCAGGTCTTCGAGTGGGCTTGGACGAAATTGTTCGGCATGAACGAGGCCGCGGTGAAGTTGCCATTCATGCTATTGGCCACGATCGCGCTCTTCTTCCTCTACCGTTTCGCTCTCGCCTGGACCTCCGCACCGAATGCTTTGGTGCTTACCGCCTTGTTGGCAACGTTGCAATACACGGTGATGTATGCGCAGATCGCGCGACCGTATGCCATCGGATTCTTCACAACGGCCCTGTTGGCGGACCAGATCACCCGCTATCTCGCTTTTGGCAAGCGATCGGCCTTGATCACCACCGGGGTCGCAATTGTCCTCAGCGCGTACACGCATCACTTCGCGCTTCTTCTGGCGGGGATCATGACGTTGACCGGCCTGGTGTTGGTGCTTCCACAGCAGCGAAAGGCCTACCTCGTGATGTGCGGTGCGGCCGCCATTGCCTACCTGCCGAACGTTCCGATCTTCTTGAAGCAGCTCTCCTTGGGCGGCCTCGCGGAATGGTTGAGCCCGCCGGATGCATACTGGTTGCAGGACCACGTGCAATGGCTCGTCCACTACTCGCCCTTGTTCGCCGCCGGTCTCCTCGTCCTGGTGCTCCTATGGTTCTTACCGGCTCGTGGTCCAAGCCGAATGGCGGGACCCTCGCGGTGGTTCCTGTTGCTGTGGGGCCTCGCTCCGTTGGTCATCGGTCTGGCCTACAGCATCTGGCGTGCACCGGTGATCCAGTACTCCATGCTGCTCTTCAGTTTTCCATACTGGGTGATCGCGCTTTTCGCTGGAACCGGGATCCTGGATCGCACACGGACGTGGATCGCCGTTGGGTTCATAGCGGTCGTTGGTACCAGCACCTTGATCCAAGAGCGTAGGCATTACGACCTGTTCTATTCATCGAAGTATGACGTGGCCATCGAGAAGGCCGCTGAAGAGATCGCACAGTATGGACATGATCAGGTCCTTGTAATGTTGGACATGCCCGAACCTCAGGTCCGCTTCGCCCTTTCGCAGCACGGGATCGATCCGGCGGAATTGCGCTGCATCCACGTTCGGGACCTTGGGTCCGGGGAACTCGCATCCATCCTTGCCGCTTCAGCAGCCGAGCGCGTGGTCCTCGGGATCTCGAACGGAGGCAATGTGGAGAACCCGGCACGTGTTCAATCGCACTTTCCGTTCATCCAGGAACGGATCGACCTGGTCGAAGGCCAAGTATTCGTAATGGCCGTGCACCCCACTGAACGCACCGTGGTCGACCGGAAGTTGATCGCATCCGCTTCGCCCGTACTTACGGAAGGATCTTCTTGGGATGTGCAGTTCGACCTGCCGATAGTGCAGACCGAGAATAGGCCTTTGTGGGACTTGAGGGGAAGGGATTTCGGCATCGCCTACCGGTTCCAGCTGGACACGTGCTTGGTCGAGGCGGATGACCTATTCGAGGTCGAAGTCGATCTGGAAACGACATCCACAACGATCGACGCCGCCATCGTCTTGGAGTTGCACTTCGGCGACAGCCTGGTCCTGTACCGCACCGATGAATTGACCGGTCATGCGCCAGGGTCCGTGCGTTCGATCGTTGCAGGATCACGTCGGAACGTTCATCGCGGCGCTGGGCCGATCGAGGCGAAGACCTACGTGTATAACCGCAAGAAGTCCGACCTGCTCGTCCGGAGACATGAGGGTATACAGGCGTGAGGCCGACCCGGTGCGATACGGGCTGTTGTCGCCGGTGGGCCGGGTCGGCAGATCGCGCTGAAATGAAAGAAGGCCGCACAAGGCGGCCTTCCCATGGATCCATCTTCGCTCAGAGCTTGAACGAGAGACCGACGCCCAAGGTCTCTTTGAACTGCGTTGCAGGTCCTGTGTACGGCACATTGTTCTCATCCACCTTCGGCAAGGCCGTGTCGTTGTCATAGATCAACAGCGTGTTGAGCGTGGCCGCGAACCATTCGTTCACTTTGAAAGTGAACAAGGTCTCCCACGTGACATCGATGTTCTCCGGGTTCCGGAGGTAGTTGCTGAACAGGTCACCACGGGTCATGAAGGTGATGTTCTCCGCCAACTGTGTTGTGTATTGCAAGCGGAAGTATCCCCCCATCTCGAGTTCGGTGGTATTACCATTGAGCACACCGTAAACACGAAGGTCCGGGTCGGTGGACCCTCCGAACAGGGTCTCATCCTGAACGATCACCAAACGTGCGGTTGCGGGCGAGAAGAACGCCGAGAAGTTGTCATTCGGCCGGTAATCGATACCGACACCGAGCAGGGTGTACGCAGGGGCCATCAAGTTCGAGATACGCGTCCCTTCCGCATCGAAACCTTCCGTGAATTGGGTCTTGAACTGGAAGATCCCGGCGAGGTACCAGGCCTTGTTCAACTCATGACCGAACTTCGAGTTGAGTTCGATACGGTCGTCGGTCTTTTGTGGATCCGTGCCATTGTGCACGTGCTGTCCACCGAAGGCAAGGACCAAGCTGTTGTCCCACGCTTTCTTGCCGCGACGCCAGTTCGCAGTTCCATTGAACATCGCGATACCGCTGACGGAACTGAAACCACCGGCGGACCAATTGGTCAGGTTCACTTGGGTCATATTGATGCTGATCACACCGGATTTCTTCCAGCCTTCCAAGGAATCGGCTGCGGCTCTGGCTGCCATTTTAGCGCTCGTCTCGCGCCGAGCGGTCGTGTCCACATCGTTCTGTCCGAAGGCCGCACCAACGAACATCGTACAAAGCAACAGGGTCAGGGTTCTTGTCATTTTCATGTTTTCAGGGTTGTATCGTTACGCATTGATTCAGCTCATGGTCGCCATTGCACGCAAGGCGAAAAGATAAGTTCATCATCCGGTTCCAACAGCAGGACAAGCCGTCATTGGGGTGCCACACCAGGCCTCCTAAAGTGGATCCCGCACTCTTCATTGCTCTTCGCTTTCCGCTGGTGCATCGATCACGACCACCCGCTCTGTGATGAGCTTGCTCGTAGGAAGCAGGACCTCGCTATCCGCGGTGTGCAAGGTGAAGGAAATGCTATCGATGCGATCGATCACACCCTCATCGTCACCGATCCTGATCCGCATGCCGGGCTTGAACCGTTCCTTGCCATAATAGCTGCTCAGGATGTTGGTGAGAATGGTACGCGAAGCGAAGCCGTACGAAATGGCGAATGCCAGCAACAGTCCCGCGATCAGGATCTGGATATTGGCGGTGATCAAGCTGGTGTCCACACCTGCAACATTCAGGGCGGTGATGGTGGCGAATACCACGATCAGCCCGGCCAGTACCTTCGAAACGATGCGCCCGCCTGCCAACCCGACCGAGTTGGTGAGCTGCGTGACCAACTTGTTCACCTTGTCCGCACCCCACATGCCGAAGAGGAAGATGACCACGGCGGTCATCAAGGTCGGGAGATAGGCGAATACCGCTTCCACGGCACGCCCGACCACCTCGATGCCCATCACATCCGAGGCTGCCAACAGGAACACCAGGATCGTAAACCAATACACAAGTCCGCCCAGCAGCTTGGACAGCTTGACCCCTCCGAGCTTGGCCAATACTTCATCCAATCCGGATCGTTCCGCGAAGGGGTCCAAGGTCCGAACACCCACACGCACCAAAACAAGCCGAAGAAGCTTAGCGAGCAGCCAACCGATAAGTACCACCAAGCCCCCACCGATGAGTCCGGGAAGCAGATCCAATAGGCCGGCCAGATACGTCCGGAAAGCGTGCTCCAAGCGTTCCATGATGAAGTCCATGTCCATGATCAGGTTTCTTTAGATGTGGGTTCCGATCCGTCCGTAGTGCCGTTCTCAACGTTCTTGTTCCGCGTGCGCCCAGCTAATCTCACTTTCTCGAACATGGCCGGGGCCGGGTCCGCAACGAACAATTGGATGAAGCGCATAAGTAGCATCATCAACTTCACGCTGCCCATCACCTCCTTCCGAAGGTCGCCCGGTGGCTGGTCCGTGGACCGGATGATCTTGAAGGGATTCTCACTCATCGCTCTTCGGGATAAAGAGAGTGATACTTCGCCAAAGCGCGCTCCCGGGCCCTAAGGACCCTCATCTTCACAGCACTTTCGGATAGGCCGAGCATCTCCATCATGTCCTTGATGGAAAGCTCATCCTGGTATTTCATCAAAAGCACGGCGCGATCACCGGGTTCCAAAGCATCCAGCACGCTGGATAGATGATCGGCCCTGAAAGAGAGCAACTCCTGCTCGTAGCGGTCCTCCGGTCCACCGTCCTCCAGCAGGTCATCCTTGATCTCGGTGGTCTGGTGGCGCTGCTTTTTCCGAAGGTGGTCCAGGCAGTAGTTGTAGGTGATGCTGTACAGCCAGGTCCCGAATTTGGCGCGGTGATCGAACTTGGAAAGGTTGACGAACGCCTTCAGGAAGATGTCGTGCGTGAGATCATGTGCCAGTTCCTTGTCCTTCGTCATACCTAAGCACTTCTGGTACACCTTGGCCGTGTACCGGTCGTACAGAACGCCGAAGCGATCCGCGTCCATCGCGCGTTGCAGCGAAGCGACGAGGTCCTCGTCACTTAGTTGAGCGTCCGGCTTTGCCTTCTTCTTGAATAGCACCTGGGAGAGCTGGTGTCGCTTTTAGGACGACACCTGATCGAAAGGTCACTTGCCTTGTGGCAGAAAGTCCTGGTCCGGGAAATCCACTTTCGTTGGCGGAACGATGCGGATGTATGGATGACCGCATGCCATGTGGCAGCTCGTGCAGCTGTTCGCCAACAAGGCCGCATCATCGTGCATGGCCTTGACCCCTTCTTCCTTCAACTTCTTCTCCAAGGCTTCGATCGTGGGGACACCGTAGATCTTCATTTGGGCGCTCACATCCACGCCGTCGTCCACCACGGAACCCTCCGCGATGACCTCCATCTCCTCCTCCAGTTCATGCAAGTAGAAGCCAGCGAGTTCAGCATTACCGGCCTGCCCGGCTGCCCACCACTTCTGGTGGAAGCGCTGCATGCGACCCATGTGCACCGCCAGTTCGATCGCTTCGTGCTCCTCTTCTTGGACATCCTTCAGGCCTTGATCGCCCCCTCCTGGTGCTTCCACCGCTTCAGGTCGTTCCACAAGGGCGAACCCTGCAATGACGATCGCAATGACTGAGAGAAGAAGTGGTAAACGCTTCATGGCAACGGTAATAAAGAACGCCCCGGCACTTGGACCCGTTCCATGTGCACCGGGGCGTTGTGGGCAATACTGGATTCGAACCAGTGACCCCTACCTTGTCGAGGTAGTGCTCTGAACCAGCTGAGCTAATTGCCCGTTCCATCCTCTCGGATGGACGGCAAAAGTAGTATTGTGGGTGATACGGGAACACCTGATCAACATCTCGCGGTGGACGCGGTGTCATTTATGGGTATTCCACCCGGTAGGTGGTGTTACCTTTGCGGCCGATAAAACCAGTTGACATCATGGCCTCCAACACGCCGACCAGCGGCCGGATCTTCCAGAATCCCATCCTTGAGTCGCTGACCAAGACGCACATCGCCGTTCCCTTGGTGATCTTCTATGGCATCGGCATCGCCGCAGGGTATTGGTCCGTGCACAAGTTCCACATCTCCGTGATCTCCACCTTGGCGGTCTATTTCGTGGGTGCGTTGTTCTTCACGCTCATCGAATACACCGCTCACCGGAAATTGTACCACATGGGCGGCACGGCTGGAAGCGCACGGAAGGTCCGCATGCAGTATGTGATGCATGGCGTTCACCACGATCACCCGCGTGATAAGAAGCGCTTGGCTCTTCCCCCGGTCCTTTCGGTGTTACTGGCCGCGGCGTTCATGGGTCTTTACTGGTTGATCATGGGCGCGCACGGGATTGCTTTCGGAGGAGGCTTCATGACCGGTTACGCCACCTACCTCATGGTGCATTATGCGGTGCACACCATGAATCCCCCCAAGAACATCTTCGGGGTCCTGTGGAAGCACCACAATCTGCACCACTACGTGGGCGATAAAGGCGCTTTCGGGGTGAGTTCCCCGCTTTGGGACTACGTGTTCAACACGATGCCCGAGGATCCCATGAAGAAGCGCAAGGCTCAAGTATCGGCCTGAGCCGGACTACTCGTGGTCCCGACCGTAGCCTTTTTGGTTCTCCCGGTATAGCTCAGCCTCGGCCTTCAGCACGGCCTTCAGGCTATCGCTCACGCCCTTCTGCTCAAAGCGGTCCAGATCGGGCTGTCCGGCCACTACCCATGCGGAGTACCACATGCTGCCGACCGTTATGATCGAAGCGTTCATACGGGCTTCCACCATGCCCATCATGGCATCTTCATAGGCCAGCGTGAATTCGCGGGAATACATCCGCATCCCGCTTCGCCCACGGTCCTCGAACACGTATTTCTCTCCGATTCCCGGATAGGGTCATGCTCAGGCGTTTCTCGATACCGAGCATCGCTGTCCAGCAACATGTGGCTGTCGTACACGGCCGCCCATGCGCGGTCCAAGGGCTTCCATCGATGTATAACGCACGCCCCACCAGAGATCGTAGTTCTCACCTGACAAATTGTGGATCATGACTTCAGAACGCATGGATGCCGTACTGGTCGGTCAGTTGCCCATTGTAGTTCTCAGTGGTGCGCAAGGGCACATGTGCATCGGCGATATAATGACCGATGTCCGCTGACACCGGAGAGAATCCGGTCCACATCGCCACGCTGGAATGCACTCACCAAGCGGCCGAACATCACCTGGATGTGCCAAGGAACGATCCCATAGGCCTGCAGGGTGTCCTCCGAGAATTTCGCCACGGCATCATCCCACTTTCGGGGTACCACCTCGAAAGGGTCTTGATCGCCGACCGCATAGTGGTCAATATCGATGTAATGGCGCGGTGCTTCACCGACCACCGCATAGCGCCTCCGGTCAGGGTCCACCGCGTGATCGCTGACGAAATCGATGTGCCGCTTGTAGAAGCCGAACATTTCGGGCGGCAGGGTGAAGCACGCCATCCGGTTGATCCGCTTGTGACCGTAGAAACCCCATGCGTTCACGGTGTCCAGGGTCCGAACGGGTATCACGAATTGCAGTACCAGCAATGCGACCAGAACGATCAGCGTGCGACGGATCATGCCTTCACCAGGGTTTCCATGCGCACCAGTTCACCGTTGCGAAGCACGGGGATCACCTTGCTCTGATCCGGCGTGAGGCAGTATTTGACGTCGGGTAACAACTGCAATTGCTCGATCCGGCGCCGACGCGGCGCGGCCTTCAACAAGCTCATGAAGTTATCCCGTGCGCTCATGTACATGTACTTGGCGGCTATGCTGGAATCCTCTTCCACTCCGAACTTTCCGCTTTCCAATAAGCGCTCCATCACTGCACCTGCGAAGATCGAATCCTCCAGGTTGAACTTGTCCTTCCAGCCCGAGCACAACAAGAGGATGTTCTCGTCCTGTTGAACGAGCCATTCGCTCAATGCGGTCAGGTTCAGGAACGAGCCGACGACCATGGTACGCGCATCCTTCGCCAAGTTGATGGCCTTGGTACCGTTCGTCGTGGTCATGACGATGGTCTTCCCGCTCAGGTCCTCGCCCACATAGGCCAATGGCGAATTCCCGTATGCAAAGCCTTCCACAACTTCACCGTTCCGTTCCGCCGCTGCGATGTAGCCGGGCTTACCGATGTACGCCTTCGCTTCCTCGATCGTGGCCACGGGTATGATGCGGTCCACCCCGTTCTCGAAGGCGGCGACCATGGCGCTCGTGGCACGTAAGACGTCGATCACCACCACGATGCCCATGTCCTGGGCATAGAGCGGATACTGTCCGGGCATGAAGCAGACCTCCACCCGGTACTTGTAGTCCGCGTTGTTCAGTTCCGCTCCCATCACGGTTTGGGTAGGAAGGGTGTCTTTACCACGATACCCTTGACCGCCTTCCCTCGGATATCGATCCAAAGCGGAGTTCCTTCTTGCGCCATCGCCGTGGGAACGTAGGCCATTCCGATCGGTTTCTGCAGGCTCGGGCTCATGGTGCCGGAGGTGACCTTCCCGACGACCTTGCCGCTTTCGTCGAGCACCGGATGGTCATGTCGAGGAATACCGCGTTCGGTCAGTTCGAAGCCAACGAGCTTTCGTTGGACACCGTTCTCCTTCTGTGCCTTGAACAACGGAGAATCGATGAAGTCCTTGGTGAACTTGGTGATCCAGCCGAGTCCGGCCTCGATCGGCGATGTGGTATCGTCGATGTCGTTCCCGTACAGGCAGAATCCCATTTCCAAGCGAAGGGTATCGCGTGCGGCCAAACCTGCCGGCTTGATGCCGAACGGAGCGCCGGCGGCCATGATCGCATTCCACGCGACCTCCGCGTAGGGGTTCGGGATGTACACTTCGTACCCACCGGCACCGGTGTAGCCCGTGGTCGAGATCAGCACAAGGCCCACCCCTTTCATTTCGGCGTACATGGCCGTGTAGTACGGCATGGCACCGATATCCTCAGCGAAGAAGCCCTTCAGTGTATCCAAGGCCTTCGGCCCCTGGACCGCCAATAAGGACATGTGGTCGCTGATGTTCTCCAACTTGGCGTCGAAGCTGTTGTTCTTCTGGATCCAATCCCAGTCCTTTTGCAGGTTGCTGGCGTTCACGACAAGCACGTAGTGCTCGTCATCACCGTGTTGCATGTTGTACACCAGCAGGTCGTCCACGATCCCTCCCTTGCCGTTCGGCATGCAGGAGTATTGCACCTTCCCTTTCGTGAGCTTGGATGCATCGTTGGTGGTGATCTTCTGGATCAGGTCCAATGCGCCCGGGCCACGCACGATGAATTCGCCCATGTGGCTCACATCGAACACCCCGACGTTGCTGCGGACCGTCAGGTGTTCATCGTTCACACCCGAGTATTGGACAGGCATCAAGTAGCCTGCGAACGGGACCATTTTGGCTCCTAGGCCTTCGTGGATGTGGCTAAGGGCGGTCCGTTTCAGTTCAGTGGTCGTCTCCATGTACCGTATGTTCTATTGTGTATCCGGATCCGGGATCCGCAGTGCTTCAACGTTCTAACTTCCTCGTGGCACTCCCGATAAGGCCTTCGAAGAGTTCAAGATAGCGATCGCGCCAGGACCGAACGGAATAGTGTTCCTCTACAGTTCTGCGCGCAGCCATCCCGATCCGTTCGCGAAGGTCGGCATCGGCAATGAGCTTACCCAGCTTCTCCACCCATTCTTCTTGAGTGGCCGCCAAGAAGCCGTTCTGCCCTTCTTGGATGATAGTCCTGTTCACCCCCACCCGGCCAAGCACGACAGGCCGGCCAATGGCCATGTACTGCAGGCCCTTGAACCCGCATTTTCCGCGACTCCATATATCATCGGGCAAGGGCATGATCCCGATATCGATGCCAGCGAGGTCCTCCGGCTCGGAGCTACTGCTCCACCTGATGTTCTCCACGGGCAGCCCTTCGCCATCGAAGTCACGATCGCTGATCACCCTGAACCGGACCCGATCGCCCCAGGCGTCTCGAACGGCTTTCAACATGGGTAGCACCTGCTTCAGGTGGGCCATGCTGGTATGGCTGCCGGTCCAACCGATCACGACAGGACCTCTTGAATGGGCCGGGGTCAGCAGATAGCGGTCCGTATCGATCACGGTGGGAATGATCTCGACGGCTGCGTTGAACTTGCGTGCATGTTCCGCCAGGAAAGCGTTCCCCGCAATGACCAGGTCGGCCAGCCGGATGATCTTGGCCGTCTTCCCCGGGTCCTTGAGCCAACGCAACTTCCGGTTCCCCTCGCTCACATCCATGTGCCAAATGGCATCATCAAAATCATAGACCAAGGGCACGCCCGTTGCGGCAAGCGCCCGTTCGAATCGCGTGCTTCCGGTCATGAAGGCCTCGCGCTGCACCATGATCAGATCGAAGTCCTTGGCCATCCGTACGTGCTCTTTCCTACGCTTCATGCTCTTCAGGAAGATCCGGGCCTTGGCCCGCAACTGCCCCGGGGCGTAAAAGCGTTCATCGTCCTCGGCATCGATCAGCCACGCATAGTGGAATGTGTAGCCATGCTGCTCCCAGTATGGCACGAACTGCTCGAACCGGTAGCGTTGGCTCGGTGATCGATCGGGTCGATGGGCTGCGATGAAAAGGACCTTGGGCATGTGCGAGGACTGCTGCAAAGAAAGGCGGCGGGACCATAGGTGGCCGGGCATCTATCTTTCGCGCTCCGTTCCATGAAGGGCCCACGACTTTTCCCCCGCTGGGGCATTCTGCTCATCGACCTGGTCCTGAGCGTGATCGCGCTGGCCGTGGCCTACCTGCTGCGCTTCAATTTCGAGGTGCCGCAGGTGGAGTTCGACCTGCTTTGGCCGGTCTTCCCTCTCTTTCTGGGCGTGCGCCTGTTCTCGTTCCTGATCGCCGGCATCCAGCGCGCCATGGTCCGGCACACGAGTACCGAGGATGCCAAGCGCATCTTCCTCACCGTCCTCGGTGGGTCATTGACGTTCGTGCTGATCGGCGGGATCCGCTACTTCCTGGTGGATGGCACGTACATGTTGCCTTTCTCGGTGGTGGCGATCGATTTCATGGCCACCGCGATCCTGATGATCGGTAGTCGGATCCTTTTCAAGTTGCTGCACCTCCGATCGAAGGGCGCTGGAAAGGATGAGGTGCGCGTGGTTATCCACGGGGCCGGTGAAGCGGGCTTGATCACCAAACGAACATTGGAACGATCCGGTACCGTGAAGTACAGCGTGGTCGCATTTGTTGATGACGACCCTCGCAAAGCCGGAAAGAGCTTGGAAGGTGCCGTGGTCCGATCCGCCGATAAGTTGGCCGAGCTATTGGCCTCCAAGGAGGTGGACCAGGTGATCATCGCGATTGCGAACCCCGATGCTGAGAATCGTCGGAAAGTGGTCGATACCGCCATGGCCGCCAAGGTGAGGGTGCTTACCATCCCACCGGTGGATGATTGGATCAACGGGCAACTGAGCGCCGGCCAGATCCAGGAGGTCCGGATCGAGGACCTCTTGGGCCGATCGGTGATCCAACTCGCCGACGATCAGGTACGCGCCCATTTCGCAGGTCGGAAGGTGCTGGTGACCGGTGCTGCAGGGTCCATTGGAAGCGAACTGGTCCGGCAACTCGCCGCTTTCGGTGTGGACCGCCTCGTGCTGGTCGACATCGCGGAATCCGGACTATACGACATCGAGACCGAGTTGCAGGGCAGGGTCGGACCCGTGGAGATCATTGCACGTGTGGCCGATGTACGCGATCGAAAGGCCATGGAGCGCATCTTCAAGGATCACACGCCCGAGGTCGTGTTCCATGCGGCCGCGTACAAGCATGTGCCCATGATGGAGGCGCAGCCCGAAGAGGCCGTGCACACCAACATACATGGCACCCGGATCGTGGCGGAACTGGCCGCCCTGCATGGCGTTGCGCAATTCGTTCTGATCAGCACGGACAAGGCCGTGAACCCGACAAGCGTGATGGGTGCCTCGAAGCGGATCGCGGAAATGGTGGTGAACAGCCTGCAGCAGGCCGGACCCATGGCGCCGCAATTCATCACCACGCGTTTCGGCAACGTGCTCGGGTCCAGCGGCTCGGTGATCCCGCTCTTCCGCAGGCAGATCGCTGCAGGTGGGCCGGTCACGGTGACGGACCCCGAGGTAACGCGGTTCTTCATGACCATTCCCGAAGCGTGTCGCCTCGTTCTGGAAGCCGCGACCATGGGAAAAGGGGGCGAGATCTTCGTGTTCGACATGGGGCTACCCATGCGCATCGCCGATCTGGCGGAGAAAATGGTGCGCTTGAGCGGCCTCGAACCCAACGTGGACATCGACATCGTTTATACCGGTCTGCGTCCCGGAGAGAAACTATATGAGGAACTGTTGGCCACTTCGGAGAACACCCTCCCCACTCATCACCCGCGCATCCTCATCGGAAAGGTGCGCAGCGCCGACCCTGCACTGGTCCTGCGCATGGTCGATGCCTTGAGCGTAGGGACGAACGCGGAGGACCTGGTGCAACGGATGAAGGAGCTTGTACCGGAATACCGCAGCCATAACTCGGTGTACAGTAATTTCGACACCCCATCGGAGAAGGCGTAGTGGCACATCGCCCTGCTGAACAACCCGGAGGGTCGGACATGACACGGGATAAGAACTTGGAGATCGCACGCCTGCAAAAGGAGATCGGCGGTTTCATCGGCTTGGGAGCGGACAGCTTGGTGTTCAACTTCGAAGAAGCCTCAGGGGGCGTGAAGCTCTTCCTGATCACGCTGAACCCGCGTCACAACCAGAGCTTCCTATTCCACCAGACCGTGGGCAGCGACAAGCTTGATGCACTGCGCACCATGTTGGAGTATGTGGAAACGTACAAGGAGCGCACGAGCAGCTACACCATCCAATGGAGCGTACGTGGCGAGAGCGGATTGCAGACCTCCTACTTCAGGGCAAAGAACATCCTCGAGGCACTGGATAAGCTCTTCTACGATCGCGACCCGAACAGTATCACGGTGTTCAGCGTGATGCTGAACCCGATGACCTGAGCCGGCGATGGGCGCTCACAAGGTCTCCATTCCGATACAGATCAGGTTCGCCGATGTCGATCTGGCCGAGCACGTGCACAACGCGGTATACCTGCATTGGTTCGAAAGCGCACGGATGGCCCTTCAGGAGCGGTTCATCCCGCGCGATCACGATTGGCGCACTGAGGGCATGATACTGGCCCGAAATGAGATCGACTATCGGATGCCGGTGCGACTTCTGGACACGATCGAGGCGGAGGCGTGGTGCGGCACGATCGGGAACAAGAGCTTCGATCTGAACTACGCTATCCGACGGATCGGCGGTGAAAGGCCCGGTGTTTGTGCGGAAGGTAGAAGTGTGATGGTATGCTTCGACTATTCCCGTGCGACATCCATCCCTGTGCCCGGCGCTTGGCGCTTGGCCCTGGAGCAACTCATGTAACGATGAAGAAACTCAGCGCCGCTTTACTATTTGCAGTGCTCGTCTCATGCTCGCCGCAAGAAATGCAAAGCGTGCTCGACTCCATCCCGACGAGCACTGGTCTCAGCAATGAAGAAGTCGTCTCCGGGCTGAAGGAGGCGCTTCGGGTAGGCACTGAGCGCAGTGTGCAGAAGGCAAGCATGACCGACGGGTTCTGGAACGATGCGCGTATCCGCATCCCATTTCCGCCCGAAGCGATCAAAGTGAAGAACACACTGAGCGGCTTGGGATTGGACCAACCAATTGAGGACTTCGAGCACACCATGAACAAAGCCGCGGAGGAGGCCGCCAAGGAAGCCGTACCGGTCTTCGTCGATGCGATCACTGGCATGAGCATCCAGGATGGCTTCGACCTGCTGCGCGGCGGTGAGAACGCGGCAACGAACTTCCTGCGTCAACGGACCTCCGGATCGCTGAGAGAGAAATTCACCCCTGTGGTCGACCGGGCTACTTCGCAAGTGGCGCTTACCAGCTACTGGCAGCCCTTGGCCAACGCCTATAACACAGCAACCCTGCTCACAGGGGGCAAGGCCGTGGACCCCGACCTGAACGCTTACGTGACCACCAAGGCCATGGATGGGCTTTTCCTGCTGTTGGCCGAAGAAGAGAAGAAGATCAGGCAGGACCCGATGGCACGCACCACCGCTCTGTTGCAGAAGGTGTTCGCGACACAATAGCTCCATCACCTACCGCGGTCACGCCGTGCCGCTCTTGATCCATCGATCACTGTTCGGCCAAGGTTGCTCATCTTCGCCTTTTCCAATTCCACCAGCCGCATGCATGCTATCGCTCTGACACCCGCCGGTACCGAGATCGCCCCCAGCGAATTGATCGTGAACCCGGATGGCTCGATCTACCACTTGGCCTTGCGCCCGGATCAATTGGGTGATCTCGTGTTCGTGGTCGGTGACCAGGGACGCGTGGAATTGATCAGCAAACACTTCGAG
>JAWKNF010000019.1:0-70802 GCA_041391825.1 Flavobacteriales bacterium | reverse complement strand
GGATCCCGCGTTCTTTGATAGCTACTTCAACATCGGTGTGCTCTACAACAACCGAGCTGCCTTCGAATATGAGAAGTGCAACAAGATCAAGAGCGATACGGAGTATACCAAGTGCAAGAAGGTCGCGGATGACATTTACGTCAAGGCCGTGCCGTTCTTCGAAAAGGCGCACCAGTTGAAAGCCGACGATATGCAGACCGTCCAGCAGCTGATGAAGCTCTACGCCAAAACGGGGGACCAAGCGAAATACGCGGAGATGAAGGCGCTTTTGGGCGACTGATAACTTTGCGGAATGACCCAACTAAGAAAGCCGGGGAGTCCCGGCTTTCTTAGTTGGGAACCGTTCTGATCAAGTAGGGCCGAGGTCAGCGTTCAAGTACCTCTGGTTGAAACAATTGCAACTATACATAATATAAATTATGCGCCAATAGGGCGCCAATCCAGAACAACTTCAGCGCGTGGGTCGATACCCAAGCCCGGTCCCTCTGGAATGGTCAATCGGCCGTTCGCCATCCTCAATCCTTCGAACGGATCGTTCTGGATCAACCATGGGCCATCCAGATCCAGAAGATCCGCGTACGGCAATAGACCGGCCATGGCACCACAGCCCAAGGAACTTTCGCTCATGGACCCCAACATGATCTTCAGTCCCAGGTCCTGAGCCGAGCGGATCATTTCCGCAGCCACATCAAGGCCTCCACATTTCATCAACTTGAGGTTCACACCACCGAACACCCCCGGTGCTTTGATCAGATCATCGATCCCCTGAATACTTTCATCAGCATACACGGGGATCCGGGTGCGCTCCGACAATTCCTTGTGCAGGTCCCAACGCTCTTTGGCGAATGGCTGCTCAATCCCCACGACCTTTCCATCGCTCAACTGCTCAAGCACTCGCATGGCATCGTCCACGCTGTCCCATCCTTGGTTCGCATCAAGCATCAAAGACCTGGGATCCAAAGCCGTAACGAGAGCCAAGGTTTCAAGATCCAAGCTGGATCCAAGCTTTACCTTTAGCACATCTGCTCGTGGTAACTCCTTCATTTTAAGCGGGATATCTTCTAGTTCGGAATGTCCGAGCGTGACCATGGTCAATTGCTTGGAGATCCGCTTCAGATCACCCGTAAAATGACTTGATGTAGAGCTATCTAATGTCTTGTGCAGCAGGTCATGATAGGCCATGGATATTGCCGCTCTGGCGGGCTTGGAAAGACCAGAGACCGCGGGCCCGATCATGAACTGCTTATCATCCAAAGCCTGACGCAGGGCACTCATTTGGACACCTTGTAACTCGGTCTCCACTAATGATTGGTCCTCAGGTAGATATGGCGGCAAAGTGGCCTCGCCATATCCGATCGCCCCGCGATGTTCAAGACGAACGAAGACGGCGTCGGTCCCGGTCCTGACCCCGTGTGCCGTCCCGAAGGGATGCTTGAACAGCAGGTGGTATTTGGCCAATGCCATCTTCACGCGACCAAGATCACGCGTAGGGTTCGTCGAACGCGCTATGCATTCCTCCTTCTATCAACACGTTCGGGAAAAAGCCCCGACAGGACGCGCGTCCTGTCGGGGCTTGCAATGATCCCACGATCACTTCACCATATAATACACGTTGGTGAGCCACTTGGCGGTATCCGGTTCCATACCGGGGTCGGTCACGTATTCTTCCACCACATTGCCATAGTGCGTCAACGCGTTCGCTGTGATCATGGCATCGATCGCCTCGTGGGCCTTACCACTCGACTCATATGACCGTAATATGCGACCTTGAGCATTTTGCAGGCCGGGATCACGTGGGTTTCGAATCCCGGGATGTTCATGTTCGACGCCGCCTTCACGGGCATGCCGGCCAACACATCAGCAGTCTGGTCGGTCTCGTTCCATGCAAAGTACACCCCGCTCGGTGATCCTGTAATTTCCAACTTCGCTTTACCTATTGCCGAAGCGGCTCCTCCGAAAGAGGCACCGTAGAACGATTCGAATTCGGACCATTTCAACTTCTTGTTCCGCTTTCCGATATACACGGTTTCGGGCCATTCCACGGTCGCGATCTCATAGCCTCCGTATTCGTTCTTGGTCGCTACGGCCTGTGCTTGAGCCTCGGCAATGCTCTTCAAGTTCGCCAAACCGCTATCGAACATGGGGCCGAGCATGGCATCACGGTCCGAGAATTTGCTCATCAACTTTCCGAGGAAGCCGTTCTCCCCCTCCATTCCCCAGATCACCTTGGTGCTGTCCCCCAAGGGTACGAGGTCGAAGGTCCCTGTGCTCACCATCTCACCCACCACGGGCATCACGAAGGTCAATTTGGTCCTTACGCTCTTGTTCTCGTCCAAGGCGGTGATCTCTTGTTGTCCAACACCAACGGTGTCACCTTCCCACTTCCAAACCGCCCCGACCGTTCCGTCGGTGCCTTCCAAGCTCTGCACCTGGTCCTTGTCCATGGCCTGCCAAGGGCCCCATTCGCGCATATTGGAAAGGTGGCTCACTTGGTCAAATACAACGTCGACCGGCGCGGCGATGGTGGTCGATCGTTCAACCCGGTAGTTGGGCGGGCCGATCAAACCAAGCAGTAGAACGATGCCGCCCAAGGCCAGCAGGATGATCAGGATGGTCTTCAGTACTCTCATGGTATGGTGGATGTGCTGGAAAGATCACACCTTGGGATGAAAATCACTAATGAACAAGAAGCGCAGTGACCAACGGGTGGCACGGTCTTTTCTTTACACCCGAACGACCAACGCACCCAACATGAACATCAACAGGATCCCACTACTACCGATCGCGCTCAGCATTGCCCTGATCGGTGGGCTTAGCGCATGCAGCAAGAAGACGAATCCGTCCGGAAATGTGGTGAAGCAGCCCTTCAGTGGAGGGAAGTATGAAAGCAACGCTGCCTGGTTCCGTGGAACGGGTATGGGGGTGAGCATCGCACAGAACATCGCCCGCAGCAAGGCCGACCTGGATGCAAAGAACCAACTGGCAGCGCAGGTGAAAACGAATATCCGGGCGGTCACGGACCAGTATTTAGGTCAGACCGAGAACGCGAATGCCGCTGACGTCGCGGACAAGTTCCAGACCCTGGTGCGCGAAGTGATGAACACCGATATGGCGACATGCGGAAGATCGACGAGGAGGTCCGCTACAACGAGACCACGAAGGACTATACGGTTTACGTGGCATACGAGATCAAGAAGAACGCCATGTTCCGTTTCATGAAGAAGCAGGCCCGAACGGACGATAAGATCGACGACATCACACAGAAGAAGATCGACGAGATCCTCGACGAAGAGATCAGGAAGGCGGACGCGGCCGGTGAATAAGCGAATGATGCACGACTTGAGCGCCCCGGCCTGTGCTGGGGCGTTCGTCTTCATGAACTGACTTATTGACGTGCAGCGCGCTTTGGCAATGGATCTGATGGAAAGCTGACCTCAACCTGACGCAGATATGGGTGGCGCATACCTCATCATGATCCTGATCATGGCCGCGAGTTGGTTCGTGGGGCATCAATTGAAGAGCCGATTCGCGAAATACGCACGGACACCGTTGGCCAATGGGCTCAGCGGGCGCGAGGTGGCCGAACGCATGCTCAAGGACCATGGTATCACCAATGTGCGGGTGGTCAGCGTCCGAGGCCAACTGACCGACCACTACGACCCCACGAAAAGGACCGTGAACCTGAGCGAGGCGGTATATGCGCAACGGAATGCAGCAGCAGCAGCCGTGGCAGCACATGAATGCGGACATGCCGTGCAGCATGCCACAGCGTATTCGTGGTTGACGATGCGAAGCAAGTTGGTCCCGGTGGTAAGCATCGCCAGTGGTCTGGTCCAATGGGTCTTGTTGGCCGGTGTGCTATTGGTGAACACCTTTCCACAGTTGTTGTTGGTCGGGGTGGTCCTCTTCGGAATGACCACATTGTTCAGCATCATCACCTTGCCGGTGGAATACGATGCAAGCAACCGCGCGTTGGCCTGGATGGAACGATCGGGGATCGTGGAACGCGATGAGCATGCCATGAGCGCCGATGCGCTGAAATGGGCGGCACGCACCTATGTGGTCGCGGCGATCGGTTCCATCGGGACCTTGCTTTACTACCTGAGCATCTTCTTGAACCGCCGCGACTAGGCCGACCGTCGGTCACTTGAACCGCAGCACGATCGGGAGGTGATCGCTATGCCCTCCCTTGTAGTGGCCTCCGCTGTACGTCTTGTCAGGTGACGGGCCATAGCGTGGATGATCGAAGAGCAATCGCGGGTGGTGAACGGCGGATGCCTCGGCGACTTCCCCGGACAACATGGGGGCCACGATGAACTGGTCGAGATATTGCCATTGTCTGTTATACTGATGGCTTCCGGTGCCCTCGGGCCGATCCCGGCACATCAGGTCAACGAGTCGTTCGCCTTCGATCCTGCATCGAGCACCCAAGCCATTCTGAACACTATTGTCCAAAGGAGTGTCGTTCAGGTCACCCATGATGATGATATGGTCCAATGGCCCTTGGGCGATCGCGTCCACCGCTTGTGCCAATACCCGGGCAGCAGCCATCCGTTTGGGTTCGGACCTCGCCAGCCCTTCTCTCCTGCTGGGCCAATGGTTCACGAACACATGGTAGCGATGTGCCCCTGACCTGAGCTCGACCTGCAGGATATCCCGCGTACGATCGCGGCCGAGGTCTACGTTCAGCGCTTTGGCGAACTCCACCTCGAAATGGCCGTGTGCGACCATCAATGCCACATCGATCCCGCGCTCGTCGGGCGAATCAAAATGAAGGACCTCGTACTTGGCCGTAGAAAGCGCGGGCATTCTGGCCAAAGCCTCAACGACCGCGCGGTTCTCCACTTCGGACAAACCGACCAGGACAGGAAGCTCGGAAGAGCACAATGAAATGGCCTCGGCCAAGCGCTCCAGTTTCGTTCCTAGGCGTTCCTCTGTCCACTTGATGCTCGATGACGGCAGGAAATCATTGTCGTTCGTCTTGGGGTCGTCCCTGGTATCGAACAGGTTCTCCACGTTGTAGAAGACCACCGCGGTTCCGTGCAATGGATGCCCGCCGGCATCGGTAGATAGGGCCGTGGTGCGTCGGTTTGGATCGTTCACCGGAACGCGTGTCAGATGCACTGCAACCCACGGCCAGCAGTACGACCGCTGCGTAACGCCCGAGGGTGGCCATTTGACGTCGGCGTGTCGTGGACTTCAGGCCCAGAGCGCCAAGCAACCCTCCTTGTGAAATTCACGGAAAACCGTACGTCCCACTTTGTCGTACCATGGTGTTCTTGCTCAGGTCCTCGATCATGGAGGGCTCTTCCTTCGCTGACTTTTCCTTCTTCGTAGGTCCTTTCTCTTCCTCCGGTTCGACCTCCTTCATGCGTTTCTCCAGCAACTCGAAGGCACTTTCCCGGTCGATCACTTCATTGTACTTCCCTACCAGGCCACTTTGGGCGACAACCCCACCTATCTCCAGTTGGGAAAGCACATCCATTCGGCTCATCGGGGCACGTAGCAAGGTGTGCGCCAAGGGGGTTGGCGTCCCCTTCTCGCTCAACGCCGTGATCAGGGCCTCTCCTATCCCGAGTGATGTGATCAGGTCCTCTGTGTCGTAGAAATCGCTGAGCGGATAGTTCTGCGCCGTCTTCTTGATGGTCGTGCGGTCCTTGGCGGTGAACGCCCGAAGCGCATGCTGGACCTTCAAGCCAAGTTGCCCCAGCACACTTTCGGGCACATCACTGGGATCCTGGGTGCAGAAGTACACCCCCACCCCTTTGGAACGGATGAGCTTGATGATGGTCTCGATCTGCTCCAACAAGGCCTTGGTGGCCGTATTGAAGATCAAGTGGGCCTCGTCGATGAAGAGCACCAACTTGGGTTTATCCGGATCACCGACCTCGGGGAATGTGCTGTAGATCTCGGCCAACAAGCTGAGCATGAAGGTGCTGAACAAGCGCGGTCTATCCTGGATATCCGTCAGGCGAAGGATATGGACCACCCCTTTTCCATCGCGCTGTAGCAACAGGTCGTTCACGTCGAACGATCGTTCTCCGAAGAAGATCTCCGCACCTTGCTGTTCCAGTTCGATGAGCTTTCGAAGGATGATGTTCACAGTCGATGAGCTGACCTGTCCGTACCGCTTGCGAATGGCCTCCTTTCCTTCATCCGTCGTGAATTGCAATACGCGACGCAGGTCCTTGAGGTCCAGCAGCGGAAGGCCGTTGTCGTCGCAGTATTTGAACACGAGCGACAGCACGCTTTGTTGTGTGTCGTTCAGTTCAAGTATCCGACCCAGCAGCACAGGCCCGAATTCACTGATGGTGGCGCGCAGCCTGGCGCCGGGCTCCTTGCTCAGTGTAAGCAGTTCAACCGGGAAAGGCAGTGCTTCATAAGGGACACCGAGGCGTTCGTGACGGGCCTTGATCTTCTCGTTCGCGGTTCCTGGGGCGGCAAGGCCGCTCAGGTCCCCTTTCACATCCATCAGCAATACCGGTACTCCCGCCATGGAGAGCTGCTCTGCGATCACCTGAAGGGTCTTTGTCTTACCGCTGCCGGTCGAACCGCAGATCAAACCGTGGCGGTTCATGGTCCGTAACGGTACTTTGACCAATGCTTCAGGGGGGACCTCGCCATCCAACATGGCACCACCAAGGATGATGCTTTCCCCTTTGAACGTGTACCCTTCCTTGATGATCTTGGCGAAATCCGTTGTGCGTCCCATGTGCGTGCTGAAACCCCAAAGGAACAACAACAGGACCTGATCCGCGAAGCTCCCACTTCCACTAAGGATCGACCCGGTTCATGGATCCGGGGTAAACTTGCTGACCGGCCACGACCTGATGTCCTTCGATCCCGATATCAAACGCCTTTGGCGCATACTCCTGATCGCACTGATCCTATGGGCGGCTGGCGTGCGGCTGCACGGCATTCTCGTCCTCAAGCAAGGACTGTCGCATGATGAAAGTGTGAGCTACCTGTGTGCCTCTGCGACGGAGGGTGCCTACCAGATAGAGATCGATGGAATGTTGGACCGCGACCTGCACGTAATGGATATCCAAGCGTTCTATGCACGACCGCCGGGCATGGCGTTCCCGACCGTTGCGCGTGACCTCGCTTTGTGGGACATCCATCCGCCCTTGTATTTCTGGACCTTGCACGCCGTGCATGTCGCTTTTGGTGCCGGGGTGATCGGAGGGGCCTTGTTGAATTTCGTGGCTGGACTTCTGCTTCTGGCCCTTGTGTTCATCATGGCCCAGCGTGCGCTGGCCAGCACTTCGCAAGCGCTGGCTGCAGTTGCGATCTGGTACCTCTCTCCTGCCGTTGTTCAGATCGATCTGGAAGCACGGCACTATCAGTTCATGGCCCTCTTTGCGATCGCCTCATTCTTGATGGCGGAACGTCTGAGCAATGAACAACGCTCAAAGACGTGCTGGATGCTCTTCACCTTGGTGAATGCCGCCGGGTTGTTGACCCATTACTATTTCGCCTTCCTGCTTCTGCCAGGGGCATTGGTCATGCTCATTCGTTACGGGTGGACGCGGCCTACATTCACGTACGCTGGGTCCTTGTTGGCTTCTCTGGCCCTGTTCCTGTTGGCTTTCCCACAGGTCTTCGATTTCATAGGGACGTACTCGGAACGGTTGAGCAACCCGGAAACGACGACCGGGGCCCTGGACAGGATCAAGACAGTGACCTATGCTTCCTTGGCATTTTTCACTGAATGGCACCGCGCACGGTACATGTACATCTTCCTTTTGATCGCGGCGGGACTGTTCGCCATGTATCGAATACCCCGACCCATCGCACAGCTCAAGTTCCCGCTTGACCGTCCCGTAACGCATTATGGTATCGCCTTGCTGTGGTCGACCTGTTTCACGGTCGGGTTCTACTTGGTCGGTATCAGCCCTGCCAGGCCGCCGGGGAGCAGTATTTCGCCTACTTTTTGGCCGCTTCTGGCGGTCCTGCTCGTTCATGCCGCCAGCCGAACGATCCCGGCCCGCCATGTGGGTTGGATCTTTGCAGCGCACATGGCCCAACTCCCATTCGCCTATCACAGTTCCGTTCACGGATCCGAGTACGTGAAGAACGTGCTGCCTGCGGAATGGTACGAGGAGATCGGGTCGGCGGACCTCTTGATCACGGACGATCATAAGCGTGCAAACCTTCCCCGCATCGGTTCATCATTGCGCGCCGAGCAAGCGCTGTTCCTGTACAGTAAGGTAGTTCCCGCATTCAAAGGCGAAGAACGAGTAGCGTTCCTGCACCTCGCGATCGACTCGCGCCCTGCGCCGAATGAGATCTTTGTACGGATGTCCGAAATGGGATTCCGATCGGACGGCCCTGCAAAGCGGCACGATCATTTCGAACTTCACTACTTCCGCAGATAGATGTATTACGACAACGACTGGGCCTTGGTGATCCCATTGGCCAATGAGGAAGAGGAATTCGAGATGTTCATGGAAGCCTTGACATCTGTTCTGGACCGTTTGAATTCCGGCAAGGTGTATTTGATCGTGGACAAAGCCTCCAAAGACATGACCTTGGAACTGAGCCGGGCGCAGGAAGAGCGCGACCCGCGGTTCCGGGCTGTGTGGGCGCCGGAGAACAAGAACGTGGTGGATGCGTACCTGCGTGGCTATCGCGAAGCCTACGAGAACGGGCACGAACTGATCATCGAGATGGATGCCGGCCTATCCCACGACCCGCGGGCCCTTCCGATGTTCATCAGGGTCCTGAACGAAGGCAATGAGTGTGCGTTCGGAAGCCGGTTCATCAACGGCGGCTCCATCACCGAGTCGAGCTTCAAGCGCTTGGTCCTGAGCAAGGTGGGAACGGTGCTCAGTAACCTCCTCTTGGGCACCAGCATGCACGATATGACATCTGGATACCAAGGTTTCCATCGTAACATCGTAGGGAAGTTCCTAGCGTATGAACTGCTTTCCAAAGCGCACTTCTATCAGACCGAACTGCGCTACTTACTGCGATCCACGCGCTTCGCCGAGATCCCGATCCATTATAAGGCGCCGAGCCCTCGTGTCTCGGAAAAAGCCATTCGCAATTCCATTGATGTGCTGCTGCACTACTTCCTTCGCCGCATCACGTTCCGATCCGTTCGCATATGACCGCCCAACGTACCGCCCTCGTCATCACTTCCATTTCAGCTCCGAATGCCGTTCTGCGTTCGTTCGCCGAAGGCTGTTCCGCCCGTGGCATCGACTTCATCCTGATCGGTGATCGGCCCTCCCCTCCTGATTTCCAATTGGAAGGGTGCGATTTCTGGGGCTTGCAACGCCAGGCCACGATGCCTTTCGGATTGGCCCGCCTGCTACCTGAACGCCACTACGGTCGTAAGAACCTCGGGTACCTGCAGGCCATTGAAGCAGGAGCCGAAGTGATCCTTGAGTCGGACGACGACAACTTTCCGCGTGAAGCTTTCTGGGGCGAACGCACGCGGGAACACGACGCGGCGGCCTTCCAGAACAGCGGTTGGGTGAACCTCTATCGGTTCTTCAGCAACGAGCCGATCTGGCCTCGGGGCTTTCCCTTGGAGAATTTGCAGGATGCCGTTCCGTCCGAACCATTAGCCGGCAAGCGCAATTGCACCATCCAACAAGGCTTGGCGGATGAGAACCCGGACGTGGACGCGATCTACCGATTGACCGGTAAACTTCCTTTGGACTTCGATCAGCGCGATGTTCCAGTATCACTCGGCAAAGGAGCATGGTGCCCCTTCAATTCGCAGAATACCACCTGGTTCAAGGAAGCCTTCGAATTGCTGTACCTCCCCTCCTACTGCAGCTTCCGTATGACCGACATCTGGCGTAGCTATGTGGCCGTGCGTATCTGTTGGGAGAATGGTTGGGACGTGCTCGTCCACAATGCCACCGTTTGGCAGGAGCGCAACGCGCACAACCTGATGAAGGACTTCGCCGACGAGGTGATCGGCTATCAGAACAACAAGGCCATCTGCGAGAAACTGGCAGCCTTGAAGATCCTTCCAGGGGTCGAGCACATCGGTGCGAACATGCTGGCCTGCTACAAGGAGTTCATCACAATGGGACTGGTCGGAGAAGAAGAACTGCCCTTGATCGAAGCGTGGCAAAAGGATATGGCCGCGCTACGAGCGAAGTAGTCCCCTACGTGACCTCGATCCTTTCTTGGCGTTCACCGCTCAGTTGAACGAGAGGCGATTGATCGCGAAACGACCGCTGCCGGTCAGCAGGATCGCGATGTACCCGACGAGGTAAAGGATCGCGAGTTCCTTATCGCCGAAAGCATCATCGCCGTGCACCATGAAGACGGCAACGGACATGGCGATGATCAGCGGAATGCAAGCTGCACGTGTCCACATCCCCAAGGTGATCAGAGCTGCGCAAACCACTTCGGCGAGGACGATCAGCACCAAGGACAGCAAAGGCCCGATACCCAAGGGGTCGGCGAAGTTGTCCATACGCTCGGTGAACTGCATCAGCTTCGGCCAACCGTGTTGCCACAGCATGGTACCGCCGAAAGCAAGACGGAGCGCGAGGTGACCGAGGTCCTCGGAAATGGGTTCACTGTTCACAAGCATGGGGCGAAACTAGCGGCGCCAGGGAAGTCGCAAGGTGGCCTCGACGCCGGACTTATTCACCGCTGGTATGGAACTAATTTCCGCAGATAGCGTTCCAAGGGCGCATGAGACCCTTCATCTTTTCCATCATTGCGGTGTTCGCTACTTCATCCATGGTCCTTGCTCAGGACGATGCCATGTTGGCCGGATTGAGCGCGCTCAAGAGCCAGGACCACGGCACGGCTGAAGCCTCGTTCAACAAGGCCATCGCCGAGGACCCGAGCAATGCCAAGACCTGGTACTATCGTGCCGTGAACCGATTGGTGATCGGGGACCATGAAGGTGCGCTGCAGGATCTCGACCACTTGTTGGTGATGGAACCGGCCGACGTCCATGCCATGTTGCGTCGCGCCGAGGTATACCGTGTGATGGGCGATGACCAACGCGCCAATTCCGACCTGCACCGCGTGCTGGGCTTCCACTCCAGCGGACCGGCTGCGGAGCATGCGCTTTTCGAACTGGGCCGGATCGCGACCGCTGAGAATGACCTTCCTACCGCGCTGTCCTACTATGATAAACTCGTTTCCATCGCCCCGTACAACGCCATGGCATGGTGCAACCGAGGAATGACCCGTAGTTCCTTGTTGGCCGACGACATGGCCCTGACCGATCTTGAAAAGGCCATCGATCTGGACCCGACATTGGACCAGGCCTATTCCGCCATGGCGGTCGTCCTATTCCGCCAGGGCCGGAAACAAGAAGGCTGCTATGCCTTGCAACAAGCCCATGACCTTGGCGACCGTTCGGTGGAGCAGCTCCTGTTGGTGCACTGCGACCGCTGAGCCCGTCCTATAACGACCTGAGATCCCATCGGGGCAAGGAGGCTTCCGAGTTGGGCGGGCTCTCCGCTTTTCAGCCGGTTCGAGGTCCGACCATGGATCATTCCTGGTCACGCTTCCAAAGCATGGTCGAACAGTTCGGCCATTTCGCTGGAACTGAAAGGGAAACACTAGTTTTGCGGCCCCTTTGACCACCCTTCGTAACAGTGGTCAAGTGGTGAACGACATGATCAAGGTCACCCTACCGGACGGATCCGTCCGCGAATTCGAGCAAGGCGCAACGTCGATGGACGTGGCCAAGAGCATCAGCGAAGGCTTGGCCCGCAATGTGCTTGCCGCCAAAGTGAACGGCGATGTGGGATGCGGACCGGGCCCTGCCTGGTGATTGCACCTTGGCACTCCTGACCTGGAACGACACCGAGGGGAAGTCCACCATGTGGCACTCCTTCTGCGCACATCATGGCCGAAGCTTTGGAAGCTCTTTATCCAGGGACCAAATTCGGGATCGGCCCGCCCATTGAGAACGGCTTCTACTACGATATCGACCTCGGCGACCGCACGATCAGCGAAAGCGAATTCACGGCCATCGAAGCCAAGATGAAGGAACTCGCTTCGGCGAAACTGACCTTTGAGCGCCGTGAAGTGCCCAAGGCCGAGGCCATCGCCTACTTCAAGGAGAAGGGAGACGAGTACAAGCTGGAACTGCTCGAAGGGCTCAACGACGGCGAGATCACCTTCTACACCCAAGGGAATTTCACCGACCTCTGCCGCGGACCGCACATCCCGAATTCGGGGGTTATCAAGGCCGTGAAGGTCATGAGCGTTGCTGGAGCATACTGGCGCGGGGACGAGAAGCGTAAACAGCTGACCCGTTTGTATGGCATCACCTTCCCGAAGCAAAAGGAATTGGACGAGTATCTGGTCCTGCTGGAGGAGGCCAAGAAGCGCGACCACCGGAAACTGGGGAAGGAGCTCGACCTGTTCACCTTCAGCGAGAAGGTGGGACCCGGTCTGCCCCTTTGGTTGCCGAAGGGTACCGCCTTGCGCGAACGGTCGATCAATTTCATGAAGGCCGCTCAGGAGAAGAGCGGTTACGAATTGGTCTCCACGCCGCACATCGCCCATAAGGACCTCTATATCCAGAGCGGCCACTACGAGAAGTATGGCAAGGACAGCTTCCAGCCCATCCTGACCCCGCATGAGGGTGAGGAGTTCCTGTTGAAGCCGATGAACTGCCCGCACCACTGCGAGATCTTCAAGAGCCGTCCGCGCAGTTACAAGGACCCGCCGATCCGGCTACGCTGAATTCGGCACTGTCTATCGCTACGAGCAGAGCGGTGAGCTGCACGGTTTGACACGGGTGCGTGGCTTTACACAGGACGATGCCCATTTGTTCTGTCGGCCGGACCAAGTGAAGGAGGAATTCCTGAAGGTGATCGATCTGGTCCTGTCCGTGTTCAAGGCCTTGGACATGACCGATTACGAAGCGCAGATCAGCTTGCGCGACAAGGAGGACCGCGCGAAATACATCGGCAGTGAGGAGAACTGGGAGAAAGCCGAGGCGGCTATCATCGACGCGGCCGCCGAAAGCGGATTGAAGACCTTCGTGGAGTATGGAGAAGCGGCATTCTATGGCCCGAAACTGGACTTCATGGTGAAGGATGCACTCGGCCGCCGGTGGCAGTTGGGCACCATCCAAGTGGATTACAACCTGCCCGAACGTTTCGAGTTGGAATACGTGGGCAGCGACAATGGCAAGCACCGTCCGGTCATGATCCACCGTGCGCCGTTCGGGTCCTTGGAACGCTTCCTGGCCGTGGTGATCGAACACACTGCCGGGCGTTTCCCACTGTGGCTCACACCTGAGCAAGCGGTGATCCTGCCGGTGAGTGATAAGTACCTCGACGCGTGCCACGCTGTCGAGCGTATGCTGAAAGATTCCGATATTCGCGCCTCCGTTGACGAAAGGAACGAGAAAGTAGGCCGGAAGATCCGCGATGCGGAACTCGCCAAAAGCCCGTTCATGCTCGTTGTCGGAGAGAAAGAAGCCGCTGACGGCACCGTTTCCGTGAGGGAGCATGGCCAGGGAGACCTGGGTACCATGTCCCCTATCGCCTTTGCCGAACTGGTGAAGACCCGATCGCGGAACAACTCAGTGGCAAAGCGGTCAGTGAAAAGGAACTTAATATCAGCTAGTGGCAGGTCCCCCATTCAAACGTCCAAGTGGCTCCCGTCCGGGAGGTCGTCGTCCGTTCCGCGGTCGCGTTGTCAAGGAAGATCCGCACCGGATCAACAACAAGATCTATGGTGTGAACGAGGTGCGCCTTGTCGGTGAGAACATCGAGCAAGGGATCTACCCCTTCAACGAGGCGTTGAAAATGGCCGAAGAGCAAGGCTTGGATCTGGTTGAGATCAGTGGATCGGCCGTTCCGCCTGTTTGCCGCATCATCGAGTACAAGAAGTTCTTGTACGACCTGAAGAAGAAGCAGAAAGAGATCAAGGCGAAGCAGGCCACGGTGGAGATGAAGGAGATCCGCTTCGGCCCCAATACGGACGAGCACGATATCAACTTCAAGCTGAAGCATGCCCGCAAGTTCCTCGAGGAAGGCCATAAGGTGAAGGCCTTCGTGTTCTTCCGCGGACGTAGCATCGTCTTCAAGGAGCGCGGCGAGATCCTCTTGCTGAAGTTCGCCCAGGACCTGGAAGATGTGGGATTGGTGGAGAACATGCCGAAGCTGGAAGGCAAGCGCATGATCATGTTCATGATCCCGAAGAAGAAGAAATGACCCCTTGGGTGATGAGCACCCGAGCCACACGAAGCAAGTAGACAAGACCAATACGACAGGCCATGCCCAAGATGAAGACCAAGTCCGGTGCCAAGAAGCGATTCAAGCTTACCGGTACCGGCGAGATCAAGCGCAAACATGCGTTCAAGAACCACATCCTTACCAAAATGGAAAAGAAGCGCAAGCGCGCTCTGACCAAGAAGGGATTGGTGCACAAGAGCGATAAGAAGGCGATCCTCGATCTGTTGAAGTAGTCCCAACCGCACCGGGAATAATAGGTAGCGTTAACCAGGACGTGTAGCACCAAAGACCTCCCCTGACAGGGAAGCGCTCGCGCCCAAAAACCCAAGTGGAACATGCCACGCAGTAAGAATAAAGTAGCAAGTAGGGCCAAGAGGAAGAAGATCCTCGATATGGCGAAAGGCAACTTCGGTCGCCGCAAGAACGTGTACACCGTTGCCAAGAACACGGTTGAAAAAGGCCTCGAGCACGCCTACAAGGGCCGCAAGCTGAAGAAGCGCGAATTCCGCGGCCTGTGGATCCAGCGTATCAATGCAGCTGCCCGTGTGAACGGTATGAGCTACAGCGTCTTCATGAACGGTCTGAAGAAAGCCAACATCGACCTGGACCGCAAGGCCCTGGCCGAGATCGCCTTCTCCGATGCTGCGGCCTTTGCAGCCATCGTGAACAAGGTGAAGTGATCTCCAAGTAATACCAACATGAACAAGGGGGCGAAAGCCCCCTTGTTCAGTAATAGGCCCGCGGTGCGGGGTACCTTTGCACTCATGCGTCGGATACTACCATTGTTCCTTTTGATCCCTTGCGTTCTGGTCGCCCAGCCTCCGGCAGGTTATTACGACGCGGCTCAAGGGCTGACCGGTGAACCCTTGCGGGCTGCCCTCCACGATATCATCGATGACCATACCGTGGTGGAGTTCAATTCCTTGTGGTCCTACTTCTTCAATCTGGACCGGAAGCCGAACAACAAGATCTGGGACATCTATTCCGACATTCCAGGTGGCACGCCGCCTTATGAGTTCGTTTTCGGTGCGGACCAATGCGGGGAATACTCCGGAGAAGGGCAATGCTATAATCGGGAACACAGCTTTCCTCAGAGCTGGTTCAATAATGGAACCCCGATGGTATCGGACATCTTCCACATCTATCCCACCGACGGTTGGGTGAATGGAAAGCGCGCCAATTGGCCTTACGGAACGGTCGGTTCCGCTACTTGGACGGGCATGAACGGCAGCAAGGTGGGATCCTGCAACTATCCCGGTTGCTCCGGGACCGTGTTCGAGCCGATCGATGGGTACAAAGGCGATCTGGCCCGCAGCTATTTCTACATGCTCACGAGGTACTTGGGCCAAACACAAAGCTGGTCCAGTCCGATGATGACGAACGGGGAGTTCCTGCCTTGGGCGGAATCCATGTTGGTGGCTTGGCACATTGCAGACCCGGTCAGTCAAAAAGAGATCGATCGAAACAACAGGATCTTCACCAGTGTGCAGCACAACCGCAATCCGTACATCGACAACCCGCAGTGGGTGCAGTACATCTGGGGGCCTACGGCAAGCGTTCAGGAAACACGAAGTTCCCTAGGACGGATCTGGTGGGACGGTTCCAATTTGCGGGTAACGCTGAACACCACGGCCACGAACGCGTCGATCAGCGTGTTGGACGTGAATGGAAGAACTGTTGTTCGCGAAAGGTTCACCGGGAGTGCCACTGCGTTGGCGCTGGACCTTGCATCGGGTGCCTACGTTGTGGTCCTTGATACGCCAGATGGTCGACAGGTGCAGCGTGTGGTGCGCTGATCGACGACGGATCACTTCACTCCCAGCTTTCCGGCCAAATAGCCGGTGGTCCATGCGGCTTGGAAATTGAAGCCGCCAGTGATCCCATCGATATCCAGGACCTCGCCGGCGAAAAAGAGGCCCTTCACCTTGCGACTTTCCATCGTGTGTGGATCCACTTCATCCAAGGCCACCCCTCCTGCCGTCACGAACTCATCCTTGAATGTGGTCTTGCCTTTTACGTTGTATCGGTCGTTGGTCAGCAGATCGATCAAACGATTGCGTTCCTTCTTCGGCACCGTATCCCAAACCTGGGTCAATGGGATCCCGGCCTTGAGCAGCAAGTATGCCCAGAATCGCTTCGGCAGTTGGAAGGGATTCGTGTTCTCCGCCATCTTTCGGCCGAAGACCGGTGAATCGGTGTGGAATTTCCGCCTCACGAGATCCTCGCTCAACCCTCCCAGCCAGTTGACCTGTACCGTGAACGCGTAGTCCTTCTCGTTCAACAGTCTCGCTCCCCATGCGCTTGCACGAAGGACCGCTGGACCGCTGAAGCCCCAATGTGTGATCAGAACGGGTCCAGTGCTTTCCAGATCCGTGCCCGCGATCCGCACGCGCGCAGGGACCACCACTCCCATCAATTCGCGGATCGGATCGCCCGGTATGTTGAATGTGAACAGTGAGGGGACCGGAGGAACGATCGTGTGACCGAACGGGTCCATGAACCCGTATCCGGAGCGCTTTGGATGGCCCCCGGTGGTCACGATGATCCTGTCCGCTTCGAGGGTACGCCCGGTGGTGGTGGTCAATCGAAAGACTTTTCCATCTTTCACGACCCGCTCTATTCCGGAACCGGTGGAAACTTGAACACCGAGTTCATCTGCCGCACCGGTCAATGCTTCAATGATCGTGCTCGAATCGTCCGTAACAGGGAACATACGGCCGTCCGGCTCCACCTTGAGGACAACACCGCGTCGGGCGAACCATTCCACGGTATCCTTGACCGCGAACAGTTCGAAGGACTTGCGCAGGAATCGTTCGCCTCTGGGATAATTGGAGGCCAGCTTTCGGACTTGAAGGCAGTCGTGTGTGACATTGCAACGTCCACCTCCACTGATCCTGACCTTGGCCAAGAGCTTGTTGCTCTTTTCGTGGATCACGACCTCCGCATCCCGATGATGTGTTGCAGCGCTCAAGGCCGCGAAATGGCCCGCAGCACCGGCTCCTACCACAACTATTCGCATTCCCAGGGATCGAATGAATGCACAGCGAAGGTCACGTCAATCAGCTCGAACGACGCGGGTCCATACGTGGGGACGGCCTTCCATACGGATAACGAAGACACCTGAAGGCAGGTCGCTCAGGTCCAAGCTGCATTCGCCGGCCTGTACACGCTTGCGCAGGACCTCCCGTCCGCTCATGTCATGCACTGTAAGTACACCGGGCTCATCCATTTGTACACGCACTGGACCACTGGTGGGGTTCGGGTATACCATGAATGGCTGTGCCTGATCCACATCGTTCACCACTGTTGGCAGTTCCCCGCACGTCGTGGCAAGATCACAGGACAGTTCTCCTGAGAACAAGGCCACGTATGCGATGGCATTGACCGCGTCGGTGTTCAAGTATCCCACGTGTCCATTCCCTGGGTAGCTCAAGAAGCAGTTCGGGACCCCGAGGTTGTTCAACCGAACGTGGATGTCGTGGCTCCCTGATGCCACAAGACCCGTTGGAAGTCCGACGACCGAGACTTGTTGGGTGTAGTACGGCACCACGCCATCACCCACCTCATGCACGCTTACCATCGGCACATCACCGGGTTGGATCCATGTGGTATCGCCGATCGCTCCGCTGAAACTGAGACAGGCCAGGACCGCGCTCGAATAGCCCGGGTTTCCACTATTCCCTTCCAACCCTCCGAGGGAAGCGATCTCAGAGACCAACACAGCGGGGGTCTCCGATTCTTCGTTCAAATAGGTCGCGTGGATGGCGCTGATCGCCCCGGCGGAAACCCCACCGGCGATGATCCGGTCCTCGTCGATGCGATACGGATTATCCATTTCCGCGACCGACTTACGTAGATAGCGCACACACGCTTTCATGTCGTGCGCACCTCTCAGGACCGCACGGGTCGTACTGGTCTGGTTCGGAAAGAAGAAGCCGACCCGATAGTCCGGTGCCACGGCAACATATCCCATTCGTGCCAAGGACCTGCAAAGCTCGGCCACATCGCCACGGCTGCCCGCAATGAATGACCCACCGAACGCAACAAGGATCACAGGACGTTCCTCGAGCGCGTCGCCGGCCGGTTCATACACATCCATGCGCAGCGTCTGGTTCCCACCGGACACACCTGTATTACTACCGAACGTTATTGCGGTGGTCACGGTCACCTCGTTGAAGACTTCGCTCGTATAGCGCCCGTTGGCACATTCTTGAGCACCTACCGTCAATATGGATCCCAGGACGGCAATGGCTGTGTACAGTGTTCTCATGGTTCGGAGCTTTAAGGAAGGCAATGTATGCGGGAAGTTGGTGGTTCCTTCGGTCAGAAGGGCTTGCTCAACTCCACATCGTGGGCATCCCTCCTATTCCTAAGCATCGTTCTGGACCGGGCGATCGGTGCCTATCGGTATATTGAGATCTTGCAGGAGTTGCTCCCATGTTCGACGGACACGATCATATTTGGCACGCAAATGGTAAGTCGAACACGACCATACCTGAAAACATGAAAAAGCTATTGATCACTCTGGCCATTGGCACCGCAAGCGGCTCGGCCACGGCCCAGTTCCAAGTGAACCCACAGGCCGGCCTCACGTTCCAAAGTTTGACGGAGGCCCCGAACGGCGTTGATTACAAGGCGCAAGTGGGATGGCAGTTGGGAGCTGATGTCCGTTTCGGAGACCGGCTCTTCATTCAACCCGGTGCATTCCTGGGTCGAAGTGTAACGGCCGTGACGACCACGGTCATGTCTTCCGACGGGGGCAGTGGCACGGTCGAGGTCGAGGACAACCTGGTCCGAACGAACTTGAAGTTGCGCGCACAGTTGGGTTATCGATTGGTGGACAGCTACCAGTTCGACCTCCGCTTCATGCTCGGCCCCAGCTTCGACGTACTGATGAGCATTGATGATCGGGACAATGAACTGGGGTGGAATGAAGGTGACTTCAACAACGGTTCGTTCAACATCGACATGGGATTGGGCTTCGACATGGGTCTCTTCACCTTGTCGCCTACGGCAAGTTTCGGTCTGAGCAGGGTATTCAATGATGATCCCTCATTATCGGAGATCGATTCAAAGTACTTAAGCTACGGCCTGACCATCGGGGTCAACATAGGCAACGACGACTGACGACCAATGCTATGAAAAGAGCCCCAGCAGTCATGCTGCTGGGGCTCTTTTATTCGTTTCGGCGAAAGGTTCAATCCTGTGCGACCGGGAGGCCTGCCTCCCGCCAGCCTCCCATTCCTTCCAGCAACTGGATCACGTGGAAACCCCTTTCTTCGAGGTACTGTTTGGCCTGATCGCTTCGCCCACCAGCTGCGCAATAGACCATAACGGTCCGGGAGGGGTCGAGGGTCGAGAATTGTGTTTCATAATCCGCAGCCGTCCAGTCCATGTTCGTTGCACCTGCGATGTGGCCACTCTTGAACTCGGCCGGTGTGCGCACATCCAAGAGCAAGGCATTGTCCTTGCCGATCATTGAATTGAAGGTCTTGGCATCAACATCCAAGGAAATGCGCTCCGCTTGGACCGGCGCTGTGGAGTTGGTTGATGGCTCTTGCGCCTCGGCACACGCCGTGAACAACAGTGCCGTGATGGCGATCGGGTGGATCATCTTCTTCATACCACAAAGGTGGGCATCGAAAGAGTGAAGGAACAAGTGGCGGATCCCTGTGGGTGACCCAAGTCACACAACCTAGGGGAAAGAACTCCCTTTGCGAGCAGTATCAACGTAGCGCATCTGCCCCATCCTTACAGGGAACAAATCGCTGTGGCCCACGTACAAGTGGCCATGACCCGGTTCGCCATTCCCATTGTCCTCGTGATCGGCGCCTTGCTATGCTCCAACTCAATGGTGGCACAGGCGGATGGAATGGTGGCCTACGTTCCTACGAAACCCTTGCCGCGAACGGCTGATGACGGGCGCATCGGGTTCGCAGAGAGTGCAGTTGCGGGGAAAGTGGAAGCCATTCTTCCGGTGGATGCGTTCCAAGCGGACATTCTGAACGTGCGTGGCAATGTGAAGCGCAGCTATTCGACCAGTGAGCTTGCATCCCTTTCCTTGGGCGACCTTCGTCCCGGCACATGGACCCTTCGGGTACATACCCCGGAAGGCTTGCGCGTGCGACGATTCGTGATCATGGAACGCGGAAAGGTCGTCTGGTCCCCTGAAGGTGTCGTGAAGCGGCGCCGGCGACGCTGAACGATCGGTCTATCGGACCTTCAATCCCTTGGCGTGCATGCGCCCCAATCCAAGCGCGGCCAGGTCCATATCGGGCGACAGGGCCAAGGCTTGTTTGTAGTCCATCACGGCGCTGTCGAGCTTGCCATCCAACTCGTAGGTCAGTCCTCTGTTGTAATAGGCTTGGGCGTATGTGGGCCGAACAACGATGGCCTGTGTGAACTGTGATCGGGCTTCGGTATACCGCTCTTGATGCTCCAAGAGGATGTATCCCGTATTGTACCATGCCAAAGCGTTGTTCGGGTCAATGGCTTTGATGCGATCATAGCAGGCGATCGCGACGCTGTCCTCGCCGTACTCCTGGGCGAACATGCCTCTGTCGTACCATGCCTCCACACTTGTCGGTCTGATCTCCACGGCTGAGTTGTAATACTCCATGGCCAAGGGGTCGCCGGTAGCGGCATGGATGAGCCCCAAGGCGATATAGGACTCATACATATCCGGGTCACGTTCAACGGCCGTGCGATAACTGCTGATCGCCAAGGCCGTATCGCCAGCTTCTTGATGGATCCAGCCCTTCAAGTAATACCCTTTCGCGTTCTGGTCATCGATCCGCAGCGCATCGTTGGCATGGCGCATAGCCTCCGGAAAGTCCCGCTCAACAAGCAGAAGTTCGGCCAATTTGAGCCGTGCTTCGGTATTCTTCGGGTCCAATTGAATAGCCCTCTCGAACTGGCTCTTCGCTGCTGGAAGGTCAACCTTTCGATACCGTAGGTCCCCCATCGCAATGCGCCAGCGGGGGTCAAGGCTGTCCAGCCGAATTGCCCTGTCCCAATCGCGCATGGCCGCGAGCAGGCTATCGCGTTGTTCGTGGAACCGGGCCCTTTGTGCGAACAGCGACGCGTTCGAGGGGTCGGCCAAGATCCGAGCATCCAACTCCGCCATTGTCAAAGGAGTCTCTTCCCCGCCCGTGTTGGCATTGTTCCCCGCCCCGGTACCACATGCCTGGATCAATGAGCAAAGGACGAGGAGCAAAGGGAGGTGTCGGAGGACCATGATCTGATGAAAGCGAAGACCCCAGCGTATCTGTCGCTGGGGTCCTCAAAAGTAATCGCACGCCGTGGAACGTTCCGGTGCGGATCGCCATGACTTGAGCACCGGCTCGCCACGGCGTGCGGATGACCAGGTTCAGGCCGTGACCGGTGCAGTCGTCTTGGCGACCGCTTCCTTGATCTGTGCCTCGAGTTGGTCGCACAGTTCCAGATTGTCCTCCAAAAGTTGCCGCACCATATCCCTGCCCTGCCCTAGTTTGTTGTCCTCATAGCTGAACCAGCTTCCACTCTTCTTGATAAGGCCGAGTTCCACACCAAGATCGATCATCTCGCCGCTCTTGCTGATCCCTTTGCCATACAGGATGTCGAATTCCGTTTTGGTGAACGGTGGTGCCAACTTGTTCTTGACGACCTTCACACGGGTCCGGTTCCCCGTCACCGTTTCCCCGTCCTTGATCTGTGTAGCCCTGCGGATATCAAGACGCACGGAGGCATAGAACTTCAGTGCGTTACCGCCGGTGGTGGTCTCGGGATTGCCGAACATCACACCGATCTTCTCCCTTAGCTGGTTGATGAAGATGCAGCAGCAACCGGTCTTGCTGATGGTTCCGGTGAGCTTGCGTAGCGCCTTGCTCATCAAGCGAGCGTGCATGCCCACGGCACTATCCCCCATCTCCCCTTCGATCTCGGCGCGCGGGGTCAATGCCGCCACACTATCGATCACGATGATGTCAATGGCTCCGGAACGGATCAGATTGTCCGCGATCTCGAGCGCTTGTTCGCCGTTGTCGGGTTGGCTGATCAGGAGGTTCTCGGTGTCCACACCGAGGCTCTCCGCGTAGGTGCGATCGAAGGCATGTTCGGCATCGATGAATGCCGCAATGCCTCCTTTCTTCTGCGCCTCGGCTATCGCATGGATCGCCAAGGTCGTTTTACCGGATGATTCGGGCCCGTAGATCTCGATCACCCGACCTTTCGGATAGCCGCCGATGCCCAATGCCAGATCGAGCCCGACGGAGCCGCTCGGAATGACCTCGACCTGCTCAATGGCATCGTCACCCATCTTCATGACGGCTCCTTTACCAAAGGTCTTCTCCATCTTGTCCATCGTCAGCTGAAGTGCCTTCAGCTTCTCCTTGTTGATCTCGGTGGCCATCGTTACGCGTGTTGGTTTGTTTTTCGGTCGAGTTGAGGATGCCTAGCCTTTGCTGGTTCGGCTCATTTGCTTGAATTCATTGACTTCTTCTTTCGGGTCGGTCGGTCCGTGTTCGCACTTGCGTTGGAGTTGGACCGTGAAGTTCCGACATCTTGAAAGGCTTTCAACACTTGTTCCGCGTGCATCTTGCTTTTCACTGCGGTGATCACTTGGACAATGACCCCTTTCCCATCGATCACGAACGTGGTCCTGTGCAATCCTTCGTACTTCCTTCCGTACAACTGCTTGGGCCCCCAAACCCCGTACGCATCGATCATGTTGTGGTCGGGGTCGGCCAACAGGCGGAACGGTAGCTTGTGCTTGCCACTGAACTTGGCATGACGTTCGACCGGGTCAGGGCTTACACCCAGGACTTCTATTCCTGCAGCGCTCAGGTCCTCGTGCGCATCGCGCAGATTGCATGCTTGTACCGTGCATGTAGGGGTATCGTCCTTCGGATAGAAGTAGAGCACGTATTTACGCCCTTTCAGGTCCTTGGAGTGAACCTCCTTGCCATACTGGTCAATGGCAGAAAAGGCCGGGGCCGTATCACCTTGCATGGGCATGTTCGGAAGGAGCATTTTTGCGTTGACGATATATTCGTCAGAAATGTGACGCACAAATAAGCACCGGGATCTTGGATCGCCAAATTTCTTGACAACAAAAGTTTTGAACAGACTCGTTCATTGGGTGCCTGATCAGGCCTACTCGGATCGGACCTCAAATTTTCTTCGATCGAAGAAATCCCCTTCAAACAGGGTTGAATAAGCGACGAACGGATACTAATTGACGATGAGTACTTGACACGGGTCCGGACATGGGTCTATGTTTGCGCCACTCGAATCAGCGGATCGCTCTTCAGACCCGGCCTTTGGACACTTGTTCGCCTGACCACGAACAAGACGAATGCGATCCACGGAAAACACGAACCCTGATCATCAGGGTTCCCTCCCAAGCCACCTGGCACCGAACAGGGGCACCGGACAACCAAAGCTTTGCGAGCTCGGCTTGCAATACGGCCATGACCATGGGAGGATCATTGGAAGAAGCAACGGGTGCACCGGAACGATGCGCCTTCACATCGAAGATCTCCATGAACCAAAACCAATGATGATGAACAGAACGAGAACCGAAAGGCTGTGGATCAAGCGCGCGACGTGGTCGCTGCTCTTGGTGTTATGGGCCTTGATACCGGCAAGCGCGCAGCTGGCCGAACGGAACAGTGCCGTCCGCACGGCGGACCATCCACCCCATCAGCATGATAGTGGGATCGATGGCCTGTTGCACGAGCACGACCAGGTGATCGAATTCACCGAGAACAAAGGCCAATTCACCGAAGGGGTGCTTTACAAGGCGGACTTCCCGATGGGACAGGCCTTGGCCACCGCGAACGGCATGCTGGTCAAAGCCTATGACCCTGCCTCCATATCGGCCCGAGCCAAAGAAGGCATGCAACTCGAGGTGGACCACCAAGCCGGCCGTCCGGTGAAGGGTATCACCACCCCGCTGAAGGGTCATGGTTGGCTCATGCGTTTCGAGAACGCTTCGCGTGGTGTGAAGGTGGAAGCGCGCGGTCAGCACGAGGAGGTACGCAACTACTTCATTGGCGATAAGGACAAGCATGCCGAGAACGTTCGGAGTTTTCAGGAGATCTGGTACACGAACATGTACGATGGTATCGACGTGCGCTACTATCCTGCTGCCGATGGCTCGTTGGAGTACGATATCATCTGCAAGCCAGGCTCCGATCGAAGCATATCGCTTTGAACTTCGACGGTATCGAGGGCATGTATCTCGGGACCGACGGAGGCCTTCACCTGCCGACGAGCATCGGCGAATTGAGTTTCCCCGCTCCCGTCGTGTACCAGGTCATCAATGGAAAGGAGCGCTCCGTCAAGGCGAAATATGTGCTGTCGAACGGAAAGCTCGGATTCGAACTTGAAGCCTACGACCGGACCCAGCCCTTGGTGATCGACCCGATCGCTTTGCGCTGGGCCACATGGGTCAACACGAACTCGGCCAACGACAACCACGGCCACTGCATCTGGGTGGACCCGACCGATGGTGCGATCTACGTCGTGGCACGTGTGACCGGCACCACGGACCAGATCACGATCGGAGCCTTCAACACGAGCTCCAATGGCGATCTCGACATGATCGTCGGTAAATACCTGGAGCCAGGAACGATCGGTGGAAGCGGAACCCGCGTATGGCAGACCTACCTCGGTGGCAATGGCACGGACAACCCCTACGCCATGGAGCAAGGGCCTGATGGGAACCTGTACATCACCGGCTATACCTCCAGCTCGAACTTCCCATTGCTCGGCGGAACGGCCTTCAGCGGATCCAGCGTCGATCAGCGGAGCCGGACCACGGACAACATCTACGTGCTGAAGATCAACACCGCAGGTAACAGCATCAAGAGCGCTGTTGTCGGTGGCAATGGGGACGACGATTCCTTCGACCTGCGTACCACCCCGAACGGGGATGTCGTGGTGTGCGGTAAGACCAGCAGTACCAACCTGGCCACGCTCTACAGCGGAAGCGGTGCAAGCAATACCAACAATGGTAACACCGATGTATTGGTCTTCAAGCTGAACCAGGACCTTTCCGCGGTGCAATGGATGCGCAACTATGGTGGTAGCGGGCTGGATTACGCCATGATCATGTTGCGGAACAGCACCACAGGTGACCTGTTCATCGGTGGCTACACCGAATCGACCAACTTCCCGACCGTTTCCCCCCGCCAAGCCACCCGTGGAGGTGATCGAGCAGGATTCCTGCAACGCCTCACATCCGCCGGTGCCACGACATGGTCGTCGTACTACCAATCATCCAGCAGCAATGACGCGATGATCCTCTGCATGGAGTTCAACGCGGCCGAGACGGAGATCTACTTCGGTGGTATCACCAGCGGGCTTGCGAGCAGCAATATTTCCGCAGGCGCCTTCGATACCGGATATAACGGCGGCACGAATGATCACTTCGTTGGCCGCATGGGTATCGATCAGAGCTTCATCGCCGGAACTTATGTCGGCGGTTCGAGCAACGAGGTAAACATGATGGGCCTCAATGTGGACCTGAACAACGACGTGTATGTGTTCGGGTATACGAACAGCACGAACTTCCCGACGACGGCCCTTCCGAACACGCCGATCCAATCCACGAACAATGGAGGGGATGATAAAGTGTTCTACAAATTGTCCAGCGGCCTGAACACCATGTTGTTCAGCACTTATTACGGAGGTAGTCAGGATGACTACGACCCTGTCGGAGAGCGAGGTATCAAGTTCTCGAATTGCCGGATCTACACCATCGTCACATCCGAGTCCAACAACGTCCCGCTGACACAGGGCGCGCTGAACACCACGAAGAACAGCAGCTCAAGCATCTATGAGCCAGGCCTCGTTGTTTGGGCGAACCCGCCTGACATCCTGGACAATACGATCACCGGCAACCAGACGATCTGTTCGGGTACTACGCCGAACGATATCACGGGATCCAACCCGAGCTATGTATTGCCGACCATCGTGCGCAACAACGTCACCAGCGCATACCCATCACTCGGTTCAACCGTCACCTTTCAATGGCAAACGAGCACGGATAGTTCGAACTGGACGAACATCAGCGGTGCCACCGGCCAGAACCTGCAAGGTTCCTTGATCGGAACAGTGACCGAAAAGACCTTCGTTCGCCGGATCATCGGTGGTGATGCCTGTGTATTGGCAGGTGCCGCAGATCAAGTAGTGACAGTGAATATCAACACGGTCAGCGGGTCGGTCACGGACGCCTTGTGCACTGGGACCGCTACGGGAACAGCGACCGCGAACTCCACCGGCGTCGGACCGTTCACCTATCTCTGGAGCAACGGACAAACCGGACAAACGGCCACAGGCTTGGCGGCAGGGCCGTACAGCGTGACCGTTACGGGGGGCAACGGTTGCTCCGCCAGCGGGAATTTCGTTGTGGGCCAACCTGCACCTTTGGGTGGCGGGACGAGCTCAACACCTGCCACATGCGGCAATGCCAACGGGTCGGCCACAGTGAATGCGAGCGGTGGTACACCTGGCTACACCTATTCCTGGAGTTCGGGAGGGACCGGAGTGACCGAAGGTGGTCTTGCTCCCGGCCAGTACACGGTAACGGTAACGGATGCCAACCAGTGTACCACTGAATTGCAAGCCACAGTGAACGGCACCACCGTTCCTGATGTTAGCGCAGGCGCACCACAGGAGATCAACTGTACGACAGGACCACAGGTCCAGTTGAACGGAAGTTCCAGCACACCGGGCGTGAACTACGCGTGGAGCGGCCCTGGTGGATTCTCCAGCGGCAGTCCCGATCCAGTGGTGAGCGCGACCGGCACCTACACCTTGACCGTTACCAACCCACAAACGAGCTGTTCCAATTCGGCAACGGTCACAGTTACGTCGAACACGACCCCTCCAGGTGCCACGGCTACCGGTGGTGAGTTGAACTGCTCCATAGAGACACTGCAATTGATGGGCACCGGAAACGGTACCTATGCATGGACCGGCCCAAGCAACTTCAGCAGCACCGAACAGAATCCAACGGTTGACGAAGCAGGTTCCTACACCTTGGTGGTGACCGGGACAAATGGTTGCACAAGCCAAGCTGTAGCCACGGTCACATTGGATAACACCACACCGGGCGCTACAGCACAAGGAGGAACCATCAACTGCACCACCAACAGCATCCAGCTCATGGGTACCGGCAACGGCAACTACGCCTGGAGCGGTCCGAACAACTTCAGCAGCACCGAGCAGAATCCGACCATCGGCGTAGCAGGTAGCTACACCTTGGTGGTGACCGGCGCGAACGGTTGCACCAGCGAGGCCACAGCAGAAGTGACCTTGGACAACACGCTGCCAGGGGCAACAGCGCAAGGCGGAACCCTCAACTGCATCACCAGCAGCATCCAACTGATGGGAACCGGCAACGGCAACTATGCGTGGAGCGGTCCAAGCAACTTCAGCAGCACCGAACAGAACCCGACGGTGAGCGAAGCTGGTACCTACACCTTGGTGGTGACCGGTGCCAACGGCTGCACCAGTTCGGCGAATGCAATGGTGATCCTCGATGACGAGGCGCCTGGTGCCACGGCTGAAGGCGGTGTGCTGAACTGCGATGTGGAGACCCTGCGGCTCATGGGTACCGGCAACGGAACCTATGCCTGGACCGGACCTGATAGTTTCAGCAGCACAGAGCAGAACCCGACCATCGACAAACCTGGTACGTACACCCTGGTGGTGACAGGTACCAATGGTTGCACCAGCGAGGCTATGACAGAGGTGACCTTGGACAATACCGCACCCGGTGCGACAGCACAGGGTGGAACCCTCAACTGCATCATCAGCAGCATCCAACTCATGGGAACAGGCAACGGTACATACGCCTGGAGCGGCCCAAGCAACTTCAGCAGCACCGAACAGAACCCGACGGTGAGTGAGGCTGGTACCTACACCTTGGTGGTGACCGGCGCGAACGGTTGCACCAGCGAGGCCAACGCAACGGTGATCCTCGACGACGAGGCGCCTGGTGCCACTGCCGAAGGCGGTGTGCTGAACTGCAACATGGAGACCCTGCAACTCATGGGAACCGGTAACGGCACCTATGCATGGAGCGGGCCGAGCAACTTCAGCAGCACCGAGCAGAACCCGACCATCGGGGAAGCAGGTAGCTACACCTTGGTGGTGACCGGGGCGAATGGTTGCACCAGCGAGGCCACGGCAGAAGTGACCTTGGATAACACGCTGCCAGGGGCAACAGCGCAAGGCGGAACCCTCAACTGCATCATCAGCGGCATCCAACTGACGGGAACTGGTAACGGTACCTACGCCTGGAGCGGTCCAAGCAACTTCAGCAGCACCGAACAGAACCCGACGGTGAGCGAAGCTGGTACCTACACCTTGGTGGTGACCGGTGCCAACGGCTGCACCAGCGAGGCCAACGTGACGGTGATCCTCGACGACGGGCGCCTGGTGCCACTGCCGAAGGCGGTGTGCTGAACTGCAACATGGAGACCCTGCAACTGACGGGTACCGGCAATGGCACCTATGCGTGGAGCGGTCCGAACAACTTCAGCAGCACCGAGCAAAACCCGACCATCGGGGAAGCAGGTAGCTACACCTTGGTGGTGACCGGCGCGAACGGTTGCACCAGCGAGGCCACGGCAGAAGTGACCTTGGACAACACGCTGCCGGGTGCTTCCTGAGTGGTGTGCTCAACTGCAACGTCAACAGCGTGATGCTGATGGGCAGCGGCAACGGCACCTACGCCTGGAGCGGTCCGAACAACTTCAGCAGCACCGAACAGAACCCGACGGTGGGCATGGCCGGTAGCTATGAACTCACCGTCACCGGTGCGAACGGATGCACGAGCTCGGCCACTGCTACGGTCACACAGGACGATGAGATCCGGTGCCACCGCGCAAGGCGGAACCCTCAACTGCATCATCAGCGGCATCCAACTGACGGGAACCGGCAACGGTACCTACGCCTGGAGCGGTCCAAGCAACTTCAGCAGCACCGAACAGAACCCGACGGTGAGCGAAGCTGGTACCTACACCTTGGTGGTGACCGGTGCCAACGGCTGCACCAGCGAGGCCAACGTAACGGTGATCCTCGACGACGAGGCGCCTGGTGCCACTGCCGAGGCGGTGTGCTGAACTGCAACATGGAGACCCTGCAACTGACGGGTACCGGTGGCACCTATGCGTGGAGCGGTCCGAACAACTTCAGCAGTACCGAGCAGAACCCGACCATCGGCGAAGCAGGTAGCTACACCTTGGTGGTGACCGGCGCGAACGGTTGCACCAGCGAGGCCACGGCAGAAGTGACCTTGGACAACACGCTGCCGGGTGCTTCCGCACAAGGTGGTGTGCTCAACTGCAACGTCAACACGTGATGCTGATGGGCAGCGGCAACGGCACCTACGCCTGGAGCGGTCCGAACAACTTCAGCAGCACCGAACAGAACCCGACGGTGGGCATGGCCGGTAGCTATGAACTCACCGTCACCGGTGCGAACGGATGCACGAAACTCGGCCACTGCTACGGTCACACAGGACGATGGATCCCGGTGCCACCGCACAAGGCGGAACCCTCAACTGCATCATCAGCAGCATCCAACTGACGGAACCGGCAACGGTACCTATGCCTGGAGCGGTCAGCAACTTCAGCAGCACCGAACAGAACCCGACGGTGAGCGAAGCTGGTACCTACACCTTGGTGGTGACCGGTGCCAACGGCTGCACCAGCTCGGCCAATGCAACGGTGATCCTCGACGACGAGGCGCCTGGTGCCACTGCCGAAGGCGGTGTGCTGAACTGCAACATGGAGACCCTGCAACTCATGGGAACCGGTAACGGCACCTATGCATGGAGCGGTCCGAGCAACTTCAGCAGCACCGAGCAGAACCCGACGGTGGGTGAAGCAGGGACCTACACCCTGGTGGTGACCGGAACCAACGGTTGCACCAGCGAGGCCACGGCAGAAGTGACCTTGGACAACACGCTGCCGGGTGCTTCCGCACAAGGTGGTGTGCTCAACTGCAACGTCAACAGCGTGATGCTGACGGGCAGCGGCAACGGCACCTACGCCTGGAGTGGTCCGAACAACTTCAGCAGCACCGAACAGAACCCGACGGTGGGCATGGCCGGTAGCTACGAACTCACCGTCACCGGTGCGAACGGATGTACCAGCTCGGCCACTGCTACGGTCACACAGGACGATGAGATCCCCGGTGCCACCGCACAAGGCGGAACCCTCAACTGCGTCATCAGCAGCGTCCAACTGACGGGAACCGGCAACGGAACCTACGCGTGGACCGGCCCAAGCAACTTCAGCAGCACCGAACAGAACCCGACAGTGAGCGAAGCTGGTACCTACACCTTGGTGGTGACCGGTGCCAACGGCTGCACCAGCTCGGCCAACGCAACGGTGATCCTCGACGACGAGGCGCCTGGTGCCACTGCCGAAGGCGGTGTGCTGAACTGCAACATGGAGACCTTGCAACTCATGGGTACCGGCAACGGCACCTATGCCTGGAGCGGTCCGAACAACTTCAGCAGTACCGAGCAGAACCCGACCATCGGCGAAGCAGGTAGCTACACCTTGGTGGTGACCGGCGCGAACGGTTGCACCAGCGAGGCCACGGCAGAAGTGACCTTGGACAACACGCTGCCGGGTGCTTCCGCACAAGGTGGTGTGCTCAACTGCGACGTCAGCAGCGTGATGCTGATGGGCAGCGGCAACGGCACCTACGCCTGGAGCGGTCCGAACAACTTCAGCAGCACCGAACAGAACCCGACGGTGGGCATGGCCGGTAGCTATGAACTCACCGTCACCGGTGCGAACGGATGCACGAGCTCGGCCACTGCTACGGTCACACAGGACGATGAGATCCCCGGTGCCACCGCACAAGGCGGAACCCTCAACTGCATCATCAGCAGCATCCAACTGACGGGAACCGGCAACGGTACCTACGCCTGGAGCGGTCCAAGCAACTTCAGCAGCACCGAACAGAACCCGACGGTGAGCGAAGCTGGTACCTACACCTTGGTGGTGACCGGTGCCAACGGCTGCACCAGCGAGGCCAACGTAACGGTGATCCTCGACGACGAGGCGCCTGGTGCCACTGCCGAAGGCGGTGTGCTGAACTGCAACATGGAGACCCTGCAACTGACGGGTACCGGCAATGGCACCTATGCGTGGAGCGGTCCGAACAACTTCAGCAGCACCGAGCAAAACCCGACCATCGGGGAAGCAGGTAGCTACACCTTGGTGGTGACCGGCGCGAACGGTTGCACCAGCGAGGCCACGGCAGAAGTGACCTTGGACAACACGCTGCCGGGTGCTTCCGCACAAGGTGGTGTGCTCAACTGCAACGTCAACAGCGTGATGCTGACGGGCAGCGGCAACGCACCTGCCTGGTCCGAACAACTCAGCAGCACCGAACAGAACCCGACGGTGGGCATGGCCGGTAGCTACGAACTCACCGTCACCGGTGCGAACGGATGTCACCGGCCACCGCCACGGTCACACAGACGATGGATACGGTGCCACCGCACAGGCGGAACCCTCAACGCCATCAGCAGCGTCCAACTGACGGAACCGGCAACGAACCTACGCGTGGCCGGGCAACTTCAGCAGCACCACAGAACCGACAGTGAGGAAGCTGGTACCTAACCTTGGGTGACCGGTGCCAACAGCTGCACCAGCTCGGTAACAACGGTCTCGACGACGAGGCCGGTGTACTGCCGAAGGCGTGCTGAACTGCAACATGGAGACTGCAACTCATGGGTACCGGCAACGGCACCTATGCCTGGAGCGGTCCGAACAACTTCAACAGTACCGAGAGAACCGACCATCGGCGAAGCATATACACCTTGGTGGTGACCGGCGCGAACGGTTGCACCAGCAGGCCACGGCAGAAGTACCTTGGACAACACGCTGCCGGGGCTTCCGCTGGAGGTGTGCTCAACGTCAACGCGTGATGCTGTTGGCAGCGCGCACCAGCCCGGAGCGTCCGAACAATCAGCAGCACGAACAGAACCCGACGGTGGGCGTGGCCGGTAGCTACGAACTCACCGTCACCGGTGCGAACGGATGTACCAGCTCGGCCACAGCGACGGTCACGCAGGATGATAGATCCTGGTGCCACCGCACAAGGCGGAACCCTCAACTGCGTCATCAGCAGCATCAACTGACGGGAACCGGTAACAGTACCCGCCTGGAGCGGCCCAAGCAACTTCAGCAGCACCGAACAGAAACCGACGGTGACGAAGCTGGTACCTACTGGTGGTGACCGGTGCCAACGGCTGCACCAGCTCGGCCAACGCAACGGTGACCCTCGACGACGAGGCGCCTGGTGCCACTGCCGAAGGCGGCGTGCTGAACTGCAACATGGAGACCTTGCAACTCATGGGTACCGGCAATGGAACCTACGCCTGGAGCGGTCCGAACAACTTCAGCAGCACCGAACAGAACCCGACCATCGGCGAAGCAGGTAGCTACACCTTGGTGGTGACCGGCGCGAACGGTTGCACCAGCGAGGCCACGGCAGAAGTGACCTCCGATATCAATGAACCGGTGGTGAGCATCCAAGGTGGCATGCTGCCTTGCGAAGGCGGTACCGTGACCTTGATCGCGGCGAGCAGCATCGAAGGCAGCTACCTGTGGGCGGGGCCGAACGGCTTCAGCAGCACGGAGCAGTCACCGATCGTCAGCGAAGCGGGCGTGTATACGCTGGTCGTCACCGCATCGAACGGTTGCGATGGGCGAGAAAGCGTTGATGTGGAGCGTGAGGAGTGCGGCGACTGCCCACCGATGATCACCTCCTGCCCTGCTGACATCACCGTGGAGTGCGCAGAGGACTTCTCTCCGTACGGAGTTGGTGGAGCCCCGGAGTATCGCGAGGGTGACGAAGAGGACGAGAAGGGTAAGAAGTGCCCGAAGATCATCGACACCGGATGGTGGGATGAGTACCTGAGCGCTTGTCCCTTTGTGATCCGTCGCCACTTCTACGCTGTGGATGAGGCGGGCAACCTGGAGACCTGCGAGCAGTTGATCACCGTAACGGACGAAGTGGCACCGATCTTCGAGAACGTGCCTAGCGACCTGACCATTTCCTGCGATGGGAACTTGGATGACATCATCCTACCGGAAGTATGGGCCTACGATGAGTGTACCAAGACCGAGGTCCCAGCGTGGATGCACGTCGAGCACATCAAAGGAGACTGCCCATCGGAGTACAGCATCGTGCACACTTGGACCGCTACCGATTACTGTGGGAACACAGGTACAGCGCAGTGGACCATCCATGTGATCGACAATGAAGCGCCTACCCTCGACTGCGATGTGCAGGACATGAAGGTGTGCTGCGAAGAGCTGCCGGAAGTGCCCAAGTGCTCGGCGAAGGACAACTGTGACCCTGAGGTGATGGTGTACTTCAGCGAAGAGAAGAGCAAAGGCGACTGCGAGAAAGGCTATGTCGTGGTGCGCACTTGGACGGCCATGGATGCCTGTGGTAACACGAGCGTGCAGGAACAAACGATCCAAGTGATGGGCAAGAATGAGTGCAAGAAGGATGGTGATGAAGCACCATTGCTGATCGGCGGCGGCGAAGCCTCGATTCGAAGTGGTCGCTGCACCGAACCCCTTCCGTGGTCAGACGACCTTGAGCATCAAGGCCATGAAGACCGGCACCGCGAGGCGTGGTGATCGCGGACCTCCAAGGCCGTGTCATCTCAGAAGCCTTCAATGGTGGTGTCAATGCAGGTGAGGCGGTCCGGGTCGAGTTCGCTCCGAAGGACCATGACGCCGGCATCTACATCTACCGTGTGCGTATGAACGGTGAAGAGGTCCGTGGCCGACTGGTCCACAACCCGTGATCCAATAACCCTACCTGAGCACAAGGCCTCCACAGCGATGTGGGGGCCTTGTGCATTTCGGGGGACTTAGCTTCGCGATCGCTGATGGAAAGTAACGCACCACTCGCCGAACGGATGCGTCCCCAAGGATTGGAGGACGTGGTGGGCCAAGAACACTTGGTCGGGTCTCAGGGCGTCCTGCGTAAAGCATTGGCCGGCGGCATGCTCCCGAGCATGATCCTCTGGGGGCCGCCCGGTGTTGGCAAGACAACCTTGGCCCGCCTGATCGCACAGGACCTGAAACGGCCGTTCCATGCGCTAAGCGCTATCAATAGCGGCGTGAAGGATGTCAGGGAGGTGATCGAGAAGGCCGGGGGCTCGGGACTCTTCGCACGCAGCGCGGTACTGTTCATCGACGAGATCCATCGCTTCAGCAAAGCACAGCAGGACAGCTTGCTCGGCGCTGTCGAAAAAGGCACGATCACCTTGATCGGTGCCACCACCGAGAACCCCAGCTTCGAGGTGATCCCTGCCCTCCTCTCCCGCTGCCAGGTCTATATCCTCCAACCGCTTGCCGAGGAACAATTACGGTCCTTGTTGGACAGGTCGATGGCGGAGGACGAGGAATTGAAGCAGTTGGATATCGCGATCGAAGGGACCGACGCACTGATGCGTGCCAGCGGCGGCGATGCGCGTCGTTTGCTCAATACGTTCGAGTTGTGCGTGCGTTCCGCCCAGCGCGAGGCGGGCGACGGCGTCATCGTCATCAATGATGAACTGGTGAAGGAGGTGGTACAGAACACCGCGGCGCGTTACGATAAGCAGGGCGAACAACACTATGACATCATCAGTGCCTTCATCAAAAGCATGCGCGGCAGCGATCCGAACGCTGCTGTGTACTGGCTCGCTCGCATGGTCGAAGGCGGCGAGGACCCCTTATTCATCGCGCGACGCATGGTGATCCTGGCGAGCGAGGATATCGGAAATGCCAACCCGAACGCCTTGTTGATGGCGACCACCTCGATGCAGGCCGCCAAGATGATCGGATGGCCGGAAAGTCGCATCATCCTCAGCCAGTGCGCCGTGTACCTGGCATGTTCACCCAAGAGCAACGCGAGCTACGCCGCGATCGGTGCAGCCCAAGCCAAGGTGAAGGAGACCGGCGACCTTCCTGTACCGTTGGCACTGCGCAACGCCCCGACCAAACTGATGAAAGAATTGGGCCACGGCAAGGAGTACAAATACAGCCATGATGGCGAAGGCAATTTCGTCGACCAGGAATTCCTTCCTGAAGGCTTGCTCGGAACGTCCTTCTACCGCCCTGGGGACAACCCGCGCGAACGCGAGTATGCGGCATTTCTGGAAAAACTATGGAAGGGCAAGTACAGCGCAGATAAGAGTTGATCAGTGCGCGCGTTCCGCCTCCAAATACTGTTGGCGCATGTCGTAGATGATCCCGAGGCTCACCATAAGCCCGCCAACGCCTTGCTCCACCATTTGCCAAAGCACATCAACGATCATGTGCACAGCACCGCTCTTGGCGAAGGACATGCCAAGGACGAAGATCACCAGGTATACGAAGAACCCGACAGCGGCTCCGATCATCATAGCGCTCAATGGGAACCCGGTTTTCAGGGAAATGAACTGATGTTGGATGGCCGTATGGGTAGCGATCGTAAGACCGAAGCCGATCACGAGATAAATGAGGCCGGCCAAGCTATGGTACAGGGCAACAGGTATCGTCAATTCCTGCAGGTCACGGAGCGCCAAACCGTGCCATACCCAAGATAATAAGAACATGGCAAGGGCCGAAAGCAGCGCAGGAAGCAGGATATGTCGTCTTAATAGCACCGCCGTTGGCTTGGTGGGGAAACAAAGTTAACGAAGCCGTCAAGGTCGCACAAAGCCCATGCCCCGTACTTTGCATCCCTATATGGAATACGTTCGCCCTATGCTCAGGGTTGCCTCATTCGTGCTGGTATTTCTTTCAACACTGACCGGGTGCAGAAAGGACAATGGCCCGGCCAGTTGGGATATCGACGTGCTGGCGCCGGTGGTCACCACGCGGTTCACGATCTCCGATATCCTGCCGGATTCATTGCAGAGCATCGATGGACAAGGCGCGATCACCTTGGTGTTCTCCGAGGAGTTGTTCGCCGTGGACATAGATACGGTGCTGGATATCCCGGACACGGTTTTCGTATATCCCTATGCATTCCCGTTACCGGGCAACGATTCCTTCAATCTGCCAGCGGGGTTCCCGGTGATCAGTGAGAACAACCTGATACGCTTCGACCTTCCCGATGTGGCATTGCGTCGGTTGGATATTCGAAACGGTGTCCTGGACCTTCGGATGAAGAACATGATGAACAGCTTGGTCCTTGGCACATTCAGACTGCCCAGCGCCTCGTTCCCAAACGGCTCATCAACACTGGAAGCTTCGGTGGGTCCGGGAACACCTGCTAACCCAGCGGTCTCCATTACCCAACGGGACCTCTCCGGTGCTTCTCTCGACCTGCGCGGCCCCTTCTTCAACGATGTGAACACGCTGGCCAGCAACATCAGTGCGATGTTGGACCCCAACGGGAACGGTGCGACCGTGACCAATCAGGACAGTGTGATCCTGGAAGCGCGTTATCAGGACCTCATTGCGCAATATGCGTTGGGCTATTTCGGGAGGCAAGAGATCGCGGTCGGGCCGGAATCCAATCAAGTGGACTTCTTCGGTGGCATCCGATCCGGCATGCTCGACCTGGATAGGGTCGGCTTGCAGCTTCGGGTGGAGAATGGTGTCGGTGTGGATATGCAAGTGCGCTTGCGTGAACTGCGATCGGTCAATACACGTACCGGGATCTCGATCGACCTGCAAAGTGCCATCATGCAGGGACCTATCAACTTGAACCGGGCGCTGGATCTCGGGAACGGTTTCCAGGCAAGCGTGACGACCCGCTCGCTCAACAATGACAACAGCAACATCGACGCCTTCATCGAGAACCTTCCCGATCGTCTGGACTTTTCGATGGACGTGGACCTGAACCCGCTCGGCGATGTAAGCAACGGCAACGATTTCCTGTATTACAACAGCAGCCTCAAGGCCATGCTGGAGTTGGAGATCCCCCTGGACGTGATCGCCACGGATCTCGTGCTGGAGAATATCGTGGCCGTTGACATGCCCGGTGCTGACAATGGGCGGCCCATCCGTGATGGCGAACTGCGATTGTTCGCCACCAATGGTTTTCCGTTCTCGGCGAATGTGGTAATGGACCTGCTCGACGCGGATGGGAACGCCATCAGCTCGGTCCCCGTGCAGGGCACGGTCGCTTCTGCGATCCTCGGGGGGAACGGCATCGTACAGGCCAGCACCAACTCCGAGCTGGTCGCACCCGTTACAGCCACCCAAGTGGAGCAGTTGTATGATGGAGCACGCTTGAGGCTCCGTGTGATCATGAACACGGCCGACCAAAGCCGGCACGTTCGGTTGTACGACCGCTACGCGCTGGACCTGCAGATCACAGCGAACATCCACTACCTCGTGAACGGGAATGAGTAGAGGGCTGTTGTTCGTGTCGTGCTCGCTACTTGTTCGCGCTGGTGTTGCGCAGGTCCAGTCGCTTCCGCACGACAGCTTGGTGGACCTGGATCGCCATTGGGGGCATCACATCCGACTGACGAGCAGCGCGGACTACAACGCGAACACGGTATACAACGAGATGCCGTGGAACATCTACCTCGGGGAATACCTCGATCGCGACATGCGAACACGCTCACTGGATGATCTTTCGTATGACCGTAATACGACCGGTTACGTGATCGAAGGACGACTCGAATGGACCGGCCCCGCATGCTTGAAGAAATTGTCCGGATGGCGACCGATCATCAGTTTGGGGCACCACGACATACGAGGGGCTCGTTTCACGAAGGACCAATACGCACTGACCTTCTTTGGGAACGCGGCATACGAAGGTGCGCGAGCCGTGCTGGCCCCATCGGGTTACACCCAGATCAACTACCAGACCCTTGGTGCCGGTGTGCAGCATCAACGTAGTGGATCCTTCGTCCGGGCCGATATTGTTCGTGGGCACACCTACGCGGCCTTGGACGTTCATTGGGCCAGCCTGTTCACTTCCACGGATGGTCGTGAGCTTCGAATGGCCTTCCTCGGCGACTACCAAGCGAGCGACACCGCGGGGACGGGTTTCGGTCGCACGAACGGTTTGGGGCTTGCCGTTTCCGGTGAATGGAAGACGCACTTCCGGGCGGGAGCAAAGCGGGTCGATGTCGGTGTGGGCATCGCCGATCTCGGCTTCGTACAATGGAGCAAGAACTCCGTGCGGATCGATCAGGACACCTCCTTCACGTACACCGGCTGGGAAGTAGCGAACATCTTCGATCTCGATGCCGTCGACATCACGGACAGCTTGATCCTGGACACCTTGGGCCTGCGCTACGAAAATGGCGGATTCGCCACCCTCCTGCCGTTCAGCGCATCGCTGGAATTCAGCACTACTTTGGGACGGACAGGGTACTTGGGCCTTGCCTTGGACCAACGCAATATCGTTGGCTATCAACCGCACGTCAGTGTTCTGGGTAGTCGTCGCTTCGGGCACAGCACCCAACTCGGTCTTTCGGCCAGCTACGGCGGCTTTGGCGTGTTGCGATTCGGGATCGCCGCCAAACAGCGCGTCGGCGAACAGGTCCTGCTGCACTTCTCCTCTCCCAACGTTTCTGGTTTCTTCATGGGGAACGCTCGCGGCGCCGGGGCGATGCTCGGGATGGACGTGGTGTTCTGATCACCTATGGTGAGCCATGCCTTCTAATTTCACACGATGAACTGGATCTTCTTGGTCATTGCAGGGCTGTTCGAGGTAGGCTTCGCTGCTTGCTTGGGGAAAGCGAAAGCGGCGGAAGGGCCGGCCTCCGTTTGGTGGCTGATCGGATTCGTCGTGTGTCTAAGCATCAGCATGGCATTGCTGTACAAAGCGGCGCAGACCTTGCCCATCGGCACCGCCTACGCGGTGTGGACTGGGATCGGCGCAGCAGGTACAGCGGTGGTCGGGATCCTATTCTTCAAAGAACCAGCGGACCTGTGGCGGATCTTCTTCCTGTTCACCTTGGTGGCATCCATCGTCGGATTGAAGTTCGTTTCGGCAGAACACTGAATCGGCCATGTGCCGGCCTCCCAACGTTGCGCGGTTGATGGAAGCGATAACTGCCGTGTCGTTCCGATGAACGAGAGCGCTACGTTAGCATCCATGAAGATCTCGATCGTCGGTTGTGGCAACATGGGCGAGGCGTATGCCCGCAGCTTTCGGAAGTACGGACTTGTGAAAGCCGAGGACCTGTTGCTGGTGGTTCGCAGTGACGCCCGGCAGGACCGGCTTGCCCTGTTGGGAAAGGTCACGACGGCGATCACGCCGGCGATCGGTGCGAGCGATCTGGTGATCGTGGCCGTGAAGCCGCAGGACTTCGGGACCATCGCACCGGACCTAAGCAACTCCTTGCGCCCGGAGCAGGTCGTGCTCTCGATCATGGCGGGGATCACCATCGACCGCTTACGGACCGGCCTGCGCCACGCGACGGTGGTACGGGCCATGCCGAATTCACCAGCGCAGATCGGTCTGGGCATTACCGCTTACGCCACCGGCCGCGACTTGAGCATGATGCAGACGCTTGCCGTGGAGCAGTTGCTCAACAGCACCGGACGCGCGGTCCATTTGGCGGATGAATCCTTATTGGATGCGGTCACCGCCTTGAGCGGAAGTGGGCCGGCGTACTTCTTCCACATCATCCGCAGCATGATCGACAGCGGTGTTCGCGCAGGTCTCGAGCCACATATTGCGAGCGCTTTGGTGAAGCAGACCATGCTGGGCAGCTACCATCTGTTGGAACATGCCGACCATACGCCGGAGGAATTGATCCGTGCTGTAACGAGCAAAGGGGGCACCACCGAAGCGGCGTTCAAGGTTCTCCTTTCCGAGGACCTCGCGGGCACCTTGGATCGTGCTATTGCAGCAGCCACGTCGCGCGCGAAGGAGCTCTCCGCTTCGTAGCGATCACAGCACGGTGACCTCGGTGCGCCGGTTCTGCGCCCTTCCTTCCTCCGTATCATTGCTCGCGATCGGCTTGGTCTCACCATAGCCTTTCGCCGTGATACGGTCGGCAGCGATGCCTTTGGCCACCACGAAATCACGGACCGCGTTCGCCCGTTGGTCGCTCAGGGTAAGGTTCGCAGCATCGGCACCAACATTGTCCGTGTGACCACCCAATTCAATGCGAAGCGACGGGTTCGCCTTCATCAACTTCACCAACTTGTCCAACTCCGCGTTCGACGCTGGTAGCAGATCATAGCTCGCCGTGTTGAAGAAGATGTTGCGCAAAGCGATCACGCTTCCACTGGACAACGGGCTCAACGGCACGTTCAAGGTATATGGCTCCTTCGGCGACCCTGCAGCGACATCGTAGTTCTCCGAGAAGAACAGGTAACCTTCGGCACTGGCGTTCAGCGCATAGCTGCGTCCTACAGGAAGGCACACGAGGAATTCGCCCGTCTTGGGATCGCTGTATGCGCCGGTGGCGAGTTCGCCGGTCCCGATATCGAAGAGTTGCACATCGGCCTCGACCGGCGCACCATTCGTCTTGTCCGTCACTACACCACGGATGTATGACACCGCCAATGGACGTGCTTCCGGATAGAGTTCGAAGCTGTACAGGTCCAGGTCGCCCAAGCCACCGGGGCGATCGCTCGCGAAGTAGGCCACCTTTCCATCCGAGTTCACCAACAGGCTGTTCTCGTCGGCACCGGTGTTGATCGGATAACCGAGGTTCAGCGCCCTGCCCCAGGTCCCATCATCCTGCTTGCGGCTCATGTAGATGTCCAAGCCACCGAAACCCGGATGGCCATTGCTACTGAAGTACAAGGTGCGGCCGTCGGGATGGATCTGCACACTCTCCTCCTGATACGGCGTGTTCACGTTCTCATCCAGCTTCATGGGCTTGCTCCAGGTTCCGTTGTCCTGCAGGCTCGTGGTGTAGATATCCATGCTGCGGATACCGCCCTGCCCCTGCTGACCGCGGATGAAATAGAGCGTACGACCATCGCTGGCCATGCTCGGTTGGGTCTCCCATTGGCTCGAATTCACCGGTGGACCGAGGTTCTCCGGGGTGCTCCACCGATCACCGATGCGGCGACTGATGAAGAGATCACAGCTCCCATAACCGTCCAGTTGTCCGCCATAGCTACCATCCTCCAATGCACACTTGGTGAACACGATGAAGCGACCGTCCGGGGTCAGCGTCCCGGCGCCCTCATTGTACTGTTTGGTGTTCACCGTAGGGATCGGGATCGACGGCTTCCAGTTGCCCTCCACGTCACGTCGGCTCACCATGAAGTCCTCTTGCATGCCCCAAGGTTGGATCTCCGGCGCCTTCACACGTCGGGTATAGATCAAGGTCGCATCATCGGCGGTCAAGCAGGGGTAATACTCCGGCTCCGGGCTGTTCACGTTGGGACCCAGGTTCTTCGGGTCGAAGGGCACTGGGTTCAGGATCGCTTTCGCGGCGAATTCACAGTTCGCGATGCCCAAGCGAGCGCGGGCCTTGCGTTGTGGCTCCTCTTCCTGGGCCAAGTAGCCCTTGTAGTTCTTGATCGCTTCCTCGTATTGTCCACCACGGAACTCCAGATCGGCCAAGTGCAATTGGGCCACCGGGAAGAAGCGCGGGGCAATGGCCATCACCTCACGATAACGTTGGATAGCAACCGCATCCTCCCCTTTCTGTTCGGCGATCTCGGCCAGCATGATTCGGGGTTCCACGAAGCGTTCATCCGCAGCAGCAGCCTTGGTGAACTCGCTTTCGGCGCAGGACCAATCGCGCTGACGCATGCAGTCCGATCCGCTCTCGTAGCGTTTGATGGCTCCTTTATCCGAAGTGCTGTAACCACCCGGTTGGGCAAAGGATGAAACGGCGACCAAGAAGAGAGCGAGCGCCGGGAACGAACGAAGGATCCAATGCATGCCGATCAAGGGATATTCAGGTATTTGTGCGTTTGCAGCGAGACCTTCCAACGGGGTTCGGCCATCACGCGCTCCACCACCATGCGCATGATGGCATCGCGCTTATCCCATTCCGGTTGCAGGAAGAGGTGGCAATCGGCGGAGACCTTCGCGGCGTGCTCCTCGGCCCATTGCAGGTCATGTTTGTTCACCACGATCACTTTCAGTTCATGCGCCGCCGGATACACTTCCGCCAAGGGCGCCTTGAATTTCTTCGGACTGAAGCAGATATGGTGCCAATCCCCACTGAGCGGGTGTGTGCCGGATGTTTCGATGTGCGTTCTGAAACCGGCCGCACGCAAGGCCGCTGTCAACGGACCGAGGTCGTGCATCAAGGGTTCTCCGCCCGTGACCACGGCCACGCGGGCGGGATGCTTGGCAGCTTCTGCAACAATGGCCTCCACGGTGAACGAGGGGTGCTTTGAAGCATCCCAACTGTCCTTTACATCACACCAGGAGCAACCCACATCGCAACCGCCGAGACGAATGAAATACGCGGCTTGGCCGGTGAACAGACCTTCACCTTGCAAGGTGTAGAAGGCCTCCATAACGGGGAGCGACCGGGACATGGCTGCAAAGGAAGCGGAAATAGCGTGGGTCGAAGCGCTGCGGGGTATGTGGTGATCGACACCGATGGACATCAAAAGCCCGCACAGGACCGAGTTCAGAAAACCCATGGATCACATGAGCGGGTCGGACAGAAAAGGGGTCAGTAATCCGCGATGTCCCGAAGGACCCCTCGGCTAGCGAGGGGCGCGGCCCGCCTTTGCCCTCTTGGATCTTCCGACCCTGAGTAAAGCTTGTTGGTTTTCAGAACCTATGGCCTGTGCGGGCTGTATGATGAAAGCCCGATGGCTTCAAAGAACGGAGCAATGGTCCGAAAGTAGGCAGCCCGAAAAAAGGATGCAAGTAATCGTGGAAAACTTCACTTTCGGATCACGGTCCAGATGGAGTTCAACCCTGGGCCTACTCCCCCTTCTGCCCCACGAAATGGTCCTCCTTGTCCTCGAAGAGAATGTTGAAGGTGGTGAGACTGCCGTAGCATCGGGTGATGTATTGCTGTAGCTCCACTTTCTCCTGATCGGAGAGCTTGTCGTGGGCGTTGATCTTCTGCTCCAAGACACGGAAACGGTCGCGGATCATCACGATCTTGTGGAAGAAGTCCTCGATGGGCAGTTCCGTGCTCTTGAGCGTGGTATCAGCGGGTTGTAATATCAGGGTGCCGCCTTCGTAGCGCGGGGCCATTTCCACGGGACGCTGCGGGCTTTGCATCTGTTCAAGCACCTCCCGCAAAGCGTCCTTCACGTGGTCCATGTCCAGCGGTTCCTGACCGATCTCCACGCCCGGAGCGATCACCTTCAAGCCTTCGAAACTGCGGCTGATGGGCTGTTCACCACCTTCCTGGAAGAAGATGAAGGCCGTTCGCGCGTCGAGGTCATATACGACACCGGTTCCCATGGTGGGGTGCTTCACCCGTGCACCGATGGCAAGATCATAGAGTTCCATGTGTTCAGCAGGAACGGGATATGGTCCGTTCCGTCAAGCACAAAGGAAAGCGATGAGCGGCTTCAGCAGATGTTCCGGACCACATAGGTGACGCCGTTCACCGTGGCCTGCTCGCCTACGCGCTTCCCAGAGAGGGCTTGGACCACAGGGGCTTTCGGCGTGACACCGAGGTACTCCACGCCATTCACCTCGAAGTCGTCCATGCTGGCCGCGATCAGGAAATTCCGTTGGTCCGTATTCACCACGGAACCGTACTGCACCACGTCCAAATGGATCGCCGGGTCGATGGCCGCCAATCGATCCAGGTCCTGCCGGATCTTGGTGAGCTGATCATCCAAGGACCCCATCAACTCCATGTCCGAACCGCGTCGGCTCTCGGTTTGACTCGCGCTTTCCGAATTGTCGTCACCGATGGTGACGGATCGTAGGTCCGATATACGGTCGCGCAATTCGGTCGCGGTGGTCTCCAAGTGGGCGCGGGCTGCTTTCAGCACGCTGGTCTTAAGCGCGGTATGATCCATGTTCACGAGGGCTTTGGGATACCGAAAGGTAGGACAAGGTGCGCAGAACCGGAAGTGACGCCGGTCACTCCATGATCCGATGCACCGGATAGCGTCGGAAGCTCTTTTCGAAGTACGGCGATTGTTTGTAAACGTAATAGAGCTGGCCCCATGCGTCCGAAGCGAACTCCGGGTCCGCATCGCAACGCTCCTTCAACCCGGCCCGCAGCTTCGGATCCTCGGACAACAGCTTTGCCGCGATGTCCTCGAAAATGTAATCGCTGAACCATTCCTTCTGCTGCAGGATCGCATCGAAGAAACCCCAGGCGAAATAGCTGTCCGATGCGCGTGGCTCAAGGATCTCCATCACCAAACGATCCGTGCCTTTACCCATGGGTACCAGAACATCCCCCGGTTCCGCCCGCACGACTTCCGAGGTTGTTGTGGTCGTGATATCGTAATGCAGATAATGCCCTTCGAACGGACCTGTTGTTGTCTTGAGGTCCTCGATGTACTGCACCTCGGCGTCGAATTCAGTGGATCTTTCAAGCCTTCGCATCTCCACTCCATCCAACTGCAAACGTTCGATGACCTCGTGCCAAGCTTGCGGGACCAGGTAGGCCTTGGGCTTCGTCAACGAAATACCGGGCTTGGCGTGATCCATCCAAGGCACCTGGGTCAAAGTGGGTCGTGCCCGATCGTAGGAGACGCGTTCCAAGCCGCTGACCTTGCTTGGGGTTCTCTCCGCGGCGTAACCGGCCCAATCAAGCTGTTCCTTCTGGGTGGTGTCGATGGCCCAGTTGAAGCCGAATGAGCGTGATGCGATCGTGTTCGTCCGTGCTTCGTACAACGCGGCATGCAGTTCGCTTTGTCGCTCGCTCATTGCGGCCAAGGTGGCCAGCATCAATTGGAACGTGGCGTTCACGCGATCCGCATACGGCTTCAACATGTGCGACTCGCTGAGGATGCCGATCCGATCGCGCAAGGCGGCATGTCCGCTGCTATAGCGAGGTCCGTCCACGAAGCCGGTGAGCCCTTCTTCAGGTGTGGCACCGATCGTCTCGAAATAAGGGCACATCGGGATCCCCTTCCGTTCCATCCATGCTTGAAGGTCCGGGACCAAGGTCCTTTGCACGAAACGGCTCAAGGCGGGGTCCAGTTTGTTCTTTTGGCTGGTCAGAAGTTCCATCACGTACTGGTGATCCGCGCCGTTGCTGACGTGTGTTTCGAAGTACACATCCGGCCCCCAATGTGTCAAGGCCGTCAAGAGACTGCGCGTGTTGCGGGAATCCGCCTTGATCATGTCCCTGTTGAGGTCCAGATTGCGCGCATTGCCGCGGAAGCCGTACTCCGCAGGACCATTCTGGTTCACGCGGCTGGCGCTGTTCCGCTGTTTCGCACCGCTCACGTTGTACACAGGAACGATGCACACCGCTGTACGAACGGTGAGTCCCATCAACTGGTCGCTTTCCAACAAGGCTTGGGCAAGCATCAGGCTTGCGTCGATGCCATCCGGTTCCCCCGGGTGGATGCCGTTCGTGATCCACAGGATGTTCTTGCCGGCGGCCCGAATGCTGTCGGGCGTGAAACCGCTCCCGTCGGAGATGACGAACAGGTGTATCGGGGAGCCATCATCATCGGTCCCTATTTCGAACAACTTGGCACCTCGGTGCATCTGGTCCAGTCCTTCATAGCGCGCGATCACGGCCTCCCACGTGGGTGTGGAATCACCTTCAAAGCGCCACTGTGCCATCGCCGGTGCGATAGCCAAAAGCGTGAAGGCGTAAGATGACAGGAGCTTATGCATGATCGAGAAAAGGAACGCCGGTGTCCCTTCCAAAGAACGGACACCGGCGGCGAACTATTGGCGTGACCTACTCGAAGGTGATCAGACCGAAACGGTATTCTTTCTTGCGGGCAGCGTAAATGAACATACGATCATCGTCGATCTGCACTCAGGCCTTGGTCGCGCGATCGCATCGCGCTTGTCCGGTGAGAGCAGTGCTTCGCGGTGCACGGTGCCCACTCCTTCCACGGTAGCGAGCGCATCAAGGCCTCCTTGCCGCCCAACTTGAACTGCTGCACCTTGTCGCCCGGCAGCAGGAAGAGGTTCTGACCATGGTCGTTGAACACGAAGTAGAGATTGTCCTTATCCACATGCATGGCAAAGGATGAGTAGTAGCCACCATCGTTGGTGGTGTGTTGCCGTTTCGGGATCTTCACGGCCCAGTCGATGTTCCCTTCGGGGTCCACGTTCACCACGATGATGTCGTTATACACGTAGTGATACGTGGTCGTCGTGCTCGTTCGGCCATTGGCATCGGTGAAGGTGCTCGTGGTCACGTAGAACATGTACTGTTCGCCGACCAGCACCGCACCGCCATCATCGGTGCGCACGATATCGCGAAGCTCGTAACTGTACAATTCGAGGTCCTCATCCTTCTTGTCGGCCTTCTTCTTGGCTTTGGACTCTTCCTTTTCGGTCATGTACTGCGTGATGAAGTCATCCGAGAACTCCTTATAGCTCTCGTGCAGGATCGCTTTGGAACGACGGTCCAACTTGAGGAAGAAGGTGCCGCGAACAGTGAAGCTGCCCTTGTTGCCATAGAAACCGCCGCAAAGGATATCGCCGTCATCGCCGAGGCTCAAGGTCAGGTCCTGCAGGAACTTGTCCTGCACCATGATCGGATGATCGTCGGGTATGTCCTTGTCGGCATGATAGACCAACATGTGATACGTATAGGTTGGCCGTTTGTCCTTACGGAGCTCCTTCGCCTCGGCCTTTTCGGCATACTTCTGACCTATCATGAGCACCGAACCATCGTTGTCCACGCGGAGGTCCTGCACGGCGAACTCGTCATCCCGATAGGGCAGTTCCACATCCCGCTGCCACACGGCATTCATCTGGTCATCATAGACGCGTAAGGCAAAGCGCTCCAAGTTCTCTTTCACATAAGGAAGATTGAGGTTCACCAGGATCTTCGATGCGTCCGGAGATCCCTGAACATCGAAAGAACCCTTTGCGCGCTTGCTTTCCACGGGCATTTCGGCCACCCTTTCAAGCCGGCCGATCGCACTCATGTCATCGGCGCTGAACATGCGCATGTACAGACCGTTCCGTTTCTCTTGCTTTTCGTAGAACTTCGTGAACACGATGATCCGGTCCCCGAAGACCTGGATCAACTCCAAACCATGGCGGTCCTTGTCCAATTCCATCGGAAGCAACTTGCTGTACACCACATGGAAGCCGAGGTCCATCTTTTGAACGAACAGTTCCTTCTTCTTGTACATCAGCATGTACACGTGCTCGTCGGTGTATTCGAACACCTCCCGGAAATCACCGTCCTTCGAGTCATCCATTTCCGGCCCCCAAGTGACCTCGGCTCTAGAAGTTTTCGTTTGGGCAATCACGGATCCAGCGTTAAAGAACGCCAAGAGGATCAAGAAAATGTGGGTGGTCCGGTTCATGGAATCTGTTATGGGGCGCCGAATATAGACCGGCGGACCACCAACTGGACCAATTGACAGAAGTTCATGAACGGTTGTACTCACCGGATATCAGACTGTTCGATCCGAAGCCGACAAGAAATAAGGAACCCCGGCACCAAGGCGGCGGCACCGGGGTCCTCGGAACACAGGACAGGGTCCTGTTGACGAATTCAGGCGAAATCCTCGAAGTGGGCGTCCTCACCCTTCTCTTCCTCCTTCGCAGGGATCACTTGTTCCGTATTGGCCGGAGCATCCAAGTCGGGGATGGATTGGGCGAACAATTGTTCCTCGTCGGTGAGGCAGAGCAGAAGAGTAAGCGTTTGAACTGGCCACATTCGGGATCGGGGTTTAGTTGGTCGTGCCGGTCAAAGCGAAGAGTGACGCAATTTGGGGCCGAATGGCACCCTTTGTCAAGACGAATTACAATATTTCATCGACGAAACTCGATATCCATCGATGGATGACCATCGCTTCATGTCTTTTCAGATCGTTCGTTCGAGTCGGCATAACAACCAGAACAACAGGTGTTTAAGCCTCGTTGTTTCAGGTCCGTTGAGCTCGGTTGGGGCATCCACTTCCTCCGGGTATCTTGGCCCCGTCCGAAGCTGAACTATTTCATCGGCTTTCGGGTAGATCCACCACAAGTTGCCGACCGCCACAGGAGATCGTTCGTTGCGTCAGGTCATATGGGCCTCGTCGCTGGGCACGCTCATCGAGTGGTACGACTTCTACATCTTCGGAAGCCTGGCCACCGTGATCGCGAGCCAGTTCTTCCCCAAGGAGAACCCCACGGCGGCCCTGCTCAGCACCTTGGCCACGTTTGCTGCGGGCTTTATTGTTCGACCCTTCGGCGCCTTGGTCTTCGGACGCATCGGCGATATGGTCGGGCGCAAGTACACCTTCCTTTTGACCCTGGTGATCATGGGTGGCAGCACCTTCGCCATCGGGCTGGTACCCGGTTATGTGAGCATCGGCTTCGCGGCACCGATCATCATCCTGCTCCTACGTTTGCTGCAAGGCCTGGCCTTGGGAGGTGAATATGGCGGTGCAGCGACCTACGTGGCTGAACATGCACCCGAAGGCCGTCGCGGCTTCTACACTTCATGGATCCAGACCACGGCCACGCTGGGCCTCTTCGTGTCGTTGGGTGTGATCCTGTTGACCCGTCAGCTCCTCGATCCGGATGCGAACGCCTCCATCGCGAAATTCAACGACTGGGGCTGGCGGATCCCCTTCTTGCTCTCCAGCGTCCTGGTCGTTGTCTCGGTGTACATCCGCCTCAAAATGAATGAGAGCCCTTTGTTCGCGGAATTACAGGCCGAAGGGAAGACCTCCAAGAACCCATTAAAGGAGAGCTTCGGTCACAAGGCGAACCTGAAAATGGTGCTGCTGGCCTTGTTCGGCGCCACGATGGGCCAAGGCGTGGTCTGGTACACCGGCCAGTTCTACGCGCAGAGCTTCTTGGAGAACGTTTGCCATGTGGACTTCGCACAATCGCGCACCATCCTGATCTGGGCCATCCTCTTCGCCACGCCCTTCTTCGTGGTCTTCGGTGCATGGAGCGATAGGATCGGACGGAAGTGGATCATGTTGATCGGAATGGCTTTAGCGGTGGTGACGTATCGGCCCTTGTTCAGCGCGCTTTACGACCTCGGTGATCATACCGCACGGACCGAGATCATGGAAAAGCAAGAGGTGGCCGCCCGCGCATCTGTGATCGATGGAAGCAATGACCTGAGTAGCACAACGATCACTCGCCGAACATATCCCGATGGCATGGTCGTTACCGAAACCATGGACGAGATCACCTACGCTTCGCCCGAACACATTGAAGAAGCACCTCGGATCACAGTGAGCAAGGTGGTCGGCAGGGAAACCTACTGGTCCATGGTCGGGATCATCTTCATCATGATCCTCTACGTCACCATGGTGTACGGCCCGATAGCGGCGTTCCTGGTGGAACTCTTCCCCACGCGCATCCGCTACACTTCGATGTCCTTGCCGTACCACGTCGGCAATGGCGTGTTCGGTGGCCTCACTCCCTTCATCGCCACCCTGCTCACCACCATGCACGTGAGCGACCGCTTGGTGGGACTCTGGTATCCGATCGCGGTCGCGGCCTTGTGCTTCGTGATCGGAGCCTTGTACGTGAGAGAACGTTTACTACCAACGACCTCCACGAACTGATGGGAACTCTGAAACGCATCGCAGGACTGTTCTGGATGGCCTTGGGGCCTTTGGCGATCTATTTCTTGGCACGCACGGCCTTGGTGGAGATCGCGAAGAACCCGGTGATGGACACCATGATCCAGTGGGGCGTGTTCGTTGTCATCTTCATTCCCATCGCCTTCGGGCTGGTGGTCTTCGGTTGGTACGTATGGAAGGGTGAGTACGCTACGATGCCCACCGACACCGGAGAGGGTGGTTAGTTCCTTTTCCAATACTGGTACATTCGTCGTTGATGTGCTTGTACCTCGAGCACTGGACCGAACACCTTCGCAGAGCTACCGCGCCCCATGGACAAGACCCGCATTCGCAGCCAGCAGGACTACAGAGAAACACATGCACTGAGCACCACGGACCCCGAAGGATTTTGGGCGGCACAGGCCGGAACCTTCACGTGGCGAAGGAAGTGGGACGCGACCCTGATCTGGGACTTCGAAAAACCCGACGTGCAGTGGTTCGTCGGTGGCAAGCTGAACATCACCGAGAACTGCCTGGACCGGCACTTGGAGAAGCGCGGCAACAAGCTGGCCTTGATCTGGGAACCCAACGACCCGAAGGAGCGCTTCGTGCGCCTCACCTACCGTGAATTGCATGACCGCGTTTGCCGCTACGCCAATGTGCTGAAGCGCAACGGCGTGAAGAAAGGCGATCGCGTGGCCGTGTACATGCCGATGGTACCCGAACTCATGATCGCCGTGCTGGCCTGCGCGCGGATCGGTGCCATCCATAGCGTGGTGTTCTGTGGCTTCAGTGCCCAAAGCCTGGCCGATCGTATCATCGACGCCGGTGCCGTGGCGGTGCTGTGCAGCGATGGCATGTTCCGCGGAGCGAAGGAAATGCCGGTGAAGAGCGTGGTGGACGAAGCCTTGGAGCAATGCACCACCGTACGGACCGTGATCGTGACCGAGCGCGTGCGATGGGCCGTGAACATGGTGGCGGGTCGCGATGTGTGGCTGCACGAGGAACTCACGCAGGTCGGTGCGGAGTGCCCGGCTGAAGTGATGGATGCGGAAGATCCGCTCTTCATCCTCTACACCAGCGGAAGCACAGGCAAGCCCAAGGGTGTCGTGCATACCTGCGGCGGCTACATGGTCTACACGGACTACAGTTTCCGCAACGTGTTCCAAGTGGAAGAAAGCGACGTGTTCTTCTGCACGGCCGATGTGGGCTGGATCACCGGGCACAGCTACATGGCCTATGGTCCAACGTTAACGGGTGCCACGCAAGTGATGTTCGAAGGAGTGCCCACCTTCCCCGATCCCGGGCGATTCTGGCAGATCGTGGACAAGCACGGCGTCACCATCTTCTACACCGCACCCACCGCGATTCGCAGCCTGATGGCACACGGCATCGATCACGTGCTCCCCTATTCGCTCCATTCGTTGCGCGTACTGGGCAGCGTGGGCGAACCGATCAACGAGGAGGCGTGGCATTGGTACAAGACCCACATCGGCAAAGGCCGTTGCCCCATCGTGGACACTTGGTGGCAAACGGAGACCGGTGGTATCATGATCAGCTCGATCGCGGGAGTGACGGACGAGAAGCCGAGTCATGCGGCCTATCCCTTGCCCGGGATCCAGCCTGTACTGTTGACAGCTGAGGGAAAGGAGATCACGGAGAACGAAGTGGAAGGTCTGCTGTGCATGAAATTCCCTTGGCCCAGCATCCTGCGCACCACTTGGGGCGATCACGAACGCTGCCGCCAGACTTACTTCAGCAGCTACAAAGGCATGTACTTCACGGGCGACGGTGCCAAGCGCGATGCGGAAGGTCGCTACCGCATCATCGGGCGGGTGGACGATGTGATCAACGTGAGCGGGCACCGCTTCGGCACGGCCGAGATCGAAAGTGCGATCAACACCGCGAAGGGCGTGGTGGAAAGCGCTGTGGTCGGGTACCCGCACGACATCAAAGGCCAGGGGATCTATGCGTACGTGGTCACCGAGAAGCCGGTGGACGATCCCGAGGACATGCGCGGCAGCATAATCGAGGCCGTGGTGGCCAGCATCGGTCGCATCGCCAAGCCCGACAAGATCCAGTTCGTGAGCGGCCTACCTAAGACCCGCAGCGGCAAGATCATGCGGCGCGTCCTGCGGAAGGTGGCCGAGAACGAATTGGGGAGCCTGGGGGATACCTCCACCCTGCTTGACCCCGCGGTCGTGGAAGAGATCACAGCAGGAAAGCTTTGATGGATACGAGCGTTCGTTACAATGGATAGTACCTCTGCAGAATTCGTTACTCGGACAATGTGAGATGGGATCTGGATCACTGTTTCGAAAGGCATTGCACGTGGACCATGAATTCGTTCCGGAAGAACGCCTTATCCTGCGCGATCACCTTGCCTTGGTGCGCACCCGTTTGGCCAATGAGCGCACCTTGATGAGCTACATCCGGTCCGCGTTGTACCTGCTCCTTGGTGGCGTGGCCTTGCTGCAACTCAAAGTCTATGGAGAACTGCACGTTGTGGGCTACTTCGCCTTGGGGCTCTCCGCGATCCTACTCGTGGTGGGCATCTACCGGTATGTCCACTTACGTCGAGGGCTGACCCTCTACTACGCGGCATTTCAGAAGCAACAGCAAGGAGATCGGACCGATCCCGATCCCAAGGAGTTGTTGTGAGGGATCAGCCTTGCGCCGCTTTCAGCGTGTTCAGTAGCAAGCTCGTGATCGTCATCGGCCCAACTCCTCCCGGTACCGGGCTGATCCATGAACACTTAGGTGCCACCTCATCGAATTTCACATCACCCACCAAACGGAAGCCGTTCTTGCGGGATGGGTCATCTATCCGATGGATCCCAACATCAACGATAACGGCTCCTTCTTTCACCATATCCGCGGTGATAAAACCTGGCTTTCCGATAGCGGGGATCAAGATATCCGCTTGACGAGTGATGGTTCCAAGGTCCTTCGTGCGACTATGTGCGATCGTAACCGTGCAGTTGCCGGGATCACTGTTCCGGCTCATCAGAATGCTCATCGGCGTTCCTACGATATTGCTCCGACCGACCACAACACAATGCTTGCCGGCCGTCTCGACCTTGTAATGACGCAGTAGCTCGACGATCCCGGCTGGTGTTGCCGGTAAGAAGCCATTCAAGCCCAACACCATGCGACCGAGGTTCTCCGGGTGGAAACCATCGACATCCTTCCTCGGGTCGATCGCCAAGGTCACCTTCTCCTCGCTGATGTGCTTGGGCAAGGGAAGTTGTACGATGAATCCATCCAATTCGGGGTCCTTGTTCAAGGAGTCCACGAGCGCAAGCAAGCTTGCTTCCGAAGTGTCGGCATCCAGTTCGATCAGCGTGCTGCGGAACCCGGCCTTCTCGCAAGCCTTCACCTTGGCATTCACATAGGTGCGGCTCGCCCCATCACGTCCCACGAGCACGGCCGCCAAGTGCGGTGCCCGCCCTCGTTCAGCTTTCACCTTGGCCGCTTTCGTGGCTATCTCCTTTCGAATGGCGTTGGAAGCGACCTTGCCGTCCAGCAGCTGATGGGTGACCACATCTGACATGACGGGGTTGAAGGTAATGAAGCCGGATCCACGGTGAACTGACGAATTCCTGATCGAGGGAACCACTTCCCGGACAGGCTACCACCCGCGATGGGTGCGCAGGCCGGTAATGTGCGCAAGGTGGTGGGCTGAATGCCAGACATACAACTCCAGTGCCTCACCAAGCGTGACGGAACGCTGCTGTTCCGGATGAACAAAGCTTCTATCAAAGTCGGTGAGCGATATGTTCCGCATCAATACGACCCATCGCGCATGCGTCCCATCCACAATCCGCAGTGAAGGCTCCAGGGGCATCGTAAGGGCATCCTTATGCTCTGCCCACAAGGCTTCCCTGTAAGGTTTGATGACCGGGTCGACCTCGGTGAGCGCGAGCTTGAAGCGATGCAGTGTTTGCCCATGACTATCCGCGATGTGATGGACCAATTGACGAACGGTCCAGCCTTCCGGACGATAAGGTGTATCCAGTTGAACGTCGCTCAGGCCCTCGACCGCGATCCGTAATGCTCCAGGGAAGGCCTCGATGAGTGCGATGCAGCTATTGATCCGGTCCTGACTTTCGGCTCTGGTACCGCGCACAAATATGCCTATCGGATACCTGAGTCGCTGGAGGTCTTCATCCATCAAATGATGATCACATGTCAACGCCGCATCCCCTGCGCCTGCTGCATCCGCTGCATCATCGCCTGCATCTTGCTCTTATCGCCCATCATCTTCATCATCTTGCGGGTCTCGTCGAACTGCTTCATCAGCTTGTTCACTTCAGGCACGTTGGTGCCGCTACCGAGCGCGATCCTCTGACGGCGACTACCGTTGATGAGCGAGGGGTTCTTTCGTTCCTCCGGCGTCATGCTCTTGATGATGGCTTCGATGCCCTTGAAGGCATCGTCCGGGATATCCATGTTCTTCATGGCCTTTCCCACACCGGGGATCATGCCCATGAGGTCCTTCATGTTGCCCATCTTCTTGATCTGGGCGATCTGGTCCAGGAAGTCATCGAACCCGAACTGGTCCTTTGCGATCTTCTTATTGAGCTCTCGCGCCGCTTTCTCGTCGAACTGCTCCTGTGCACGTTCCACAAGGCTGACCACATCGCCCATGCCGAGGATACGCCCGGCCATACGCTCGGGATGGAACTCATCCAGCGCCTCCATCTTCTCCCCGGTACCGATGAATTTGATCGGCTTGTTCACCACGCTGCGGATGCTCAGCGCTGCACCACCACGGGTATCTCCATCGAGCTTGGTCAGTACAACGCCGTCGATGTTGAGCCGGTCATTGAAGGCCTTCGCGGTGTTCACCGCGTCCTGGCCCGTCATGGCATCGACCACGAACAATGTCTCTTGCGGTTGGATCGCCTTCTTCACACGGGCGATCTCGTCCATCATCGCCTCATCCACCGCTAATCGGCCGGCGGTATCGATGATCACGAGGGTGTGGCCGTGTGACTTGGCATGCGCGATCCCTTTTTGGGCGATGGCCACCGGGTCCTTGCTTTCCCGATCACTGAACACCTCGATATCCAGTTGCTTGCCCAGTGTCTCCAACTGGTCGATGGCTGCAGGCCGATAGACGTCGCAGGCCACCATCAAGGGCTTCCGGCCCTTCTTGCGCAGGTGGTTCGCCAGTTTACCGGTGAAGGTGGTCTTACCGGAACCTTGAAGGCCGCTCATGAGCACCACGGTCGGATTTCCGCTCAGGTTCATGCCGGCGCTTTGGCCACCCATGAGTTGGGCCAACTCGTCGTGTGCAAGTTTGGTCAGGAGTTGACCGGGGCTCACCGCGGTGAGCACGTTCTCGCCGAGGGCCCGCTCCTTCAGTCTGTCACTGAATTCCTTGGCGGTCTTGAAGTTGACGTCGGCGTCCAGAAGGGCACGACGGATCTCCTTCGTGGTCTCGGCCACGTTGATCTCCGTGATCTGGCCCTGGCCCTTGAGAACTTTGAACGCTCTTTCGAGCTTGTCGTTGAGGTTGTCGAACATCGTCTACTTGCTTACGGGTCGCGAAGATACCGGTGATAAGGGGATCCGTGGGGAAGCGGAAAATTCACCGGTACAGCGCCACGCGGTTCAGAGCGACGATGCAAAGCGACCTGGATCGATGGCCGGCCCGTCGGCTACTGGGTCCCGGTCAGGGCCAAGGCCATCTCGTCCACCTGACGCACCAGGCGTTCGTGCATGCGGGCCAACTGCTCCTCGGTCCGGGCTTCGCTCGCCTTTCGGGCGTAGTACTCCACATTGTCGAGACGCGACAACGGCAACTCGACTTCGCCCGCGGATACCGCACTCACGTAGCGCCAAGCAGCCATGGCTGCGAGGTATCCCGCTAATTCCGGGTCACTTCCTTCGAAATGGGCCGCTACCGCGTAGGTAAGACCCATCTCCATCGCAGCTACTTGTTGTGGGTCGCCCTTTGGATGTGCCTGTTCCTTCAGTACCCCGGCCATGTCCCGGATCCGCGCATATTGGGGCCGATCCTTATTGCCGTTCACCACCTCGGGGCTCAACTCCTCTTTTGCCGCTTGGGCAAAGCTTTTCAGATGGTCAGGAAAAGGGATCGTTTCCGGTCCTTGAGCGAACAGTGCCGTGGTAGCCAGCGAAAGAAGCAGTGTTCCGAATGTTCTCATGGCGGTTGGTGTTGGTCATCTGCTCAATTACAAGATCCGCACCAAACGGAATTCAGCTTGCCAAGCGCCAAGCCAGCCCTAACAGGATGCACAGCATGATCGATCCGTAGATCAGCTTGTTCCACCGAGCCAGCCACAAAGGAAGGTAGATATCGAAGTTAGCCGGTTGCGGTTCCGGGTCGGCATAACGCAATGCCACGAGGGTCAACGGACAGGCCATTTTGAAGATCGCAAGGACCAAGGCCTCCAAGCCCACCAGTCCCGATCCGATCCATACCCAGCGATCGATCTTGTCCACCGCGACGGCATAGAGCAAGTAGAAGATGACCACGTTGAAGAAGGCCCACACCACGGTGTGAAGCAGCTTTATCGCAATGAGTGGACCACGCTTGGCCATTGGGAGCTACAAGTTACGGCCAGCGCTCAAGATCCGCCAGTCCTTGGGCTTTGCGATGCCTGCAGAAGAGGTGCGCGGATGAAGGAAGCGCTCGAACTATTACCAGAAGGTCAACTCTTCTCCTGTCCTAGTGGAACGCTTACGAACAGCCTCATCCAGGAGGCCGGCCCGTTCTTGCCGCTTCGCTATCTGTGCTTTGGACCACCCCAACGAAGGATCGGGGCCAAAGTCCGCAACGTTCATGGGGTCTTCTGAAGAATGTGCTTTCGATCGTTCGGAACGCTGCTCAGGAGAATGATCCATTTGCTCATGAACCTGGGACCGATCGAGCGGGCCAGTGATCTTGGTAATAACCGCCGCCGCGGTCTTCAGCCGGTCCCCTAGATCATTCAGAACATTCCCCAATGTCCCGGGGCCTGGCACGAGGATCGCATTCGATCGGCGACATTGGAATACCCGTTCAAGGTCATCCCGGCCATGCGCGGTCCGGACCAGCTTCTTCAAGTCTTCCACGAGCACATCATGATCCGGCATGGTATTGAATACCGCCAGAACATCAGGCCATGCACTGAAAGCCTGTTTCCGTCCTTCTTCATAGGCTGCAACCCGAGCACCGATCTCCACCAAGGCACGATGGTATGCAACAAGGTCGTTCGCCGTAATTTCCACGTGGTCCCAGAATGAGGCGAACAGGTGATCATGAAGATCGCGATGAGCTTGGGCCAGATGCCCGGCTGCCATTCGCGCTCGTTCGATCATGCCGTCCTTCAAGCCTACAATGCGTTCCAATTCAACAATTGCCCGCTTCCGCTCGCGATCCATCTCGGCTTGCCTTCTTGCCTTCCGCTCCGCCCACATCTTGCGCTCATACAGCGCCCGTTGCCGCAGTTTTCCCTCCACTTCCTTGGCGCTGTAGTGGTAGCCTACCAATGTCCCCACCAGCAATGCCGGAAGGATGCATAAGGGAAGTACGACGCCTTCATTGAGCGTATCAGCCAAGCCCCAACCGACCCCGATGCCCACCAAGGCTCCGATGAATGCGCCGTACAAGCTCCAAGGCACAACGATATCCTGAACGAGATCTACCTTGCTTTTCATACCGTCGTAGGACATTCGGGATGGAACGGCCACCTACGAAGTAACGAACTTCGAAAGAAGAAATGCTCCCGATCACGACCATTCGCTTATTGTTCCTGAACGGTCGACGCAAGGTGTCCGCAAGTGTTCCGACCTTCACAGGACATTCAATCACAACATGACACGGACCCGCCGCATCCTTCTTGCACTATTCGCGATCTTCCTGCTGGCCCAGTTCCTGCGTCCGGACCGCAGCGTTCCTGCACACGACCCGGCCACCGACCTGCTGGTGATGACCGCGGCACCGCCTGAGATCGCGAGCATGGTGCGGAACGCTTGCTACGATTGCCACAGCTACGAGACGGAATACCCGTGGTATGTCGCGATCACGCCGATCAATTGGTTCATGCAGGACCACATCAATCATGCGCGCGGACACCTCAACTTCAGCCGTTGGGATGAGGACGGAGGATCAAAAGATGCCGGAAAATGTGGCAAGCTCATTCGTAAGGGCGAAATGCCCCTTTCCAGTTACACGCCCCTGCACTCCGAGGCGCGTTTGAGCCCTGAGCAGAAGGAAACGTTGGCAGCTTGGTTCGATCAGGTGAGCGGGGCAAGAAGGGGATCGAAGGAGTGAGCCTTATCAGAGCGTCCGTCCAGACCTGAGCGAGATGCTGTCCATGACATGCTCGGAGCTCATTCGCCAGAGATCGTAAAGTGCGCATACATCAACCGGCCAACTCCAGGCACAACGTGTCCGGCGCATGCTGTGTGCGACGCAATTGGTCCCAATAGCGGTGATGGATACGACGCGCAAGCAAGAACAATTGTCGCGTGCTGATCCGCTCACTGTGTAGTTGAACGGGTGCGCGCTCTTCCCGAATGCGGCCTTGCTCATCCACGGTGTACACACCCGCATAGGCCGGTAGCACCAAGCGCGACGGACGGCGGAAAACCTCGCAGGGCATCGCGAAAGAGAAGTAATTGGGCCGCTTGATCGGTCTGTTGATGCGCTCTTCGGCTCCGGAAAGCGCCGTCCCTCTGAGCAACAGGCCATCGCCGTGCTTGGGTTTCTTCATGTCGTTCTTCAGGTCATAGCGCGAGGTTTTGATCTCGATCTCATGCACATGCCCTTGCGCACTGACGGTAAGCAGGTCGCTCTCCCAGGCATAGAGGTACGCATTGGGCGTGATCCACTCGTGGTGTAGTTCCTGCGCATGACAACGCATGGCCCAAGCAATGTCGGCGGCGGTGAATGGCATCGGTAATGCGTGTGGGGTCTGCTAAGGTAGCAAGCATGGAACCCGGATTCTGGTCTGCACTTGGAGTGCGGTGCGAACCGCTTTGAAAGGCATGGAGACCTTCAGGAACGGGTATTTCCTTCCGAATGCCGTCCTTATGCGTATCAACTTTCCTTGTCCTGGTGACATCGGTGGCCGCATGAAGGCGGACTATCTTGAACCGCGATATCATCCGTTCGTTCCGAAACGTGCTGTCCGTATGCTCCGTTCCTCTATCCCACTCCTAGCCATCGTTCTTATCGCTTGTCTGCCATCGACCTCAACGATCGGGGTTGACCCGGTCCCGCTTGCGCAGGTGGAACGAACGGGGCCGGATACCATGGTTCTGCAAGATGCCACGCGGGATCGCTCCATTCCTATTGCGATCCATGCACCAAGGATCGAGCCGAAGCGACTGGTCATCCTTAGCCATGGATACGCTGCGAACCGACCAGGAACGTACCTGCGGTACAGCTACCTTACAAAGTCCTTGACCGAGGCTGGGAACGCTGTGGTGAGCATTCAGCACGAACTTCCGGATGATCCGCTCTTGGCGATGAAGGGGAACCTGCGTGAAGCCCGCCGACCGAATTGGGAACGCGGGGTGGAGAACATCGTACATGTTCTGGAACGGATACGGACCGATCGACCGGAATGGGCTTCGTTGCCTGTGCTATTGATCGGGCATAGCAACGGGGGGGATATGAGCTTGCTATTCGCCGAACTGCACCCAGAGCGGATCGAGGCCGTGATCACCCTGGACAACTTACGTATGCCGCTGCCCAGGACATCGAAGCCGCACATAGCAACGATCCGCGCGAACGACACCACGGCCGACAGCGGCGTATTGCCCACGGACGTAGAACGGAACACCTTCGGGATACGCGTGGTGCGACAAGAACTATGCGCTCATGTGGAAATGGATGATCGGGCCACGGAGGCCCAGCGGGCGGAGCTTTCGAAGCTTGTGTTGGAGCTGATCGAGGGGATGTGAACCCTCGGCGGGATCCCTTTTGTAACCCGCCATAGCATGCCTGCGTAGGAACAGGCAGGCGTCACCTCCACACGGCGCTGCCTGCCATGCTCCGCCACACCCTTCTCACCCTGCTCTTCGCGCTGATCGGTATCTCCGCTTCGGCCACGCACATGAGCGGGGGCGAGATCTATTGGGAATGCTTGGGCAACAACCAGTACCGGATACGACTATTGGTGTACCGGGACTGTGCCGGAATCGCAGTGGACCCTACGTACAACCTTGTCCTGACGAGCCCTTGCGGCAACCGCAACCTCACGGTGAGCACCAACGGCGGTGTGGAACTTTCGCAGCTCTGTGATCTGGAGTTACCGAACAGCACCTGCAACGGAGGCACACTACCCGGCATCCAGCAGTACACCTACACCGGCGTCGTGACATTGCCTCCTTGCGATTCATGGCGGATCTCGTGGACCAACATCTACCGCAACAACGCCATTGTGAATCTGACAGCGCCAGGCACCCGGCAGATGTACATCGAATCGGTATTGAACAACGCTACCGGACCGTGCAACGACTCACCCACCTTCAGCAATGCAGCGATCCCGTATGTGTGCCTCGGATATCCTATCTCTTACAGCTACGGTGCGGTGGATGCAGAGGCCGATTCCCTGTCCTACTCCTTGATCGGCGCGCGGATGCTGAACGGTGCTCCGATCCCTTACGTTGCGCCTTATACACCGACACAACCCATCCCAGGGCTCACCTTGGACCCGGTCACCGGCCTGATCAATTTCACCCTGAGCATCGCGGGTAATTGGGTCGTGGCCGTGCTCGTGACCGAATATGATGACAATGGCAATGTGATCGGGCGGATCATGCGGGATATGCAGTTCGTGGCCTACCCCTGCTCGAACATCCCACCGGACCCTGCTACAGGTCTGGTCTCGAACATGACCGGAACGGCGGTACAGGTCGGACCCCGTGCCGTTGATGTGTGCGAGAGCGGCGACTTCTGTTTCAACATGGTGATCAGTGATGCCAACGCGAACAATATCCTCACCGCTACCAGCAATGTGCAACAGAACCTGCCCGGAGCGACCTTCACCTATACCGGTACGAACCCCATCACGGCGCAGGTGTGCTGGACCGCGCAACCTGGAACCGCGGGCTTCTTTCCGTTCATCGTGAACGTGAACGACGGCGCTTGTCCGATCTCCGCGTTCCAGACCTATGTATATGGTGTACGTGTGATCCCCGGTTTGGCCGCAAACATCCAAGTGACACCTGAAGTTTGTGCAGGACTGGGCAACGGCACCGCACAGGTCGTGGTGACCACCGGAACCGGCCCCTTCAATTACGTATGGAGCAACGGAGCTACCGGGTCCACCATCACGGCCGCCCCGGGCACGTACACAGTGGACGTCAGTGATAATAACGGTTGCGTTTCACCCACCTTGAGCGGTACGATCGCGGCAGGCGCTCCACCGAGCCAAGCGAATGCCGGTGCCGATATCGACGCCTGTGCCTTCGGTGGTGCGATCCCCCTCCAAGGCAGCGTTGTTAATGCGACGGGCGGTGCATGGAGCAGTCCTACTGGAACCTTCAGTGGAACATGGCCGAACATCAGCTATATCCCTGGTGCAGGTTCAGCGGGCAATACGGTCCAACTCACGCTCACTTCGACCGGGAATGGTAATTGTCCGCCCGCTACGGATGTGGTGGCCATCACCTTGCACAACAGTTTCGCCGGACTTGGTGTGAACAGTACGCCGGCCAGCTGCTATGGAGGTGCAACCGGAAGTGCCAGTGTTGCGCCGAACAACACCGGGCTTTCCTACCTCTGGAACGACCCCGCAGCACAGACCACGGCCACGGCGACCGCGTTGGCGGCCGGGAGCTACGCGGTCCTTGTATCGGATGCCTTCGGTTGCGACACGACCTTGAACGTTACTGTGGGCCAACCCACCGCCCTGGCTCTTGCGAACCTCATCAGCACCCCTGAGAATTGCACAGGTATGAACGACGGCAGCTTGTTGGCCAGCGCTTCCGGAGGAACGGCGCCGTACACCTACACCTGGAACACCGGTGCCAACGGCCCGAGCTTGACGGCCGGCGCTGGTAACTACACTGTGAGCGTGACCGATGCCAACAGTTGCGCAGCGATCACTGCAAGCGGAACGATCGGTACCGCCGCGCAACCGAACGTTGCTGATGCCGGTGCGGACCTCGTTGCCTGTATGAACGCATATCCCATCGCGGTGCAAGGAACAGTGCAGAATGCGACCGGTGGAACCTGGAGCGGTGGATCAGGAACGATCTCGGGTACAGGCCTTTCGATCCAATACACTCCAAGCCTTAGCGAGGTCGAGAGCGGTGGCGTGGATCTGACGCTCACCACCACCGGCAACGACAATTGCCCAAGTGCCCAGGACGTCGTGCACATCACCCTTTCCAACAGTTTCTTGAATGCAGCGCTCACGCCCTCCGATGCGAGTTGCAACGCCGGTGAGGATGGAAGCATCGCCTACAGCCCGATCGGCCCAGGCCTTTCGTATGCATGGAGTGACCCGTTGGCGCAGACCACAGCTGTCGCAGTGGGTCTTGCTGCCGGCAACACTACAGCGTTGTGGTCACCGATGCTTTGGGATGTGACACCACGTTGATCGCCGCGGTCGCCGAACCCAGCGCACTCGTGGTGGGTACACCATCGATAGCCGGATGGATTGTGCCATGGCCGCGAACGGAAGTGTCGAGTTGGACGTGCAAGGGGGAACACCGGGCTACACCATCACATGGAGCAACGGACAGACCGGTCCCTCGATCGGCGGACTGGCACCCGGCACATACGCGGCACAGGTTACCGATGCGCAAGGATGCAGCACCAGTATCAGCGCCACGATCGGTTCACCGGATGCGATCCAACTGACCGTACAAGCTCCTGATACGGTCTGCGTCAATACACCGGTGCAACTGGTCGCCGCGGCTTCCGGTGGGGCCGGTGGATACCAGTACAATTGGGGCGGTCTGGGCTTCAATGACACCATCCAACTCGCATTCAGCACGGCGCAGACCGTTCTCCTTACCGTGGTCGACCAAGCGGGGTGTGCGGGTCCCACCATTCAAGTGCCCATCGCCGTCCTCGATATCAACCAGGGGACGCTGAGCACCTACGGGGATACAACGGTGTGCAACGGTGGAGTGGCCACAGTGGGCGCTTCATTCAGCGGCTATCAGGGTCCTGTACCTACAGCTGGGCTCCGCTCAGGATACAATGGTCCCGGTCCCTTCTCCGTGCCCATAACAGCGGACCAGAACGTCACAGGTTACCGTGACGGATGCTTGCGGCAGCAACGTCTCGAGAAGCATGGTCGCCTTGCGCACCGATACACCGCCGGCCATCCAACTTCCGCCGATCGTCGCTCAAGGCTGCGCTCCCTTACAGGTGCAGTTCCCCACCTTGAACTTGGGCAATGTGATGTACAACTGGAACCTTGGCATGGGAATACCACCAACGTCCACCTGCCCACAAGTAACCTACGGAACCGGGAATTACACCGCCACACTCACCATCACCACATCCTTGGGTTGCACGGCGAGCAGCAACGGTGGTGGACAGATAAATCGCGTACCCCTCTCCACGGCCGCGTTCACTGCCTCCACTTGGGCAACGAACATCGATGCGGCCGTGATCGCCTTCACGGACCAGAGCCAAGGCAGCATCAGCAGCTACGATTGGGTCTTCGGTGATGGTGGCACGAGCACCGCGATGAGCCCGACCTACGAATTCAATGAGATCGGCACCTTCGACGTGGAACTGTTCGTGGAGGACGTGAACGGATGTACCGCAACGGTCAGCCATCCCATCACGATCGAACCGGTGTACGACGTGGTGATACAACGGCCTTCACCCCGAACCCGAACGGCCCGGGTGGCAGCGGTGGTGCTGGCGGCAGCGGTGGAGGCAACTGGGTAACCGGCGATCAGAGCAACGATGTCTTCTATCCGTTCGTACGCTTCGTGGACGACTTCCGCATACGCGTGTTCAACCGCTGGGGCGAGTTGGTGTTCGAAAGCACCGATCCGCATCGGCTGGGATGGTTACTACCGCGGTGAACTGAGCCCACAGGATGTCTACGTGGTGCAGACCTGGTTCCGTTTCGTCGACGGAAAGCAGATCGAGAAGTTGAGCGACCTGACCTTGTTCCGATGACAAGAAACCGACTCCTGCTGTTCCTGTTCCCCTTTTTCACGAGTGCGCTCGTGCAGGGGCAGGATCCGCAGTTGTCACAGTTCTATGCCGCGCCCCAATACCTCAACCCTGCGTTGACGGGAAACACGCATCAGGACCGGCTGGCATTGAACTATCGCCTGCAATGGCCGGGTGTGCAGCCGGGTTACGAGACCTATGCCATGGCCTATGACCACCGTTTCGCCGGTGCCAACAGTGGGCTCGGTGGCATGGTGATGCGTGATGTGGCCGGATCATACGGCCTGTCCTTCACCACCGTGGCCATGAGCTACAGCTTCGAGGCTCGCATCAACCGCAGGCAGGCCTTTCGCGCCGGCTTCCGCGCTGGCTATACCATGCGCACCGTGGCACAGGACGGGTACCTCTTCGCCGACCAGATCGTCCGGGACAATGCGCCGACCTCCATAGAAGCCAACCTTGTACCCGCGGTCTCGTACTTGGACATTGCGGCAGGCGGCCTCTATTACAGCGAACAGTTCTGGGCCGGAGCATCCTTCAACCACCTCAATAAGCCCAACCAGAGCCTGATGATCGATGGGTCAGCACCGTTGGAGATGCGTACCTCGGTCCATGCCGGGTACAAATTCCCGCTCGACGGCCAGAAGTTCATCCGAAGTACGACCACGATGACACTGGCGGCACATTATAAGGCACAGGGCAAGTGGGACCAGTTGGACATCGGAGGCTACATCGAACACGAGCGGTTGAGCGGCGGCCTGTGGTACCGTGGCCTGCCGATCGCCAAAGCCTATCAACCGGGTTACAGCAATAGCGACGCGGTCGTTCTCATGGTCGGTTACGAGACCGAAAATCAATTGCGCTTCACCTACAGCTACGACATCACGATCAGCAAGCTCACCATGAAGAGCGCCGGGGCGCATGAACTGAGCATGATCTACGAGTGGCGCACGCTCGAAGCAGCGCAAGCACAGGATCGTTCCTTGCCCGAAATTCTGAAGCGATCGTCGGTCATTTCCGAGGGCAACACCCGACCCTTCGATCATCAGGGTGCTTTACCTTTCCGCCATGACCCTGTCGCGGATCGCCTATGCCTTGATCATCCTGATCGCTGTTGTGGTGATCTTGAGCTTCACGAAGGTTATCCTTATCCCTTTCGTGCTCGCCGTGATCATTTGGTACCTGATCCGTCAGGTGCAAGTGTTCGTGAAGCGGATCCGGATCGCCGGTAGGAGCTTCCGAAGTGGTTGCAGTGCCTTCTCCTTCCTCTCGATCTTCTTCGTGCTCGGGGTCGTCACCACCATGCTGGCCAGCAATATCACAGGTATCACAGAGGTCCTACCGGTGTACGAGGCGAACTTGTGTTGCTGGTGAAGGAGCGTATCGAAGTGCGGTCGGGTGTCGATATGATGGGTTACATGGATCGTGTGAGCAGTGGCTTCGACATCGGCAATGTGCTCACCAAGATCTTCAACTCGCTGACCTCCATGTTCGGTAATGCATTTTTAGTGTTGATCTACGTGGCTTTCCTGATGCTGGAAGAAGGACACGCCAAAGAGAAGTTCAACGCTTGGTACAATGAACCCGGAAAGCGGAAAGTGGCGCTGGACCTGATCGTTCAGGTGGATTCGGCTCTGAGCAAATACCTGACCCTGAAGACCCTGGTCAGTGTGATCCCGGGGCCTTGAGCTACGTTGCGTTGCTCATCATCGGTGTGGACTTCGCCTTCTTCTGGGCCTTCGTGATCTTCCTCCTGAACTACATCCCGACGATCGGCTCCATGGTGGCGACCTTGTTCCCCGCGCTGATCGCGGCCTTGCAGTTCGCATCCTTTGGACCGGCGCTGTGGGTGATCGGTGTGGTCGGGGTCATCCAGGTGGTGGTGGGCAACTTCGTGAACCCGCTTGATGGGTAATTCCTTGAACGTGAGCTCGCTTGTGGTGATCCTCTCCTTGGCCTTATGGGGTGCTTTGTGGGGCGTCGTTGGCATGATCCTCTCCGTACCCATCACCGTGATGATGGTGATCGTGTTGTCCAAATTCCCGAGCACGCGTTGGGTTGCGGTCCTGCTTTCGGACAAAGGACAGGTGGATACGATCGGGGAATAGTCCTACATGCGTTCGGGCACGTCGATGCCCAAACACCACATTGCCTTTTTCACCGCCTCACCGACACGCGCGCTCAAGGTCAGGCGGAACAGTCGTTTGGCCGCATCCTCCTCCTTCAGAACGGGAACACTCTGATAGAAGCCATTGTAGGCCTTCACCAGCTCATAGCAGTGGTTCGCGATCGTCGATGGGTCCAGCTTGGTAGCCGATTCGTGAAGGATGACCGGGAAATGGTGCAGCAGTTTGATCACGATGCGTTCCTCGGGGAGCAAGGCCCAGGTGGGTGATCCATCGGCATTTCCGACCGCGGCGTCCCCGGCCTTGCGCAACAACGAGCGGATACGGGCGTAGGTGTACTGGATGAAGGGCCCCGTATGGCCATGCAGATCTATGCTGGCAGCAGGGTCGAAGAGCATACGCTTCTTCGGATCCACCTTCAGGAGATAGTATTTCAATGCCCCCATACCGATCATCTCGAACAACACGCTCTGCTCATTCAGCGAGAAATCATCGTGCTTGCCCAACTCGGTGGTGACCGCGCGCGCATTGTCCACCACCTCTTGCATCAGATCGTCGGCGTCGACCACCGTGCCTTCGCGGCTCTTCATCTTTCCAGTTGGCAGGTCCACCATGCCGTAGCTCAGGTGGTGCAATTCATCGGCCCACGGCATACCGAGTTTCTTCAAGATCAGGAACAGGACCTTGAAGTGGTAGTCCTGTTCATTGCCGACGGTATAGATGAGCTGCGATAGTTTCGGGTACTCCTCGAAGCGTTTGATGGCCGTCCCGATGTCCTGTGTCATGTACACGCTGGTACCATCGCTGCGCAGGAGCACCTTTTCATCCAAGCCTTCCGGGCTATTGTCGACCCACACGGCTCCGTCCTTCTCGTAGAACACGCCTTTTTTCAAGCCCTCCAGCACATCCCCCTTGCCAAGGACGTAGGTCCGGCTTTCGTAGTACAGCTTGTCGAAGCTGGTGCCCATGCGGTGATAGGTCGCATTGAAACCGTCATACACCCATCCGTTCATCCGCTCCCATAGGGCCCTCACCTCCGGGTCGTTGGCTTCCCACTTGCGCAGCATTTCCTGGGCCTCCAACAGGATCGGTGCCTTCTTTTCCGCTTCATCCTTGTCGGTGCCCGACGCAACCAGTTCCTCGATCTGCCGCTTCAGCTCCTTATCAAAGGCCACGTAGTACTTCCCAACGAGCTTATCGCCCTTTAGGCCACTGCTCTGCGGGGTCTCGCCGTTGCCGAACTTCAGCCAGGCAAGCATGCTCTTGCAGATGTGGATCCCGCGGTCGTTGATGACCTGCACGCGCACCACCTCGTTCCCTGCGGCCTGCAGGATGTTGCTGACGCTGTGCCCGAGGAAGATATTCCGCATATGCCCCAAGTGCAGGGGCTTGTTGGTGTTCGGCGAGGCGTACTCCACCATCACTTGTTTGCCCGTGCTCGGGAAGGACAACGGTTCTCCCTTGGCCGCCTCGGCGAGATAGTCCGTCCAGTAGCTATCGGCAATGACGAAGTTGAGAAAGCCCTTCACCACATTGAAGCCGGAAACGACCTCCAGGTCGCGCTGAATGGACTCGCCGATGGCTTGTGCGGTGGGTTCCGGCCCTTTGCCGCTCAGTTTAAGGAAGGGGAATACGTTTATCGTGACATCGCCTTCGAACTCCGGACGCGTGGCCTGGAAGGTGATGGACTTGGGGTCGAGTTCATGCCCGAACAGCGCCTTGAAGGCCTGTTGCAGTGCAGGAACGAGGACGGCTTGAAGACGGTCTTGGAACATGGCGCTGCAAAGGAAGGGCTTAGTTGCTTGTGGTCGCGCGATCGGAGTTGCCATCAAGGCGCGCAACTGAACGGAAACGCACCGCCACGCGCTCTAGGGCCTGCGCTGAAGGAAATTCTCCGCCAGCATGCATCGCACGCTCCCTCCGCCTACGGTCTCGATGGTAGGGATGGGAACAGGGATCAACTGCGCTTTGGCCTGCAAAGCGATCCGCTGCTCGGGGTCCAGGGCATTGAAGGCCGTTTCGCTGAGAAAGATGTACCGGTCATCGCTATGCGCAGCGCGGAGCTCGAGCATGTTCCCCACGAAGCGGTGCATCTGCTCCACGTTGATGGGGATGACCTGCTTGCCGGACTTTCGCAATTCCTCGTCCAGTTCCTGACGTTCCGCGGGATAGGGCATGGCCTCGAAGCAGGCGACCGCAAAGGACTCGCCGATGCTCATGACCACATTCGTATGGTACACGGCAGCGCCTTGGATGCGACCATCAAAGGTGGCGGTGAAGGTGATGGGTGTGTACCCGAACTGCTCGCACCATGCCTTGACGGCGGCCTCGGTGGTCCGTTCGGAAAGGCAGGCATAGGCCTTCTTGTGGGTCCGGTCGAGCACAAGGCTGCCGGTCCCTTCGAGGATGAGCCCGCGATGCTCCCAGCCGCTAAGGTCCTTGGTGCTTTCGGCGATGAACCCTTCGGTGCGCAGGGTGCTGGCCAGGTCCGGGTCGCGTTCCGTACGGCGCGAGGCCGTGAGCATGGGATAGAGCGTGACGGTGCCATCCGCATGTGTGCTGAACCAATTGTTCGGGAACACCCCGTTCGGAGCATTCCGGTCCATGGGGTCGAGCACGGTGAAGTCGATGTCCGCCTGCCGCAATCGGTCCAGCAGTTCATCGAACTCTTCCCCGGCCATGCGCTGTATTTCAGGCCCCTGGTCGGCGTGCTGGAAGGAATTGCTCGCTGCCGTTTCGGGATCGTATCCGAAACCCGTTGGCCGGACCAGAATGACCGAAGCGGCTACTTGCATGCGCTGGTAGGCGGGTGCGTACGTGCTCTTGTGCCCATGAAAAAGGGCTCAGCGGGACCGGAGGATCGGGAACAGTGGCTCCAGTATACCGAGCGTAGCCTCGGCCATGTCGTTATTGGTATCCAGGGCAGGGTCGATCTCCACCACATCCAGCGTGGCCGTGCGGGGGTCGGCGCAGAAGCCTTGCAACAAGGTGCTGGCCTCGTCGGCAAAGAGCCCGTCCGGAACCGGAGTGCCGGTGCCTACGGAAATGCTCGGGTCCAAGCTGTCCACGTCGAAACTGACATGATCCGGTCGCAATCCTTCAAATACTGCAGGGTTTCCTGCGCCACGGCAGCAGCCTCCCTTCTCGCGCAGCTCCTTCACGGCGATCACCTTGATCCTGAACTCCTCGATAATGGCCTTTTCCTCGGCCTCATAGTCCCTCAAGGCGATGAACACCAGCATCCTGGGGCAGCAGCTTGGGGCCGTTGGACCCCATCTTCATCAGCCGATCCCAGATGTCCATGGTGTACACCTGCGGTGTGTTCGGACCCTTCTGGTCCATTTGCATCAGCAGCGCCAAAGGCATTCCGTGTACGTTGCCACTGGGGGTGGTCCAAGGCGTGTGCAGGTCGGCGTGGGCATCCACCCAGACCACACCAAGGCGCTTATCGGGGAAGGCCATCTTGGTGCCCGAAACAGAGCCGATCGCGATCGAATGATCACCTCCGACAACGATAGGGAATATATTGCCTCTGAGGTACTTATATACCTCATACGCCAGGTCGCTTTCGAAGCGGATCAATCCATCGATATGGTGGGCGTTGTGCTGGGTGTCGTCCTCATAGAGCACGTCATTCTCGTCGCGCAGGATGCTTTCCTCGGCGTGGCCGAAGAGTTCGCTTCCCAATTTCCAAGCGGCCACGCGCAAGGCGGCCATTCCCATGCTCGTACCCCGGGTGCCGGCCCCGATCTCCGAGGCGGCTTCGATCAATCGCACTTCCATCGTCTTTGCTTTTCGTAGAGCGGGGCGAAGTTACGGCGAGGCGTTCGTGGCGTTGTGACAGCTGCAGTGCGCTGAGGTCCAACCAATGGGGCGCGGAGATGGACATGGCCAACAATGGGCGTTCAAGCGACCGGCGGAGTTGGATGTTCGGTCCACAAATGACGTAGATGACACAGATCGAGCGCCATTTCGGTGCTTACGGCCTTACCACATTAAGGCTTGCGCGGAAGGACGGCCTGTCCATGCCCAGAACCATTCGTGGGTATCCTACGTAACAGGGACACCTTCACGAACCTGACTACATGAATTCCAGATCGACCAAGGTCCTGATCATTAGCGCTTTGATGGCTCCGTTGCTGAGCGCTTGTGGCACCGGGCTGCTGACCCCCAAGGTGGACGAAGGGGTGATCGAATACGCGTTGAGCTTTCCGGACTACGACCCGAACGGGATCATGGCCGGCATGCTTCCCGAGCGCACCACGGTGACCTTCGCGAACAACATGCAAGTGGCCGAATTGAGCGCTGGCATGGGCATCTTCCGTACGGCCATGGTGACCGACAACAAGGAAAAGGCCATGGACTACCACCTGAGCTTGATGAGCAAGAAGATGGTGGCGCACATGGTACCGCGCGACCTCCTGATGTTCAACAAGGATGGCGGGATCCCAACGATCATCTTCACCAACGAGGTGGATACGATCGCCGGTTACCCCTGCAAACGCGCGATCGCGGTGTTCAGCAAGATCGATCAACCCGAGATCGAACTCTGGTACACCGATCGGATCGATATGCTGAACCCGAACTGGTTCGGCCCCTTCGCTGATGTGCCCGGCGTGCTCCTGCGCTACGATGTGGTGCAGTACGGCATGCGGATGCGCCTCGACGCGATCTCGGTGCAACCCGGCAAAGTGGACCCGGCCAAATTCAAAGTGAAAGAGGACCACGACGCTGTGGCACCCGACGTATTGCATCACGAATTGGCCGAGGTACTGGGTACGTTCTCGATGTAGTCAACGTTCGCAGCAGGCAGCGGCTCACTGCCAGG
>JAWKNF010000018.1:0-74537 GCA_041391825.1 Flavobacteriales bacterium | reverse complement strand
CGCAGGCCGCGTGGTCGGCTACGATGTCTGCATCGGCAACCAGGCCTTGAACTACTTGGCCGAGGAAGCCGGCCTCGACTTTGATGCGGATGGTGCCTTGGCGCGGGCGGGAAAGTGCGTTCCCGAATTGCGTCAACGTATGAACGCGCTCCCCTTCCATCATCAGCCACCGCCCCGTTCCTTGGGTCGCGAGTGGTTCGATGCGGAGTTCCGTCCCCTGATCGAACAGGACCATTCCACCCTCGCTGACCGGATGGCCACGGTGGTGGAGCATATCGCGCATCAGGTGGGGCATGTTTCCAAGGATGCGAAGGGTCCGCTGCTCGTCACCGGCGGTGGTGCGCACAACTCCTTCCTGATGGAACGGATCCGTTCGCTCGCAGCCTGTGCAGTGGAAGTACCGGATCCGGTCACCGTGGATTTCAAGGAAGCACTTGTATTCGCGCTTCTTGGGGTTCGGCGCTTGCGTGGCGAGGTCAATACTCTTGCCAGCGTGACCGGCGCATCCGATTCAAGTGTTGGCGGTGCGGTGTACGCGGTCAATTAACATCAGACCGGGATAACCTTCCACCGGCAGTGCCGACCCACCTTCCGGCACCGGGTTACTTTCGCAGCGACCTGCAACCGGAAGATCATGCGTGAAGCCCTGCGTCGCTTTGAACAGCGCGCCCCCGAGATCGTGTTTGAATGGAACGACGCGCCGACCGGTGCCAAGGGCTGGGTGGTGATCAACAGCCTTCGAGGTGGTGCTGCGGGTGGTGGCACCCGTATGCGCAAAGGCCTGGACAAGCGTGAGGTGGAAAGCCTGGCCAAGACCATGGAGGTCAAGTTCAGCGTGTGCGGCCCACCGATCGGTGGCGCAAAAAGCGGCATCGACTTCGACCCGACGGACCCGCGGAAGCAAGCCGTGCTGGACCGCTGGTACAAAGCCGTGATGCCCTTGCTGAAGACCTACTACGGCACCGGTGGCGATATGAACGTGGACGAACTGCACGATGTGATCCCCATCACGGAGCGTTTCGGACTGCGTCACCCCCAGGAAGGTGTGGTGAACGGCCACATCGGCACGCAGGAGGAGGTGAAACTGCAGGCGATCGAACAGTTGCGCACCGGCGTAAGCCAACGCGTGAACGACACGAACTACGTGCCCAAGGCCGGTGTGTACGCCGTAGCGGACATGATCACAGGCTGGGGCGTCGCGGAGAGCGTTCGTCACTTCTACCGTGTCTATGGCGGCGGCGTGAAAGGCAAGCGCGTGATCGTACAGGGCTGGGGCAACGTGGCCGCGGCCGCAGGCTATTACCTCGCCAAGGAAGGTGCTGTGATCGTGGGCATCATCGATCGCCACGGTGGTGCGGTGGAGCCCAAGGGTTTCAGTGCGGAACAAGTACAGGAGCTCTTCATCAACAAGGATGGCAATGCCTTGCGGATGCAGGACATGCTGCCCTTTGAAGAGGTGAACGAGCGGATCTGGGACGTTGGGGCCGAGATCTTCCTCCCCTGCGCGGCCAGTCGTTTGGTATCGCGCGATCAGGTCGACCGCATGAAGGCCGGCGGATTGGAAGTGATCAGCAGCGGGGCCAACGTGCCCTTCGCAGATGCCGAGATCTTCTACGGACCGATCGCCGAGCACGCCGATGAGCACGTGAGCGTGATCCCCGATTTCATCGCCAACTGCGGAATGGCGCGCGTTTTCGCCTACTGCATGCACCCCGGCGCCGACCTATCGGACAAAGGGATCTTCGAGGACGTCAGCAACGTGATCGGCAAAGCCCTTGAGGCCACGCACGCCCGCAACAGCACACCACTGCACCTTACCCGAACGGCCTTCGAGATCGCACTCGAAAAACTCAATTGACAATTCCCGGCGGGATCTCCGCGTTCAATCCACATACCGAACCACATGTCCTTCGAACTTTTCGCCCAGATCCAGGATGCCTCCGAAGCCGCTCGTCAGGTGCTGGAGCAAGCCAACACAACGCCGGTCATTCCGCAGGAGACCACCCTTTCCGTGTGGGAGCTCATCAAAATGGGTGGCTGGTACATCATGGGCCCCTTGGCCTTGATGTCCTTGGCAGCCGTGTACATCATCATCGAACGCACCATGGCCATCAACCGGGCCCTGCGCGATGAGAAGGACTTCATGGCCAAGATCCGCGATTACATCCATGAGGGCAAGATCGATAGCGCCCGCAACCTTTGCCAAACCTCGAATACACCCGTGGCGCGGATGCTGGAGAAGGGTATCAACCGCATCGGGAAACCGATGAAGGACATCGAGGTGAGCATCGAGAACCAAGGGAAATTGGAGGTGTATAAACTGGAGAGCGGGCTACCCATCATCGCAACGGTGTCCGGTGCAGCGCCCATGATCGGCTTCCTCGGAACGGTCGTCGGTATGGTGGTCACCTTCCACACGATGGAGGTCAGCGGCGCCGGTGTGGAACTGAGCCAGTTGAGCGGAGGCATGATGCAGGCCATGATCACTACGGTGGCGGGTCTCATCATCGGCATCCCCGCGTACATCGGCTACAACCTACTGACCGCACGAGTGAACAAAGTGGTGCAGAAGATGGAATCGCGCACCATCGAGTTCATGGAAGTGCTCGAATCACCAGCCAAGTAAGCGGCCGTGGCCCTTCGCCCAAGCAATAAGATCGACGCGGGGTTCAGCGTCAGCAGCATGACCGATCTGGTCTTCCTGCTGCTGATCTTCTTCGTCATCATTTCCACCATGGTCAGCCCGACCACCTTGCCGGTGGACCTGCCCGTGAGCGCTAACAAGACCAAGGAAAAGCCGCAGGTCGGTGTGCGCATCGATGCCGATGGAAAGTTCAGTGTGAACGACAAGGAGGTCGATCCTTTGGACCTCGAAGGTGTACTGCAGGACAGGATGACCTTGATCCAACAGAACCCGACCTTGGTGATGCACGTGGACCAGCGTGTTCCTGCGGGCGTCACCGTGGGTGTGTTGGACATTGCGAAACGAAATAAGTGGAAGGTGATCCTGGCCACACGACCGAAGTAGGATGGGGATCAAAGCGAGCAATAAGATCAGCGCGGGCTTCAGCCTCAGCAGCATGACCGACCTGGTCTTCCTGTTGTTGATCTTCTTCGTGATCGTGAGCACGATGGTGAGCCCCTTCGCCTTGCCGGTGGACCTTCCCAAAGGCCGCACCACCTCCTCCAAGGAGCCGCCGAAAGTGGCCCTGCGCTTGGAAAGCGCCGAAACCGTGACCTTGAACGGCAAGCCCATCCCTGCGGAAAGCATCGAGGCCTACCTGCATGAGGAGATGGGTAAACACGCCGACAACGATGCCATCATCCTCCATGTGGCACAGGATGTGCCCACCGGGCAAATGGTGAGCGTGCTGGACATCGCCAAGCGCTACAAGTGGCGCATCGTGCTGGCCTCGGCCCCCACCCCGCCAGGAGAACAACCACCAACCCAGTAGCCATGACAAGTGCCATGCTCCAGGATGAACGACGCGACCGCACCACGGGTGTGATCACGACCGTGTTGGTCCATGTGGCCTTGGCCATCCTGTTCCTGTTCATCGGGCTTAAGCATTTCGACCCACCATTGCCTGAAGAGAGCGTCGAGATCGCCATGGCGGATTACGGCATGACAGACGATGGAGGAGGAAACAACCCGCAACCGGATCCAGGACAACAACAGTCCACTCCGGTTCCCACCCAAGCCGACCCCGAGGATGTCGCCACGGATGATGCCAGTGAAGTGGAGGTGGTGAAACCCAAGGACCCGAAACCGAAGCCCAAACCCAAGCCGGACCCGAAGCCCGAGAAGCCGAAGGAGCCGACCTTGGACAACCGCCTGAACGAGGCGATCAATAATTGGAACAAGCCGGGCAGCACCCCCGCTGATGGCCCCTCCACCAAACCCGGTGACCCCGGCATCCCGGACGGCAAGAAAGGCGGGATCGGCATGATGCGTGGGGACGGCTGGGAGTTGCGCGGTTCCGGAAGAGGCTTGGCCCGCGGCCCGGACCTTTCGGAGAAACCCGAATTGCAGAACGCCACGTGGGTGGAAGTGAAGGTGATCGTGGATCAGGCCGGCAACGTGATCCGTGTTTCCATCGCCAACACGGGCACCTCGGACGTGGCCATCCAGAACGTGGCGCTACGGGCGGCCAAGACCTGTCGCTTCGTCGGCTTGCCGGATGGTCCGCCGGAACAAGCCCACTACATCAAGCTTCGATTCTTCCCCGGCTAGGATGACCTACGCGGAAACGCTGGCGTACCTCTACGCTCAGCTACCCATGTTCCAACGTGTGGGGAAGGCCGCCTACAAAGCCGACATGGGCAACACCCATGCACTGATGGACCTCTTGGACCATCCTGAACGTGGCCTGCGCTGCGTGCACGTTGCTGGCACCAACGGCAAAGGCAGCACCAGCCACATGATCGCGAGCATCCTGCAGGAAGCCGGTTACACGGTCGGTCTGCACACCTCGCCACACCTCAAGGATTTCCGGGAACGCTTCCGCATCAATGGCGAAATGATCCCCGAAGCGACCGTGAGCGAATTCGTGGAGTGTTACAGGACAGGGTTCGAGCCCATCCAAGCCTCCTTCTTCGAGTGGGGGGTGGCGCTCGCACTGTGGTGGTTCCGGGAGGAACAGGTGGACATCGCCGTGGTCGAGACAGGCATGGGTGGCCGCTTGGACAGCACCAACGTGGTCACGCCGGAGGTCAGCGTGATCACGAACATCGGTTGGGACCACATGGAGTTCCTCGGGAACACGCGTGCCGCGATCGCGGGTGAGAAGGCCGGGATCATCAAAGCAGGCGTGCCGGTCGTGATCGGAGCGGCGCAACAAGAAGAACTGGAGGTCTTCTTGGAAAAGGCTCGTTCCCTCAAAGCTCCGTTGTCCGCTGTGGATCAGGACCGGGAGATACCCTATCCCATCGCCCTTCGAGGCAAGCACCAAGAGTGGAATGCCCGGACCGCGTTGGAAGCGATCCGCCTACTGCGCAAGAAGAGTTGGCACGTCGAAGGACAACACAAGCGGGATGGGCTGTCCAAGGTGGTGGAGAATACCGGCCTTTGGGGACGCTGGCAGGTACTCGCTACCGAACCCTTGATCGTGGCCGATGTGGCCCACAACGTGGATGGCGTCACGGTCCTGCTGGAGGAGGTCGCACGTACGCCGCACACCGCACTTCATATCGTGATGGGGATGGTGAACGACAAGGACCTCGGGCGCGTTCTCTCCATTCTACCGCAGAACGCCACCTACTACTTCTGCAAGGCCGACATTCCACGGGGCCTCGCGGCGGACCAACTCGCCCAGGAAGCGGCCGAATTCGGGCTGAATGGCCTCGTTCATCCAAGTGTTCAAGCGGCTTATCAGGCAGCCAAGCAAGCAGCAGGACCCACCGACCTAATCTTGGTAACGGGCAGTGTGTTCGTGGTAGGCGAGGTGGTGTGAGGCCAACGCTTATATTTGCCGCCCCTTAGGCCCGCTTGCCTCTGCAAGTGAGCTTCGTTCTTTGGGAAAAGGAGGCATAGCTCAGCTGGTTCAGAGCATCTGCCTTACAAGCAGAGGGTCGCTGGTTCGAATCCGGCTGCCTCCACAAGGACCGGGAAGCATCTCATGGTGCTTCCCGGTTCCTTTTCTTGGGATGTTAGCTCAGCTGGTTTAGAGCGCATGCTTCACACGCATGAGGTCACTGGTTCGAATCCAGTACGTCCCACCAAGCCCTGGCGAATGCCGGGGCTTTTTCGTTGCTCTCGACGCACGCTTCAGAGCGTCCCGCCCCAAGCGGTAAAGTCACTGGTGCATCCAGTTCGTCCCACCAAGCCCTGGCAAATGCCGGGGCTTTCTTGTTCTTGCCTGGTCGCTGATCGAGCTCGGAGTAGCAAGACTTAGGTCCAGGATCCCGCCTCGATCCGCACTTAGGAGTACACATCGTCCATGTTTTAGAAATTTACTCTCCTCATAATCAGTGATTTATAACTATTTTAAATTATTTTGTTCAACTTATTCGCGTATTCATGAAACATTTCGTTGCTTTGTTCAGCCTTAAGTAACCAATCGTTAAACAATCAAATCCGAACGCCATGTCCACCATCGACTTCCAGAACCAGCTCCTCGGTCTTCGGCAGCAGCTCTACTACTTCGCCTTGAGCTTGACCAAGGACAGGGACGACGCATCCGACCTTCTTCAAGAAAGTATGATCCGTGCGCTCACCTACCGTGACAAGTTCCGTGACAACACTAACTTCAAAGCTTGGTTGTACACCATCATGAAGAACACCTTCATCAATGACCATCGCCGTAGCAAGCGAACGAAGGCCGTGATGGACAGTGTCGACCGCGAGCGCGAGCAGGTGCGCATGGTCCAAATGCCACATAGCCCCGAAGGCAGGATCAAAATGGACGAGATCCAGCGTAGCTTGGAGCGGCTTGACCCAGCGTTCCGGGTCCCGTTCAACATGCACCACGAAGGATACAAGTACCACGAGATCGCTGAGCACCTCGGGATCCCCATCGGCACGGTGAAAAGCCGCATCTTCCAAGCCCGGCAGCGTCTGATGGAAATGTTGACCGACAAGCAGATCGCTGCGTGAAGCCCTCAGCCATCGTCATAGGAGCTGGATTCTCCGGTCTTTCAGCAGCTGCTTCGTTGGCCAAGAAAGGCTATGCGGTGACGGTGGTGGAAAAGAACGAGACCGCCGGAGGGCGCGCCCGTGTCTTCCACCAGGACGGCTTCACCTTTGACATGGGCCCCAGCTGGTATTGGATGCCCGAGATCTTTGAGGAGTGGTTCGCGAACTTCGGGCATCACGTTCCCGACCACTATGAACTGCGTCGCTTGGACCCATCCTATCAAGTGATCTTCAGCGAGGACGACGTGTGGCCGATACCGGCATCGATGGATGCGTTGGTGCAGCTCTTTGAGCGCATCGAAGCGGGAGCTGGGAACAAACTGGTGAAGTTCCTCGCCGAAGCAAAGTTGAAATACGACCTCGGCATGGCCGACCTTGTCAGAGGTCCCGCAATTTCGTGGTTGGAGTACGCGAAGCCGAGGGTCCTCAAGGGCATGATGAACACCACGGTATTCCGATCGCTCCGATCGCACGTGGCCGACTCCTTCTCGGACCCCCGTCTGCAGCGACTACTGGAGTTCCCGGTCCTGTTCCTCGGTGCGCCTCCGGAACGAACGCCGGCCTTGTACAGTTTGATGAACCACGCGGACATGAGCTTGGGCACCTGGTACCCGATGGGTGGCATGGGGCGTATCGTCGAGGCCATGGTGCATGTTTGCCGACAACTAGGTGTGGTGTTCGAATTCAATGCCGCTGTGGACCGGATATTGGTGTCAAAAGGCAAAGCCCTAGGGGTACACACCCCCGCCGGCGAAGTTCTGGCCGATGTGGTGGTGGCCTCTGCCGATTACCATCACGTGGACAGCGCCTTACTGAGTGATGGGAACAGGAATTACGATGAGGCCTACTGGAAGGGTCGAGTGATGGCTCCGTCCTCACTCCTCTTCTATTGGGGATTCAGCACACGGCTCATGGGCCTGGAACACCACAATCTGTTCTTCGATCGCTCGCTCGATATCCACACGCGGGAGATCTACACGGATCCGCAATGGCCCTCGGATCCCTTGCTGTACATCTGTGCACCTTCAAGAACGGATCCTTCGGTCGCCCCGATCGGTCACGAGAACATCTTTGCACTGATCCCGATCGCGGCCGGGCTGAGCGACACACCAGAGGTCAGGGCGCACTATCACAGCGTGGTGCTCGAACGCCTCAGCGCTCGATGCGGCATGGACCTACCCCCGCACTTGGTGGTGGACCGAAGCTACTGCATCAATGATTTCAAGGCCGACTACAACGCCTACCGTGGAAACGCCTACGGATTGGCGAACACATTGCGCCAGACCGCTGTTCTGAAACCACGCATGAAGAGCAAGCACGTGAACGGTCTTTATTACACGGGGCAACTTACAGTCCCAGGTCCGGGTGTGCCACCATCGCTCATCAGCGGAATGGTGGTGGCTGATCTGATCGCGAAGGAAATGGACCCAACACCTGTTCGGGCATGAACACGATGGACCTGTTCGATAAAGTGTGTATCCAAGCGAGCCGTGAGACCACGCGCCGATACAGCACCTCGTTCTCCTTGGGCATCCGATCCTTGCACCGCTCGCTGCGGGACCCGATCCACGCGATCTATGGATTCGTTCGTTTCGCCGACGAGATCGTCGACACCTTCCATGAGCACAACAAGCCCGAACTGCTGGCCCGCTTCCGCAATGACACCTACCTCGCCATCCGCGAAAAGGTCAGTTTGAATCCGATCCTGCACAGCTTTCAACGGGTAGTGAACATCTATGGCATCGAAGCAGATCTGTACGATACGTTCCTGGATAGCATGGCCATGGACCTGGAGGACAGGACCTACGACCGGAACACGTATAACAACTACATCCGTGGTAGCGCGGAGGTGGTGGGTCTGATGTGCCTACGGGTCTTCTGCCAAGGAGATGATGCCCGTTACCAGCAGCTGAAGCCTTCAGCGATGCGACTTGGTGCGGCCTTTCAAAAGGTCAACTTCCTGCGTGATCTGAAGGATGATCACCAGAACCTCGGGCGGAGCTACTTTCCCGACATCGATCTGAAGGAGTTGGACGGACCCGGCAAGCAACGGATCGAAGCCGAGATACAAACGGACCTCGACGCAGCACTCATCGGTATCCGTCAGCTGCCGAAGGAAGCACGCTTCGGGGTGTATATGGCCTATGTGTACTACCTCGCCTTGTTCAACAAGATCAAAGCCTTGCCATGCGAGCGCATCCTTACCGAACGTGTTCGGGTCAGGAACCGTCGCAAGGTCGCCTTGCTCACGACGAGCTTCGTGCGCCACAGCTTCGGAATGCTATGAATCCGATGGCACAGCACGACCCGAACCCGGAGCACGTTGTTCTCGTGAACGAATGGGACGAGGAACTCGGGCTGATGGAAAAGCTCGAGGCCCATCGCACCGGAGCGCTTCATCGAGCGTTCTCCATTTTCCTGTTCGACAAGCAAGGGCGCTTGTTGTTGCAACAGCGGGCCCTAGGTAAATACCACTCCGCTGGCCTTTGGACGAACACCTGTTGCAGTCATCCGCGTTCCGGCGAAGACCTGCTCGCTGCGGCACATCGTCGACTGAAAGAGGAAATGGGCTTGACGGCCGAGCTGGAACACCGATTCTCCTTCATCTACCGCGGCGAGGTGGGTGATGGCCTTTGGGAACATGAATTGGACCATGTGTTCACCGGCCTGTTGAAGGAGGTTCCCGTGCCGGACCCCGCCGAGGTAATGGACTTCCGTTGGGTGGAACCCGAGCAACTCGCAAAGGACCTTGCAACGGACCCGAAAACATACACGATCTGGTTGCGGAAGTGCTGGCCACAGGTAGCCGGATCGCTTCACGCAACACGGGCATGAAGAAGGCTCGCGTCAGTATCCACTGGTTCCGTCGGGACCTCCGGTTGGAGGACAATAACGGTCTTCACCGCGCACTCGTGGACCATGGCAACGTGCTTCCACTGTTCATCTTCGATCGCGACATACTGGACAAGTTGGAGAACCGGGCCGACCGACGTGTGGACCATATCCACCGGACGATCCGGGCACTGAAGCGCGCATTACAGGAACACGGCGGGGACATCGTCGTAGAGCACGGTCGACCGGCCGAGGTTTGGACGCGGCTATGCGATCGCTTCGAGATCGAAGCGATAACGGCCAACCATGATCATGAACCGTATGCGAATGAGCGGGACAAGGCGGTACTCGAACTGCTGGCTGCCCGCGGCATCCCCTTCCGCACCTTCAAGGACATCAGCGTCTTCGAGCGGGACGAGGTGATGAAGGACGAAGGATCGCCATACACCGTCTTCACCCCTTACATGCGCAAGTGGCGCTCGCTCTTCCACACGGACATGATGCGGGCGTATCCGAGCGAGAACCATCTCGACCGGCTCCACCGCACGGATGACCTACCGATACCGGAATTGAGGGCCATCGGTTTCGAGCCCACCGATGTGGAAGTGCCCCCGTTGAACGTGGATGCAGCGATGCTCGCGAACTCCGCGCGGGACCGGGACCTTCCGAGCGTGGCCGGCACAAGTCGAGCAAGCACGCATCTGCGCTTCGGCACGGTCAGCGTGCGTGAACTGGTACGTCGAAGTTCCAACGCCGATCCCAAGTACCTCAATGAACTGATCTGGCGCGAGTTCTTCATGCAGGTCCTATGGCATTTCCCTCATACAGACCGCGCCTTCAAGCCGGCATACGACCGCATTCCCTGGAGGATCGACGAAGCGGGTTTCCAAGCGTGGTGTGAAGGCCGAACAGGCTATCCCATGGTCGATGCCGGCATGCGGGAGCTGAACGCCACAGGCTTGATGCACAATCGGGTGCGGATGGTCGTGTCCAGTTTCCTCACGAAGCACCTGCTCGTGGACTGGCGCTGGGGAGAAGCATACTTCGCAGAAAAGCTCCTTGACTTCGAATTGAGCAGTAATAACGGTGGTTGGCAGTGGGCCGCCGGATCCGGCTGCGATGCCGCGCCCTACTTCAGGGTATTCAACCCTACGCTACAAATGCAGCGCTTCGATCCTTCGTTAAACTATGTGAAGAAGTGGGTTCCCGAATACCTCACTGGAAACTATGTGGCACCCATTGTCGTTCATGAAATGGCCCGTAAGCGAGCGATCGCGACCTACAAAAAGGCACTGTCAGGCGCGGGCTGAGCGAACGACCATAGAACTGAAATACCACGAACATGCCACGCAAGAAGAAAGCACTCATCCTCACCCGTCCGATCAAAGAAGGCGTCAAGGAGATCAAGGTGCGCTTGGATGCCCGCACCGTCATCACTTTGGCCAGCAAGAAAGCCTTGGAGTTCTGGCGGCAGCGCTACCCGAAGTTGCAAGTGATCGGTTGATCCGTTCGGGCATCACCGAACAGTTCGCCGGGGTGGATCGTTCAGTGAGCGATGGTGGGTCATTGACGTCGCTTTGAAGAACCATGAAAGCGACCAGAGCAGTTCCTGACCCGAAGAGATGCCGCAATTCGTCCTACAGCGCTCGCAATTCCTTCCGATCGGCCTCGGGGAAGCATGGGCCTTCTTCAGCAGTCCGAGAAATCTCGGGGTGATCACACCGCCGGAAATGGGATTCGTGATCCGTGAGCCATTCGACAACGAACCGGCACATGCTGGACAATTGATCAGCTATACGGTTCGTCCAGTGCTCGGAATCCCATTGGAATGGGTCACCTTGATCGAGGCCGTTGAAGCACCCTATCGATTCGTCGATAAGCAACTGAAAGGGCCATACAAAAGGTGGTGGCACGAACATACCTTTGAGGAACAGGAAGGTGGTGTATTGATGAAGGACCGGGTCGAGTACGAATTGCCTCTCGGCCATTTGGGTGCCTTGGCGGAACCGCTTTTCATCCGGGGCCGTTTGAATGCGATCTTCGATTTCCGCAACCGCAAGTTGCTCGAACTATTTCCACCTTCGCCGGAAATGATACATTCCGCCTCCTGATCACGACCATGAGCACTTGGGTCATCATCGGAATAGTACTCGGCACCTTCTTCTTCATGGAGTTCGTGGCCTGGGCGACGCACAAGTACGTCATGCACGGATTCCTGTGGAACCTGCACTCCGATCACCACCGCAAGGACCATTACGGGTTCTTGGAACGCAATGACGCCTTCTTCCTGATCTTCGCCGTTCCTTCGATGGCGCTGTTCATCGTGGGAAGCTTGAAGGGCCTTCATACTCCTTGGCTATGGATCGGCTTAGGCATTCTGGTCTATGGCATCGCCTACTTCATCGTGCACGAGGTCTTCATCCATCAGCGGATCAAGTGGTTGCGGCGAACGAACAACGTCTATTTTCTCGCCATCCGGAAGGCACACAAGGTGCATCACAAGCATCTGGGCAAGGAGGATGGCGAGTGCTTCGGGATGTTGGTCGTTCCGCTCCGCTATTTCAAGGAAGCGCGGAAAGCGCTGGCGAACCAGCGCAGTTGAGGCCTGCCGAATGGTCCACTGGACCAACATCGAACTGTTCACTTCAGCTATACTACGGCCGTACCGCCCCGGTGCATCGGCCTAACTTTGTTCATCGGACCAATGGCAAGTCCATGAGGACCAATAGGATGAGCGAGCAATTGCGGCAGATCGGCAGCTACTTGGGGCACCTCGTGAAGGCGAGGACCCGACATGGGGTTCACAGCCCGTTCGTGTATGAGCTGATCTCCAATGTGCTACGCGGAGGAAGCGTTCCACCGGGGTCGGCACGGATCGAGCGGATGCGCGAGGAACTCCTCTTGAGCGACCAGACCATCCGGGTGAACGATCTCGGGGCTGGATCTCGCGTCTTCGACCTTCCGATCCGCAGGGTGGCCGCCATTGCCCGAACCGCTTTGAAGCCGACCGCTCAGGCGCAGCTGCTCTTTCGGCTGGCGCGTTACTTCGAGGTGAAGGAGATCCTGGAATTGGGGACCTCATTCGGCATCACGACGGCCTATCTGGCGCTGGGTGCCGAAGATGGTACCGTATACACGATCGAAGGTTGCCCACAGACCATGCGCATCGCCCAACATCATTTCGACCAGCTTGAACAGGTCAACATCGTGCCGGTCTTGGGTGGGTTCCGCAGTCGATTGCCCGAGACACTGTCGCGGATCGGCTCGTTGGACATGGTGTTCATCGACGGGCACCACGCGAAAGAACCCACCTTGGACCACTTCGAGCAGTGTCTCGCCAAAGCACACGACGATACGGTCTTCGTGTTCGATGACATCCACTGGAGCCGTGGCATGGAGCAGGCCTGGGAGGCCGTGAAGGCGCATCCACGAGTGACGGTAACGATCGACCTGTACAACATGGGGCTCGTGTTCCTGCGCACGGAACAGGCCAAGGAGCATTTCACGTTGCGCTATTGAAATGCCTTGTTCAGAGCCTTGTTACCGGCCGAATGTCGGGCCTCGGTGACAGGTGCCGCGAACGGGAACGCAGGGAACGCTGTTATTCAATGAACGACCATGAAGATCTATACCCGCAGCGGCGATAAGGGCCGGACCAGCCTCTTGGGCGGGGAGCGTGTTCCAAAGGACAGTCTCCGGATCGAGGCCTATGGAACGGTGGACGAACTGAACAGCCATATCGGGCTGTTACGCGATCACGCTCAAGGAACACAGGACGAACGATTGGTGCCGATCCAAGAGATCCTGTTCAGCCTGGGTTCGCGATTGGCCAGCGCCACGGAAGAGCAAGCGAACAACTTCAAGGTCCCGATGGTGACCGAAGCGGACATCAAGGCCTTGGAGGATGACATGGACCGCATGGACAAGGACCTTCCCGAGATGCGGAACTTCATCCTGCCCGGTGGGAACGTCGCATCTTCACAGGCCCACGTATGCCGCACCGTATGCCGCCGAACTGAACGCCGCGTGGTGGATCTGGCGGCCCACGAGCCCGTGCCGGAGATCATCGTGCGTTACCTGAACCGCCTCAGCGACCACCTCTTCGTGCTCGCTCGTAGCATCGCTCACGGGCACGGTGTTCCGGAGACGCCCTGGAAGCCGCGCGGCTGAAGGCTTTCCGAAGCTTTGATAAGTCGCTGCCATCCGCCGTTGGATCCGCCTATATTTGCGGCCAATTTCACGGACCCTAACACGGCCTAAGGATGTATTGGACACTAGAATTGGCTTCGTATTTGGAGGATGCGCCTTGGCCCGCAACGAAAGACGAATTGATCGACTTCGCGATGCGGACCGGAGCTCCCTTGGAAGTGGTGGAGAACCTGCAGGGCATTGAGGATGATGAAGAGGTCTTCGAGACGATCGAGGACATCTGGCCGGACTACCCTTCGAAGGAGGACTTCTTCTTCAACGAGGACGAGTACTGAGCCTATTGCGACCCCAGCGGACCCCGTTGCTGAACAAACCTTCAGCAGCGGGGTCCCTTCGTTCTGTACCCCGCCTGACGTGTTGGCAGTCCGGCGATCACGGCAAGGTCTCTGCTCCTGAAGGCCCACTACCTTTGCACACCTGAAAAAGGAAGGACATTGGCGATCGATGTGAACGCGGGAATGGAAGTAGGACCGACCTACCCTTGAACCAATTCGAACCAACATCCTCCTTCAATTCCTCAAGCACATGATCGGATCCCTGACCAAGGCCCTGAAGAAAGTTTTCGGCGATAAGGCCCAACGAGACCTCAAAGAGGTGACACCGCTCGTTGAACGGACCAACGAGGAGTTCGCCAAACTGGCCGGGCTCAGCAACGATGAATTGCGGAACAGGACCACGGAATTGAAGGCCCATCGCCGCCCGTACCAAGGACAATGACGAGCGTGTGCCAGCGCCTTGCGCGCCGAGATCGAGGAAGCCACGGGCATGGACATCCAGGAGCGCGAGACACGCTACCAGGAGATCGACAAGCTCGAGGAGGAGAGCGTGAAGAACATGGAGGAAGTGCTCTTGGAGATACTTCCCGAAGCTTTCGCTGTAGTGAAGGAAACGGCACGTCGTTTCAAGGAGAACGATGAGTTGCGAGTGAAAGCAACGGACATGGATCGTGACCTTGCCACTCAGCGACCGGACGAGATCCGCATCGAGGGTGACCAGGCCGTTTGGAACACCACATGGGTGGCCGGTGGCAGTAAGCGATCAAATGGGACATGGTGCACTACGATGTGCAGCTGATCGGTGGGATCGCCTTGCACAAGGGCAAGATCGCGGAAATGAGCACCGGTGAGGGTAAGACCTTGGTGAGCACCCTACCCGTGTACCTGAATGCACTGACCGGACGCGGAGTGCATCTGGTGACCGTGAACGACTACCTCGCCAAGCGCGATGCCGAATGGATGGGCACGATCCATGAATTCCATGGGTTGCGCGTGGATTGCATCGACAAGCACCAGCCCAACAGCCCGGAGCGCCGCAAGGCCTACATGGCTGACATCACCTACGGCACGAACAACGAATTCGGCTTCGACTACCTGCGCGACAACATGGCGCACGCACCCAGCGCACTGGTGCAGCGGAAGCACAACTTCGCCATCGTCGATGAGGTGGACAGCGTTCTCGTGGACGATGCCCGAACACCGTTGATCATCAGTGGCCCCACCCCGAAAGGCGACGTGCACCAGTTCGATGAATACAAGCCGAAGGTGGAGCGTTTGTACAGCGCGCAACGCCAACTGGTCACCAAGTTGTTGACCGAAGCAAAAGAGAACCTGAAGGGCTTGAATGATGGCTCGGCCACCAAGGAGCAGCTCGAGATCGGCGGCATGGCCCTGTTGCGTGCCTACCGTGGTCTGCCCAAGAACAGCGCGCTGATCAAGTTCTCAGTGAGGCAGGTGTGCGCGCCCACCTGCAGAAGACAGAGAACAACTTCCTGCAGGACCAAGGCAAGGAAATGCCCAAGGTGGATGCTGAGCTCTACTTCACCATCGACGAGAAGCAGCATGGCATCGAGCTCACCGAAAAAGGCGTGGACCTGATCAGCGGTGACGTGAACGATCCCGAGTTCTTCATCATGCCGGACGTGGGCGGAATGATCGCGGAGATCGAGAAGAGCGGTGCCAGCACCGAGGAAAAAGCGAAGCGCAAGGACGAACTGCTGCGCGACTTCGCGATCAAGAGCGAACGGATCCATACGGTGAACCAACCTGTTCGGGCCTACGCGCTCTATGAGATGGACGTGGAGTACGTGGTGATGGACGGCAAGGTGAAGATCGTGGACGAACAGACCGGTCGTATCCTCGAAGGTCGTCGCTACAGTAGATGGTCTGCACCAAGCGATCGAGAGCAAGGAAAAGGTGAAGGTGGAGGCCGCCACGCAGACCTACGCGACGGTGACCTTGCAGAACTACTTCCGCATGTACCACAAGCTGGCCGGTATGACCGGAACGGCCGAAACGGAAGCGCAGGAATTGTGGGACATCTACAAACTCGACGTGATGGTCATCCCGACCAACCGGCCGGTGGTGCGGAACGATGCTGAGGACATGGTCTTCAAGACCAAGCGGGAGAAGTACAACGCCGTGATCGAGGAGGTGGAACGCTTGAGCAAGGCAGGTCGTCCCGTCCTGGTCGGCACCACCAGCGTAGAAGTAAGCGAATTGATGAGCAAGATGCTCAAGATGCGTGGTGTTGCACACAACGTGTTGAATGCGAAGCAGCACCAGCGGGAAGCGGAGATCGTGGCCCATGCCGGTCTGCCCGGGACCGTCACGATCGCGACGAACATGGCGGGTCGTGGTACCGACATCAAGCTCGGCCCCGGCGTGAAGGAGGCCGGTGGTCTGGCGATCATCGGTACGGAGAAGCACGAAAGCCGCCGCGTCGATCGACAGCTGCGCGGACGGGCCGGCCGACAAGGTGACCCGGGCTCATCCCAGTTCTATGTTTCGCTGGAGGATGACCTGATGCGCTTGTTCAACAGCGAGCGGATCTCGAAGCTGATGGACCGTCTCGGCTTGAAGGAAGGTGAAGTGATCCAGCACAGCATGGTCACCGCCAGCATCGAACGGGCACAGAAGAAAGTGGAGGAGAACAACTTCGGCATCCGGAAGCGGCTGCTGGAGTATGATGACGTGATGAACAGCCAGCGTACGGTCATCTACAAGCGTCGCCACCACGCCTTGTTCGGCGAACGACTGAAGCTGGACATCCTGAACATGTTCTATGAGGTCGCTGCCAGCATCGTAGCTGAGTACCACGAGCTGGGGGACTTCGACGGATTCCAACTGGAACTGTTCCGCCGTTTGAGCACGGAAAGTCCGGTGGACGGTGAGGGCTTCAAGACGATGAAGGCGAACGAACTGACCGAACAGGTGTACGAGGCCGCCTTGAACGCCTATATACGCCATGGCAAGCAGATCAGTGCGCAGGCCATGCCGGTGATCACCGATGTGTTCCTGAACCAAGGGCAACAGTACGAGAACATCGTGGTGCCGATCTCCGATGGCAAGAAGACCATGCAGGTGGTTACCAACTTGCAAAAGACCTACAAGTCCCAAGGTCAAGAACTGATCGGAAGTATTGAGAAGTACATCACGTTGGCCATCATCGATAACGAGTGGAAGGAGCATCTGCGCGAGATGGACGAATTGCGCCGTAGTGTGCAGAATGCGAGCATCGAGCAGAAGGACCCCTTGCTGATCTACAAGTTGGAGAGCTTCAACCTGTTCAAGGCGATGATCGAACGGATCAACGGTGACGTTGTCGGGTTCTTGGCGAAAGCCGGATTGCCAACGGCCCAACCGCAGGTGCAAGAGGCACAAGCACCTCGTCAGCCGCAGCAGCGATTGCAAACGAGCCGTTCAGAGGTGCCGCAGTTCGCCGGTGGGCGAAGCACGGCTGCGGCGCCGCGCCCAACTGCCGGTCAGGCCGCACCGGGTCGTGGGGCCATGCCTCCTCCTCCTCCCCGTCCGACAGCACCGGTCCGCGTGGAAAAGAAGGTCGGCCGAAACGATCCTTGTCCATGTGGCAGCGGCAAGAAGTTCAAGCAGTGCCACGGTAAGGAGGCCTGAGCCTGTACCATCCGATATGCAAAAGGCCCCGTTGATCGGGGCCTTTTTTCTAGTGCATGATCTTCGACCTAGAATTGGACAGGTATCTTCATTTGCACACGCACCGGAACTCCCTTGTCAGCACCGGGCTGCCAGGGGGACGTGGAGCGGATCACATCCACGACCTGATCATCCACCGGTTTGTTCTTCCCATCGACCACTTTGACATCGGATAGTTCCCCGTTCTTCTCCACCACGAAGCTTGTCAACACCTTTCCCTTCACACTTTTCCCACTGGGATCCACCACACGTTCCTTGATCACTTTCACCAGCGCTTTCTCACCACCCTCGTATTCTGGCATGGTCTGGGCCCGGGTGTAGATGATGTTCGCAAGGGCGTTCGGATCATAGACCTTTTCGGCCAAGGCTCCGCCCATCGTGTCGTATCGCTCCCACACGCCGCTTTTCTGGCCCATGGCATATGCTCCCTTGCTTTCGACCTGTCCGTTGGTGTAGTAGTAAACGAACAAGCCTTCTTCGATAGTAAGGTCCTCGTCCTTGTAGCGGCCTTCTGCCTTCAGCCTGCCGTCCATCGTGTATATCCGACCGACAAAGAGATCACCGTCCTTCCCTTCCGCAGAGAGGAAATAGGTCGCTTGTCGCTTGGAGGTGGGCTCCAGCACCTCGCTAAGGAAAAGCTTGGCCTGTGATGGGTCCTGGGCGTCCGCTGAAGCAACGAAGCAACCCACGAAAAGAGCGATGCGGAAGGAGGTTGGAAAGAGACGCACGGTTCCTGAGGAGGATTGGTTGTTGGACCTCCTACGCCCAACGCCCCGTCAAGGTTACACGGATCACCCGGCCCAGCCTTCGCGGTCCAAGCTGCGGTACTGGATGGCTTCGGCCAAATGCTCCGTGCGGATGTCCGGACTTCCGGCCATATCGGCGATCGTTCGGCCCACCTTCAGGATCCGATCATAAGCGCGGGCACTGAGGCCGAGGCGGTCCATGGCCTTCTCCAAGAGCGCCGTTCCGGCTGGTTCGATCCGGCAGATCTCACGCAATTCACGACTGCCCATTTGCGCGTTGCAGTGGATCTTCTTCCCGGCATACCGCTGCTGTTGCACCGAGCGGGCCGTGATGACCCGCTCACGTACTTCCGCACTGCGCTCGCTGGGCCGCTCGGTGGTCAACTCACTGAACGGGACGGGCGTCACTTCGATGTGGATATCGATCCTGTCGAGCAAGGGTCCACTGACCTTGTTCAGGTATTTCTGCACAACACCCGGGGCGCACACACATTCCTTGTCCGGATGATTGTAGTATCCACACGGGCATGGGTTCATGGAAGCCACCAACATGAAACTGGCAGGGTATTCCACGGTGAATTTGGCCCGACTGATCGTGACCACGCGATCCTCCAAGGGTTGCCGCAGCACCTCCAGCACTTGTCGCTTGAACTCAGGAAGCTCATCCAGGAAAAGCACCCCGTTGTGCGCGAGACTGATCTCGCCCGGCTGTGGGAAGGAACCGCCACCCACCAACGCGACATCGCTGATCGTGTGATGCGGCGCCCGGAACGGACGAACGCTCAACAAGCTGGATTCCTTCTTCAGTTTTCCCGCTACACTGTGGATCTTCGTGGTCTCAAGGGCTTCTTCGATGTTCAGTGGGGGCAGGATCGTGGGTAGCCGCTTGGCCAACATCGTTTTTCCAGCCCCCGGTGGACCGATCAGGATCAGGTTGTGGCCACCAGCTGCGGCGATCTCGAAGGCCCGCTTGATGTTCTCCTGCCCTTTCACATCGGCGATGTCCACAGGATAGGTGCGGCTGCTATTGGCGAACTCCGCTTCGATGTCCACCGTTGTGGGCTGGATACCGGAACGACCGTGCAGAAGGTCAACCACATCACGCAGGTGCTCCACCCCATAGACCGTAAGTCCGGTAACGATCGCCGCTTCCCGCGCGTTCGCTGCTGGAAGGATCAGGCCTTTGAAGCCCTGCTTCTTGGCTTCCAAGGCGATGGGCAAGGCCCCTTTGATCGGACGAACGCCACCATCCAAGGACAGCTCGCCCATCACCAGATGGGTCTCCAGCAGATCCGCCGGTGCTTGATCGGTGGCCGCCAAAAGCCCTACTGCCAAGGGCAGATCGTACGCGGTGCCTTCCTTGCGGATATCCGCCGGGGCAAGGTTGATCGTCACCCCTTTACCACGTGGGAAGTACAAGCCATTGTTCCGCAACGCGGCGTCCATACGCTGTTGGCTCTCCTTCACGGCACTATCCGGTAAGCCTACGAGGAAGAAGAACGCACCGTTCTCCACGTTCACCTCGGCGGTGACGATCGTGGCATCGATGCCGAACACAGCGCTACCGAAGACCTTGACGAGCATGTTCGATCAGTGCTGTTCGGCGCGACGTGGAAGGGCCAGGTCGCGTTCGATGTGATCGATCATGGCGTGGATCACCTTGATGTGCACCTCCTGCACACGATCGGCGAATCCCATGTGGGGTACGCGCACCTCCACTGTACATAGCTCGGCGAGCTTGCCCCCGTCCTTGCCGGTAAGACCGATGACGTGCATGTTCTTGGCCCTGGCCACCTCGGCCGCACGAAGCACGTTCGGGCTGTTCCCGCTCGTGCTGATCGCCAAGAGAACGTCGCCTTCCCGGCCATGGGCTTGGACGAAACGTGCAAAGACCTGTTCGAAACCATGGTCATTTCCGACACAGGTCAGATGGCTCGGATCACTGATGCTAAGGGCAGCGATCGGGTCGCGGTCCTCACGGAAGCGGCCGGTCAGCTCTTCGGCGAAATGCATCGCATCACACATGCTACCACCGTTGCCACAGCTGATGACCTTCGCGCCTTGTTTCAGGCAGTAGCTCATGAACGCGGCGGACTGCTCCACGGCGGCCAGATTGGCCGGATCGGACAGGAATGCTTGCAGCACTTCGGCCGCTTCGGTGAAATGGGATCGGATCCGCTCGTTGCTCATTGCTAACGGCGAAGATCGCAGATACATCGACACGTGGGACAAATGGCGGTCAACGACCGGCCTGCCTGCCGAGCATCCGCATGCCCTCAAGGCCACGTTCCAAGAAGCCCGCATACTCGTTCTTGTCCGGTGTATAACCTACCGGGTCGGTCAGCAGCTTACCCTCTGGACTGAGCAGGGCATAATACGGTTGACTGCTGATCACGAAGGTCTCCAACTGCACCGTGCTCCACTTGTTCCCCTTGGTCACGATCAGCTTCTCCTTGCCCGTGCATGTCACATACTCGTGCTGTTCCTCTTTCGGGAGTTCACGCTTGTCATCCACGTACAAGGACACAAGCACGTATTCGTTCTCGATCAGCTCCTTCACTTCCTTTTCCGGCCACACGTGCTCTTCCATCTTTCGGCAATTCACGCAAGCCCAGCCGGTGAAGTCGATCATCACGGGCTTGTTCACCTCCTTCGCATAGGCCATGGCCTCATCCAGGTCATGGAAGGCTTCAGCCTTCTTGGGCAGGATCCAGCTATAGCCGACGGGTGGCGCCAGACCGCTCATCAGGGCCATCGGGGTGAAGGTCTGTGCCTTTTCATCCACGCGAAGGCCGAAGGCGAGGTAAATGGTCGCAGCGGTGAAGAGACCGATGAAGCTCCATCGCATAGTGGAACGGGACTTCACCGGGCTATCGTGCGGAAAACGGATCAGACCGAAGAGGTAGAGCACGATACCCAGGGAACATAGGACCCACACGATCATGAACAGTTCGTAGGGTACGATGGACCATTGCTTCACTAGATCGGCGTTGCTCAAGAACTTGAACGCGAGCGCGATCTCGGCGAAGCCGAGTACCACCTTCACACTGTTCAGCCAACTGCCGCTCCGTGGGAGCGAATTGAGCCAACTGGGGAACAACGCGAACAAAGCGAAAGGCAAGGCGAGCGCGAGACCGAAGCCACCGAGGCCGGCCGTCAATTGCCAGGCCCCGCCATCCGCGGTGAGTGCGCCGGCCAACAAGGAACCCAGAATCGGGCCAGTACAGCTGAAGCTGACCAGCGCGAGGGTAAGCGCCATGAAAAAGATACCGATGAGACCACCAAATTTGGAGGCTTTCGCGTCCATGCTGTTCACCCAGGAACTCGGCAAGGTGATCTCGAAATAGCCGAAGAACGAGACCGCGAAAACAAGGAAGATCACGAAGAAGGCCACGTTGAGCCACGGGTTCGTGCTGATCTCATTGAAGATCTCGGCATTCACCGAGCCAAGCAGATGGAACGGAAGGCTGAAGAGGAGGTAGATGCCGAGGATGAAGCCCCCATAAGTCAATGCGTTCTTCAGACCGGTGGACTTGTCCTCGCTCCCTTTGGTGAAGAAGCTCACCGTGAGTGGGATCATCGGGAACACACAGGGTGTGAGGAGCGCCACCAGCCCACCGAGGAAGCCCAAGAAGAAAATGCGCCAGAGCGAGGCGTTCTCCCGCACTTCGTTCACCTCATTGGCCGCCTTCACCACCGGGGTATTGAGATCGACCGAGGCGAGCTTGTACTTGCACTCGCCACCTGCAGTCCCGGTCCTCGATCCAATGGTGATCGCACCGCTCGCAAGGTTCACTGTGAAGCGCACCGGATCCGGGAAGATGCACTTGCTGTCATCGCAGGACATGTAGTTGACCACACCGGTGATGTCCGCGGTGGGATCGACCACTTCGATCTCCTGAACGAAGGTGACCTTGTGCTTGAACTTGCGGACCTTGATACCGAACATGTCGTCCATGCCCTCCTCCATGTCCGCGCTTTCCTCCTTGGCCAGCCCGACCAAGTGTGCGGTGGACGCGCTATCAAGCACGAAAGCGGTCGGGATGGGCCCTTCGCCGAACTCATGCTGGGAATAGACCGCCCAATGATCCTGGATATCCGCAGTGAAGCGGAATCGGTACAGACCGTCCTTCACTTTCTCCGTGGTGAGCGACCAAATGACGGGTTCCTCCTCGGCAAGCGGCAGGTCGGCAGGCACATCGCCCTCCTTGAATGGAAAACCGGACAGTTCAGAACGATCCGTGGCCGGCGTGATGCGGTAGAACACCGTGGTCGGTGGCAGGCACATCTCGTCATTACAGGTCATGTACTCGAACGAGCCGGATACCGGCAAGCTCGGGTCGTCGAGCTTGACACGCTGGGTGAAAGTGGCGGAACCCTTGAACTTCTTCACCTCCATACCGAACACCTCATCCATTCCTTCCACGACCTTGTCACCGGTCTCCGTGACCTTACCGACGGTGGTGACACCCGGAAGAGCGTCCACTAAGATCGAAGTGGGCCATGGGCCCATATCGCCATAGTTGTTCTGCGAATACACGGACCATCCGTGCTCAATGGTGGCCTTGAATGCCAGCTCCCAAGCCCCATCTACAGCCGTCGCATGAACGGACCACGAGACTGGCTCAGGAGAACCTTGAACACCGGGTGGTTGGGCATGAAGGGAGTTGAAGGAAAAAGCCGCTATCAGGGCCAGAACGAAATTCTTCATCGACTATGGCTTCGGATGATCGGTGGGCACCTCGATCCGGAAGGGCACCCCGACCGGCGGTAAGCAGGTCTTGTCGTTGCACACCATGTATTCCACCTCACCCTCCACAACGAACGACTCGTCCGCTGTTGGTTTGACGCGTTGGGCGAACACCGTTTCGCCCGAGTGGTAGCGGACCTGCATTTCGAAATTGGGATCGAACTCCTCCACGGGAACGGGTTCGACCAGCTCGCCGATCAGCGTGTAGGCCTTTGACGGGGTGAAGCGAATGCTCGTCGGGATAGGCCCCAGGTCGTTCTCCAAGGAGGTCGCATAAATGTGCCAGCCGTCCTCGGTGGTCGCAGTGGATCGCACTTCGTAAACACCATCGGCCAGCGGCACAGCGGTGAATTCCCATGTCACGGGAGCTCCGGTGAAAGAGGAGGCAAGAAGGAACAGTGGAAGGGCGAGTTGGAGCATGGTGGGCTGTACGTACAAAAATAGGTCCAAGCCCGTGCCCAACGGCCATCGCTTGCCCAACAGGATAGGGATCCTATGGGAACTCCACACTGATCACCCTTGCGACAGGGATGACCATGCCGTACTTCAGGACGATGTTCTCGGGGTCGAAGGTCCAGATGGTTGTCTCAACGGCCTTCACTCCTTCGTCGTCCTGGAAAACGATGCGGCACTTACCGTGCTCCGCATTGCCCAAACGCGTGGCCCGGGCCATGTTCTTGAGGATGACGGATCGTTCACGTTCACTCAACACCAAGGGCTGGCGAGGAAAACGCAAGGAAGAGATCTGCTCTTTGGGTATGATCTGTGCGTTCGGAGGGAGCATGTTACCGTGTGCTTGGGAACTTGAAGATACGCCCGAAGCGGGTGCATCGACAACTCCATGGAAATATTCCTGTCCGGTTCAGGACCCGATCCAACTGCACTGCAGCACCACGGTCGAACTCGCCGAGGCCCGCACATCTGCGGACAAACGAAGGCCGCACAACCAAATGATCCGTTCGGCATCCGCCAGCACATAGGTGTGTTGCTTCCGATCCCTCGGCACCTTGGCATCAATGAGGATGTCGCTCACGAGTTTGCTTCCATCCACACCCACCGGTCGCAGGCGATCCCCGTCCTTCCAGGGCCGCAAGGTCAACGGGAACTTGATCTTGTCCCGATCGATCCATGCCACGGTCGGACCTGCGGTCGGGTCGATCATCGAAGAAGTCGACGCCTCCATGATCATGGGAAGGTCAGCCGATCCCTCACCAACTGCTTCGATCGTCCAAGAGGGAAGTACCCCAGCCACTTTTCCGATGACGAGTTCGGATCGATCCACCAGGACCTGGTGTTCGCCATTGACGAAGAGCGAACCGGTGTGTTGTCGATCGATCGCGTGCAGGATCTGGGCGATCCGGTCCGGATGGAAGCCCTTGCCGCGAAGCGCTTGGTCCAGGACGAATTTCGGAATGCCGTCCCTGTTGATCACCTCGAACGGGATGCGCATCGAACCGTCCGCACCCGGGGCATATGTATCCAATGCAGCCAAGGCCGTGCGTTCCGCGAAGCCTTGCATTTCCGCTAAGAGGTCCAAGTTCCGGCGCAGATTGCGTTGCACTCCAGGCCGCCATTGCGACAACAGGGGCAGCAATTCGTGGCGCACACGGTTCCGCAGGTACGCAGTGTTCGCGTTGCTTGCATCCTCTCTCCACGTCACTCCGTGCGCTTCGGCGTATGCGAGGACCCCGGCACAGTCCACGTCGCGCATCGGCCGGATGAACGGGCCGCTTCGGTAGGGGATCGATCGCCATCCCTTCGTGCCCATCCCTTGCATCAGACCCATGAACATGCTTTCAACAGCATCATCGGCGTGATGCGCGAGGCACAGTTTTGCAGGACCAGCGGCGACAAGCTCCCGGAACCAAGCATAGCGCAATTCCCGGGCGACCATTTGAACGCTACGGGACGAAGCTTCGGCCTCACCCTTCACATCTACCTTATGCGCATGGAAGGGTATGTCATGCTCTTTGCAATGATCGCGAACGAAGGCCAGATCGGCATCGCTATCAGCACCACGCAGACCGTGATCAACGTGGGCCACATGACATGGATATTCCAGCGCGCGCAACGCATGCAGCAGCACCATACTGTCCACCCCGCCGCTCACCGCGACCCACAGGGGTTCACGCTCAATGGTCAGCTCTTGCTGAAGAATGGTTTCACGGATCCGATCAAGCATGGCCGAGGGCATCGATGACGGAACGAGCCTTCAATTGGCACTCTTCCCATTCCTGTTCCGGATCGCAAAGGGCTGTGATCGCACTCCCGGTATGGATGGATGCATTTCCCGTTAGTGCGTCGAAGAGCAAGGTGCGAATGACCACATTGAGGTCGCCTGTTCCGTCCGGGGCGAAGAAGCCGAGACTTCCGCTGAACAGACCGCGTGGCGCCCCTTCCGCTTCGTCGATCAGCTGCATGGCGCGGACCTTGGGCGCTCCGGTCATGCTGGCCATGGGGAAAGCGGCACGAACAGCATCCATGGGCGTATTGCCGTCCCGTAAACGTGCCGAGACCGTGCTGATCATTTGATGCACCCGCGGAACGGTGATCACAGCGCACAACTCCTCGACATGCACAGAGCCGCTCGCCGCCACCTTGGAGAGGTCATGGCGCATCACATCCAAGGCCATCACATTCTCACTGCGTTCCTTGACATCGGCAGCCAGCTCGTCCCGAAGTCGTACATCCTCCATGGGGTCCGGCGAGCGCGGCCGGGTACCCTTCATGGGTTGCCCCACCACTCGGTCCTTCTCAAATCGAAGGAAGCGCTCCGGGCTCGCGCACAAGGCGAAGTTGTTCCCCGATCGATGGAAACCTGCGTATGGCGCGCCCGAGTTGACCAAGAGCTTTCCGAAGGAAGCGAACGGATCGAACGACGGGCAATGCGCCGTTCGCGCTGTACAGTAATTGAGCTCGTAGATATCGCCGCGTTGGATGTGGCGCATCAATACACCAACCTGCACCAAGTAGCTTGTTCGATCGCATTGCTCCAACCACTCCTTTGGCGGGTCCGAAATTGCACTCAGGCAAGGTGCGAAGAAGACTTCCGCCCACGCGCGGGCATCGGCCTCCTCACCCGGAAGAACGTGCATGACCACGTCCTTTCCTTGCCATTCCACAACGAATCGAGGAACGAACCATTCGCAATGCGCTGCCTCATGGATCTTGGCCGCATGGCCCAGAGCAGGCTCCAAGGCATCCTTCCATTCGTAGCGCAGGGCACCGAAGTACCAGTCCGTCGCTCTGTTGTCCGGATCGAAAATTGGTTCTTCCACCGCACGCGAAAGGCCGACACCCAACACCGCCCTGTCCTGATCCGCAACACGGCGATAGAGGAAATGCGGCTCGTTCCGGAGAGCGGTCCAATCCACTTTCCCGGCATCGGGGATCTTGATCCGGATACGTTGCTGCACGACCCGGCCAAGATACCGCGAGCACACGGGTCCAAGGGTTCAGCGTGATGTTCTGCCTTGTACGCCACGAACCATGGCCAACAAGAGCAGGAGGACGGAACAGAGCACGGCAACGCGTCCGACCTGGTCGCCATGGCGAACGAAGAACGTGATCTCCTCGCTGAGGCGTACCTGCACCTTCAGTGCCGCCGGCACCCACCATTCCGTCGGGTCATGGATCACACCGCGGCGATCCACTGAACAGGAGATTCCTGTATTGGCCGATCGCACCACATCGCGTCGTGTTTCGATCGCGCGGATGGAGGCGAAGGTGAGGTGCTGCCGATAGCCTGGTGAATCGGCCCACCAGCCATCGTTGGTGATGATCGCGATAAGGTTCCCGCCGTTCCGCACATGCGCCGCGATGTGCTCACCAAAAACGGACTCGTAGCAGATCGCCGGGATCAAGCGCAGGTCGCTGCCCGGGTCGTTCAGCACCTCCCGCTCCTCTTGCATCCCCAAGCTCCCGGAGGTGCCGCCGAGATCGACGGAAAGGGCCGCGATATGCCCGAGCACCTCCTCGAAGGGCATCAGCTCAACGCCTGCAACAAGCTTCGATTTGTTGTAGTGCTCCACAGGGCCTTGCGAAGGCAGGAACACGGCTGCGTTGTACGCTTCGTACCAGCGTTGCTGATCCGCCGGCACGCCACTCTCCGGCCGGAATAGCGGACGCGCAGATACCGGGATATCCCCATCGCGTGGGAAGAGGAACTCGGCGGACATTCCGGCGAGTATCGCGGCCTGCGGATGCTGCGCTTGGAACAATTGCAATCGCTTGATGCTGCGCGAAGCGGCCAGGTCATTCTCCCATAGTCCATGGAAGACCGGTTCCGGGCCGCTCATGTCCACCATGGCACCTTCTTGCAACGCGGTCTCCGGCATCACCACCAGCACGGTGGAATCGGTCATGGCTTCTACGGCAAGCGCAAGCATGCGTTCGAGTTGGTCCATCGGATCCAAGCCGCCGAATTTCTCCGTGTACGGATCCACGTTCGGTTGCACGATGACCGCTTCAATAACGGGTCCCGCGTTCAGCGGATACGTGTTGAAGCGATGGATCGAGACCCCCAATGGTACGAGCACAAGGGAGGCCGTGATGAGCACATGGACCTTCGCTGCGCGCCTGTTCACTGACCACTGCGCGATGGCGCGATCCGCGAACAAGGTGACGAGCAGGACCCACAATGAACCACCGAGCATGCCGGTGTGCTCGTACCACTGGATCCATTCAGGTCGCGTGCTGAACACATTGCCGATCGAGAACCATGGCCACTGCATATCCCAGTCGTGATGCAAGTATTCGAAGGCGAGCCAGAAGAACATGAAGCCGTAGGTAGCCGCGCGTGGATCGACCGTTCGGCGCACCACACGCTTCAACCACCAGGGCAGGATCATGAGCAACGAATTCACGACCATGGGCGCGAAACCGCTGATCAGCCGTGTGGAGAGCGGTTCGCTGACGCAGAAGAACCACCACGAGGTGGATGCGTTCCAGATGAACACGGCCAAGAGCACGTGCGGCACGAATGCACGTGGCCGATCGGCCGTGCGCAAGTCGTGCAGCCGTTCCGCATGCAGCAATGGCAACCATGCGAGAAAGGCCAACGGAGTGAGTCCACCGACCGCGGGCCACGCGAGTGCCCAAAGCACCCCGCTCAATGCGGACCAAAGGAGGATACGGGTACGTGAAGGCAGCATGCGCTCGCCACGAAAGTACACGGCGAACGTTGGAGGCTACCGCAAGAGATACATCTTGCCGAAGCCCTTGGTGAAGTACTCCGAGGCACCGGTGGCCCGGTACTCGATGTCCTCTCCGTTCATTTGGGCGATCACCCGGTACAGATACACGCCGCGAGCCAGCTTGTCGCCGAACTCATCGGTGCCGTCCCAAGCGAACTCGGTCATGTTCCGGCCTACACGCAGCGGGCCGAGCTCATGCATCTTCACCTCCCGGACCACCTTGCCCGTAATGGTCATAATCTGGATCTTCATGTACGTGGGCACAGCGCTGCCGGTGATCGTGAACACGAAGCGGGTGCTGGTGGTGAAGGGGTTCGGATAGTTGAGCACCTCGGTGATCGTACTGCGGTTGATGACCTCGAAGCTCACCTTGTAGTCATTGTCACCCGAAGCATTCATGCTCAGGTCCGAGGCCTGCACCGTAAGCAGGTACTTTCCATCCGCCGCGAACGTCGGGCGGTAGAAGATGCGTGCTTCGTTCTCGGGTCCGTCGGCCGGAATGAACTGCATGTTCTCGTTCCCTTGTCCATCGCGGAAGTAGATGCGTTCGATCGGCGCTCCAGGTCGGGCCAGGATCACCTTGAACTGGGCCGTGTCGGCGGGTGAGTCGAGGAGCAGCACCGTGTTCTCGTCGTTCAATGAGATCTCGATCTCCGGCCTCGAGGAAACGATGTCGCCATCGAGGATATGCACCCCATCGAAGGTGACATCCAAGAGGGGGTTCTCGCGATCCTCGATCACATCGAAGCGCCACTGTGCGATGTTGTTGAAGTGGTATTGCTCCTGCTGGTCGTAATAGTTCGTGAGGGTATCGATCGGGTTGGCCTCGATGATCAAGGAGTTCGAGCCACCGAAACGAAGTGTGTTGAAACGGATCGTATCCAACATGAACGCTTCGGCAGGTAACGGGGCGTTCCGCTTGTAGTGTACCAAATGCTTGGTATTGGTGCGATCGACCACCCATGCCGCAATGAGCAGGCTGTCCATATCGAACTCACTGATGTTGTGCACGGCCACAGCGACGGAGGCTTCCTGCCCTTGTGATAGACCATCCAAGCCCAAGAAATAGCCCAAGGGTGGATCGATCGCGCATTCCGGCACCGGCACGTGCAACAACTGCCAGCGCTTCAACTGGCCGGGTCTCGGTTCGGCATCGACCAGGTCGTGGAACTTTCCGCGCAATCGCAGTTTGGGGTAGAACTGGGCGTTGGCATAGTTCCACAGATCGGGCACCTCGCCTTGTGTGGCTGGGAATTCCCCAAGATCCACTTCCTCACCGGCAATGGTGACCCCTTTCAACTGGATCACCGTGCTATCGCTGGCATCGAAGGGCTCCACGTTCCAGGTCAAACCGGTCCATTGGTGCGCAGGGCCTGCATCCATTGTGGTGATGAAGCCATTGTTGCCGGAGCTTTCGATCGTGGCCCTCAATTCGATGTATTGGGTTATCTCCGTGCCGATCGTGTCCTGGAAGGTCTCGGGGAAGCCTTTGCGCACGTAGAAAACATAGGGCACACTGTCCTGCAACGTGCTGAAATCAGGAACGCCGAGGTCCTCCATGGCGGGGATCAGCCCTGGTGCGGCCTCCATTCCTGTCTTATTGATATACAGCCACGTGAACATGACGATATGGTGGCCGTCCGGGACCTCATTCGTGATCAGGTTCTCCAACGCCGCCATTTGTTCGGGTACGTTCTGCCTGTATGCGAAATACTTCATCACCCGGTTCCGGCACTGGGAAAGGTTGTTCTGGTTACCGAAATCGTGGTCGGGATTGTATGTGACAGGTGGGTCCACGGACGTATCGAGTCCACTTGGTTCCCCAGGTCTCATAGGTGTATGGATCACCACCCCCACGTGCCACGAAGGATCCCGGAACATCCTCGAAGTCCTGGTTCGCCAGGTCCAAGCGCCACCCGATCTGGCCCCAATAATCAAAGCCCGGCGTCCATGCGGCGATCTCGTGCGGTTCACTGGTGAAATCGAAGTCGCGTTCAGGGCGATCGTATTCGATATCCGCGTAGTTGTCGTTCTTGAATTGGAAGTAGTGTGCTTGACCCCAACCGCGTTGGCCGCTGATGAATTGGAACGAACGCTCGTACCAATTGTAGCCACCATTGCCGGTGCTATCGATGCTGCAACGCCAGTAGTACACGGTGCTGTCCTGCACCTGGTCCACGTTGTATACCGTTGTCGGTTGCCACGAGACCACGCCGCTGGGTGCGCTCACCATAGCCATCTGCATCACCGGACTGTTGAACAGGTCGGTGGTATCGATCTGGAAGATGTAGTTGCGCACCGGAGCGAAGGGGTCGCCGGTGCTGGCCTTCAAGCGCGGACCACTTTCCGGGACGATCGCGAAATCGTACGGATAGGTCGGCACGAGATCACCCGAGGTGATGAACAAGGTGTTGGATGCAGCGTTGTTCGCCAAGTCATCCATTTCCTCGATCAGATCTGGGTCAAGGTCCACGCGCACGCTGAACTGGTTGATGCCCTGACCGCCGCTCATGGCCAGTGTGGGCAAGCGGAAGACAAGGGTGTCCTGGAATCCGAAACTCAACTGCAGTGGTCACAATGGGTTCAGGCAGTCCGCTATTGGTACGTTCCAATTGGACGCTGACGGGGGTGTCGATCAATCGACCGATGTTGCGCAGCACCACCTTCACGTCGAAACTGTCGATGTCGGCGGTCACGTTCACCGGGTCGAACAGGATATCTTCCGATAGCACTTCAAAGTCCGGCTTCTCCGGCGAATTCAGCACCAGCATCGGGTCGCCTTGCAAGGTGAAGGTCTGTACCGTGAAGAGCGTGACCGTGTTGTACTGGTTGTTCAAGTACTGGTATGCCGCATGCCGCATGTGCTCCCCGAGGCCTTTTCCGTAGTTCGCCGTTCCCAAACTGTTGTACCAGTGCGCGCTGTACACGGCCAAGTAGGGCGCGATCCCTTCATCCACGGAGGCCATGAAAGCAATGGGACCTTTGCCCGGTCGCATCACCCAATCCTCGCTGGTGCTTGCCAAGTCGGCATTGAGGTGGATGTTCCCGATGTAGCACGAGTTGCCGATCACCATGGGGTAGCGCCCGTTCCATTCGTAGTTGTCGGGATCGTCTATGGTGATGTCGAAGTTCTCCGAGTAGGCATGCGCGAAAAAGTTCATCAAGGAAACACCACCTTCGATCAGCTGCCGAACGGAATCCGCCGAGGCAACAGAAAAGGTCTCCGAACTGCTCTTTATGAAGCGCGCGTATTGGGCACCGAAAGAGGTGGTATCACCTGCATACGGTTCCATGTTACGCAGGTGATTAGCCAAGTTGGCCTGCTCTTGGGCCGTGAATCCCCCACTCAAGTGCACCACGTTCTTCATCCATGCCGCATGTTCGAGGGCCTCGAAGGTCTGCACCTTATCGAGGTAGTCGAACACCTGTTGTTCGTCGGACGCGCTCAAGCGGCCCACGGGTATCTCCACCAGCCGTGGATCGAAGTGCAGCCCCATGGTGAAGCACTGGTCCGAAGGTGGATAGCCGTAGGTGGGGACCAAGCAGCGCGCATAGGAATTGTTGAAGTCCACCCGGGTTCCTTGTCCGTAGCCCACCGGGGAGGTAGTGACCGACTTACCGATCAGGAACAGGCCCTGTGGGTCCGTGGTCCAGGTATCCAGAACGAACTTCGCCCACATGCGAATGGCCAAGGAGTTCTTGGGAACGCCCCCACCGAACTGGTCATAAAGCTCATCCACATCGGCCAGAACGGTCGGCAACGGCCTCGGGCCACCGGATGATCGATAGTTGGCATAGGCCTGCGCGCCGTTCCACAGGGTCTGATGGGAGACGATCAGCAAGGCCGAGTCCGGATCCATCGCGGCGTAATCGGTGAACCGGCCATCGCCATTCACCGGCACCAAGGAAGGGATGTTGATCGCGCTTTCCGAGGCGTATAGGAATGTCCGCGTTTCTGCGCTATCGGGGTGGGTAGGGATCAAGGCTTGCCAACCGCCACCGACCGTTCCGGGCAAAACACGACGTATCGTATCTCCAAAAGCATAGAGCACCGGGGTGCCCGTTACATTGCCCATGAACAGCCTTGCAACAGGATCTTCATCTGCGGGTACACTGAAATCCAGCGGTCCCGGTCCATAGATCTGGAGGTCTCGCGCGTAGCGAACGATCGCAGCGGTAGGCACTTGGAAATCCACGTAGGCCGGTTGGAATTGGCCGATCTGGCCGGGCCCATCCAGGTCATGCGGCACGCGCACCAAGCTGTTGAAACCGCCGGTCAGGTCAGTTGCCGGCACTTGGAAATCGAAGCGGACGACCTTGCTGCCGATATAGGTCGTGTCCTTCATCAACACCGTTCCACCTGCACCGGCAAGCACCTGCACATGGTGATCGATCCAAGAGGTCCCTCCGGGATTGGTCTGACCGGCGATGACCATATGCACATCGGCCATCGGAGCACCCGCTCCGGTAAAGGCCCTTTCGGTCGCCACGGAGACAGGCGTTTCCACCGTAGCCGATGTGGTCTGCAGCGGATTGCCACCCCAGCCTTCACCTTCGATCATCTGACTGCTGGACGCCGTGAACTGGGGATAGATGTAGCCCAGCCAATAGTAATCCCGGAGCCCCCGAATGCTCGTGTTCCAGACCCAGGGCCGAATGGTGTGTTCGTCATACGCGGTATTCACGTACGGCTGCACCCGCTCCTTCACCACTTCCGGATCCGGGTCCCAGGTCAAGAAGTAGTGGATGGTATCGTTGAACTGGCTGTAGTAAGGGTTGGCGTGGTGCTCCGGTGTCTGGTACATCCGGGTGTCGATCCAGCCGTCGTTCTTCCTTCCGATGAACTCGATGAGATCACCGCTGTTGAGCACGCCGTCCTCACCGCCTTGGATGTACAAGGGCACCTGCTTCTCCCGTCCGAAGAGCATCAGGTCCTTGGGGTCCACCGTACCGATGGGGAAACCGGCAGCGGCCAAGGTGGCGCTATCGAGGCGGTGCAAGGCCGTGGAATACACGTCGAAACGCCAATACTGGCGGTCATGATCGATCCATTCGTTCCCATACGGCGATTGGCCGAATGCGAGCACCGCTCGGACCAGGACCAGCAGCAGGAGTATCGATCGAACCATCAGGATGTCTTCTTGAAGAGGTCGAATTTGAGCGAGAACAAGTTGGAGTACAGCGCCACACTGTTATCCCCGATATCGGTCAATGCATAATCGAGCGACACGCTCTTGATCTTCAATCCCAGACCGATGTTCGGCTGGAGCGTGAATTGCTGCTCGTCGCTGAGGTCGGTCACGTACTGCATGTTGCTCACACCCGCACGCACGTACACCACACCGGCATAACCCAGTTCAATACCGAAACGTGGGTCGGTGCTGAACACATCCGACTTGATCAAGGTATTGCGCTTGCCATCAAAGGTGTTCTCCAGGTCGACGGATGCGATGAAGTCGAATTTATCGCCGAACTTGAAGTCCCGTGCGACCCCGAGCACCAAGCGGGGCAAGGTCACCTCCACGCTGTTCTCCGGGAACTCGTTCCCTGTCTGTTCGAATACGTCCAAGGTGCGTTGGTCCAGGGTGTAGCTCCATGCATTGAAGGTGCCGGTGACATCACGCGCCACGGCACTGAAGCGCCAACGGTCGCGCTGGTAGGTGGCACCTGCATCCAGGCCGAAGCCCCACGCTTTGCCGAACTCGCCCACGCGGCGGTAGATCACCTTGACGTTACCGCCAACCTGAAGCCCGGGCACCCTCATCTTCCGGGCATAGGAAATGATGAAGGCATGATCCGCCGAGCTGAAGGAGGTGATCCGGTCGTAGTCGATGTTCCCCGAAGGATCGATCAGGTCGATGGTATTGGGGATGTTATCGATACCGAAGCGGATGAACGTGAAGCCGATGGTACTGACCGAGTCGATGGGTTTGGCCAGACCGATGTAGTCGTACTTGGCGATCCCGGCGAAGTACTCGCTGTGCATGGCCCCCACTTGGAGGTCGCCTTTGACGCCGAGGAGTCCGGCCGGATTCCAGTAGCCGCTGGTGACATCATTGGCCACCGCAGAGAACGCGTTGCCCATGCCCAAGGCCCTGGCACCCACGCCAACGGCAAGGAATTCGTTGCTGTACTTCGGCGCGTCCTGCGCCATGGTAAAGGTGGACATCAGGCCGAGACCGACCGTTACCGCAGCGCTGCGCAGGACCTTCACGTTCGAATGGATGATCATCGTATACATCTTAATGACGCAGCATATAACTCCGGGTGGCCTGGATCATTGCCCCGAAATTACCCAACTTCGGCCCGTCGATCCCAGCTGCTCGGGCTTGAACATACCATATGGCACGCCATCCCCGGCTTCCTGACCTCTTGACCACCGCGAACCTAGCTTGCGGGGTAGGCTCCATATTGTTGGCCTCCCAAGGACAGCTAACACTGGCATGTTGGCTGGTGTTCGCCGGGGCTTTCTTTGATGTGCTGGACGGCTTGGCCGCCCGGGCCTTGGGTGGCGGAAGTCCCTTGGGTGCCCAATTGGACAGCTTGGCGGACATGGTGACCTTCGGGGTGGCGCCTGGGATGATCGCATTCATCATAGTTGGATCAGGTGTCGTTGCACTTGAGAACAAGGACCTGATCCAGGCTACGTCACTTGGAGATCCAATTACCAGCATGATCTTCCTCAAAAAGGCTGGTATTCTGGACCGCCTACTCGTCTGGTCCATCCCAATGATCATTACGATCGCTTCATGTTGGCGCTTGGCCAAGTTCAATCTTGACACAAGGCAGTCAAATGGATTCCTTGGTCTTCCCACTCCAGCGAACGGACTTTTCTGGGCGAGTGTTGGCCTCGCCGTAGCAAATGGCGCCACTTATCCGGCAATACTGTTGATTGGAATTCCTGCGGTTCCGTTTTCCGTTGCTCTTGGTCTTAGCATAGTCATGCTCTCTGAGATTCCCCTTCCCTCCCTAAAATTCAAGCACTTCAAGTGGGCCGGGAATGAGGTCATATTCCTCTTGCTAGGCATCAGCTTGGTCCTGGTCATTCTTTATGGCATACTCGCTGTGCCGATGATCCTACTTTTGTACCTGCTTAGCCCATTGTGGGGCAAACTGTTCAAGTCACAATTAACAAGTATCAAGTGAGAAGGTACAAGGTTGCTGTTCTGCGGTTCCTGCTGGATCAGCCTCCCGGTCAACTTATTCGTGCTTGCAATTCGTCCTTGAACCTTTGACCTTGTGAATTGAGACTTGAGACTTTTCAACCCATGAAGACCTTCCGCGCCTCCATCGAAGTGATGCCCCATGACAACCTGCTCGACCCACAAGGCAAGGCCGTGAGCGGCAGCATGCAGAACTTGGGATTGCCCGAGATCACCGGTGTACGCATCGGCAAGCACATCACCTTGAACGTGGAAGCGAAGGACAAGAAAGCTGCCGAGGCCAAGGTGGATGAGGCCTGCAAGAAGTTGCTGGCCAACCAGATCATGGAGAAGTACAGCTTCGTGGTGGTTGAAGGTTGAGGACCGCCAAGGTTACCCGGCGCCCCCTACACTTTCCTCCTTAATTCGAAATTCTTCCCGAGGTAGACCTTGCGAACGGTCTCGTCCGCGGCCAACTCCTCGGCCGTGCCCTGTTTCAGGATCTTGCCTTCGAACAACAAATAGGCGCGGTCGGTGATGCTCAAGGTCTCCTGCACGTTGTGGTCGGTGATGAGCACGCCGATGTTGCGTTTCTTCAGCTGGGTCACAATGCCTTGGATGTCCTCCACAGCGATCGGGTCCACCCCGGCGAAAGGCTCGTCCAATAGGATGAAGCGGGGCTCGGTGGCCAATGCCCGGGCGATCTCGGTGCGTCGACGTTCCCCGCCACTTAGGACATCGCCCATGTTCTTGCGCACGTGCTGGAGGCCGAACTCATCCAGCAACTCCTCCAGCTTGTTCGCTTGCTCCTGCTTGCTTTTTCCGCTCATTTCCAGGATCGCGCGCACATTGTCCTCCACAGTGAGCTTGCGGAACACACTGGCCTCCTGCGGCAAGTAGCCGATCCCTCGCTGTGCCCGTTTGTACATCGCCATGTCGGTGATGTCCTCCTTGTCCAGGAAGATCCGTCCTTCGTTCGGTTTGACCAGGCCGACGATCATGTAGAAGCTGGTGGTCTTGCCTGCACCATTGGGTCCCAACAGCCCGACGATCTCACCTTGGCGCACTTCCACGCTCACGCCACTGACCACGGTGCGGCGCTTGTATCGCTTGATGATGTTCTCGGCTCGTAGCACCTCAGAAAGTGATGTTCAGCTTCAAACGTAAGGCCCAATCGCGCGCATTCTCATTGTCCAAGTACCTGAGCCGTCGGATCATGTCCACTTCCAAGACCTTGAAGATGTTCTCGATACCGAAGCTGACCTCGGCATAGGGGCCACCACTGAGGTCGTACATGAAGGGCAACAGCTCCATGGCATCGCGGTTCTTTTGTTGGAGGCTGCCGATCACCGCTTTCGCACCCACCACTTCCCGCCATTTCAGGCGACGGAACAAGGGGATCCGGTTCAGGATAAGGCCCTCGAAATGCTGTTCCACGAACACACTGGCGAAGCGATCGCTGATGAACTCGAAGAAGTTCATTGTGTTGAACGCGATGTCGTCGTAATAGAAGGTCTCGGTACCCGCGTGGATGGCGAGCAACGGATAAGGAAGCGTACCGAAGATCTGTCCGCCGTTCACCGTGTAGCGCATGAATCCCAGTGGGCCGAGCTGTACGCGATGCCTTATTCGCGCCAGCACTTTGGTATAATCGTAATCCCCTCCTAGCGCACCTTTGAAGCCTTGATGCAACTGCACCTCCAACGAAGGGTATCGTGAACCCAAGCTCACCCGGGTGAAGTCCCCAGCGATGAGCTTCTCCTTGTACATGAAGCGCGTACCAAGAATGATCTCGGTGGTGGCGATCCGCTGTATGGTGTCCGGTTCTCCGGCGTCATTCAGGCTCACATAGCTCAACGCTCCGCGCGGGGCAAGGTCCCGGACCTGCAACATGGCCGAACTGCTGAAGCCCATGAACCATTCCCGGTCCAGGTAGACCTGGAACTGATCCACCATGGTCAGCTTGTTGTTCGGCGTCCGGCGGAAGGCGGAGGAGAGGATGTTGTCCTGTTGGAACGCGTTCGTGCTTTGCCCCAATTGCTCGATGTCGTGCTTGAAGTACATGCCCAGGATCAAGCGCGGATCCTTGGTGATGAACCCTTTTCCACCGAACATGTACTTGAATTCCTGATCGAGCGTGCCGTATGCGGTGTAGGCCTCGAACTCGACGCGCTTGCTGAATTCGCTGCTGGTACGCGCACCCACGCGGAAACGGTTCCCCTCCACAAGGTTCCAACTGTACGTGGTGAAGTACGGCCCCAATTCCACCATCCCCCTGGGGTAATACCCGGTCACCACGGTGCTGATTATATCGATGTACGTACGGAAGCGCGGGATGGACTTCATCGTGTCCACCATGTGGTAGATCGTGTTCTCCTTCTCGCTCAGCGGTACATGCCTGTTGGTATCCCAATAATCCGCCCCGAGGCTCAAGGGGTCGATGGCCATTACCACCTCTTCAGGGCCAGCGTAGAAGGCGTCGTCCTGAAGTTCATTGATCACGAATTCCTTGTAGGTCGCCGTTCGTCTCCCGTACAATCCTTGCACGGGGTTCTTATTGGGTTTGCCGGTGTCCTTCAGCACGTTCAGATCAACGACCAGTTCATCGCGGGTGAGCATCCACACTTCATCCTGCACCTGGTCATACTCCTGCCGCACCTTGAAGGCCTCCACGAAATTGAGGTTGGCACCTTCGGCGATCCCGGCCTCGATCCGTCGCACGGCATAGGTGGTGTCGTTGATCCACATCTCGCCCATGAAAGCCAGTTCCTGCACGCGCTTCGGTTTGAACTCGAGCTTGTAGCACCAATACTTCCCCACGAACGCACTGTCAGTGAGGTAGTAATCATAGAAGCCCTTACCTCCATCCGCGATCGGGCTCACGAAGTTCTTTCCGAAGATCAAGAGGAAGTTGTCATAGATGTTCACGTTCTGGTACATATCGCCCATGAACTGCGAAACGCTCTCATTCTCAACACCGCTGACCTTGGTTCCGTGGATGAACTCCTTGCGGGACCTCGGCTTCTGTCGATAATGGACCTCCGAGAGGGTCTCCGTCATGAAGATCGGGAGGTAGGGCTTGGCATCGGTGCTGTCCACATAGTCGAAAATGAAGGCGAAGGGCCGGAACAGCTTCTTGTCGGTGAATTCCTCCGTGATGTTGTTCAGGTCGAACTCGATCTTATTGTAGGACTCATAGGCGTATGCCGAGAGCTTCTCCCGGTTGTTCGCCTCCTTGTGCTGGACCACCCGGCGTAGAATTGTGAAGGCGGGATTCTCATCTGGTGGTTTGATGATGACCTCGGCAAGCTCCACGCTACTGGGTTCCAGTGGGATGTTGATAACCTGCGCCTTGTCCTTCTTGACCGCCACCGTCCTGGGCAGATAACCCACGAAAGAAGCCCGGATGGAATCCGTCGCGTAATAGGTATCGAAGGAATAGTTGCCATTGATATCCGTAGTGGTACCGATCCTGCTATCGATGAAAGCGATGTTGACGAAGGGAAGCGTCTCCCCCGTCCTTGAGTCGGTCACCACGCCGGTAATGCGCGTTGTTTGACCTTGGGCCATGGCCAAGAGCCCGAAGCACAGAACAAGGGTGCAGATGCGATATGTGGACAGGCCGGGCATCAATTACGCGAACGAACGGAAGACCCGCCTTTGGTGCGAGCAGCCTGCATCCGCCGGTATGCGCGGGCCGAGATCATGATACCGGCCTCGTACAGTAGCATCAACGGTGCGCAAACGATCAATTGGCTCACCACATCAGGCGGGGTAAGGATGGCAGAAATGATCAATAGGCCCACGAAAGCATGTTTCCGGTAGGTGCGCAATAGCTGCGGTTCCAGGATCCCGGCCCTGGTGAGGAAGAGGATCACCAAGGGAAGTTCGAAGGTCACACCGGTCCACAGGGTCACGGAGGTCACCATGGCGATATAGCTGTCCAAGGCGATCGTGTTCTGCACGGAAGCGCTCACTTGGTAGGTACCGAAGAACTGGATGCTCAAGGGAGCAAGGATGAAGTAGCCGAACGCCACCCCAGCGAAGAACAGCACCGAGGCGAAGGCCACCATGCCCCGCAAGGAGCGCCGCTCAGAACCGTGCAGGCCCGGTGCAATGAAGCGCCAGATCTCCCAAAGCACATAAGGAAAGGCGATAATGAAGCCCGCCACGAACGAGACCACCAAGTGGGTGAAGAACTGCCCGCTCATACTGATGTTCTGCAAGCTCAAGGCCATGGTGTTCGGGCAAAGTGCATCACCCATCCCGATCCGGTGCCCCAGGGCACAAAAGGCCCGATAAGTGATGAAGGAGGGTTCCTTGGCGCTGAGGATGATGTGATCGAAGACGAAGTCCTTGGCGATGAAGGCGGCAAGCATGCCCACAGCGATGGCGATCGCCGAGCGTACCAAGGTCCACCGGAGCTCTTCGAGATGCTCCAGGAAGGTCATTTCCTGTCCGGGTGATGGAGTGGCCAAATCGAAAGCCTCGTGCGCCAAAGATAGTCGGGGACCGTAGGCCGGTCGGGGCCTGCCTCCCCAGTTATCAACGACTTCGACGGGCGCTTCGTGCCCTTGGTAAGCTTGTCAAAAAAGATGGTCGGATCGCTATCCGATAATCGTTACGGATACGTTACCTTAGAGCGTTCCATCAAAAAAGCGATCTGCTCCGGTCGCGCATCGTATGACCAAAGTTGCCGTTTCCTCCCGGGAGGCTCTCGAACAGTTCTTCGGATTCAGTCAGTTCAAAGGCGACCAAGAATCCATCGTTCAAAGCGTATTGGACGGTCGGGACACCTTCGTGATCATGCCCACCGGCGGTGGGAAGAGCCTTTGCTATCAATTACCGGCCTTGATGATGGAGGGCACCGCGATCGTGGTGAGCCCCCTGATCGCGCTGATGAAGAACCAGGTGGACGCCATCCGGAGCTTCAGCTCACAGGACGGTATCGCACACTTCCTGAACAGCTCCCTGACGCGGAACGAAGCGCTGCAGGTGCGCAAGGACATCACCTCCGGTCATACCAAGCTGCTGTACGTAGCACCGGAATCGCTGACCAAAAAGGAGAACGTTGAATTCCTATCGGAGATCAACATCAGCTTCTTTGCGATCGACGAGGCGCATTGCATCAGTGAGTGGGGCCATGACTTCCGACCGGAGTACCGGCGCCTACGCACGATCTTCGACGAGATCAAGCGGGTTCCCGTGATCGCGCTGACCGCCACCGCGACCGGGAAGGTCCAAGAGGACATCCTGAAGAACCTCGACATCCCGAACGCCGTCACCTTCAAGGACTCGTTCAACCGACCTAACCTGTTCTACGAAGTACGCCCCAAGCGGGATGTGAACCGGGAGATCACCCGTTTCGTGAAGCAGTACGAAGGCCGTAGCGGGATCATCTATTGCTTGAGCCGAAAGAAGGTGGAAGAAGTGGCGGAGACCTTGAGCGTGAACGGGATCAAGGCCCTACCCTATCATGCCGGGATGGACGCGGGTCAGCGAGCATCACACCAGGACAAATTCCTGATGGAGGAGGTGGACGTGATCGTGGCCACCATAGCCTTCGGTATGGGCATCGATAAGCCCGACGTTCGCTTCGTGATCCACCATGACATTCCGAAGAGCTTGGAGAGCTATTACCAGGAAACGGGACGTGGTGGGCGCGATGGTGGGGAAGGCCGCTGCGTGGCGTTCTATAGCTACAAGGACATCGAGAAGTTGGAGAAGTTCCTGCAAGGCAAGCCCGTAGCGGAGCAAGAGATCGGCAAGCAATTGCTGCAGGATACCGTGGGCTATGCAGAGACCAGCATGTGCCGCCGGAAATACCTTCTGCATTACTTCGGTGAGGAGATGCCAGGGAATACCTGCGGAAGTTGCGATAACTGCAAACATCCGCAGGAATCCTTCGAAGCGAAGGATGACCTCGCGCTGTTGCTGGATGCTGTCGTCGAGAGCAAGGAGCGGCACCGCGCCAAGTACATCTGCGACCTCTTGACCGGTACGGAGACCTCGGAGATCAAGACCTACAAGGGAGGCAACCTGAAGATCTACGGAAAAGGGTCTGAAAAGGACAACCGGCATTGGATGGCATTGTTCCGGCAGGCGCTCGTGCACGGCTTCCTGCACAAGGACATTGAGACCTACGGGAACTTGAGCCTCACCGAGCAAGGGAAGAAATTCCGTAAGAAGCCTTGGTCCTTGACCTTCGTGAAGGAACGCGACTACAGCGCAGAGGAAGCGGCCGAAGAAGAGTCCGGCGGAAGTGCTGGACGCGGTGCGGCCGACGAGCGTTTGATGAAGATGCTTCTCGATCTGCGCCAGCAGATCGCGCGCAAACAGAAGCTGCCACCCTATGTGCTCTTCCAAGAACCCTCATTGGAAGAAATGACCATGCGCTATCCGGTCACCATCGCAGAGTTGACACAGGTCTCCGGCGTTGGTCCAGGCAAGGCGCAAAAATACGGAAAACCCTTCGTGGACCTGATCGCCGCCTATGTGGAGGAGCACGACATCGAACGCGCTGAGGAGGTGGTCGTACGGTCGGTGGTGAACAAGAGCGGGAACAAGGTGCACATCATCCAGAACATCGATAAACGACTGCCCTTGGATGCCATCGCACGTGGGAAGGGCTTGACCATGGACACACTGCTCACCGAACTGGAAAGCATCGTGACCAGTGGCACCAAGTTGGACATCAACTACCACATCAACGAAGTGCTCGAGGATGACTCGCAAGAAGAGATCATGGATTACTTCCGGGATAGCGAGTCCGACGATATCGAGCTGGCCGCGCAGGAGTTCGATGGCTCCTACAGCGAAGAGGAGCTTCGATTGGTCCGCTTGAAGTTCATGAGCGAAGTGGCGAACTGAGGACCATCATCGACCGGTCGTCACCACAGAACACCTCGACCCCAATGGAGCCCGGAAGTCTGCTGCTAGTTGCCAAGCACGTCATGAAGTTGTTGGTGGAACGCCGCTTCGACGAATTGGAAGCAGCCAGCAATGGTGTGCAACTATCTGCCGACGACATGGAGGATGCCTTGGCCGATCTCGGTGCACCATTGGCCATGCCGCCGGACCGTAATTGGGCGGACCTGAAGGTGCAGGCCGTACGGAACTGGCCCGGAGCCTTCAATGTGACCATGGACATCTACACCACCCGGGGCAAGAGCGACCGAAGTGTGGAACTCACCTTGCATTCGAAGAACGGTAAGCCAGTGATCGAGGTGGATGATATCCCCTTGCGCTGAAGGAGGAGGATCAGAGCTCCGAGAGTGCACCCCACGCCATCATGCCTGCGCCGATCGCGAGCGCGTCCTCGTCGATATCGAACTCCGCGCGATGCAGGCCGCTGGTCGTACCGGACTTTTCCGGGTTCCCGGTTCCCAGCCGGATGAAACAGCCGGGCATCACGTGGGTATAGTAGGCGAAGTCCTCCGCACCCATCCGCAGTTCCATATCCACCACGTTCTCCTGGCCGACCCAGGCCACCGCAGCTTCGCGGACCCTTGCCGTCAATGCCGGGTCACACACCACGGCAGGCGAACCTTTCACGATCTCGAACACCGCATCACCTCCGAACGACCGAGCGAGGTCCTGGCTCAATTGCGGCAGCAGCGTGTGCAGCTCTTCGCGCCATGGCTCATCGAAGGTCCGTAGGGTGCCTTCGATCCGAACCTCGTCCGGAATGATGTTCGTTGCACCGTTGGCGATCACCTTTCCGAAGGACATGACCATGGGACGCCCCGGCTTGTTGCGTCGGCTAACGACCTGCTGAAGCGCCGTGAGCAATTGGGCCGAGATCAACACGGGATCGATCAACAGGTGTGGCGATGCCGCATGACCACCCTTCCCTTTCACGGTGATGTAGAGTTCATCCGCCGCCGCCATGAACGGGCCACTGCGGAAGCCGAGCTTGCCGATCGGAAGCTCCGGAGTAACATGTTGACCCAGAATGCCTGCCGGTGTCGGATCCTTCAGGACCCCTTCCCTGATCAACAAGGACGCGCCACCGGGCTCCTTCTCCTCACCGGGTTGGAACACGAGCAACACGGTGCCCGACCATTGCGCGCGCAAGCGGTGAAGGGCCATACCGGCACCCAATACCATCGAAGTGTGCGCATCGTGACCACAGGCGTGCATCACCCCGGGGTTCCGCGAACAATAGGCCTCTTTCCCGATCTCCTGAATGGGCAATGCATCCAGATCGGCACGCAGCGCAATGCATTTGTCCGAGGGGGAGCGCGTACCACGCACCCATGCGACGGCGCCCGTGCCGAGCGTGTCCGCTGTGAGCTTCCCGATCCCATCGCGGAATTCGATGCCCTCGGCCTTCAGCCGATCCACCACGAATGAGATGGTGCCCTTCTCCTGAAAGGAAAGCTCAGGATGCTGATGCAGGTATCGCCGCCACGCCACCATGTCCCCATGGAGCCCAGCAATGGTCTTCTTCAGTTCGTTGATCACTTGCCAAAGATGAGCTTCAACGCAACAAGCAGCGTGACCCCACCGAACACCTTGCGAACAAGGTCCATGGGCAGGGCGATCGACCATTTACTGCCGAAGTAGCCGCCCACCACGAATGCCAACGCGATAACGATCACCACCTTGGGATCGATCGCACCCGCCACGTAGTAGTTGCGCACGGCAAGGAACACGACCGGCAACATCAACACCGCCAAGCTCGTGCCCTGCGCCTGCTGTTGGTCATACCCGAGCAGAAGGATCATGGCCGGCACCATGATGATCCCGCCACCGACACCGACGAAGCCGCTGAGGATCCCCGCCAGCAGACCGATCAATAAGAGCAGGACGATCGTGGACATCGACATGATGGATCAGATATCGAGGCTCAATGAGAAGTGGAACACGCCATCTTGGATGACCCCATCATCCACACCCCAGGCCCAATCCGCGCGAACGAAGTAACCGAGCAAGCGGGTGCGCAGACCGAATCCATAAGAAGCGAGAATGGGCTCTCGCTTGTTCACGAGGGTGATGGTGAGCGGATTGCGCTCGATCACAAGCTTGTTGAAGGTGTTGTCCTCTGAATACGGGTCGCTGCCGGTCCAGGCCGTACCGACATCGGCGAAACCGATCACCTGGAAATTGTGCAGGAAGTCCGACCTGATCGGTCGGTTCAAGAGCGTTTTGAACACGGGTATCCGCAGCTCCGTGTTCAATACCCCGAAACTGGTCCCGTTCCGAGCGTTGTAGTAGAAGCCACGCATCGGCACCGACATGGACTGGTAGAAGTAGTTCTGCGAGAAGTCGATCGGGATGCTGTTATCCACCTTCGGCGAAAGCCAATTGTCCACACCACCCAGGAAGTAGGCGATCTTCCGGCTACCGAACGAACTGCTTCCGGCCAATCGGGCCACCCACATGATGTCACGGTACACGCGCATGGAATGGCGCAGGTCCATACCTACGATCTGCATGTCACTGCGGTCATCGGGCTGCTGGTAGTACTCACCGAAGAATTTCAGTTTCCAACCGGTCCAGAGGTTCAAGCCGCGCGGCATGGAGCTGTCGTAGACGTATTCGAGCTTCACACCACCCATGTGGTCGTAGCTGTTCGGAGCACGCAGGCTCAGTGGATCGATCGCTTGGAGCACGTAACGATCATTCCGGTACATGACCGAGCCCCTTAGGCTCGCGAGTTCGCTGAAGGGCCAACTGACCTGGTAGCGCACATTGTGTGTCACCACCTTCACCACGCCGAACAGGTTGAATCCTTGATAGGCTTGGCGCTGGAACGAGATACGCTTGTCCATGCGCCGCTTCAGGTTCTCGTATGCCAACAGGTAGTCGTTGTTGTTCAGGTTCAAGGCCAAGCGGAACCCGCCGATGATCCGGTGGTCCTCGAAGAGGTCGGAAACACCCATTCGCGTGAGCGCGCTGACGCCCGGGTTGAGCGATCCCGGACCGGTGAAAGGTTGATAGAACTGATTGCTATAGCTGTTGTCGATCTGTGTCACCACACCATCGATGGCGAAATTGAGGTTGTAGTTGCGCTGGTCCGGGTAGGTGAACGGCGTGGTCGCGGCGGTGTCCGCATTCGCGGTCGAGGCCTTCGTTGCCGTGCCCTTTCCAGAGGTCGGTGTGGTGCGTTCCGGCGCTCCAGGCACTTCGTCGAGGAAGGTGTAGTTGCGAATGTCCACCGCATCCTGTCCGCTGGGGCGTGGGAATTGCGGTGGCACCTTCACCACCGGGCTCATGTCGTTGGACATCGAACTGGGGTTCTCCGCATCGCGCGTAGCGGGATCACCACCGGGTTCCGACACACTTCCCGAGACCCTGCTATCATGGATCCTACCGGCGAAGAACCTGTATTTCCCATCCACGAACTGCAACTGCGTGAACCGCCCTTGGACCGGATGCATATCCTGCTCCAGGATCGAGCGCTTGAGATCGGTACGTCGCTCCTCCACGGTGAAATAGCGGTAGTGGACCGTGGTATCGATATGGCTCACCGCACTATCGTAGCGCACTAGGAACCGGTTGCGAATACCGTCCGCCTCGCTCAGGAAGGCATAGTTCAAGCTATCGTACTGCACCGGGGCCACCTCGTTCACACCGGGCGTGTTCGTCAAACGCGTCAAGACCTGCGACCGGCTTTCCAGATCATACAGGAAGATGTCCTTGCTCCCGTTCACCAGGGCCACATCGGCGTTGGCACGCAGCGTATCTCCATGCCGATCACTGCTGAAGATGATCCGCTTATCACCGTCCACGAAGCGTGGCTCCAGATCATCGAACTGATCGTCGGTGAGTTGTTCCTGCCGGTTGCCGATCACATGGTAGTAGTACAGGTCCGTTCTGCCTTCGCGCACAGCGCTGAAGACCATGTTCCGGCCGTCATCGCTGTAATCCATGCTCAGGATCTTGTCCAGTAGGAACACCGGTCTTTCCACCGTCCTGCGATCATCGAGCGTATAGGTCCGCAGGAAAAGCTCTCCTTTCCGTTCCAAGGCATAGGTGAGTGCTTGGCCCGAAGGGTGCCATGCCAGTACCGGATAGCTTCGATCAACGATACGGTCGAGCTTCTTCTCCCCTTTCACGATCCGCCGAAGCTTCTTCGTGGCCGGCTCGTAGATCCAGACCTTGTATTGTCCGAGCTCATTGCTCACCCAAGCGAGATAACGTCCGTTCGGGCTCTGTTTGAATTCGCTGTAGGTGCGCCTGCGCTTTGTCTTGATGGGCAGGGGCTCCATTGCGATATCCTTCCGTTGGCGGTCCTCTTCCGCGAAGCGTCCTTTGTAATAGGCCAAGCACTCATCCGTCAAGGTCTTCAAGGAAACGCCGAGCACGAACAGGAAGCCGCTCTCCGGGTTGCGGCTCACACGGGTCATGTACAGGATGTTCGGGATAACACCGGGCCCGTATACATCGGCCACGTACTTCCAGATCATGTGCCCTGCGTACTTGGCTTCCTCCCCTTCCAAACGATTGAACTTGTCGTAACGTCCGCTCATCACTCCATCGCGGATCCGGTTGTTCAGTTCGGCATCCCAAGGGTGTGAGTGGTAGCTCATGATCCCATCGGTGTACCAACCCGGCAAGCTCATGAAGGTGGAACTCTTGAGCATGTCGCGCCAGTTGCCCCCGAACATCATCTGGTCGATGATCACGTGAGCGATACCTGATCGGATCTGACGGTCGAGCAGGGTATGATCGCCCTCGTAATACACGAAGATCTTGGTACCGACGATCCTGGTCAGTCCACCGATGTTGCTCTGCCCATCGCCCACATCGATCCCGATGTTGCTCTGGCGGAAATCCGTGAGTGAATTGTAAACGATGAACTGCAAGCGTTCATCCAACGCGAAGTCGAACTCTTTTTCGAGGTCCTTCAGGTGCACCGCAGCGGCCTGTGCCGTGTACCGGGCAAGATCACGTCCTTCCTTGTAGAAGAACACCTCCATGTCCTTGAAACGGTACTGCTGCCAAAGGAACTCCTGGTACTGCACCCTGTTCTTCCCATATTCCTGCTGTGAACCGGAGTAGAATTGGGCACCTGCGGAAATGCCCAAGGCAATGCCGTGCAGCAGGCCGATGAAGCGGAATGAACGGGACCGGGTAAGCAGGAACACTCGTTGAAGATAGCTACTTTGGGTGGCCCGAAAGCGACCACGCTGGTGCGAATTTCGGGCTTTTCCAGCCATGCTCAGGATAGCGAAGTTCACGTTCAACCCATTTCAGGAGAACACCTACGTGGTGCACAACGGTAAGGAGGCCATCGTCTTCGATGCCGGCTGCTGGAACGCGGCCGAGGAACAGGAACTGGAGACCTACTTCGAAGAGAACGCGCTCAAGCCTGTCCGTCTTGTGCTGACCCACGCCCACATCGACCACATTCTGGGTTGTGCTTGGATACACAAGCAATACGGCCTCTTGCCCGAGATGCACAGGTCCGACCTGCCCACCTTGAAGAGCGGCGAACGGACATCAAGCATGTACGGGATACCCTATGATGTATCACCCGAGCCGGAGAAGTTCCTCGCGGCAGGGGATACGGTGAAGCTCGGAGATGACGAATTGCATGTGCTGTTCGTTCCCGGCCATGCACCGGGTCACATCGCGCTGCACTCGAGAGCACAGCAATTCGTGATCTGCGGTGATGTGTTGTTCATGAACAGCATCGGTCGCACGGACCTGCCCGGCGGCGATACCGAGACACTCTTGCGAAGCATCCGGGAGCAGTTGCTGCCGCTCGGCGATGCCGTGAAGGTGTATTGCGGACATGGCCCGGACACCACCATCGGCCAAGAGCGGAAGAGCAATCCGTTCCTGCGCTGAGCGCCACGGCCATGGCTCAGTTGTGGTAGCCGTCCTGCTTGTACTGCTTTTCCAAGCCGTTGTGCTTGATCGGAGGTGGGCACTTGAAGCCCTGCCGCGCACGCAGGAACAGAAAGCGAACGCTCAGGATTAAGGGACGGTACTCACTGTTGAACCATTGGAGCCGACCAAAGCTCTTATCCTCCGGAACGATGCTGAACACAGGTGTTTCGATCGCCGGGATCAGCAACAGGTTGCCGGTCAACTTGAAACCGTAGCCCACCTTGAAATGCAATTGGCCGATCAGGTCGGGCGGGAATTCCTGTTGGGCCGTAAGTGGCTCTCCGCCTTGGCTGTAGTCGTTCCCGATCCGGTAATCGGCATTGGCACCCAGGCTCAGCTGCACGAACTGGTAGTCGGCGGTTTGGATGAACTTGTTCGCATTGACGTGCAGGGTGACGAAACGCTCCGCGAACGATCCTTCCCCGTTGAAGGAACCGATCGAATCGCCTCGGACCAAGGTGCTTTCAAATGCTTCTGCACCGCGTAGGTTCTTGTAGGCCAGCCCCACATCCCAATAATCCAGGATCACCGGATCGCGGGTGGCGTAGAAATAGCCGGCCTCCAAGTACAGCCCCAACCGTCCTTTGGGATCATAGGTCGACGTGTAGGAGGTATCCGCGTTCCGGTATACCTCCCGCTCCTCGTTCTTCCCCGGCGGCAGCGTATAGGTCACTCCTGGTGCGACATAGAAACCACCGCGTCGGGCCTGCCCTTCCAACGGAATGAGGTCCGGTCGCTTGCGTTGCATCAAGCGTTGCGACCAGGCCGGGAGGCAATTGGAGATCAGGATCAATAGCAGCAGCGCACGCATCACCGGTCCGAATGTCGGGTCGGTACCGCTATTGGAACGCGCTCGTTCCTTGGAAAGTGTGAACGGAGTGCTGTGGATCAGCGTTGCACCATCACACGGTGGCTCATTATCTCTTGGCCGACCTCGAAATGGACGGTGTATACCCCGTGGGGTAGTGTTCCCATATCCAACTGCCAGCCATTGGTCCCACGGCCAACGACCTCCGCACGAACTTCCTTGCCCAGAATATCGAACACGGAGATCCGGGCTGTCCCGCTCCAAACGCCGTCATACTGGATCATCATGAGATCACCGGCCGGGTTCGGGAACACACGCATATCGTGTAAGGACCTGTCCGATATGTCATTCGTGATCTCACACGAGCCTGCACTTGTGGTCGGATAGTATTTGACATTCTCGACGCTCATGCAATGCAACCCCAACCCGTATCCCGAAACATTGACATATGGCTCCATGAACAGCCCGGCCGTACAACCGATGCCCTCGATCCATTGATACCCCCCACTCTGGATAACGATCCGTCCATCCTCTCCGATCGGGCCTTCACCACGCACTTGCACCTCCACCTCCTCCAAGTTCCATAGCAACCAAACACTCAGGGTGGTATCCACGCCCGCTGGGATGGTGAAGTCGTAGAGAAGGAACTCTTCGGAGATACCTTGCGGAACCACAAGCACCCGACCCTCTTCGTCACGGATCGCCGCAGTGTAATTCCCGATGTGGTCGAATACCTGTGCATAGGTCGAGCCGTTGATCAAGGTATCGGTCTCCACCATATAGTAGGTGTAGTAGTCCCGCCCATAGTAGGTCGGAGGCCAGCTGCCGGTGGACCAATGGTCGATCCATTGGGTCCAAACCGCATTTTGGGTCGGGAATGGGTAATTGAACTGCGCGTGGGATGAAAGCCCAATGGTGAGGGTCAAGGCAAGGAATGGAACTCTCATGAACGAAGGTATGCCCGGAGCATTGAGAATGTAGTTGGTCAACCCAACAAACCCAACACCTTCCGCTCCACCTCATCACTTTCCCAAAGCTCCTCGATCCCCGGCATGGCCAGCACTTGTTCCATGATCCGGTCGTGGCGCTGCCCTTCACGCAGCGCATCGACGTACGGGATGTCCGTGAACTTCACTTGGCTGTAAAGCGGCAACCATTTTTTAGGATGACGCTGCTGGATCCGGCCTTCGATCTTCTTACGCAGGATGAAACGTGGGTCGGCAACGAGATCCCGCATCTCCACGAAGTTGCGCAGGCTCAGGTCCGCGATGGCATTCCCGTTGGCGACGCGCTCGTTGTTGTACGCATCGAGAACGGCCGCCATGTTGTCGTCGCCATGCTTGTCCAAAAGCTCGTTCAGCACCTTGCAATCCTCGAAGCCGGCGTTCATGCCTTCGCCATAGAACGGCACAATGGCATGGGCGGAATCACCCACCAGCACCACCTTGTCCTTGTGCACCCATGGGCTGCAGCGCACGATCACCAAGCTGCTCTGGTGGTTCCGGAAATACTGTTCCTTCAGGTCCGGGAGCATCGGGATCGCATCAGCGAAATGCTCCTTGAAGAAACGCATCAGGTCGTTCTCATCCTTGATGCCATCGAAGGAGAACTCGCCGCTGTTGGGCATGAAGAGCGTGCCGGTGAAACCGCCATCCAGGTTGGCAAGACCCATCATCATGAAGAAGCGCCGTGGCCAGATGTGCAAGCACTGCGGGTCCATGCGGGGGGTGCCATCGGCGTTGGGCCCAAAGGCGATCTCCTTGTAGTCGTGCTCGATGAACTCCTGACTGAAGTTGAAACGCCCCTTCATCATCTCCTGCCGCACAGCGCTGTACGCGCCATCCGTACCGAGCACGAGATCGGCGGGGACCGCGATCGTATCGCCTTCCAATTCGTCGCGAAAGGTGCAAGTGGCCGTGTCGAGGTTGACGTCCACGCACTTATGATCGAAGTGCAATGTGACGTTCGGCAATTTTTCCGCCTCTGTGAGCAGCCGACAATTCAATTCACCTCGGCTGACCGAATGGATGGCCTTGTTATCGATGCTATAAGGATGTCGCGCGGTCGTTCCATCGCGGTCGTGGGTCATCCGTGCATACACCGGAACGGTGATCTCTTCCACGGCCTTGTCCACACCCGCCGCGCGCAGAGCGGTCCAGCCGCGGTGGCTCACCACCAGGTTGATGGAGCGCCCGCCGTACACATCGTTCTTCCGCGGGTCCGAACGGCGTTCATAGAGGTCCACTTTGTGACCGCGCTTGGCCATGAATACGGCCAGCAATCCGCCGACCAGGCCGCCGCCTACGATGGTGATGTTCTTCATTGGAGCAGTTCGTTCAAGATCGCGCCGAAGCGGTACACATCTTCGAAGCTATTGTACAAGGGAACAGGCGCCATGCGGATAACGTTCGGTTCACGCCAATCCGCCACAACGCCCCGTGCGGTGAGGCCATCGAACAATTGTCGGCCTTTGCCATGGAGAACAACGCTCAGCTGGCAGCCGCGTTGCGCAGGATCACGCGGCGTCAAGATCTCCAGCTTGGTTCCTATGCGTGCAGCGACGTCATCGATGATGAACTCGAGATAAGCCGTGAGTACCGCGCTCTTGGCGACCAAGTGATCCATCCCGGCCTCATCGAAGAGATCAAGCGCTGCGCGGTGCGGCGCCATGGCGAAGACCGGTGCATTGCTCAACTGCCAAGCCTCTGCGCTGTGCATCGGCTTGAACGTGCGTTCCATCCTGAAACGCTCCTTCTTGTCATGCCCCCACCATCCGGCGAACATGGGCAGGCCGGCTCCGTGGTGACGCTCATGCACGAAAATGCCGGCTACACCGCCCGGGCCTGAGTTCATGTACTTGTAACTGCACCAACAGGCGAAATCCACATTCCAGTCGTGCAGATGGAGCTTCAAATTGCCCGCTGCATGGGCCAGATCGAATCCAACTACAGCCCCGACCGCATGCCCGGCCTGGGTTATGGCCTTCATATCGAAGGCCTGTCCGGTGTAGAAGTTGACGCCACCGAAAAGCACCAAGGCCAACTCATCACCGATCTCGGCGATGCGCTTCGTGATATCCTCTGTACGCAACGTGTGCTCCCCTGTACGCGGCTTCATCTCCACCAGATCGTGCTCCGGGTCATGGCCATGGAACGCGATCTGCGAGGCCATCGCATAGGTGTCGCTGGGGAACGGACGCTCTTCGCACAGGATCTTCACGCGCTTGCCCTTCGGCCGATAGAACGACACCATGAGGAGATGCAGGTTGGCCGTAAGTCCATTCATCGCGACCACCTCCGTGGGCTTTGCGCCAACGATCCGCGACAAGCTCTCACTGAAGATCTCGTGGTAGCTCACCCAGGGGTTCTTGGCCTGGAAATGCCCCTCCACGCCGTAGCGGGCCCAATCATCCATTTCCTGCTGCAGGATCGCGGCAACCCCTTTGGGTTGCAGACCGAGGGAATTCCCGGTGAAGTACACCACGGGCCTTCCATCATGTTGCGGGAAATGGAAGCGTTCGCGGAAGGAGCGCAACGGGTCAGAGGCATCCTGTGCCTTGGCGAATTCGATACTGTTCTGAAAGCTGGTCATGGCAGGCGACCAAAAGTAGCCGCTGCGATCACAACAGCCCGCCCAGCCATCCGAGCATGGGGATCATAAGCACCATACCGTCCAACAGGATCGCGAAATACCACTTCGGGCGATCCGGATCGGTGAAGGCGATGACCAAGGCGGTCAGCACGATGCCGAGCAAGGGAAGCAAGAACATCAGGTCCACCCCGGACCAGTTGGGATCAGGGAAGATCAGGGAGTAAGAGACAAGGACGAAAATGAAGTAGTACCAAAGCCAGGGCACCAACAGGACCAGCGCGATCGCTTTGGCCCATCGCTTTCCAAGAAGCTGGGGTATCGTGCGAAGGCCCGGCCGGTCGTACTTCAGGTCGCCGATATCGAAGGCGATCGCCATGGCGAGGAAGAAGCAGAACTGCATGACCATCAACCAGATCACCTTGTTCGGCTCGGGATCGCTATCAGTGTTTCCGAAACCAACGGTCACGAAGGTCCATCCCAATGCGACCACGAAAGCCTTTGCACCCGGAATTTCGCGCAGACCGATCGCCTTACCGTTCTTGTCCAACATGGGCAGCAGATAGACCCCAACTGGGAGCAAGGCCAACAAGCTCCATGGGCCGAACACGAGCGTGCGCCCCAATGCCAGCCAAGCTGCCACGGCCGAGGAGAGCAGCACCGCGATGATCACCACCCAGCGAAAGCGTTGCACCCAATGGATGTGTTCGGAAGGAATGATGTCCGTTTCCGAAGCACGTACCAAGCGCAGGTATCCGTAACCTGCGATCGTGAGCAGTGCCGCCATTACCACGCCACCGGGATCGGTCGTCAGGCCCAGCTCGCCGATCCACCAGCGCTGGGCCGCTGCACCGAGCGCCAGTAGACCATGGGAATGCAGAAGGAGGGCGGTCGGCGCCTTGCGGATCCAGCTTGTTGTGCGGTCCGAGGACAGCATCGTTGCCATCCCGCTTACTCGTAGTCCAGGTTCGGATTGATGATCAGCTGACGCACTGCCAAGCCGACACCGACACCAACGAAACCGGCGATCAGGCACCGGACCACACGCTTCGAGCGCCCCACGCGAGCGTAGCCCGTGGCGTAGTACTCATCGCCTTCCATCAATGGGTCGGTAATGGACCCCTTGGTGACATGCACCCTTGGCATGGCCATGATCCCGGCCGCGGCAGGCGGAATGAACAAGGCGTTCGTTTCCAGGTTGAGGCCGATCGTTAGCCCTGCTCCCAATGCAAAAGCACCGACCATGGGCCAAAGCGGTTTGTAACCCGCACGGGCGTCCTGTTCACCTTTGATGAACCAGCGCATCTGATCGGTGGTGAGGTCGTTGCCGAAGATGGTATCATAGAAGTACCAGATCCGCTCACGGCCCAGACTGTCCGTAACGGAGAACACCGCCTCGGTCGGTTCCGCCCGTTCCTTCACCGTGCCGTTCTTGCGCGTTTCCAGGTAGCGTACTTCCAGCGTGCTCTGTCCGATCACTTTCGCTTGGATCAGTTCGCCGTTCATCAGCAGGATCCTATCCTGAGCGATGCTCGGGGAAAGCACCACGCAGGAGACCAATGAACAAAGGATAGCGCGTACGTGGAGCAGCATCGGCGTGGGCGGCCAAAGATAGCCCTTGGTGAACTGCGCTGCCGCCAAGGTGTTGAAGGCACTGGCCTCGAGCTGCTCCTTGGCCCTCAAGTATATTTGCACGCCTTTCCAGTGAACCCCACGACGACCATGCGATACGTCACCTACCAAGAACGACACATCGGCCCCAACGCCACAGAGACCGCAGAAATGCTCAAGGCCATCGGCGTGGGCAGTCTCGATGAGCTGATCGAACGCACCATTCCCAAGGGGATCCGATCGCCGCAGGCCTTGGACGTGGGTCCCCCCTTGACGGAACGCCAGCACTTGGAGAACATGAAAGTGCTTGGTGCGAAGAACAAGGTGTTCCGCAGTTTCATCGGCATGGGCTACAGTGGCACGGTGCTACCACCGCCGATCCAACGGAACATCTTCGAGAACCCGGGATGGTACACGGCCTATACGCCATATCAGGCCGAGATCTCTCAAGGCCGCTTGGAGGCCTTGCTGAATTTCCAGACCATGGTGAGCGATCTCACCGGATTGCCGATCGCGAACGCATCCTTGCTCGACGAAGCCACCGGGCTTGGCGAGGCCATGCACATGTTGCATGCAGCGCGACCCAAGGAAATGGCTGGTGCGAAGAAGTTCTTTGTTGACCAAGGCTTGTACCCACAGAATATCGAAGTGTTGCGCACGCGATGCACCCCCATCGGTGTTGAAGTGGTGGTGGGCGATGCAAAGGAATTCGAACCCGATGGAAGCTACTTCGGGCTTGCACTCCAATACCCGAACGTGGAGGGCGCGGTGGAGGACCATCGCGCGCTCGTCGCCAAGGTGAAGGCCGCAGGGGTGCGTGTCGCGGTCTGCGCGGACATCCTCTCACTCGTGCTCTTGACCCCTCCCGGCGAATGGGGTGCCGATGTATGCGTGGGCAACAGCCAGCGCTTCGGTGTACCCATGGGCTATGGGGGCCCACATGCCGGATTCTTCTCCACTACTGATGAGTTCAAGCGGATCATCCCCGGACGGATCATCGGCGTGAGCCAGGACCGTCGCGGTCGCCGCGGGCTGCGCATGGCCTTGCAAACGCGGGAGCAGCACATCCGTCGGGACAAAGCGACGAGCAACATCTGCACGGCCCAGGCCCTCTTGGCGGTCATGGCCTCGATGTACGCCGTGTACCATGGCCCACATGGCCTGAAGCGCATTGCCGAGAATGTTCATGGTCACACCCAGTATCTGGCCACAGCCGCCAAAGGGTTGGAGTACGGCCTGGTGAACACCACCTACTTCGACACCATCACATTGACCTTGCCTTCCGGCACGACCACGGACAAGGTGAAGGCAGCGTCCGAAGCAAAAGGGATCAACTTCCGCTACAAGGGCGATCGGGTCACGATCGCATTGGACGAAACGGTGCGCCCGCATGACATCGCCGATGTGATCGCGGTCCTTACCGAGGCATGTGGTGCCAAGGCCGGAACGCCCGGTGCCAACGGAAGCTCATCGTCCATTCCGGTGGCAATGCAGCGTAACACCGCGATCCTGAGCCATCCGGTGTTCAACTCCTATCACACGGAATTGGAGCTCCAGCGTTACATCCGGCGCTTGGAGAACAAGGACTTCAGCCTTGTGCACGGCATGATCCCGCTGGGCTCCTGCACCATGAAGCTGAATGCGGCGAGCACATTGCTTCCGTTGGGCTGGCCCGAATGGGCGAACATGCACCCCTTCGTTCCGGTGGAGCAGGCCGCCGGCTACCAAGCTGTGTTCAGCGAACTTTCCGATGCGCTGGCAAAGGCCACCGGGTTCACTGCGGTCAGCTTACAGCCGAACAGCGGAGCACAAGGCGAGTATGCCGGCTTGCTCACCATCCGTGCCTACCACGAGGCACGTGGCGACATGGGCCGCACCATCGCGCTCATCCCCTCCTCAGCGCACGGTACCAATCCGGCCAGTGCTGTAATGGCGGGAATGCAGGTGGTTGTGGTGAAAGCCGATGAGGAAGGTCATGTGGATGTGGTGGACCTGAAGGCCAAAGCTGAACATTACAAGGACACCCTGAGCTGCTTGATGGTGACCTATCCGAGCACGCACGGTGTGTATGAAGGCGCCATTCGCGAGATCACCTCGACGATCCACGCCAACGGCGGACTGGTTTACATGGACGGCGCGAACATGAATGCGCAGGTCGGGCTCACGAGCCCCGGTGAGATCGGCGCCGATGTGTGCCACCTGAACCTGCATAAGACCTTCGCGATCCCGCACGGAGGCGGCGGCCCGGGCATGGGCCCGATCTGTGTGAACGACAAACTGAAGCCATTCCTTCCTGGCCATCCCGTGGTGAGGACCGGTGGCGAAAATGCAGTGACCGCCGTGAGCAGCGCCCCTTGGGGAAGCTCGCTGATCCTGTTGATCAGCTACGGTTATATCAAGATGTTGGGCGGTATTGGGCTCACCGAGAGCACCCGTTATGCCATCCTGAACGCGAATTACCTGCGGGCCAAGCTCGAGCCCCATTACCCCATCCTCTACACGGGAGATGAGGGCATGGTGGCACATGAAATGATCCTGGATTGCCGCGGTTTCAAGAAGACCTCCGGCGTGGAGGTGGAGGACATCGCCAAACGCTTGATGGATTATGGGTTCCATGCACCTACGGTCAGCTTCCCGGTGGCCGGAACCCTCATGGTGGAACCCACCGAGAGCGAGGCGAAGGTGGAACTGGACCGCTTCGTGGAGGCCATGGTCGGCATCCGCAAGGAGATCGACGAGATCGAGAGCGGCCAAGCCGATAAGGCGGACAACGTGCTGAAGATGGCCCCGCATACGAATGAGGAGGTATGCGGTGATTCCTGGAGCCATCCGTACGGACGTGAAAAAGCGGCCTTCCCGGTGAACGTGAACCGTGAATGGAAATATTGGCCGACCGCCAGCCGTGTCGACAGTGCATACGGTGACCGCAACCTGGTCTGCACCTGCCCGCCCATCGAAGCTTACGCCGAGGCCGAAGCCTGAACCATGAACGAACTCCATCGCCTGCGCGCGCTTCTCTTCCTCGGCCCGATACTGTTCGCCTATTCAACAGTGGCTCAGCATCGGGCCGCACCCTGCTTCGTATCCTTCGATTTCGAGAGCATCGATCAATTCTCAGGCTGGGGGATCGGGCACCTGGTGGAAACGCAAACCCCGCAAGGTGAAGGGCTGGGGGAGATCGTCCCGGCATGGGAGATCGCGAATGCCGCTATGGCGAATGCCGACGGCTACTTCCCTGTTCCCGATGTCCCTTTGGGAAACTCCTTTGTTCAAGCGAACGACGCAGCTTCCCCGTGCAATTGTGATATGGTCGATGTGGACCTGACCACACCTTCATTCGACCTGAGCGGACGTTCCGGTGTCGGATTGGAGTTCCGCGCCTTCCATGAAGGGATCTTGGGGAGCGGTCCCGCCTTTGTTGAAGCACGCAGTGGCACGAACGAATGGATGGTGCTCGATACCATCCCGCCACACCCGGGGGCTTGGCAGAATGTCCTGATGGACCTATCCGATTTCGACGGTCTTACCGAAGTGTTCATCCGTTTCCGCTGGAGCGATGGCGGTGGCTGGGCGTCGGGCTTCGCCATGGATGACTTTTGCCTGAGGGAACGGACGAGCAATGACCTCAGCATCACGCGCGTTGTGATCGGCGACCCTAGCGTCCAAGCCTTCAACGCGTCGGTACAAACCATGCCCTACCGTCAGTTGCCGGTGGAGCAAGCGGTTGGTGTGCGCGCCTCCGTGGAAGTGGTGAACCTTGGTACCAGTGCCGCGCAAGTGGATGAACTGGGCGTGGAGCTCTATTGGAATGGCATGGTGGTGGAGGACTTCATGGTATCCGGTCCAGGGGAACTACAGCCAGGGCAGCGCGCCATGGTCCCGGTCACTTCGACATGGGTGCCTACCGGCCCCGGACGATTGATCATAACCGGGAAGGTGCCTATCGGGACATCGGACGATGACGAAAGTGACAACAGGGCACAAGCGGAGATCTCGTACACGGCCGCCGGATGGGATGCCGGCTACGGGGCCATGAGCGTGGACAACGACCACGTCGAGGGTCGGATCGGCGGGACCGGGAATTTCACCGTGTCCAACCGGATGGAGATCATGAACAACGGATCCATGGCCCGTGGCGTGAGCTTCATGTTGGCCACCACCACGAACGTGGGCGAAGAGATCCGAGGGATCCTGATGGATGCGAATTACACATTCCGTGATACCACGACACGTCATGTGATCACGGACGAGGACATGGCGAACACATGGAACGGACAGCCGCTGTACCTCTCCTTCAGCACAACACCCGCACTTCCGCTGGGCGATCACTTCGTAGGCATCCAGCACCTGGAGACCGGCGAGGAGGGCAATGTGGAGATCGCCCTGGGTGGTGAAGCACCATTGGGAGGGAGCGTACTTCTGGAGGGTCTGGTCTTCGATGTGACCTATCTCCGCACGGCTCCATTGGTCCGCCTGCACGTTGCTGAACTCGGCGTGGGACTGACTGAACAGGACCTCTCGTTCAGTGACATGAACGTCTATCCTTCGCCGATGAGCAGATCGGGTACCATCAAATTCCAAGTGCCTCACAATGGCCCGGTCCGACTGGAGATCTTTGCTTCGGATGGGCGACCGGTTCACAATGATCTCATGGCAGGTCCCGCAGGTGAGCGCATGGCGACCATTGACGTTTCAAACTTGGCTTCAGGCCTCTATCGGGTCCGTGCCAAAGGTCAAGCTTGGATATCCCAAGGGTCCTTTGTGGTGGTGCACTGACCATCCGCGTTCCACCTGTTCGTAACCGTTACCTGCTCAGGTTGTACCGCATTCTGTGGAACTTCGTGAATTGCTCGTGAAAATCGGATCCCGGGCAGCAGCACATTGGACTTTTTACGTCCTACTTCCACTAACTTCGCTTTTTCCCAACACGAACAACCATTTTCAACCAGATGAGAACAAACTACGCTCCAGCGCTACTGATGGCCCTTGCCATGCCTACCGCGGTCTTCTCCCAATGGGTGACCAGGCCGGCAGCTCAATTCCCTCAGGCGATCCGCGCCACCCAACCACAGTATCCGCCCATGGAGGCCGATGATCGCGATGGCGGTGACGTGGTCTGGTCGGAGGACTTCGCCAACGGACTGGCGGGCAACAACCCATCCGGTGCCTGGACATTGGACGGCCCGAACGGCAACATCTGGAGGTTCAATACCAACCCTCCGCGCGGTGCCTATACCCCGACCAACCAGCGCATCCAGTCCACCACTTTCAGCAACGGTTTCGCGAAATTCGCTTCGGACTCGGCCAACTGCACGTGGGTGGGTTCCACCCCAACTGCACTTCCAACCTCGGAGTTCACCAGTTGGGAAGGTAGTCTCGTATCCCCGACGATCGACCTGAGCGCCACACCATACGTGGAGATCGAGTTCCAGCAGCGTTCGCGCTTCTGCTGCGGCGATGCCCCCTTCTTTTTGGAGGTGAGCACCGACGGCGGAGCTACATGGCCGACTGCCATCCTCACCAACGAAGGACTCCCCACCAACCAGGACCCCACCTTCACCGAGACCCGCCGATTCAACCTGACGCAGGCCATTTCAGAGAATCCGAGCAACGTGAAGATCCGTTTCCACCACAGCAGCGATGCAGGAACGAGCCACTACTACTGGCAAGTGGACGACATCAAGATCATCGAGCTGAATGCCAACGATGTGCGGATGACCGGTACCGGTATCACCAACTGGGACCTCGCGGCAGCGGCCACGTACGATTCCTTGCCTTACACCGTGTTCCCATATTCGCAGTTGCGACCCATGGGTCTGAACATGCGAGTCCTGAACAACGGTTCGGTGGAACAGACGAACCTGACGGCCAACTTCAAAGTGGAGCGTGGCAGCGATGTGATCCTGGACCAGGACCAGAACGTGGCCAGCCTCTCTCCAGGGGAAAGCCGCTTGATCTTTGTTGATCCTTCCTTTACTCCACCTGCTGTTGAAGGGACGTACAACCTGAGCACCAGGATAACCGCAGAGGGTGACCTGACGCCGGACGACAACACCGGATCGGGAACCTTCAAGGTGCATCCCTTGTACTATGGCCGTGATGGCGGAACGGCCACATCGGTCTTTGAGGACGGTGACGGTAGCGGTAGCGAATTCGTGCTCGGCAATATGTTCCACGCTTATTCCAACGACCTGCTCTACGCGATCGCCGTAGCCTTCAACACCGGTTCGGAAGAAGGTGTGTTGATCCGGGGCCAACTCTTGGAATCGACCGATTTCGCAGTGATCGAGAATACCGATGAATACTCCATCGAACCCGGTCAAGTGAATGCTGTGGGTGGATCGAACTTCGTCATCATGGAGTTCAATCCGCCGGTGCAGTTGATCGCTGGAACGGACTACATGGCCGCAGTGCAGTGCTTCGGTAATGCACGCGTTGGTATCAACGGGGCCAGCCCGGACCAGACCTCCTTCATCTACTATGACAACGGTACCGGCCCCGATTGGTACTATACCACCCGCACACCGATGGTGCGCATGGTCGTAGGCGAGGATTTCAATGTGGGTGTCCAAGATGCCATCGAGAATGCTGGTACAACCTTGGGCCAGAACATGCCGAACCCGACCCGTGAGAACACGACCATCAACTATGCCTTGGAGACCGCCGCCAAGGTGAGCTTCGAAGTGCGTGACATGAGCGGCAAGCTCGTGATGGCACAGAACATGGGAAGCATGCCCGCTGGTGAGCACAGGGTGCAATTGGATACCCGCACCTTGGGCGAAGGAGTGTACTTCTACACCCTTACCGCCGATGATGTGCGCTTGAGCAAGCGGATGACCGTGATCCGCTGATCATAGAGATCTTGGAAAGAACAAGGGTGCGAGGCAACTCGTGCCCTTGTTCTTTCTTGCCCCTGCCTCGGTATTGTACACGCGCTGTATCTTCACTTGACCCAACCCATTGCCATGCTGAAACCATATGCTCTCCTCTTCATGCTCCTGCCAATTTCGGTACTTGCACAAAGAACGCCGTCCGCGTGGCCAGAGCACCCACAGAACAAGGCAGATGGTTCCACGTCCGCTCGGGCTGGAGCGAACGACGCTACAAACCGTGGTGAGGCCTTCTACTTGGAAACCTTCGACTCGGACCTGAACGGTTGGGTGGCCCAAACAGCCGTCGGTCAGGTGAATTGGCACTGGACCAACGTTGGTCCCGGACCGACAACTTCCACTTATCCGGTCCCACCCTTGAACTCCAGCACCCCCAGCGGATGGGTCATTCTCGATGATGACTTCGAGGGTGTAAGTGGACAGTCCTCGAACGCCTCGCTCATCAGCCCGGTGATCGACCTGAGCAACGCGGGCACACCCTATCTCAAGGTAGAGTTCGAACAGTACTTCCAGGAGTTCCAACTCGACACCACCTTTGTTGGTGGGAGCACTGATGGGAGGTATCACCTGGAACGAAGTACTGATCAACGAATCGGTGGGGCGGGATGGTCGACCGAACCCGGAACTGGTGGACATCAATATCACGGACCTTGTTGCACCGGACCCGGCCAACGTGCGTATCCGCTTCCGCTACGTAAGTACATGGGACTACGGCTGGCAAGTGGACAACGTGGCGATACGGGAGCTACCCGCGAATGACATGGCCATCTTGCGTGCCAAGAGCACCGCCTTCGACTTCGCTGCCACCGGGTTCGAATTCATGGACTACTCCATCTATCCACAGACCCAAGTGAACAGCATGACACCGGAGGCCGTGCTGAAGAACAAGGGCTACGAGACCCAGAACAACGTCATCCTCAGCGTGGATGTGGAAGGTCCGGTGGGCGCGGAGTTGATCACCACCAGTTCTTCCTTCCAATTCACACCATCCAGCGAAGGCAGCGTCGATGCCGAAACATTCACCCCCAGCGGTGCGATCGGCGAGTACACGATGACCTTCAACGTCATGCAGAACGAGACCGACGAGGTGCCAAGCAACAACTCCATCGTGAACACCTTCCGCATCTCGGACAACATCTATGCGCATGATGATGGGGCCACGCAGTCGGCCATCGGCCCTGGGGCGGACAACGAGGACCAAGCATATGAGGTCGGCCACCACTTCGGCGATCGTGCAGGACAACATGCTGACCGGGATCCAAGTTGCGGTCCACGCCAGCACGCCGGTGGGCACCTTCGTACATGGCGCGCTGTACAACCCGACAACTCCGTCGGGCAGCATCCGAGCCTTGTTGAACTGACCAACGACTACCCATCACCGAGGAGGACCTTCAATGGACCGGGCGATGCGAACTTCATCACCATGCTGTTCGATAACCCGATCCCGGTGTTCGCCAATGAAACCTACTTGGTGATGGCCGGGACCTTCGATGGCGGTGCAGGTGTGCGTTATGCTTACAGCGGCACCGAGCGAGGCCCAGGGTCTCCATCATCCACTACCCGGACCTGCCTTCCGACTTCGAGTTCTACGTGACTCCGCACACCGATGGTGCGCATGATGCTCACCAGCACCGTGGGGATCGTGGACGGTCCGGCTGGACCCACGGTTTCGATGGGGAACAGCCCGAACCCCTTCAGTGACATCACCACCATTGCATTCCAGCTTCAACAAAGTGCGCATGTTTCACTTCGGATCTGCGACATCACAGGAAAGCTCGTTCGTGAACAGGACCTCGGCACACGTGCTCTCGGCCCGAACACGGTGTTGTTCGACGGTTCCGACCTGGCGTCCGGCACGTACACCTGCACCTTGTACGCAGGAGGAACTCGCACGACCCGGCACATGATCATTGCCCGGTAGTTCCTGAACAAGGCACTGGAAAGGCCTTCTTCGGAGGGCCTTTTCTTTTGAGGGTCAGGCCTTGCCCAACATGGCCTTCTTCACTTGGCGCATGAGGCCGCTTGCGAAGATGAATTCGTTCAATTCGGCGTTGTCGCTCGTGAGCAGGTCCTCACGTTCGCCATGCCACCATAGCCGGCCATCGTGGATGAAGTGGATGTCTTCGCCTACCTCCATCACGGAATTCATGTCGTGCGTGATGACGATCGTGGTGGTATTGTACTCCTCGGTAAGATCCTTGATGAGATCATCGATAAGGATGCTGGTCTGGGGATCAAGACCGCTGTTCGGCTCATCCACGAAGAGGTATTCAGGGTTCATCGCGATGGCTCTTGCTATGCCCACCCGCTTCTGCATGCCGCCGCTGATCTCCGCCGGAAAAAGATCGTCCTTCTCAAGGATATTCACCCGTTCCAGCAGGAACGTGCCTTGTCCACCATTTCACGTTTGCTCATCTGAGCGAACATCTGCAATGGGAACATCACATTCTGCAGGACGGTCATGCTGTCGAACAAGGCCGACCCTTGGAAGAGCATACCGATCCGCTGCCGGATGTCGCGCTTTTCCTCTTGCCCCATGTCGTGGAAGGAACGACCATCGTAGAGCACCACACCGGATTCCGGTCGATGCAGCCCCACGATGCACTTCGCAAGCACGCTCTTGCCGGAACCGCTCTTCCCGATTATCTGGTTCACTTGCCCCTTCCTGAATACGGCATTGATGTCCGTGAGGACCTGCAGGTCCCCGAAGCGCTTGCTCAACCCCTTGACCTCGATCATATCAAGAGCATTTGGGTGAGCGCATAGTTCGCGATCAGGATCACCACGTTGCTGTACACGACAGCCTTCGTACTGCTGATGCCCACTTCCCGTGTACCACCCTTTGTGTAATAACCCTGATATGCCGATACCGTAGCGATGATGAAGGCGAAGACCACGGTCTTGATCAAGGCATAGGTGACGTGGAACTGGATGAAGTTGGTCTGGATCCCTTGAATATAGTCGGTCGCACTCACGATGCCGGTCGCTGTACCAGCGATATAGCCTCCTGCTATACTCAGGAACATGCTCATGATCACCAGGAACGGGTTGATCATGACCGAGGCCATGATCTTGGGCAGGATCAAATATCCGGCCGAATTCACACCCATGATATCCAAGGCGTCGATCTGCTCGCTCACGCGCATGGACCCGATCTCCGCAGCGATGTTCGAGCCCACTTTACCCGCGAGGATCAACGCGATGATCGTTGGACTGAACTCCAGGATCGTGCTTTGCCGCGTAGCGAACCCGACCACCCAAGCCTGGATCAAGGGGCTGTCGATGTTCGTCTTCGTCTGGATGGTGATCACCGCGCCCATGAAAAATGAGAGCAGGGCCACGATACCCAAGCTCTTCACCCCGAGGAGGTCCATCTCCTCAACGGTCCGTTTCCAATAGAGGGAAAGGCGTTCCGGGCGGCTGAAGGTCTCCTTCAACAGCAAGAAATAGCGACCGATATGTGTAATGAGACCCATGTGCGGTAAGTGCACGAAAATAGGCCTTGCATACAAGGCCAGTGGGAAAGGACGTTGTAGTTTCGCACGACATGCAGCGCAAGAACCACATCAAAGGATCTATCCGGCTGATATTCAGCGTATTGATCACAGCTTGCTTGATCTCCTCCTGCGCCAGCCAACCTTCCAAATACAAACAGGCCAAGGATTGCAAATGCCCAAAGTGGAACCGGGTGGCCCCACCCGCCGGAAATTCCGTCCGGGCGTAGTTGGGACGGGCCTGTAGTCCTAATTTTGTCCTGCGGGGACATCCCGCTGCCACTACTCCAATCGTCGTGCCTGCACTCTCACCGACCGACCCAGACCGTTTGCGCAAGCATGTGCCAGCCGCCGCTTGGCCGGTGATCGCACAGTGGTTGCGAAAGAATCCCGTTCAGGTGAGGGCCGTGCCACCGCGTCACACCAAACTTGGCGATTACCGTTGCGCCACGCGCACTCAGACGTACCGGATCACGGTGAACAATGACCTGAACAAGTATGCCTTCCTGGTGACCTTGATCCACGAGTTCGCGCATCACAGTTCGTACATGACCAACCGCCGTTGGTCGGACCCGCATGGCCAGGCTTGGAAGAACGAATACGCCAAGTTGATGCGCCCCTTCCTGAGCCGCTCCGTTCTGCCGGCCGATGTGTTGCACGCATTGGAGCGGCACCTGAAGGACCCGCCGGCCAGCAGTTGCTCTGACAAGGCGTTGATGCGCGTGTTGAACAATTACGACAAGGAGCCTCGGAAATTATTGGAGGACCTACCGGACCGTTCAGTGTTCCGTTTCAACGAACGAGTTTATGTGAAAGGCCCACAACTGCGGAAACGCTTCAAGTGCCACTGCTTGAACAACCGCCGGAATTACATCATCGACCCGCTTGCCGAAGTACATGTGAATGGCCCCATGGTGGTGAGCAAAGCCTCTTAGGGCGTGAACAGCAAGCATGACGAAAGAACATACCTATTGCGTGATCATGGCCGGTGGCGTTGGAAGCCGTTTCTGGCCGATGAGCCGGAGCGTGTATCCGAAGCAATTCCTGGATTTCCTCGGTCTCGGAAGAACGCTCCTTCAACAGACCTATGACCGCTTTCTCGAGATCTGTCCGGCGGAGAACATACTGATCGTCACCAATGCGCAGTATGCCGAGCTGGTGAAACAGCAATTGCCGGACCTTAAGGAACATCAGATCCTGGCCGAGCCTGCCCGCCGCAACACCGCGCCATGTGTGGCCTATGCGGCCCATGTCATTTCCGCACGTGATCCGAAGGCATGCATGATCGTGGCACCGAGCGATCATTTGGTCCTGAAAGAGCAGGCGTTCAAGCAAACGGTGGAACTGGCCTTGGGTCAAGCCACCTCGAGCGACTGCTTGGTCACCTTGGGGATCATGCCGAACCGACCGGACACCGGCTATGGCTATATCCAGTTCAAGGAAGGGGACGGCACTACACACCCTCGCGTGAAGAAGGTGAAGACCTTCACCGAGAAACCCGACCATGGCACCGCACAGCGCTTCATTGAAAGCGGCGATTTCCTCTGGAACGCGGGAATCTTCATTTGGACGGCGAAGAGCATCAGGAACGCCTTTCGGAAGCACTTGCCCGAAATGGAAGCTCGTTTCGACGAAGGCAAAGAGGCATACGGAACGGAGAAGGAAGCCGAGTTCATCTCTTCCATCTACGACAGCTGCGAGAACGTGAGCATCGATTACGCCATCATGGAAAAGGCGGACAACGTATACACCGTGGTGAGCGAATTCGGCTGGAGCGACCTCGGCACATGGGGTAGCCTCTACGAGCATCTACCTCAGGACGATCACGGTAACACCAAAGTGGGAAAAGCGGTGAAGCTGTACGACTGTGCACGCAACGTGGTGCATGCGCAGGACGATCGCCTGCTGGTCCTTCAGGGTCTGGAGGATTTCATCGTGGTGAGCACCAAGGATGCCTTGCTCGTTTGCCGCAAGCAGGACGAACAGCAGATCAAACGATTCGTGAACGACCTGACGGCTGAACACGGGGATCGTTATGTTTGAGGTGGAACGACCCTGAACAGCATGAACACCATCTCCGCCCCGCGACCCAAGAACTGGCTTGTCGAATCGATCCTGGTCACTGTATTCTGTTGCCTTCCGTTCGGGATCGTGGGCATCATCAACGCGGCCAATGTCAATACGAAATTCGACACCGGAGACATCGAAGGAGCTCAGCGAGCCAGTGCAGAAGCTGGCAAGTGGACCAAGATCGGATTTTGGGTCTCCATCGGGTTCTTCGTTATCTACATCGCGTTGATGATGTTGGGCGTTGCGGGTAGCCTCTTAGGCGCAGCGGCGTTCAACTGACCATGGATCAGGGACGGAAGCGTGCTTTTCTCTTCGTTTTGCATGTTGTAGGACTGGTCCGTATCTATGTCTGAACCAAATCACCCAGACATGAACGAAAACGCCTCTGCCCGTCCGAAGAACTGGCTCGTTGAATCCATCCTCGTGACCTTGTTCTGCTGCCTGCCTTTGGGCATTGTCGGCATCATCAACGCCGCCAAAGTGAATGGCGCATTCGATAGTGGGGACATCGCCGGGGCCATGAAGGCCAGTGCCGACGCCAAGAAATGGACCCGTCTGGGCTTCATCATCGGCATCGTGGTGATCGTGTAAGCACCCCCATTTTAGGCGCAGTGGTTTGTAAAGATACTTCTGAGTGTGGTGGTGTTGTGGATGTCCTGTTGAACTGTGGGGAAGTCCGCGCGTGAGCCTGTGTAGTGGGCAGGGAGTTGTCCACATTTCAACAGGAACGCACGGGGAGACAAGCGCAGCAGTGACCCGTGCGGGCGCACATGGTTATAGCGCCACATCCACTCCTGTGTCATCTGCCTGACCTGGTCCAGGGATTCGAAGATCCAAGCGTTCAGTACCTCGGTCCGGTATGTCCTGTTGAAGCGCTCTATCAATCCGTTCTGCATGGGGCGGCCGGGCTGGATGTAGATGAACTCGATGCCCTTGGCCACGGCCCATTCCTTCATGGCCTGCGCGATGAACTCCGGTCCGTTATCCATGCGCAGGCGCTCGGGTTTGCCACGCCATTCGATGAGCTGCTCCAGTTCCCGGATCACTCGCGGTGCGGGCAGGGAAGTGTCTACCGCGATGCACAAGGCCTCGCGGTTGAAGTCGTCCATCACATTGAAGGTCCTGTACTTGCGGCCCGTCACCAAGGCATCGTGCATGAAGTCCATGCTCCAGGTGATGTTCGGCCCGATGGGCAGTACGATCGGGTCTTTCACCCGCTCAGGGATCCGGCGTTTGGTGCGCTTGCGCTGAGGCAGCTTGCACTCCTTGTAGATCCGATGCAGACGTTTCTTGTTCGCTCCGCAGCCTTCATTCTCCATGCGGCCTCGAATCAGTGAGAAGCCCCATTGTGGCTCGCTTTCAGCCACACGCATCATGTGCTCGATCACCTCTGCATCGTTCTTTTCCTTGGCAACGTAGCGGTACACGCTCGCGCTCAAGTTCAACAGCTTGCAGGCCCGGCGTTCGCTGTACTGGCGCTGTTCGACCAGCCGGCGCACGATCTCTCGTTTGTCGTCCGGGCCTACAACTTTCCCTCGATGATCTCCTTGAGCACCTGGCGGTCCATCTGCGCCTCGGTGTACATCTTCTCAAGGCGCGCGTACTTCGCCTTCAGCTCCTTGAACTCCTTGAGCTGGTTGGCGTCAAGGCCGCTGTACTTGGCCTTCCACTGGTAAAACGTCGGCTGGCTCACCCCGTGCTCCCGGCACAGGTCTGCCACCTTCTTGCCTGCTTCATGCTCGCGCAGCACCGCTACGATCTGCGCTTCCGTAAATCTGCTCTTCTTCATCCTGATCAAGGTTAGGTGTTTCTATTTTCACCTGCACCTGTTTCAGGGGGGGCTTACAATCGTTCTTTACGGCATCTTCTATGCGTTCATGTTCAAGAAGATGATGGATTCCGGTATGGACATGCAGGACATGCAGAACCTGTGATGCCGCGCTGGGGTTGGTGGATCGCCGCTCCCGTGGCGCTGCTCTTCCTCGGCCACCTCTACTTGCACGACCCCGAGAAGGGCGGCTTCCTGAGCTGCCCTTTTCGGCTTCTTACCGGCCTGCTTTGTCCGGGTTGCGGTTCGCAGCGGGCCTTGCATGATCTGATGCACCTCCGGATCGCCGAGGCGTTCTGGCACAACGCACTGCTGGTCGCAAGCATACCACTGCTCGGTATCCACTGGGGATATTCAGCGGTATTCCCCTCGGCCAAACCCCTGTCGGCGTACAACCAGGTGGTCCTGGCCTGGGCGGCCTTGGCGATCGGCTGGGGGATCGTGCGAAATCTGCCCGTGCTGGACCACCTCGGATACTGAGTTACCGTACCTTGCGCCACCTGTAGGAGGCCCGTTGGGGCAAGCTCCCTTTACCCGTGGCCGAATTCGAACTCATCACGACCGCAGCGGCGCTGGACCGATGCATGCTCCATCTGGACAAGCAAGAGGTGATCGCCCTCGACACCGAAGCGTCCAGCTTCCATCGCTACAAAGAGCGTGTCTGCCTGATCCAATTGAGCACACGTTCAGAGACATTCCTGGTGGACCCACTGGCCCTGAAGGACCTCGATCCCTTGGGAGGCTTGTTGGCCAAACCCGGCATGGAGGTGGTGATACACGATGCCGATTACGACCTTCGCATATTGGCCAAGCACCATGGGATCAGGGTCGAGAACGTGTTCGACACGCTGGTGGCGTCTGAACTCGTGAACGAACCGGAGATCGGCCTGGCCGCGCTCTTGGGCAAATACCAAGGCCTGCAGATCGACAAGAAGTTCCAAAAGGCGGATTGGAGCAAACGCCCGCTACCCACCCCCATGCTGGACTATGCAGCGGGGGACACATCGCACCTTATCGCACTGCGCGATATCCTGAAGAACAAATTGATCGAAAAGGGTCGTTGGAGCTGGGCCGTGGAGGAGTTCGCCTTGCTGACGGATGCACCTTTCAACGCTTCCACCAACGAAGAGCCGGCGTACTTGCGCTTGAAAGGCGCCAAGACTTTGAAGCCGGCGCAATTGGCCGTCCTGCGGGAGGTGTTCGCCTGGCGCGACGCGGTAGCCGAGAGCCAGGACCGCGCGGCGTTCATGATCCTTGGCAATGACGTGCTGCTATCCCTTTCAATGGACCCTCCTGCCACCTTGAAGGAGCTGTTGGACCGCAAAGGGGTGAACGAACGCATCGTGGAGCGTTATGGTAAGAAGATCCTGGCCGCTGTGAATGCCGGACGGTCCTTACCGAAGGAACAATGGCCACGCTTGGAGCGCCCAAAGCGTTGGAACCGGGATGATGACTACGAGGACCGACTGAAGCGATTGAAGATCGCTCGCGAAGGACTGATGCGTGAATTCGAACTTCGCCCGGGGATCATCGCTGCGAACCAATTGCTCGCGGAGATCGCGCGCACCTTGCCTGGCGACCTTGATGCCTTGGCAGCACTGCCGGGGATGCGCCGCTACCAAGTGGAGTATTTCGGCAAGGGGCTATTGATGGCGCTCTGAGCCTTCCCAACTCTTCTGGGACTAATGTCACATTCACATATAGTGATACGACTATCTTTGTACCCGGAATGAAGCAGAGCTCGACGACCAAACTCCTGGGCGAACGGATCGGTGCGGAAAAACTGGGCCGCGCAAGCGAAATGCTGCGGACAGTGGCCCACCCGCAGCGCTTGGCGATCATGGATGCGCTGGGGACTGAAGGCCGCTTGTGCAACGGTGAATTACAAGCCTTGTTGGACATCGAGCAGGCAATCCTGAGCCAGCACCTCAGTCTATTGCGGGACAAAGGTCTGGTGAGCTGTGCCAAGGAGGGCAAGTTCAGCTTCTGGAGCATCAAGCACCCCGAATTCATGAAGATCGTGGCGGATCTGGAGAACTGCTGCGGACACCTTTGAACATGGAGCTACTCGGATACATCGGCGCCCTGATCATGGGCTTGACACTCGGTCTTATCGGGGGCGGAGGCTCCATCCTTACCGTGCCCATCCTGGTGTACCTCTTCCACGTGGATGCGGTCCTGGCAACGGCCTATTCGCTCTTCATTGTTGGCCTTGTGAGCACCATCGGCTCGGTCAGCCACATCCGTTTGGGGAACATCCACTGGCGCACGGCCTTGGTATTCGGTCCGCCGAGCATCCTTGCGGTCTACCTCACGCGTGCCTACCTCGTTCCTGCCCTACCCGACCCTTTGTTCAGCATCGGGTCCACGGAGATCTCCAAGTCCTTGGGCATGTTGGTCCTCTTCGCCCTGCTCATGATCGCTGCGGCCTACAGTATGATACGCAAACCGAAAAGCATGGCCGAAGGAACAGGAACCGCGATATCGTTCAACTACCCACTGATCCTTGGCGAAGGGCTCATTGTGGGCATGATCACCGGTCTGGTGGGTGCCGGAGGCGGCTTCTTGATCATTCCGGCACTTGTGATCTTGGCCAAACTTCCCATGAAGCTTGCTGTCGGGACCTCTTTGATCATCATAGCTGCCAAGTCCTTGATCGGGTTCACGGGCGACCTCACGGGCGACGAGTTGATCGATTGGCGATTCCTGCTCATGTTCTCCGGTGTGGCCATTGTCGGGATCATCGCCGGCAGCGCACTCAGCAAACGCATTTCAAACGAAAAACTAAAACCCGCGTTCGGGTGGTTCGTGCTACTGATGGGTGTTTACATCATCGGACGCGAGCTTTCTGTCATGACATAAATTAGAGGATCGCGAGCGCAATGATGCAAAGCGATCCACAAAGAACTACGACCATGAAGATCGAGCAGATCTATACCGGCTGCCTGGCACAGGGCGCCTACTACATCGAAAGCGAAGGTGAAGCGGTCATCATCGACCCGTTGCGCGAAACGGCACCGTACATTGAGAAAGCGAAGAACCAAGGCGCCACCATCAAGTACGTCCTGGAAACGCACTTCCACGCTGACTTCGTGAGCGGGCATGTCGACCTCGCCCAGAAGACCGGCGCAACGATCGTGTACGGTCCGAATGCCACGCCGAGCTTCAAGGCCCACATCGCAAAGGATGGTGAGGAACTTAAGGTGGGCAAGCTCACCATCAAGGTGCTGCACACCCCGGGTCATACCATGGAAAGCACGACCTACTTGTTGCTGGACGAGAACGGAAAGCCGCACAGCATCTTCACTGGCGACACGCTCTTTATCGGCGATGTCGGCCGTCCGGACCTGGCGCAGAAGATGGGGTCGATCACACAAGAGGACCTGGCAGGATACCTCTACGACTCCTTGCACAAGAAGATCATGACCTTGCCCGATGATGTGCTGGTGTACCCGGCGCATGGCGCGGGCAGCGCTTGCGGCAAGAACATGAGCAAGGAGACCTGGGACACGCTCGGCAATCAGAAAGCGACGAACTACGCGCTGAAGGCGGCCACCAAGGAACAGTTCATCAAGGAGGTGACCGATGGGCTCTTGCCACCGCCCGCGTACTTCCCGCAGAACGTGGCCATGAACAAGGGCGTTATCGCCAGTGTGGATACGATCAAGGAGAAAGGCTTACGTGGCCTGACCCCGGACCAGTTCGAGCTGGTCGCTGAGACCGAAGGTGCTTTGGTACTGGACACACGTGGTGCACAGACCTTCAAGGACGGCTTCGTGCCACGCTCCATCAACATCGGCATAAAGGGTGATTTCGCGCCGTGGGTCGGGACCATGATCCCGGATGTGAAGCAACCACTGCTTTTGGTGACCGATGAGGGCACCGAGGATGAAGTGTTGACACGATTGGCCCGCGTAGGATATGACAACGTGTTCGGATTCCTCAAGGGCGGGATCGCCGCTTGGAAAGCGGCAGGTCGTGAAGTGGACAGCTTGGAGAGCATCAGTGCAGAGGAATTCGCGAAGCGCATGCACGCCGGGAAGCTCAAGGTCTACGACGTGCGCAAGCAAGGCGAATGGGAGGCGGAACATTTGGAGGATGCACACTTCACCTCCCTCCAGTTCCTGAACGATCACTTGGCCGAGATCGACAAGAACGAGCCGAACTACATCCATTGTGCGGGCGGCTACCGTTCCATGATCGCGGCCTCGGTGCTGAAGGCCCGTGGCTACCACAACGTCATCGACGTGGCCGGTGGCTTCAATGCGATCAAGAAGACCGATCTGCGGACCACGGACTACGTGTGTCCCACCACGCTCAAGAAGTGACCGCTCTCAACTGATAAATACGGGACGCCAAAACGCTGTCCCCCGGAACGACCATGCTCGAACTTCTTAGACAACCCTGGCCTTGGTATGTGGGCGGCGCGCTCATCGGGCTTACTGTGCCAATGCTCTTGTTCATCGGGAACAAGACCTTCGGGATCAGCAGCTCCTTGCGTCACATCTGCGCGGCCTGTATCCCCGCCAACATTCCCTTCTTCAAATACGATTGGCGCAAGGAGATCTGGAACCTTTTTTTCGTGGGCGGCGTGGTCCTCGGAGCCGTGATCGCATCGCACTTTCTGAGCGACCCGGATCCCATCGTTCTGGCCGAAGGCACCCGTGCGTATCTCGCCGAAAAAGGCATCACGGACACGAGCGCCTTGTTGCCAGCCGAGCTGTTCTCGTGGGATGCAGTGCTCTCGCTGCGCGGCTTCATCTTCTTTGTGGTCGGTGGCTTCCTTGTCGGCTTCGGAACGCGCTATGCGGGAGGCTGCACGAGCGGCCACGCGATCATGGGCTTGAGCAACCTCCAATGGCCGAGCCTCGTGGCCACGATCAGTTTCATGGTGGGCGGGATCATCATGACCTGGGCCATCCTCCCTTATCTCTTGACCCTTTGAATCATGAAGGACGGCAACATCACGCAACAAGCGGAAAGTGACTTCGAGCAACGTTCATTGGATGCGGTGTGCGTGAACGAATCGCAGCTGCAGCATCCGACCTGGCACAATCTGAAGTACACACTTTGGGGCCTTGTCTTCGGTATCGTCTTCGTGAAGTCGGAGATCATCAGTTGGTTCAGGATCCAGGAGATGTTCCGCTTCGAAAGCTTCCACATGTACGGTGTCATCGGCACGGCCGTGGTGGTCGGAGCGATCAGCGTGTTCTTGATCAAGCGCTTCAATGCTCGAACGATCTATGGCGAGCGCATCGTGATCCATCCGAAGGAGTTCAACAAGGGACAGATCTACGGCGGGCTCCTCTTCGGCCTCGGATGGGCCATCACCGGTGCATGCCCTGGACCGCTCTTCGCGCAGATCGGTGCCGGATTCGGTGCGATCGCCATCACTTTCCTGAGCGCTGTTGCTGGGACTTGGGTTTATGGTGCCGTGCGTGAGCGATTGCCCCATTGAGCGCACCCTGATATCATGGACCGATCGTGGAAAGGTGCACGATACGGGACCATTCAGCGCTGCTCGCACGGGATAGATTTGAGCTCAAACGAACCGATCCCATGACTTATTTCAAGAAACCGCTCCTGTTCATTGCACTTAGCAGCCTTCTCGTCACACAAACCGGATGCTTCGGTTCGTTCCAATTGACGAAGAACATCTACGACTGGAACGATGGGGTATCCTCTGACAAGTTCGTCAAGAGCTTGGTGTTCTGGGGACTGTGCATCATTCCGGTGTATGAGATCGGTGCGCTCGTTGACATTGTGATCTTCAACTTGATCGAATTCTGGAGCGGCAGCAACCCGATCGCCATGACCGAGGGCGATAGTGAAATGCAGCTGATGACCCTGAACGGGGTGGACTACCGTGTTGTGGCCACCAAGGACACCTTCACCACGACCCAACTGAGCGGTGCGGATGCCGGTGCGGTGCGGGTAATGACCTTCGACC
>JAWKNF010000017.1:0-86057 GCA_041391825.1 Flavobacteriales bacterium | reverse complement strand
CAGCTTGTCCGTTGGGGGATCGCGCTTGCGGCCCTTGCACTGCTGGTGCGCTACGCGGTGCCGTGGTTCGCGGCCCACCAGGTGCGTGCGATCCTTGCGCCCTATGTGGTGGACATGGAGGAGCTGGAACTGCGAGTGAACGTGTTCGAGGGCAGCTTCGAGTTGAAGGACGTGCAGCTGCGTTTGCCGGCCGGTATGTACCCGCGGGCACCGATGTTGCGCGGCCGGGTGGACGCGTTCTCGGTAACAGGCATTTCCGTGCGCCGCTTGCTCTTCAGCAAGACCTTCGCGATGGAAGAGGTGCGCATACGTGCCGGGAACATCGAGGTGGAGGTGGAGCCGCGCGATACCCTGCCGCCGCTGGCCGAAGGGAAGGGCGAGAAGGTGGAACGGACCATCCTGATCGGTCGCTTCGATCTGCGCTTCACCGCCCTTACGTGCCGCACCCTGGGTGCCGACAGCGTGCAGTACACCGCGGACAGTGTGCAGCTTGCCGGACGTGAATTCCACCTGGACCTGCACGGCGCTGACCCCTATCCCCACTTCGCGGATGCGTCCGTTGTGCTCAGCGGTTTCCAGTTGGCGCATTCCAAGGGCTATGTACTGCGCGTGGCCAATGCCGCGGTGGCGAACAAAGGGGCCACTGTGCTGGTAAGGGACCTCGCCTTTGCGCCAACAACGGAGCTGAAGGCATACGGGACCGCCATGGCCTACGAACGCGATGTATTCGACGTGCACTGCGACACCATCGCGTTGGCGGGTTTCGACCTGGAGCAGTGGTACGCCACGAAGATGTTGCATGCACGCACCTTGCACATCGCGCGCGCCGAGGCGCTGGTGCTGCGGGATAAGACCTTGCGGGATGGACCTTCCGTCTACAAACCCTTGTTGGGCAAGCTCGTGCGCGCACTGCCGCCGGGCTCCGGCGCGGATACGATCGTGGTATCCAACAGCAGCGTTACCTACCTGGAGCGCAACGACCGCGACCGGGGCTTCGCGCGCATCCCTTTCACTGGGATGGACGCACTGCTGACGGGTGTGCGCAATGCGAAAGAAGGACCTGCAACGCTCGTGTTGGATGCCAAGGCGACCGTGTTCGGCACCACGCCATTGTCCTTGAAGTTGACCACCGACCTGCACGACAGCACCGACCGATTCGTGGCCGATGCCCACATGGGGCACTTGGCGTTCCCGGTGATGAACATGGCCGCTTCGCCGATGTTCGATGTGAAGGCCACGGGGGGCCACATGTACGCGATGGACTTCCACATGGAAGCGAACGACCGCCGCGCGCACGGCACGGTGGCGATGGTGTACGATGGGATAAAGCTGAGCGGTGGTGGTATCGAGCAGGACCGCACCCTCGGCAAGCTGTTCTCGGTCGCGATCAATGCCTTGGTGCGCAACAACAGCAGCGGGGCACAAGGCAAGGAACGGGTGGGCACCTTCGCCTTCGAGCGGCAACGCGATCGCTCGATCTTCAATTACCTATGGAGCGGCTTGCGCGAAGGTTCCAAAAGCATGTTGCTACCGAAGGTGATGACGAAGTGAGCGGGCCGTGCATGGCCCCTGCAGCGCTGGTACCTAAGCCCTATTGCCCCACCCCGCACTCCTGGAACAACAACTCCAAGCTGACCAGTTGGCGCACTTCGGATTTGTTGCGTCCGCTGAAGGCACTGGCGATGGCGCCCGCGCTTTGGCGGATCATGCGGCACAGGCCTTTGTCGTAGAGGTCGGCATTGGCCATCAGGTGTTCCTCGAAACGCTCGAAGGCATCGTCGGCACTCATGCCTTCGGTGTGTGCGTAGTCGAAGGCGATGTCGATGTAATGCGCGGCATCGGTACCCAAGGCATCGCGGCTGTTCTCCATGGGCAGCCATTGTGCTTTGATCAGGGCTTTCAGTTTGTCCACTTCTTCGGGGCGCACGTGACCATCGCTGGCGGCGACGCTGTAGAAGAGGTAGCCGAGGTTGGTGTAGAGGGGTTCGAGGTTGGGCATGGGGTGGTTGTGTGGTTGGGTGGTTGTGGGTTGTGGGTTGTGGGTTGTGGGTTGTCTGTTGTCGGTTGCGGGTTGCGCACAAGAGCTTACTCTCAAGTATAGCGTTGTCGGTGCTGCTACCACCTGACGAGCATCAACCGGCCTTCACTTTTCGTGTCGCACCTTTAGGGGGAATACCACGCAACCACATGACCCGCATCCTCCTCCCCACCGATTTCAGCGATACCGCTTTCAAGGCGGCACAATTCGCCATGGACCTTTACGGCGTGGCCGATACGCGCTACACCCTGGTGCACGCCTACCTGAAGCCGTCCTTCGACAATGCCCTGCTACCCAGCTTGGGCAGCTTGGTGGACCGCGAGAGCATGAACGGCCTGCGGCGCATGGAGCGCAAATGCCGCAAGCATGCGGGCAAGGTGCACCTGAGCAAGGTGGGTCGCTCGGCCCGGCTGGTGGATGTGGTGAACGAACTGGTGCGGAAGCCGGGCGCGGACATGATCGTGATGGGCACGCAGGGCGAGGGCAACTACGGCACGGTGGGCAGCAACACCAGCGCAGTGGTGCTGGGCGCGCAGGCACCGGTGATCACCGTGCCCGCGCAGTGGAAGCCGGCGCGCATCCAACGCATCCTCTTGGCATACGACGGCGGTCCGGTGGACGCGGATCTGCTGCGCCCCTTGAAGGACCTGGCCGAACGCTGCAACGCGGAAGTGGTGGTGACCCACGTGCGCCGCGAGGCCGTGGACCTGGCCACACCGCTGGACCGCAAGGCCGTGAGCGCTGCCTTGGGCACCATCGAACATTCCTTCTTGACCGTGCACGGCGAGGAGGTGGCCACGGCGATGGATGAACTGGCGCGCGGCGGACGCGTGCAACTGGTGGCGCTGGTGCACCGCAAGCGCGGTTTCTGGTCGGGCCTGTTCCACGCCAGCAACGCCAAGCGCATGGCGCTGCACACGGCCCTGCCGGTGCTGGTGCTGCGCTGATGAGCGGTAGGGCGCGACGTGCACGTGTGCCATGATCCGGTACGCTCTTTTGCGTGATCGTTAACTTGCCTTCAAAGCCGAAGCCATGATGACACGCTACCTGCTCCACCGCTCGATCCTCACCTTGGTTTGCACCCTGCCCTTGACGCTTTTCGGGCAGGTCTGGTTCTACGCCGTGCATTCGCCGGACAATGATGCGGGCATGGTGGGCCGCATGTTCCTGGAGGATGGATCGGAGAGTGATGCGGTACCCGTTACGATCGATGATGTGCAAGTGGACGGTTGCACCGGCATGGCCCTGCACCCGATCAGCGGTGCGGTGTACGTGGTGGCGAAGGCCGGCAGCACCTTCCACCTGGCCACCTTGGATGTGAGCACCGGGATCCTGAGCACGATCGCGACCATGGATGAGAAGTTCGCCGGGCTGGCGTTCGACAACGATGGCACGCTCTACGGCATTACCGGCGACGGCTCCAACACGCCCGAGACGCTCTATGCGATCGATACCGGCACCGCTGCACTCACGCTGGTGGCCCAACCCGGCACCGGCGATGATGGCGAGGCCTTGGCCTATAACACCGACAATGGATTGCTCTACCGCTACGGCGGTGGCAACGTGTTCCAAAGCATCGATCCGGCCGATGGTACGGTGACGGACATTTTCCTGAACGGAACGCAGGTCGCCAATTGGGCACATGCCTTGGCCTATCTGAACGGCAGCTTCATTTTTACCGCAGGCAGCAATTACTACCAGGTAAGTCTGAGCGGGACCGTATTACCCATTGGTATACTAAGTGCCGAACCCGGCTACAAAGGCTTGGTGAACACGGCCTTGGTGGGTGTGCGCGAACGAATGATCGAAGCGCCGGAGCTGTTCCCGAACCCGGCCTCGGATATGATCACCATCAGCGTGCCTGCCGGTGGCATGGACCACGTGCGTGTGTTTGATGCAAGTGGTGCCTTGGTGAGCGAAGTGCCGCTGAACGGCGGAACGCGTTACACGCATGATGTGCAACACCTTGCCGCCGGGCTATACACCGTGGAAGTGCTGAGCGGCCACACAAGCCGCACGGCAAGCTTCTCGGTGCTGCGCTGATCGCGGAGCCATGCTCGCGTGGTGAAAGGATCGATGTGGAGGCCTTTCGGATGTGGGTTTGAAGTTCTTTTCATCCCGAGCGCACCGATCCGCACTTCTTGACGTTCTATACATGAACGAACAAAGGCGCTTCGATCGCATGGGGGCCGGCGCGCGGTCAATGTCCGATGGCAAGCATTGACCACGGTACTTCATGAGCCGTTGCGAATAACGGATATCCTCCGTCCCAGCGATCAGCATCGGGAACGTGCCCACTGTTCACCGCCACGTGTACCCATGCCCTCGAGAACTGCGAAAACAAGTACATTCAGGACCACATACGAGTGGTCTTCATCCAATACACATCGATCATGATCACCAGAAACTTTCTTCTCCTCTTGATGCTCCTCATCTCCATGGCGAGCAATGGACAAGAGATCCACCTTTCAGGAGGATACAATGGATCCAACGTACAAGAAGCCGGTGATGAACAATGGTCCGGCCTTGCAGGCTATCAATTCGGTGCGGATGTGCTTTTAGGCGATCGCTGGTTCGTGAAGCCTGGGATCCATTTCCTGGTCCGCAACCTCAACTATTCGTATGCCGATGCAGTTGGTGCGACCCAGCAGGAATACGAGTACACCAGCCGTTCGCTGGCCATTCCCCTCATGCTCGGGCGGAATCTACTGGACCCGTCATCCGACCCATCCATCAACTTGTACGTGATGGGTGGCCCAACAGCGCTGTTCGGTTTGAACACCGACCTCGATAACAATGCGCTGACCGTGGAGACCAACAGTACCCAGTGGTATCTGGGTTTCGGGGCCGGTCTACACCTCGGCATCTTCTTCGTGGAAGGTGGCTACGACGTGGCGATGACCAACGTGTTCAATGGCGATGAATTCGAGACCAATCCGAAGGTGAACTATCTTCATGCGATCGCCGGTGTGCGATTGCAATTGGCGCGATGAGCATCCATCTCCGTTCAACTTAACACCATACCACCATGCTACGCTGGGTCATCACCTTCTTCGTTATCGCGATCATCGCCGGGTTGCTCGGCTTCACCAACATCGCAGGCGATCTCGCCTACATCGCCAAGGTGCTCTTCTTCATTTTCCTTGTCCTTTTGGTGATCTCCTTGCTCTTCGGCAAGAAGATCTGGAAGTGATCCCTTCCGCGCCAGCAAGCACCAAAACAAACCAACACTGACCATGAATACCTTCAAGCACCTTTTCCGGACAATTCTGATCATCGTTTGTTCCGGTCTTTTCCTGCAGGAGGCCAATGCCAGCGAGGAGAAACCCATCCGCATCAACCACGAGAACCTCGCCAAGCTGCCACCCGCCGACCAAGCGCGTGTGCTCGCCATCGCCGATCGATTGGAGACCATCACCGCCATGGACCGATCGGAACTGACAGCGGACGAGCGCAAATGCCTCCGGGACGAGACCCGCGAATTGAAGCGCGAGGCCAATGCATACAACCGTCACGGCGGTGGGCCGGTACTGTACATCTCCGCCGGCACCATCATCATCATCCTGCTCATCATCATCATCCTCGCGTGAGGTCGGAACGACCTGTTGATCCCGCATCCCTGGAACCCTCAGGTCTCCGCCCACACCCGAACCCGCACATGACCGATCGCACCCAACTGCTCCATCGCCACTTGAGCGAGAACAGATCCGAATGCGTGAAGCGCAACATCCGCGTTCACGTGGATCGCATCAATGCCGACCAGAGCGTTGCCTTCTGCTCGGTGGAACAGCGTTTGACCGGATTGCTGCGCCGCACCTGCTCGGTTCCCGAATTGATCTGGCGGGCCGAACAGGCCTTGGCACCGTTGCACAGCATGGGTATCGTTCCGTTGCTGACCGTGCGCCACAAGACCTTGAAGGCAGCACCCATGGTGGACCGGCCAAAGCGCGCCATTTCGCCCATGGACTGGCTCCCCGACCTGTGGCGTTGGCTCGGTTCGCCCTTCGCCCGCGAACGCTTCGGGGCCGTAGCCGTGGTGCGTGATCCCTTCGGGTGGAAACGAGCGATGTATTCCTCGCTCTTGAAGTAGGAAAGTCCTTCCGTCAATATCCCTGCAGGAATGCAGCCCGCGCCGGCTGCCGTCCGGATCGGGTGTGCTGATGTCGAACGCTCCACGGACCTAAGGGATCGCAGTGGAGCGTTCGACGCATCGAGTTGGCGCTCATGTTCGCAAGCCGGGTGCGGATCGCAATGATCAACGAACTTTGATCGCATGGACCGCAAGCGCTTCCTGCTCTCACTGGCCGCCTTGCCCCTTGCCGCACGCGCCATGCAACTGAACGAACTCAAGGTCATCACGGATCATTTCAAGCCTTCGGAGCGCATGCCGGTGCTCTTCCTCGGACACGGCTCGCCGATGAATGCGATCGAGGAGAACGACTTCGTGGCGCAGTTCCGGAAGCTCGGCAACGAACTCCCCAGGCCGCAAGCGATCCTTTGTGTTTCGGCACACTGGGAAACGAAAGGCACGCGCGTCACCGCAATGGCGCAGCCGCGCACGATCCATGACTTCGGTGGCTTTCCTCCCGAGCTTTTCGCTGTGCAATATCCCGCACCCGGTAGTCCGGAATTGGCCACCGGAACGCAGCAGTTGATCACCAGCACCGCCGTTGAACTGGACCTGCAATGGGGCCTGGACCATGGGGCATGGAGCGTGGTGAAACACCTCTACCCCAACGCCGATGTGCCGATCATCCAAATGAGCCTGGACCGCGACCTGAGCCCCGAACAACACGTTCGCTTGGCCGAAGAACTGTCCACACTGCGCGACAAGGGCGTGCTCATCATCGGCAGCGGTAACATGGTACACAACCTCGGCATGGTGGCGTGGGACAAGCTGAACGAACCTTCCTTCGGTTACGACTGGGCCTTGGAAGCACGCGAAAAGATGACGCGCCACATCCTCAACGGCGACTTCGCACCACTGATCGACTTCCGCGCGCAAGGCCGTGCCTTCGACCTGGCCATCCCGACGCCAGAGCACTATCTGCCGCTGCTCTATGCGCTAGCGTTGAAGAAGAAGGAGGAACAAGCGTCGCTTTTCAACGATACCGCGTTGGGTGGTTCGCTGACGATGACGAGCGTGCGGATCGGGTAAGGGCTGAGCGCGCACAAGCCACGCCCCTCTGGAAACGGCGTGCTTGATCCGGGTAATTCTACCCTACGGCATGGTCTCGTTGCGCGTATTGGTCGGCACCACCCCGCCGATGTTCTGCAGGATGCGGTCGCGATCATTGTTCGCTCCGGTGTACTTCACCTCACCGTTCAGATCGACATCGGCTGGCAAGTAGCCGCTCGCAATGGTGGTAGGTACCACACCACCGATCACGCTCAAGATCCGATCGCGATCGTTACCACCGCCGGTGTATTTGATCTGGCCATTGCCGTTGACATCACCTGCCCAGAGCACTGCAGTGCCGCCGAGCAATTTGCGGGCCTCAGCGCCTAGGATGAGCGAAGGGTCGGGATCACGGAAGTCCAACACCGGTGCTGGAATATCGAACTCGAGGCCGGTGGCCAGCATGCTGCCGAGGTGGTTGCGATGCGCTGCACGCAGGTAGTACACGTCCAAGGGTATGGGGAATGCCAGGTCGGTGCTGCCGGTAATGTCCACCACGGTCCCATCGCGCCGGAGCAGGGCGCTCTTGGTGGCCACGATGTTCGTGGGGTCATTGCCATCACGCAGTTCCAGCAGGACCCAATCCACCAGCGCATGCGGGCCCTTGGTGCTGAGCAGGCCGGGTGCCATTTCTTCGTTCCCACCCCCACCGGAATGGGTGTGGCCCAATGCCGTGTATGGCTCCACGAGCGGGAGCAGCCCCTTGGTGCGCAGGTCATCACGCATCAACCCCGTGTTCGTATCGAACGGACCTTCCAAAGCCATGTTCAAGCTGAAATGAAGGCCTGCGTTGCCGGTGATCTGCAGGTCATCCAACGCGATGCCCGAGCCGCCTTGGAAGTTCTTGCTGGCCCGGAACTGGAGCGTGATGGAGGCACCGCTGTAGTTGCTCAGATCAAATGTGACCTGTCTCCATGCACCACTGGATCCATATGGACTCTGCCAAATTCCCTCGTACACATGTCCGTTGCGCTCCAGATCAAGGAACAAGGTGTCCCCACTTAACGGGTGGTCCATATACCAGAATGAAAGCACCGGCGCGATGGCCCCGTTGAGGTCGATGCACGGTGATCGCAATTGAGCATGACGTTGTACTGTTCCACCTCCGCGGAGTTGGTAAGAATACCCACTACCCGTGGTGTGGTCGGATCCTTGGGAGCTGGTGATGACCGCATTGCTCCACGACCAATCGGAGTTGTCCGTCGGGTCCTGGGTCCAGCCTGCATGCCCGCTCTCGAAATTCTCGCTCCACGGCAACTGGATGCACGCTGCTGGCGTGCAGAACGGAAACACCTTCTGTGGGATCTCCGTGTCGTTCATCGTGCCTTGCACCAGCAAATGGCCGTTGGCGTCGAAGAGTTCCACCGAGCCGTTACCATAGTCGCAACAGATGCCGTCGAAGGGGTCGTTCAGCACCAGTTCATAGCAGCCCTCACCCGGAAGACAGAACTGCTCGATGGCTTGCGGATAGGTGCCGATCATGGGATGGTCGGTGTAGGGGCCTCCACTGGCGTGCACTGCACCGCCCGGCGTGCGCACCTGCCAGGTGAGGTCCGAACCCCATTGATCGGTGCGGACCAGGAGAGAATGGCCCGATCCTTCGTTCACTCGGAAGCCACCTGCCAACTCTACGGTATCCGCATCAAAGCCGTTGCCGGCGATCAGTTGAACCTGGTACAGCCCGGTGTCCAATGGCATCAATTCGAGCGTCCGGGAATGGAGGTCGGTTCCGTTCAACGGCACATAGGTCGTTGGGGAGACCGACCAGGTCCAGGTGGTGGTGGGGTCCGCGTTGAGGCTGGCATCGCTCAAGCGCACCACTTCTCCACGACACCATGCCCCCCTTTCTACAGCAAGTGCAGCAGTAAGCGGTTCGAAGGTGTCATGCAGGCGGATATCGTCTAGGCAGCTGTGCTCACTGACGTCGTCCTTGATCATTAGACGTAGGACCATATTGCCCGCGATATTCGCAGGCAGTGTGATCCGTGCTTCGTTCCAGGTCTCCACACTGTCCGGTCTAACCTGTCCTTCTGACAGTTGATGCCAGCGACCGTTCCACCAGCCATCCACCAAGAAGTATGTATTGCTTCCAATATTCATCCAGAATGCCAGATCGAACTTGGGTGCGATGATGCCATTGGTTGAGAAGCATGGTGAGATGAGCCTTGCTTCTTTTCCGTTCGCATTGTTCTGCTTGCAGCCCGGATCCGCCCGCAGATAATGTCCGGATGAACTGCCACTGGTATGATCGAATTCGGGATAATTGTATGGATCCGGCTGTGGGCGCGTAAGTCCATCCGCCACGCGCATGTTCAATGACTCCCCCTCGGAGGAGTAGCTGGCATAATAGGGTTCCGGGACGTTGTACCAGCCATTGGTCAATCCAACCTGATCGCAGGGCAGGTTCAGTGCCGGGATCGCTTCCTGTTCGAAATTCTCGGTATAGGGCAGTGCTATGAAAGGAGCAGCGTAGGTGGTCACAACGGCGGTCGCCGTGTCGTTGGACAGGTTACCGTCCCCGCTCAGCGCGGTCCATACCTGCACTATGTGCGTTCCTGCGGTCTGCAGCAAGCCGGTGATCTGACCACTGAAGGTGAGGGTATCACGCTGCCCGGGCTGGAGCGGACCACCGAGGATCGTGCCTTGCACGGGCCCATTATCCACGCGGTACTGCACGGGAATGAGGCCCTGTGGAGCAGTGCCCAGGTTCCGCACTACGCATTCCACGTTCAGGATGCCTAAAGCACAGGTCGGCACGTGTCCTGGCTCAGGAGAGAGCAGGTACAGCAGTTCCACGTCGGCAGCGGGTGGGAGGTCGAATGCCTCCACTTGGTCGGTCCGGTCATCCGGGTCGCCCTGATCGGCGCTGAAGCCCAGACCGCGCCGCGCGAAGGCGGCCCAGATCAAGGCTTGATCGGCACCGCCGTACAGGATCCGATCAGCCTCCAGGATCGCATTTCGAGCATCCACGAAACCCGGTTCGCAGGGTGTCAGTTTCATGGCCTCCACCACCAGCCGCAGGGCCCGGTTGTTGCCGGCCGCACCGTTGTACAGGTCAGGATCGAAGCCATATTGCGCGATCAGGTCCCAGGTCATCTCCCACAGCATGGTGCACCACACGAAACCGATGCCGTGCGGCTGGGACACCCCCGCGTTGGTGTTCGCATACGTATAGGCGTTCACGCCCAGGTCAGTGCTGTACGGGGCAGGTCGAATTCCCTGTCCCGTAGCGGGCTGGCCCCGCAAGTAGTTTCCCACACCTGCGGATCCAGTTCCTTGGTCGCCGGGCTTCATCGTGAGCATCAACCCGAAGTAGTCGCTCCAGCCTTCACCCATCTGTTCGGCGTTCCAGAGGCAATCCACGTTCATGGGACCGCCTACCAAACGATTGCTGATGCCATGGGCATATTCATGTGCAATGACCAGATTGTCCAGATCGGAGTCGCGCATGGGCGTGGTGTATGCCCACCGGTACATCTGCATACGTCCGGGTCGGCCATCCTGTGGCGTGAAGAAGTTGGCGTTGTTCGTGCCGGTGCCGTCCTGTGCTTGAGCCTGCACCGCATCGCCCGCTACACCACCATGGCCGTAGTTGTTCTCCTGGAAATTGCCGGCCGCGGCATGGAAACCATAGCTGTGCGCCACATCGTGGCACATATTGTTGGCGTAGAACAATTGGATGATCGCAGCGTCCAGGTAGGCATGGGGCTCACGGCCCAGGTCCAGCGGCGCGTCAAAGCTCAGGAGCGTGCCGCCGTTCACGCCGACCCCCGAGGGAGGTTCTGGGCCAACGTGTCATGATAGGCACGCACGTTGTTCCCGGTCGTATTCGTGTGATCGGCACCCGGAGCGCCGTTGGTATCATGCCAACCAAAGGGCGACGCGTTCGGTGCCAAGCTCCAGGGCGCGGTCACTGTGCTACGGACCCCATCCTCGGGATGCCTCGCGGGAAACGCGAACACCGAGTAGCTGTTCGGCGTGCCCGGAGGAGGTGGTGGCGCTGGCAGGCAGGAAGGTCCTTCCGGACCAGTGTGCGCCGCAACGGAGCAAGGTCCAGCGCCAAAGGAGCAGGAGATCACCCGATCGTAACGGGCCAATAAGGCGCCGTTCTTCGCATCCACCAGTACGATCCACCAATGCGCACCATCGTTGGAGGGCACATCCACTTGCCAAGCCAAGGTCACTCCTTCTTTCGTGGGCCACCACACCAAGGCCACGGTCGGGTCCTCGTCGCTGTCGCTGTGTCGGAACGTGGTCCGGCGCTGCTCGGCATCGTAGGCCACTTCCTCCAGGCCGGGCATTTGCACGCGCTCCTGAGCGGCCACATTCTCAAGGGCCGCTCGTGCTGTAACGACAGGCAAGGGATCAACGGCCTTTTCCTTCAAGCCTGCCACGGGTGGAACGTCCCACTTCAACAGGGTGCCATCTGCTGCGGTGTGCACTCCGAAGATCCCGGGGAACACCGGTATGCCCGCTGCGCGCTGACGCAAGTACGTGTGCACCACGCCGGTACCAGGGTCGGTGTAGTTGCTGCTTTGCAGTGCGCCTTCCAGGTCGCTTGCAGCGCCACCTTGCTTGGTCCATTGCTGTATCACCAAGCCCAAGGCATCGCCTTTTTGAGCATCCAGGTCCAGCGTGCAGAAAGCGCTGGAGAGAACGATGAAGACACGCCACCGACGTGCAGAAGAGAAAAGTTGCATGTCAGCAATTTAGGATGTTGCGTCCAAATGATGCCACACGGTACTATTCCATCGAAGGTGGACCTTCGACCAGAATTGATCTGTCGACCTTGATCATGGCCGCTCCATCGTGTCAAGATGAACGAGGCTGGCGAACAAGTTGGAGCGCATCGCAAGATGCTGCTCAGGCACTCTTGGTGATCAACATCGGGCACTTTCCGGAACACTCCGCCGGTCTTGGTGTTCTTTTCGCATACATGAAATAACCGGCAGGAGTGTCCGCGCCGCAAGACCACGCCTTGAGGAGCCCGTTCAACACTTTGGCACCATCCAAAGGCTGGACCAGCTCAAGAACTCGGGCCTCGCGCGCTTTGGATCAATTGCTCACAAGCTTTCTCCCATGTTCAAGGAACACCTGCCCACGAAGACCTGCCCGGTCTGCATGCGTCCTTTCCAATGGCGTAAGCGATGGCGCAACACATGGCCCAACGTGATCTACTGCAGCGAACGATGCCAACGGAACCGCAAGCCGCTCACACCGTCCGCCTGCTCCTCGGCGATCAGCTGAACGCCACGCACAGCTGGTACGGGCATGTGGACCCCGGCGTGCTGTATGTGCTGATGGAAGTGCGGCAGGAGACCGACTACGTCGCGCACCACGTGCAGAAGGTATTGTCCTTCTTCGCGGCGATGCGACGCTTTGCGGAGAGCGTTCGTGCGCAAGGCCACCGGGTGCTGTACATCCGCTTGGATGATCCGCGGAATACACAGGACCTGCCCGGGAACCTGCAATGGATACTCAAGACCTGCGGTGCCAACACCTTCGGATACCAGCTGCCCGATGAGCTGCGCTTGGATGATCAATTGAAGACCTTCGCGCAACGCTGCGGATGTGATACGGAAGTGGCGGACACCGAGCACTTCCTCACGGAGCGCAACGAATTGGCCACGCTCTTCGCAGGCAAGAAACAGTTCCTGATGGAGCGCTTCTACCGCGTGATGCGCGAGCGGACCGGCCTATTGATGGATGGATCCAACCCGGCCGGTGGTCAATGGAACTACGACCACGACAACCGCGGTCGTCCGCCCAAGGACCATGTACCGCCAGCGCCACTGCTCTTCGACCACGACGTGCGCGAGTTGCACGATATGCTCTTGAACGCTGGCGTAGCGACGATCGGTACCGTGGATGCCGCCCACTTGACCTGGCCGCTGGACCGCGCGGAAAGCCTTGAACTACTGTCCTATTTCTGTGCGCACCTGCTGCCCGCGTTCGGCACTTACCAGGATGCGCTGATGCCCGGCCAATGGGCCATGTACCATGCACGCCTGAGCTTCAGCATGAACGTGAAACTGCTCTCACCGCTCGAGGTGTGCGAACGTGTGGAGGCCGCGTGGCGTGCCGATCCCGAGCGCATTTCATTGAGCCAGGCCGAAGGCTTCATCCGCCAGGTCATCGGTTGGCGCGAATACATGCGCGGGATCTATTGGGCCAAGATGCCACAGTTCGCGACACTGAACTTCTTCGGGCATGATCGGCCGCTGCCCGCATGGTTCTGGACGGGCCGCACACGCATGGCCTGCCTGCGCGAAGCGATCACCGGCAGCTTGCAGAACGCGTACGCGCACCACATCCAACGCTTGATGGTGACGGGCAACTTCGCACTGCTCGCCGGCGTGCACCCCGACGAAGTGGATGCGTGGTACCTCGGCATCTACATCGACGCGATCGAGTGGGTGGAGATCGCCAGCACGCGCGGTATGAGCCAGTTCGCCGATGGCGGCATCGTGGGCACCAAGCCCTATGTGAGCAACAGTGCCTACCTGAACAAGATGGGCCATCATTGCGGCACGTGCTTCTACGATGTGAAACAACGCACGGGTCCAAAGGCGTGTCCGTTCAACGCCTTGTGCTAGCATCCATGCGCAACCGTGACCGCATCGAGAGCGCCGATGCCCGACCCGACACCATGGTGCGCATGGGCATGGTGTACCGCACCTGGGACAAGATGGACCCACCGCCGACGGAGGCCTTGCTCGACCACGGCAGTGCCCTGTTAGCCAATATCGATCGACTATGGGCGCGCCTTCGTCTGGTTCCGCAACGACCTGCGCCTCGCCGATAACCCCGCGCTCGGCCGCACAATACCTATGATGAAGTGCTGCCCGTGGTGATCGTCGATCCGGCCTGGCATGGCCCTTCGCCCTTCAGCTTCGCACGCTCCAGGGACCTTCTGGCGCTTCTTGCACAACCTTGCTTCGTTGCAAGACGAGTTCGCCGCAAAGAATAACGCCTTGCGCGTGTACTTCAACGACCCGGCCCGCCGTGCTTCAGCAATGTCGCTGATGAATGGGAAACACGACTAGTGGTCCAACAACTCTATGGGTCGGGAAGAGCAGCAACGATTTCACTGACAGTAACCGGGACCATGGACCTACACGCCGTATCTGTCTGCTCTCTTCTTAGTGATCTTCCTTTCGCACTGGATGCGGCTTGCCGCATGTGTTCACCACCTTCCGCAAAGCAGATCCAGGCGGTTCGTGGACCGTTCGTGATCACTCTCCCATTCCCGATCAGTGCCGAACACACCACCAGCGGATGGACGGCGCTGTGTTGGGCCCAGCCAGACTTCCCTTCTCACATCATCCACCGGATGCTGCGCATCATTCGAAAGTGTTGGCGGACGTGCTCGCGCAGTCTCCCCAGCTGCCCACGCTTACTACCTCTGGATACCACGGGCACTGGCCGCTACAAGGAGACGCGGAACGGCTTGCTGGTAGCCGACTTCAGCGTGGTTCAGTCGCGAAAGCCACCGGTGCGCGTCTCGGCCCGCGAATACAAGCGGTGAAGCACTACGAAGCGGAGCGCGGCGCGAACTTAAAGCACCTGCTGAAGCTCATCTTCAGGCTGCTCTGGCGCGGCTTCTTCCACTTCACCGTTGCGAAGCACGGACGCACTCTTCAGCGCTGTGGCATCGCACAGCGAAAGCCGCAAGGCGGTCGGGATGCTGGCACCGTTTTGCGTCATGGTGCAAAGAGGCCGCACGAGCCAACCGTTCATCGATGCCAGCATGCGCGAACTCGCAACTCGGCTGGATGGCTTAACCGCGGCCAGCAGGCGTGGCCAGCTACCTCGTGAACGACCTCGCCCTCGACTGGCGCATGGACACCTATTGGTTCCGGGCTGCCACCTCATCGACTACGACCCGTGCAGCAACTGGGGCAATTGGCAATACCTCGCCGGCGTGGGCAATGATCCACCGCGATGGACGTCGCTTCGATCCCGTGCGCCGAGCCGGGATGTATGACCCGGAGGGGGTGTATGTGCAGCACTGGGCGGATAATTGAACTGAACCCGGCGTAGCTGAGGGGTCGGCACGTTCGAGCGGAAAGTTCAGCCCTGACGCGGAAATACGGATGCCGATGGTACAGCAATCTACTTCTCATCCGCACCGCCCGGCACGAGATCGGTCAATGGCTTGCGTTCGTATTTCTCAAGTTCCCGGCCAAGACAAGGGCAAGAGTACGCCCTAAGAGTTGCCGAATACCGCATCCCCATATCGGTTCACGGCAGGATGGCCAGCAGGAGCCTCCTGCCTGACTACCGCAATGGGGAAGGTCAGGGCTTCCGTTGCTACCGAGGCGTGCGGGTATGCCGCATACCATCCCGCTGCTGGGTCCAACCGGTCCATCTGTTCCAACTGCTCATCCGAAGAACACACCCGTGGTCCACAGGTGATGGCTGGGCCACTAGCCGGGGTATCACCCATGTGCCGATGATGTACCCGTGCCTTCCGCCCGCACCCTGCGTCGTTGTCCAGACAAAATGCTCCACGCCGAAGTCCATGTTCTCGCGGATGAACTCTCCCTACCGGGTGAGGCCGGTTCTCCGGTACGGGGTGGGGCGAGATTGGAAAGATGTAGGGGGAGCTCCGAAGACTGAGACCTTTACAGTAAAGGACCTTAGCTACCGAAACCAACCGTAGACCTTCCCCGTGGTTCCGGAAAACCTTCCGTGGTCTGCCGGCTGACCTTCCGTCGTTCGCCATGAACCATCAGCCCAGTCTTGAAGCCCTTCCGTGGTTCCCAAATAACCTTCCAATGGTCTTGTGAAAACACGTTGTTTCAGAAACCTTCAAGCGGTCTTTGCGAAGCCTTCCGTGGTTTTTCCAAAAATCCGTGGACTTGGAATTCCTTCCGTGGTTTCCCGAAACCTTCCAGCAGTGCGGCGCAATCCTTCCGTGGTTCTGCCCAAAACCACGTGTGGTATAGTGCTAACCTCCCGTGGTTTCGAAACCTTCGTGGTCTTGCGAAACTTCACGTGGTTTCCCAAAACACATGAGGAAATTCTAGAGACCACGTAAAAAATCGCGTTCGTCCCCGACCCAAGGCTGAATGGATGCTGCGCAGGGCACTCTCAGCAACTCAGGCTGAGCCGCACACGATGAGGAGGTGAACTACGGGTCAATTCGAGCGAAAGACAATCATGTTCACGTTGCGCGAAGAGCCCTGGGGTCTCGAAACAAGGAGCCCGGCTGGGTTGAAGATGGCGTGTTAACGAGTTCCGCAGCGATGGCGAACGAGCGCACCACTGCCGTGGATGCGTGTCGCAACCCTCACCTCCTTCCATCTCCCGAACGTCGCAATGCCTCCTGCAGAACCGCAGGCAACGCAGAACGACGGCATCAAACCGTACATTCAGGGAACAGCAGCGATCAGGCATTGCTGCCCCGCTGGGTCGCCCAGCTTTCCGAGACCATTTGGGAACTGTGTTGCTGCGGCGATGCACCCAAGACGGACCATTCAGAGACGTTCCGAAGTAGCCGACCCGGCCTTGGACCATTTCGGGAACGATCCAAGGGGCGCGTCTTCTCCCTGGACCATTCAGAAGACGACGGCGGGAACCCCGATGCGCCGGAAGAACGTGTTCCGCCGTTCCCGAAATGGAACCCGCGTGAATGATCGCCCGTTGAAGCAGGAAACAGCAACCGCATGAAGGTGAATTGCATCCGTGCAGGTGCGAAGGACCTCTCCTCCGCCGCACTCATCGCCAAGCGATCCACATCGAGGACCATGACCGGAATCCGCACTTCCTGGGCCCAGTACCCAGCCTGGCCCAATTGCACCATGCCCGCGTGGCCTTGGGCCGGGCGAATGCCGCGGCCGTGGGTGGCGCACGTGCCGACGTGGCCATTCGCTGGGAACGGCGCGCCGATCGCGGAACCTGCAGTTAACTCTCCAAATACATCATGTCCGCCGCGCCCGGCGACATCGTCCGGCACCAGCTCACCAGCGGCTTCCGGAACTACCGTCATGCCCCCGAACGGATCGCTGCGTTCACCGCTCCCGCCGCTGTCCGCAGCATACCGTATGAGGGGGCATCAAGCTCGAGCAGGGGAGCTGTACGCAGGTCGCGCACCTGCCAAGTGGAATGGCGCGGCCCACGGAGGCCGGGAAGGGACCGGCTGGACCTCGCCACTTCCTGCCGCCGTACCGAAGTGCATGTAGCCTTCATGAGCCGGCAGCCTGTACACTTCATTGGCCACGCGCCATCCTCGCTGCGGGCGAAGGCCCTTTCAGCCAGGAAGTGGCGGTACAGGCCGCCTGGGCTCCGGCCAGCACGCTGCTGAACGACAGCGGACCGCCAGAGGCCACTACCAACAACAGACCTTTTCTGCCGAGGATCCGATGCGCATGCAGTTAGTAATGGAAAGGGCCTTCATTCCCGAGCTCCTCCCGATGCCCGCCAAGGCCACTCGGGCTTGGGGCCGGCCTTCCGCCACGGAAGGTCCAGGGTTGGCCTTAGTAGGCCTGGAAGTGTTGAGCCGGCTGCAAGGGTATAGTGGTCGCCGGAGCGAAGGGCTCGGGACAGACGGAGGTCGGTATCCCGAAGGTGTCGAGGCCGCAGTCCGAAGGCACGCGATCGTGGAGGGCGTTGAGGGCGATGCCGTTGCGCCGCGGATGAGGCGATGCTCTTCCTGACCAGCTCCAGGAGTAGTCGGCGAAGCCACCAACGGCGAGCGGATGCCCGTACCCGTGACGGCGCAACGGCCTTGGTGAGCGTTGAGCACAGCTTGCTGGAAGTAGCGTTGGCCGCCTGCCCTTCACAGGAGGCGGTGCTCGGTGGGACCCTCGGGAACGAGCAGCACGGTGCCATCCGGTCGCACCTCGATGGGTGTGTCCGCGGCACCGGTCATGAGCTGGGCCAGGAGCGCCTCGCCCTCGGGGCCAGCTCGTTCAGATGACGTGGTACTCCGCCGCAGCCTGTCCGCCCTCAGCGGGATGGCACGTCGAACTCATGGCGCCCTCCAGCTGCTGCGACCGGTCTTGCGGAACTCGGGCAGCATCATCCTGGACGCCAACACTCAACATCCCGACGACGTTGTTTTCGTTGCCAGACTATGTCATGGAACTAAATGGTTGATAACTTTTAATCATGCCTGGCATTTCAGATTGGTCTCGCCAGGCTATGTTTGCGGCCCTAAACACGTCCGTTATGGAGAAAATCACCCCAAGCCTGAAGTTGGAACGACCACCCTCGGAAGACCAGCAATTCGTAGAACGACCAGTCGGTCGGTTGAATGTGGCTCACCAGCTTCAACCTTCAGGAACCACACGCTGTCTTTGAGGGTTATGTCGCTGTACGACCCTACAACGCACGGCGATAGCCCAACGATGATCGAAAGCCGGAGGAAGAGCCACAACACGCCCCTGGACGTGAACATGCTCGGAAGATCGGCAAGTACATCCTGAAGGGGCTGCTCATTGCGGCAAGCGTGTGACTGAACCGCACAGGAACCAGCCAGGCCACTGACGATATCCTACGGGAGTTTGGTCACGAATCTATGTGTCTATCGCGCCTATCGTAGCATCCTGCCGTGATTGCGCGCCAGGCAGAACGGATATCAACGTTCAACGCCTGAAGTCGTGAATGGCTGGCCAGCTATAAGTCTTCCTGCATGACCGTGACACATTCTGGATCGTTGATGGCCAGCACCCGCCGCTGGGTTGAAAATGGTGGCTGATTTCCTGGAACAGGTCTTGAATTTCAGGAAGTACCCCACACAGATCCGCTCTACAGGAAGAAGGAGGCACGAAGGAGTAAGTGCCGAGGAGATGGAAGTGTGGCAGGAGGCCTTCGAGCAAATGCGCGAGTGCCGTCACCGTGGAAGTGCACCTCGGTCTTTCGATCGAAGACGAACGGCAACTATTCCATGACCTGAACAATCTCAGGAAGGCTGTTGAAAGGCCTGTCCTTCCAGTTCGACGACACCGACCCCGTCAACCTCTACATCAGGGATCGCCCTGGAGGAGGGCATCCTCGAGGGTCTGGTCGTGATGAAGGACAAGGTGAACTGGGACGAGCGCGAATTCAGTTACAAAGACCTCACTGCCGTTAACGCGGTTTGTTCATGAACAAGACCACAACCAAGGGTGCGAGCGCGATCGACGTGGAGGAAGACGGCGGGTGCAAACACCTTCTGGCAACTGTGGTCACCGACAAGGCCGGGTGGACAGCCCATGGCGCGGAAAACATGAAGAAGGCGACCGTCCTCAACCCAGCCAATTGGTGCTTAAGGCCCTGGCCAGAGTTGTGGTATGACTACAACTGGGGACGAAACACCGAACTGAATACCTAGACCGTCAGCGCTTTGTGGGAGGGGCTGTCGACAAACCAGACCTGAACTTCAGCCACGACAATCCGATGTGGCGCTATTACAACTACCACAACGGGAACGCGAGGACTATGGCATCGCCAAGTTGGCGGAGTATCTGCCATCAGGCCGAGGGGAACCGCGATATCGGGAAGTGGGACCCACATGGGAAGAGTCTTCGCTTCGGTGCGAAACACAACGACATCTTCCCGATCATCGGGGACATGATCCGGTGGAAGCTCAGGCTGCCAAAGCGCCCTGAAGTCGAGGCCAGTTGGAGCTGCAAGGGCTAGGATGAATAATGGTCAAGGTGGATCAGGTCGTTGGATCTGATTCGCCTCGACAACAGATTCCAATAACGATGGCACGATCAAAACACGACTGGACCGACTACCTGCTCATCGCAGGGCTTGCGATGTACGAGTTGGGTATTGCTCGTGTTCGCCCTGCTCTGGCTGTTCACGAACAGCTTCGCCCAATGCAAGGCTGGGCTGGGCATGATTACAGCCACCAGGGCATCAATGAGCGTCACCTACTTGGTGGTTCCTATCTGGTGCCTTGGGCGGGGCATTCTACTGCCTCCGAGCCATCTATCAACGCATCGGTGAGGCTTACACGCCCATCAAGGAGGAAGAGCGCAAGGAACCGAACCTCGTGTTCAACCCGCGCGCATGGTCACTGTGCTGGTACTTGGTGCCGCTCCGCCGAAGGCGTACGCGCTGGCGTTGATCACTCCTGTGCCTGGTGAAGAGCGACCTGCTCACCGTGGCTGAATTGGAGGGCGAGGACATCCCGGCTCACTTCGTGCTCATCGCATTGGGCTTCATGGCCGGCTTCGGTAGCCACGAACTCCATCCACAAGATGAAGAGGTGATTGGGTCGCCCAAGGCCACCTCCACGGGTTCCAACTCAGCTCAGAGAGCGAGAAAGAAAACAAAGGACAATCAGCAGTATCGCTACACGCTTCCGCGCCTTTCAGCTCGACACTGACGGGTCGCTCTTTTCGGTCTACAAGCAGGGCCATTATACACTTGTCGAGGCACGACTTCCAGAAGGCTGGGCTGCGAAGCACTGCGCAGGACGACCTGGCCAAACATGTGAGCACAGACAGTCGACACACCACATCACGAGCTGGGATGTTGATCGCTGTTCATGGAATGACCTTGCCGCCATCTTGAACCACCTGCGACCAGCACGCATCGAGGTTCCCGAGGACCACGTGCCTGACAGCGATGAGGGCGGCTGTGCCGAGACACCCTGCTCAAGTATGATGTGATCCATCAACGTCGGGTGCACGGCGTTCACGAAATCCACTCCGGCTTACATCAGGCTGCCCACCGCATCAGCATGGCAAGACCATGATATTCTTGTGGCTACAGACCCCAACGCTGACTGCAAGAACGACAGGAGCCTGATTCAGTTGTTTCCGGTCAGCAAGGTTTTCGGTCTTGAGCCTGGGCGATTGTGAATCCTGCGATAGCCGCTCAGCTAATGCGTGACCCCATCATGCGGACTGAAGGTTGATATCATCGTATTACCACATCATGGGGCCGACAACAGGATTCATCAGCGACGAGTTCCTCAAGGCCATCAAGCCGTCATTTGCCACCAGTACGTCAAACTGGGACGCTTGAGTACGGCCACCCCAAGCCTGAAGTGCGGCAAATGCTCGCGAACAATGGAGTGGAAGTAATGACCTCGAAGGCGGGCGACGTCTTCATTACACAAGAAGCTGGAGCAGTGTTGCCCTTGCGGTCGACCTTGACCAGGACGGGCGGCATATCCAGAAGCAGAAAGAGTTCATGCCAAAGCGGGTTCTCCATCTTCTCGTGCAACCCGCGATTTGCGTAGGGACAGCAGCGGCGGCCCGAAGCATCCGGGCGGCCTTGCGGACGTGCAGCGAGGGACGATCGGCAGGCCACCGCAGCGCCGCAGAGCCGCCAGCCGTGACAAATCCGGCTAAGCGGATGGCCCGACCCGTGTGAGCTTGTGCGTGAGGAAAGGGATACGCCCTACATATTCCTCCGTCACTGCCCCCCCACCTCGAACATCGCTTCGGTGAGCTGGCCCAGTGAGCAGTACTTTTGCGCTTCATGAACGCGGCGATCCCGCTCTAGCGTCCGTACGCCTCGTTCCTCGGCTACGGTCGCTACGTCGGGACAAAGCTTCACTCAACATGCCGTCCATTACATGTGCGTCGGTACTGTCCTTGACCTCGAACATGGCTTCGGTCAATTGACCAAGGCTGCAATACTTACATGCCTCCATAGGTACTGCGAACATATTCTCATTGCGAATGGCGGCTTGTTGCAGATCGTACAGCGCCTTTTTGCTCTCTTCGGCGTAGGCGCTCTTCCAGGTTCTCCACCGTGGCGATGTTGCATTCACCTACCTCCTCGGTGGCGGATCACTCCATCGGCGGAAGATAGTGGCGATCCTTTCGAACTTCAAAACGTGTTCCACTAATAATGGGATGCGCCGTAATATACCGTCTCGTAATTAAGCTCTCTGGATACACACGGGCGTTTGTTGCCACGCATTCATACCACTGGCACGTCGGCACTGCGCTCGGCGGCGCGGTCGAACTCATGGCTCCACCAGTCAGGTGAGCTCTTCGTTGTTGAAGCTGCCCTGCAGGGGTTCCCTCGTCTTGGCCAGGCCGAGCTCCTTGTTGATGATGAGCTGGATGGCATGGCGCGGCGGCCGCTTTCCTCGGTGGGCGTGGTGATGGCCTCGTCGTAGGCGTTGTGGTGTGGAGCGAGTTGCAGTTGTCGTAGATGGCGTAGAGCGCCTGCAATGTGGTGCGGATGTCGTTGAAGTCGATGTCCTGCGCGTGGAGGCTGCGGCCGCTGGTCTGGATGTGGTACTTGAGCATCTGGCTGCGCTCATCGGCGCCGTATGGTCGCTTGAGCGCCTTGGCCCAGAGGCGGCGCGCCACGCGGCCCATCACGGCGTACTCGGGTCCCGTACCGTTGCTGAAGAAGAAGCTCAGTTCGGCGCGAAAGGCGTTGATGTCATGCCCGGCTGGTGGTACTCCACGTAGGTGAAGCCGGAACGCGAGCGTGAACGCGAGCTGCAGATATCAGGGTTTGGCGCCAAACCTCGCGATGTGGTAGCCGCTGATGCTGACGCGCTGTAGAAGTTGCGGACCTTCTTGTCGATGAAGTACTGCTGCACATCGCCCATGAGGCGCAGCGCGAACTCGGTACTGAAGATACAAGGTGTTCTGCGCACAATTCTTCCTTGAGGATGTCGGCCTGCACGGTGCCGCGCACTTGGGCGAGGAATATAGGCCTTGATCTTGGCGTAGACGTCGGGTGGTAATACCTGATGCGCTGGTGATGCCGAGCAGTAGCAAGCCGAGGCGTCGTTTCCCTCTGGTATAGAACCGTGATACTTCGGTGGTTCCGCTCCACGCTCAACCCACAACTTCGAAGATCAACCCCTCAACTTCCTCAACCTTCCCCTCCTCCTGATGTACTTCTCGCAGTTCTGGTCGATGGCGGCGTTCATGGAGAAGCTAAACAGCATGGAAACGGACCGTTGATGGTCATGCTCACGCTGGTGTTGGGCGCGGTGAGGGTCGAAGCCGCTGTAGAGCTTCTTGGCATCGTCGAATAACAGATACTGACGCCGCTGTTGCCCACCTTGCCATAGATGTCAGGCCGACGACCGGGATCATTGGCCGTAGAATACTGTCGAAGGCGGTGCTGGGTAACGGCCGGCATGCCCTGGCTCACGTAGTGGAAGCGCTTGTTCGTTCGCTCCAGGTCCGCCCTCGCCGGCGAACATCCGCGCAGGGTCCTCGCCCTGGCGCTTAGAGGATAGATGCCCGCCGTGTAGGGGAAGAAGCCGGGGGTGTTCTCCTGCATGGCCCAGCGCACCTTGTCGCCCCAACCAGGTCGGCAGCGCGACCTTCAGGATGTCTTCAGGCCCCTGAGGCTCTCGGTGTGGTTGGGCACCTTGATGTACACTTGCCGCCTGGACGTGGTAGGTGTAGACTCTCCGCTGTACTTCTCCTCTTCGGCCTTCCAGTTCTGGAGCATGGACCAGAGGTGGGGGTCGAGGTCCTTTGCGGAGCTCTTCGAACTTGGGATCAGCGCGCTCAAGTACCCCTCATCCCCCGGCCCCTTCTCCGAGGGAGAAGGGAGGAATCTGGTCTTGTCCCCTCTCTTTGGGAGAGGGTTAGAAATTGAGGGTCAGATCCAGTCCTCGAACGTCGAGGACAGCAGGTAGAGCCCATACAGCTGGTCCATAATACCGGCCTGCTTCCGCACCCGCTCATCGTATCGACGATTGTTCTCGGAAATTTCCCGGAGGTAGCAGCTCTTCGCGGGCAGGGATGATGCTGCCTTCTCGCTCATCGTCGTGCGCGTGGAAGGTGCTCTTGATCGACGCCGGTCTTCTCCTTGATGCTTTGGCCATCAGCTTCGCGTAGAGCAGATTGGTGCCGGATCGTTGAACTGGCTGCTGATGGTGCCTACCCGGGCAGGTCATCGTCGTTGGCGTCCCAGAGCTGGTGGTTGCGTTTGTACTGCTTCTTCACGTCGCGCAAGGCGTCGAGGGCGCCGCGCTTGTCGAACTTGGTGATGGCCACCACATCGGCGAAGTCGAGCATGTCGACTCTTTCTCCGAAGCACGTGGCCACGCCGAACTCAGCGTCATGATGTGAAGGCTCACGTCGCTGTGGTCCAGGATGCCGAGCTGTCATCTGGCCGATGCCACTGGTCTCCCAGGATGATCGGGTCGAATCCCGCGGCCTTCAGTATGCTCACGGCCTCCTTCACGTGCTTGCTGAGGGCAGGTTGCTCTGGCGCGTGGCGAGGCTGCGCATGTACACGCGCTCGCGGATGCTGTTCATGCGGATGCGGTCGCCCAGCGGCGCGCCGCCGGTCTTGCGCTTGCTCGGGTCCACGCTGATGACGCCGATGGTCTTGGTGGGCTGGTCCAGGATGAAGCGGCGGATCGGCTCGTCCACCATGCTGCTCTTGCCCGCCGCCGTGCCCGTGATACCCAGTATCGGCGCTTTGTTCGCCTCGGCCTTCTTGTGGATGGCATCGGCGGACTTCGCGTACACCTCCGGATGGTTCTCCGCCGCGCTGATGGTGCGCGCGATGGCTTCAAGTTGTCGGGGCTCAGCTCCTTCACCTCGCCGATCGGCCGATGCAGCTCAGGTCGTAGTCGCTCTGCTCCAGCAGGTCGTTGATCGTACCTTGCAGGCCCATGGAACGGCCATCGTCCGGGTGATAGATCCGCGTGATGCCATAGTCCTGCAGTTCTGATACTCCTCGGGCAGGATCGTCCCTCCGCCCCCACCGAAGATCTTGATGTGCCCTGCGCCCTTCTCTTTCAACAGGTCGTACATGTACTTGAAGTACTCGGTGTGCCCGCCCTGGTAGCTGGTCATGGCGATGGCGTGCGCATCCTCCTGGATCGCGGTGTCCACCACCTCTTCCACACTGCGGTCATGCCCAAGGTGGATCACTTCGGCGCCGGTGCTTTGGATGATGCGCCGCATGATGTTGATGGCGGCATCGTGCCCGTCGAAGAGCGACGCCGCGGTGACGATGCGGATCTTGTGGGTGGGGACGTAGGGGGCGGCTTGGACGAAGGTCGACATACGTGTTGAGCTGAGGCTGGTGCCACGACGTGGTGCGAAGTTACCGGTGCAGAGGCAATGGAGTTGGCCGCGCGCAGTTGCCGCCACGACTTGGCTCAGGTCTTGGCCGTGTTAAATTCGGTGGTCATGCGCACCGCACACCTTTCGGCCCTGCTCTGCTTGCCTTTCGCCTTGCAGGCCCAAGAATTTAGCAAGGGCCTAGGCTTCAGCATCAGCGCGTGTCCGGCGATTATCTTGACAGAAGCTGTCACTACCGACAACTGGATCGGCGACAAGCCCGGGTTCGGGACCACAACAAACGCCTCGGTATACTGGACTTTTCCAAAGGATGGATCCACCATCGGCGTGGGTGGCGGGGCGTTCTTTTGGGGTGACCGGACACTGTATCCACTCTACCTTGAACTCACCTTCCCCATGGCCGGACTATGCACTGACTGTGGCATGCGGCGAGGGATCTGGGCACGAACCGGATGCGAAGCTCGCCTCGGCGCCATGTTCGGCAGTGTCGAAACCACGAGCGGACCGCTCCATGCGAACTTCCTTTCCGAGGTTGGACTGCGCTATCAGATGGGTGCTTCGGATGATTCTCGCTTCCAGATCGGATTGCGCTTGGGCATATTCAGCATGAGTGGGCCCTATCAGGTGCAGGTCGACGGGCAGTGGCAGGATGAGCGGATCTCCTTCTTGACGGTCGGTCCGACGTTCTCGATGGCCTTCTGAATGAGCGGATCGAGGGGGTCGGAAATATCCGGCGATCGCGCGAGAGACCACGCTCGCCATCACATCATCGCTACCCCCGGCTCCGGCGGGAATACGATCCGCGTGGGGCCATTGCCGAGCGGGTCCTTGTCCACCTTATACCTCGGGAAGGCGCGGTAGTAGAGGTAGCTGGCCAAGATGCAGATCACGAGGCTCAGCGACTTGCGCCCTAAGGCCCATGCATCGGGTTCGCCAGCTAGCAGATCCCGCAGCTCGGCGATCAGTCCCAAGGCCCCGAAGCCGTTGAAGATGGCCAACCAAAGCAAGCTTTCGCCGCGCCATTTGAACAGCGCGTAACCGAGGAAGAGCGTCGCAAAAGGCACCACACCGAACCAACGCCAGGGCTGCACGTCCTCGGTCATGATCTTGCCCAGCGCCCGCGCCAGCTCGAAGGCCCCGGCCAATACCACAACGGCGAGCAGGCCATGCTGGTAGCTGCGGAAATAGGCACGAGTAGTCTCCGGCGCCAAATAGCGCAACACCTTTCCGATGCGTTCCGGCTTCAGCTCGGGATGCATCATCACCAGCTCGTCCTGCATGTGTTGACGCGAATAGCCCATGGCTATTCGTTCCTCGGCCAGTTCGCGGATCCGGTCCTTCTTCATCGCAACGCAAAGTACCGTGGTCGGGTTTAAACCTCTACGCCAGTGGTGGGGATATGGCGCCGCTTGTCATTTGTTACGTTCTCGTCTTATGCGCATTGAACTTTCGCACTTCCATCGTTCGACCCTCCTTTCGTTCGACCGGCTGCGTGAACGAACCCGTCCCTTATCCTTGTTCCTTTCATGGTGATCCGCCTCCTCATTGTTCTACAACTCCTTCTGGTCTCGGCGCAAGCCATGGCCTGCACCGCCTTCGTGCAACACGCAGGTGGCCGCACCTTCGTTGGCAACAACGAGGACTCGTGGTGCATCGAGGGCCGCGTGCGTTTCGTGCCGGGAGCCGAAGGCCGATACGGCGCCGTGTACTTCAGCACACGGACCGGGCACCCTTTTCGCGAATGGGCGGACCAGATCGGGATGAACGAGTCCGGGTTGGTGTTCGATGGATTAGCTATCCAGCCCAAGGAGGTCGCCGCGCTGCCCGGAAAGAAGCATAGCGATTTCACCCTATTGATGCCGCTCCTCATGGAACACTGCGCCAACATCTCCGAGGCCGTGATCTTCTTGGCGGACCATGACCTCGGTTTTCTGCACCAGAGCATGATCTTCTTGGCCGATGCGCAGGGCAACCACGCGGTGCTGCAGAACGACACGGTGATCGTGGGCCACGACCCATACCTCGCGTTGGGCAACTGGCGCATGGCCTGCAACACGGACATGGACGCTGTCCCGATCCCACGGTTGCAGCAAGGCCGGACGCTGCTGGCCGAAGGTGTGGCACCCACTGTGCCAGGTGCTCTATCCGTACTACAAGGCATGCGCTCCTGCCGGGAGTTCTTGGGCAACGGTACGTTCTTCAGCACCTTGTTCGAACCTGATCAAGGGCGGGTGCGTTTGTACTTCTACCACGACTTCGAACACCCCGTGGTCTTCGACCTGCAAGAGGAACTCGCCAAGGGTGAACACGTGTTGGACATTCCATCGCTCTTCCCGCCGAACGCAGAGTTCGAAGTTTTAAAGGCCTACCGCACGCCCTTCCATCAGCGGTGGTTGTTCTGGAGCTTGTTCGTTTTGGTCATCGCTGCCATACTGTTCGGAATTGCCTGCGGCTTATTGGTGCTGTGGAACGGCATCCTCCGTTTGCGTCGAAAGCCCGCGAAGGCTACTTGGCCAACGTTCGTGGTCGGGCTAACAATGCTGCTGATCGTTGCGCTCGTTGGCATCTTCCTGGTCATGGAGCGGGTGTTCTACTTCGGCCTCGGCGATGTGCATCCGGCCTTGGTCGTTTTGCCCTACCTCCTCCTCGCGGCATCCGTGGTCCTGTTCCTACGCCTTCGCCGTCGCCGCGAAGAACGATGGACCTTGATCCCTGCACTGGTGCTGGCGCTGCCGGTGTTGGCGGGCGCGGTGTATTGGGGGATGGTGCTGTGAAGTACTTCCTCACGTAGCTTCGTTGGTATGAAAGCGCAACTCATCGCCGGTCTGATGCTGATGACGCTGCAGCCGTGCGCGGCACAGAGTTGGTGCCCGCCGGGTGCGGAGTGGACACACGCATACGCCGACGTGTCCTTCGGCGGTGGACATGGCATCACTCGCGTGGTGTACGAGGGTGACTCGCTGGTGGGTGGCTTCATGGCCCAGGAACTTCGCGAGACGAACGTGATCGCGCCATGGGGGTCGGACGACTATACCTCGACCACCAACCCGAGACCCATGCTCACGCGCTTTGCCGATGGGGTCGTGTACTTATGGAATGACTGGCCCGGCGAATACGACACCTTGATGTGGTTCGATGCCGCGCCGGGTCAATTCTGGGCAAGCCCTGGCTTGGAGGATTGGCCCGATCACCGGATCACCGTGTTGGACACTTCCACGGTCACCGTCGATGGCGTGCCGCTGAGGGAGTTGACCGTTCAATGGGGCTCTTGGGATTGGATGCCGCCCGATACACTTCGCGAGCGCATCGGCTTCAGCATGAACTATCTGAATGGCTTTTCTTGGTTCTTGACCGATCAACCATGGGTGGGCCTGCGCTGTTATCGCGATGGCGAACTTGCTTTCAACACTTCGGCAGGAACGGACTGCGGCTTCTCGCTCTCGATCGATGACGCTGGGAAAAGCCCATCAACTCGCGTATTCCCCAACCCCGGTACCTACCGTTTCACGCTTTCGGGGATCACTCCCGGCTCCCGGATCGAATTGTTCGATGGCCTGGGTCGTCGTGTGTTCACCGGCCAAGCCCTTGGCGCGCCATTCCACTTCGACGCAAGCGGGCTGGCACCGGGCTTCTATAAGGTCCGTATCGGGAATGGAGAGCAGGTGATCAGCTGGATCAAGGAGTAGGACCGGTCGCTGGGCGGTCGGATCGGGAGAGGGCTACCCAGCCACCGGACGGGCACGCTCGTAGCGCACCTTGCCGTATTGGCGCATGTACAACTCGTAGATGATGCCGTCGGCAAGACCCACCTTGGGCACGAACACCTCTGGGATCTCGGCATATTCCATGATCCGCAGGAAGATCTCCGCAGCAGGGATGATCACGTCCGCACGATCGGGCCGTAGACGCAAGAGGCGAACACGATCATCGAAGGAATAGCTGGCGATGCGATCGTGTTGCTTCTGCAGGTCCTTGCGCGAAAGCGGCTCGCCGAAGCCGTTCCCGTTCTCCTTGAACAAACGGTTGATGTTACCACCGGTACCGATGGCCAAGAGCTTGCCGTGCTTTTGCTTCAATTCCTCCAAGAAGCCCTGCACCTCGACCCATACACCGGGATCCACTTTGCCCTGCAGGCTACGTACCGTGCCGATCCGGAAGCTGGCGCTCTTCACACGCTTGCCCCCTTCCAACCAGGTGAGCTCGGTGCTACCACCGCCCACGTCGATGTACAAGTAGCTGCGGTCCTTCAACAGGTCCTGCGTCCAGAAGGTGTTCACGATCAGATCGGCTTCCGTGTTGCCTTGGATCATTTCGATGTGCACGCCGCTCTCCATCTCCACGCGGGCCATCACCTCCTCGCCGTTCGTGGCCTCGCGCATGGCACTGGTGGCGCAACAACGCAGGTACTGCACGCCGTACACCTCGGTAAGCAAACGGAAGGCCTTCAGGCTCTTGATCAGGTAATCGCGCTTCGCGTTGCTGATCGCACCGCCGCCGAACACGTCCTCGCCCAAGCGGATCGGCACCCGCACGAGCGTCTGCTTCTTGATCACGGGATGATCATCGCGCTCGATCACCTCGGCCACCAACAAGCGAACGGCGTTGGAGCCGATGTCGATGGCAGCATATGTGAGATCGCGGGCGATGGGGCTAAGGTAGTTCGCGCAATTGACCCTCGGACCGACCTCTGAAGCAACCACGTCTATCTTGGACGTCTATTCATCAATGGACATGACCCGAAGAGATCTCCGATGGACATGCTGTGTTCGGGCGTGTTGCTCAAAACCTCCGAATCACCAACAGGACTGTACATGATCCTCACAACGAACGGGTCGGCCCGCTTCGTGAAGCATTGAGGCACTCTCCATGGAACATCAAGGAATGAGGTATAACATTTCCATCACCTTCCTTCTGCTCACGACCACATTGGTCCACGCTCAACAACCCGGTTCGCTCGACCTCTCCTTCAACCCTACCGACCAGGGTCTTGGCCTGGGAGATGGCGCGTACGGCGGACCTGTTGAAGAAGTGGTCCGTCAGCAGGATGGCAAGGTGCTTTTGTGCGGATGGTTCAGCAAGTACAACGGTGTACTCACGAACAAGGTGGCCCGTGTGAACGTGGATGGCACACTGGACGACACCTTCTCTTCTTGGCCGGGTGCGAGCGGAACAGTGAACGCGATCGCGCTCCAGCTCGATGGGAAAGTGTTGATCGGCGGGATCTTCACTACGTACAATGGTATCCCCCGGAGAAGTATTGCTCGCTTGAATGCCGACGGAAGTCTGGACAACACCTTCGATCCGGGGACCGGGCTGTCCACCGGGTCCGGTGGATCCCCCAACGTGGAAGCGATCTCGCTTCAGTCGGACGGCAGGATCGTCATTGCTGGATACTTCGCTTCCTATGACGGCGTGGCAAGGAACAACATCGCACGCTTGAACGCCGATGGAAGCATTGATATGAACTTCGATCCAGGTACAGGTCCAACAGGCAACATAAACGCTGTCCATGTTTCCGCCAATGGTAAAGTGCTGGTCGGTGGTGAATTCACCTCCTTCAACGGCAGCGCTCATGGCTCCTTGGTCCGTTTGAATATGAATGGTTCGATCGATCCGAGTTTCAATACGGGCAGCGGGTTCCAAGGCCAAGTGGCGTGTATCGTGGAACGCAGCGATGGGAGTCTCTACATCGGCGGTCGTTTCAGCACCTTCAACAACGTTCCAAGAAAGAACACTGCTCGCCTGCTCGCGAACGGATCCCTGGATACCACTTTTGACAGCAGCGTCGGACCGGATCCGTCCAGCAATTTGTACAACGTGCGCAGCATTGCGGAACAAGCCGATGGTAAGGTCCTGGTCGGAGGTCACTTCACCACGTTCAATGGTGCCCCACAAGCGCACATCATGCGGTTATCGGAGACCGGCGCACTGGACCCGACCTACCAGATCGGGATCGGTCCGGACCGGCCGGTCTTTGGCATTCGCTTGTTGCCGGATGGAAAATCCTTGGTATGCGGGGAATTCAGCGCCTATGACGACCGCTCGGCCTTAGGGCTCACCGTGGTGAACACGGATGGAAGCGCGGATACATCGTTCAACCCGGGCATGGGCTTCAACAACGACGTGGTCGTTCAAATTCTCGTGCAAGCGGACCAGCGCGTCATGGTCCGCGGAAACTTCCAAGGGTCCAATGGCATCAAGCGGCGCGGTATCGCACGCTTGCTACCCGGTGGCGAGTTGGATACCACGTTCGACCCGGGCGAGGCTGCGACCGGAGGCCCTGTGAACAGCATGGCGATTCAAGCGGATGGCAAAGTGCTTGTCGCCGGTGCCTTTTCCCAATTCGATGGCATCCAGCGCAACCGCATCGCACGCCTCAACGCCGATGGGTCGGTCGATGAAGGCTTCGACCCGGGCAGTGGCCTCAACAATTGGGCATATGCGGTGGCCGTGCAGCCCGACGGCAAAGTGCTTGTCGGTGGGAACTTCACAACGGCCAATGGAGTTGCCAGGAACAGGATCGCTCGGTTCAATACGAACGGCAGCTTGGACAACAGTTTCGACCCTGGTACAGGAGCGGATCTTGCGGTAACGTCCTTTACCGTACTCGATGATGGAAGGATCCTGATCACGGGCCAATTCACCTCGATCGATGGTGTTCCACGCAACCGCGTAGCACGTTTGCTTTCTGATGGCAGCCTCGACGTGACCTTTGATCCAGGAACCGGAGCCGACGGCCTGGTGCAGCGGTCCATTGCACTTCCGAACGGCAAGGCACTGATCCAAGGCAGCTTCTTCAATTACAATGACGAGCCTCGTCAGGGATTGGCCCGCATCAATGAGGACGGCTCCCTCGACCTGGACTTCAACGTTGGTTTCTCCACGAGTACATCACCACAGGATCTTGCGGTAAGGTCGGATGGCAGGATCCTCGTGGTCGGGGCTGTGACCATGGCGATCGATGGGACACCACGCCGAGGAGTGGCACGGCTATTTCCCAATGGGGAACTCGACCTAAGTTTCGACCCCGGTGTGGGTCCGGACAATTCGATCGGGACCGTGGCCGTGTTGAACGATGATCGGATCCTTGTCGGCGGTTTCTTCTTCCAATATGGTGCGACCGGCCGCAACCGCATCGCTCGACTCTACGACGGAACGGTCCCCTTCGTCTCCATCCGCCCAAGGGTCTACCTCGATGGACCGTTCAACGGCACTTCATTGATGAACGATGATCTGCGCACGCAGCAGTTGATCCCGCTGACCGAACCCTACACGTCGATCGGATATGTGCACACTTCAGGCGGAGGTGAGACCATGACCAGTTCGGTGCTAACTACCGCTGGGGCCAACGCATGTGTGGATTGGGTGGTCGTGGAGTTGCGCGACCCGATGCAACCAAACACGGTACTGGCCTCCCAGAGCGCCCTGCTGCAGCGCGATGGAGATGTTGTGGCCACGGATGGAATTTCGCCCTTGGTATACCTCTTGGCAGAAGGCCCTTATCACGTGGCTGTGCGACATCGCAATCACCTGGGTGCTATGACCGCGACCCCACTGAACCTCACTGGTCCACCGACCGACATGGACCTCACAACAGGTGCACTCTCAACTTGGGGCATGGATGCCACCAAGGTGGTCGGCAATTACATGACACTATGGGCGGGTGATGCCAACTTCGATGGTCAGGTGAAATACGTCGGTCAGGACAATGACCGCGATGAAGTGCTAGTTGAGATCGGAGGCATCGATCCGACCAATGTCGTGAGCGATGTGTACCTCGGGACGGACGTCAACATGGATGGCCAGGTGAAATATGTCGGGAACGACAATGATCGCGATGTCATTCTTCAGACCATCGGAGGCCTTGTCCCCACCGCAGTGAGGCAAGAGCAGTTGCCGTAGAGCCCTGGCTCGCTTGCACCTTCCCTCCACCATTGAAGTAGTCCGTTCAACCGGCTAATATCACCGGAACAGCCCGGTTCGCTGAACCCGTCCCGTAAGGGCTACTTTCCTTTCTTTGCCGTTCATCAAGACCAAGATCATGACCGAGGCAAAGAAGCGCAGTGGAGTGGACCGGTTCCTTTCCGTGATCGAAAAGGCAGGGAACGCGCTACCGCATCCCGCCACCTTGTTCGCTCTCCTTGCTTTCGTTGTGGTGCTGCTCAGCGGCCTCTTCAGCCTGACGGGGATCTCCGCGTTGCATCCCGGTACAGGTGAGACGATCACACCCTTCAACCTGCTTTCGGTGGAAGGCTTGCACATGATCCTGACGAAGATGGTGGTGAACTTCACGGCCTTCGCTCCATTGGGGACCGTGCTCGTGGCCATGCTCGGCATCGGGATCGCCGAAGGCAGCGGCTTGATCGGTGCCGTGATGCGCGCGCTGGTGATGGCCTCGCCGAAGAAGCTGCTCACATTCGTGATCGTGTTCGCGGGTGTGCTGAGCAATACCGCCAGCGAGGTCGGCTACGTCTTGCTCGTTCCCTTGGCTGCGGTGATCTTCCTCGCGGCCGGAAGGCATCCGCTCGCGGGTCTTGCTGCTGCTTTTGCAGGTGTGAGTGGTGGATACAGTGCGAACCTCTTGCTCGGGACCATCGACCCCTTGCTCGCCGGCCTGAGCCAGGAAGCCGCACGCATCATCGATCCTGCATATCTCGTGAATCCCGCGTGCAACTACTACTTCATGTTCGTCAGTACATTCCTGATCGCTGGACTGGGCACATGGGTCACGGAACGGATCGTGGTACCCCGACTGGGTGAGTACAACGGCGATGAGAAACCCGAGGAGCTGCGAAACGCGACGACCGCTGAGAAACGCGGTATGAAATGGGCGCTCGTGGCGGTGCTGCTCTTCACGGCGGTGATCCTCGCTGGGCTGCTGCCCGCGGATGGGTTCCTGCGTGATCCGAAAACGCACGAGGTCCTGCACTCGCCGTTCATGAGCGGCATCGTGGCCTTGATCTTCGTCAGCGCAGCGATCGCTGGTGTGGCCTATGGCATGGGCGCCAAGACCTTCAAGAACGACAGTGATGTGATGGGCGGCATGGCCAAGAGCATGGAGACGCTCGGCAGCTATATCGTGCTCGTGTTCTTCGCTGCACAGTTCGTGGCCTATTTCAACTGGACCAACCTCGGCCTGATCCTCGCCATCAAAGGTGCCGATGTGCTGAAGGCGGCTGACCTCGGCCCAATTCCGCTGATGCTCAGTTTCGTACTTGTGAGTGCCATGATCAATATGGTGATGGGCAGCGCATCCGCGAAGTGGGCGATCATGGGGCCGGTCTTCATCCCGATGTTCATGCTGCTCGGCTACTCACCGGAATTCACACAGATGGCCTACCGTGTGGGCGACAGTGTCACGAACATCATCAGCCCGATGATGAGCTACTTCGCCTCGATCGTGGCCTTCATCGCGCGCTACGACAAGAAGGCGGGCATCGGTACGGTGATCAGTACGATGCTCCCTTACTCCGTCGTCTTCCTGATCGGTTGGAGCGTGCTCCTGATCATCTGGGTGCTGCTCGAACTGCCGATCGGACCGGGTGCACCGATGTTCATGCCATAGGGTTGGAGGCCAGGAAGAGTAAAAGTCATCGTTCAGGGCATCCGAGTACCTTGTTTCTCGTCTTCCTATAAACCACCACCATGCGGCTACTCATACTCGCACTTTTATTGTGTCCCTTTAGTACCCATGCGGTAACCATCGAGGCGCTGAATGTTCGGGCTGAGACCTGCGGCAATGCCAACGGTTCCATATCAGTAACCGCCTTTGGTGGGCAAGCGCCTATACCTTCGATTGGACGGGGCCGAACGGCTACATGGCCATCGGACCGGATAACAGGGTTGGTGGGCGGAAATTATACAGTCATCGTTTCTGATGACTTGGGCCACGGACGACGCGACCATCATGGTGGAGTCCTACCCGGAGTCGATCGCGCGGGTGGACCTCGTGGGCGCGGCTGGGGATATCACCGGCTACTGGGGCGGAGCGTGCCAAGGTCAATGCAACGGGGCAGGTGGCTTTGTGGACGCGATCAATGGTGGAACGGCGCCCTTCTCCTATTCCTTCAGTGTGGCCGCGACCTATCTGGGGTACAATTCGACGATCGATGGCCCCGTTTATGGCGGGTTCTGCCATGGCGAATACGTGGAGTACACCTACACCGATGCGCTCGGCTGTTCGGGCACCGGGAACTTCCTTGTGTATGGTGTGGATGATAGTGGTTGCCGGTGGTGAACGAGGTTCAAGGCGCATGCACCGGTGTTGAGAATGGTTCCATGACCTTGGAGACATTCAGTGGCTTTCCGCAGGAATGGAACCTGATGCTAGGCGGCCAAGTGGTGGCCACGCAAACCATCCAATTCGGTACGCACACCTTCACCATCTGGCTGCTGGCACCTATACCCGATCGACGATTTCCAGACCACACAATGCAGCCTCCAAATGGAAGTGGTCGCCCGATCTGGGTCCCGATTGCGGCACGGTGAGTGGTTCAAGCTGGTACGATGTGGATGGCGATTGCATCCGCGATGCAGGCGAAGTGGGTATTCCCACGTGCTGGCGGTAGAGCCCGGTGGCCTTTTCATCCTGACCCATGCCGATGGCAGCTTCCAACTCAACCTGCCGAATGGCAACTACACCTTGACGCAGACCGACCCGACCTGGTGCCGAACTGTCCAGTACAGCCTGTTCCATTCACGATCGACAATACGACGGTGAACATCGATCCGCAAACGGCAGCACGCAAGAATTGGACCTCCGGATAGTTGCAAGCAGTACCACCGCAAGACCCGGTTTCAACCATGACCTGTATGCTACCGTGAGCAATCGTTCGCCACAACTGAGTGGTCCGGTGACAACGACCATCACCTACGATCCGACACTGACCTATTTGAATGCCACACCCCCACCGAACAGTGAGGTCGGCAATGTGCTCACGTGGGAATGGCCACCCTTCGGTTCTTTCCAGTCCAGATCCGTGCAAATGCACTTCAACGTTCCAGTAAGTACGCCTTGGGTACGGTGTTGAGCAGCTCGTTCAACGTATCGAACACACTTCCCGAAACCGACCTCGTGAACAACAGCACGACAGAACAAAACACCGTTACCGGCAGCTACGACCCGAACGACAAGACGGCGCGCACCAGCAGTCGAGAAAGTGATGAACTGTATTTCATCGCGAGTGATGAATACATCGACTACACCATCCGGTTCCAGAACACGGCACCGATACCGCCTTCACCGTGGTGATCACCGATACGCTGAGCGCCGACTACGACATGAGCAGCTTCCAACCCGGCGTTTGCTCCCACCCTTGCACCTTGGACTTCAAAGCAGGCCGAGTGGTGGAGTGGACTTTTACGGATATCCTCTTACCCGATAGCAACGTGAATGAAGCAGCAAGCCACGGCCTCACGAGTTTCCGATCAAGTTGAACGAACCAGTGTTGCCCGGAAATGTCATCCAGAACATCGCCAACATCTACTTCGACTTCAATGACCCGGCGATCACTGAACCGAGCGTGCTGGTTGCGGAGTTCGGTACGGGACTGAGCCAGCAAAATGATAACGGGATCCACCTCTCCCCGAACCCAACGACCGATCTGCTCACCGTGATGCTTCCGTCGAACGCCGACCGGAATTTCGGATCATGGCCGCCGACGGCCGAACGGTCACCGTGCCGTCCAGGTCGAGCGGACAAGGCTTGCAATTGGACACACGATCGCTGACACCAGACCTCTATCTCGATCTCATCCTCAGGAAGCGCCCGCTTCGTGAAGCAGTGAATTCGTAGCGTTCCTGTTGCGTCGTCGCGCCTTCGCGGTCAGATCCTTTGGTCACTTCAACACCGCCAAGCGCTCTTCCAAGGACTCGATCTTCGCCTCGCATCAGCCTTCTTCTGCGCTCGTTCTCCAACACCGCAGGTGGCGCACCACTGACGAAGCGTTCGTTGCTCAACTTCTTTCGACGCTATTGAGGAATCCGCGCAAGTGGTTCAGCTCCGCTTCCGCCTTCTTCACCTCGGCCTCCATGTCGATGTTGCCGCCCAGCATCACGGCGTATTCCGTGGTGCCGACCAGGAAGGTGATACTGCCTTCACCGGCTTTCTCGACGGACGTGATCGCACCGACGTTCGCGAGCTTGTTCACCAGTGAAGAAACGGCAGCACGCATCGGTGTGGCACCTTTCACTTGCACATCCACGGCCTCCTTCGGGCTCATGCCGCGCTCATTACGCGTGTTGCGCACAGCGCTGATCAGGTCGAAGGCGTGTTGCATTTCGCCCTCCAACTTCAGGTCACCCGCACCTGTTGATGGCCAACTTGCTACAATGATATCGTCACCTTCCTTCCGATCGCGCAGCAAATGCCACAGCTCTTCGCTGAGGAAGGGCATGAAGGGATGCAGCAACTTCATCATCTCCTCGAAGAGCGATAACGTTGCCTCGTAGGTCGTGCGATCAATGGGTTCACCAACACCGTTGACGAAGGCCGGCTTGATGCTCTCGAGGTACCAACTGCAGAGATCGTCCCACACCAATTTGTAGGTCGCCATCAAGGCCTCGCTGATCCGGAACTGCGCGAAGAGCCCATCGATCTCCGCGGTGGAACGCGCGACGCGACTTTGCAGCCAAGCCACTGCCGCGGCACTCGATGCCGGTTGTTCGCGATCGTCCACGCTCCATCCTTTCACCAGTCGGAAGGCGTTCCAGATCTTGTTGCTGAAGTTGCGGCCTTGCTCGCAGAGCGAATCATCGTACGGCAGATCGTTGCCAGCGGGCGAGGTGAGCAACATGCCCACGCGCACACCGTCCGCGCCGAACTTCTCGATCAGCTCCAATGGGTCCGGACTGTTGCCCAGGCTCTTGCTCATCTTCCGTCCGATCTTGTCACGGACGATGCCGGTGAGGTAGACGTTCTTGAACGGCACTTCCTTGCGGTATTCCACGCCGGCCATGATCATGCGTGCCACCCAGAAGAAGAGGATCTCCGGTGCGGTCACCAGGTCATTCGTCGGGTAGTAGTACTTGATGTCGGCGTTGTTCGGGTCCTTGAAGCCATCGAACACGCTGATCGGCCACAGCCAACTGCTGAACCAGGTGTCCATGACATCCTCGTCCTGCTTCAGACCGGTCGCGTCCTGCCCTTTGGAAGTGAACCAAGCGATCGCTTCCGCCTCGGTCTTGCACACGGCCACATCGCCTTTCGCGTTGTACCACGCCGGGATCCGCTGCCCCCACCACAACTGCCGACTGATGCACCAGTCGCGGACGTTCTCCATCCAATGGCGGTAGGTATTGGTGAATTTCTGCGGATGCAGTTTCACCGTTCCGTCCATCACCACGTCCAATGCGGGTTTGGCGAGCTCGCTCATCTTCACGAACCACTGCAAACTCAAGCGCGGCTCGATGACAGCATCGGTGCGTTCGCTGTAACCGACCTTGTTCTGGATGTCCTCGGTCTTCACCAAATACCCCTCGGCCTCCAATTGCTTCGCGATCTTCTTGCGCACGATGAAGCGGTCCTCACCAACGTACAGTTGTGCGGCGGCGCTCAGTGTTCCGTTCGGCTCCAGGATGTCGATGGTTTCGAGTTTGTGCTTCTTGCCGAGTTCTTGGTCGTTCACGTCATGCGCCGGGGTCACCTTCAAGGCACCCGTTCCGAATTCGCGCTCCACGTACTCATCGAAGATCACCGGGATGCTCCTGTTGATCAAGGGCACCAATACCCTCTTTCCTTTCAGGTGTGCATAACGCTCGTCCTCGGGATGCACCGCAACGGCGGTATCACCCAATATCGTTTCGGGGCGCGTGGTCGCGATCGCGATCCACTCATCCGTGCCGCCTTCAACGGCGTAGCGCACATGGTACAACTTGGAGTTGACCTCCTTGTGGATGACCTCTTCATCGCTCACCGCCGTCAATGCAACGGGGTCCCAGTTCACCATGCGCAGGCCACGGTACACCAGTCCTTTCTGGTGCAGGTCGATGAAGACATCGATCACCGCTTCACTGAGGTCCGGTTCCATGGTGAAGCGCGTGCGGTCCCAATCGCAGCTGCAACCGAGTTTCTTCAACTGCTCCAGGATCACGCCACCGTACTTCTCCTTCCAAGCGAAGGCATGCTTCATGAATTCCTCGCGACCGATCGCACTCTTCTTGATGCCCTGTTCACCCAACAGCCGCACCACTTTCGCTTCCGTAGCGATGGAAGCATGGTCGGTCCCCGGCACCCAGCAGGCGTTCTTCCCTTGCATCCGCGCACGCCGTACCAGCACGTCCTGGATGGTGTTGTTGAGCATGTGCCCCATGTGCAGCACACCCGTAACGTTAGGCGGTGGGATCACCACGGTGTAAGGCTCGCGCTCGTCGGGCACGCTGCGGAAGTAGCCTTTGCGCATCCAATGCCCATACCACCGATCTTCGCACTGCGCGGGTTCGAACCGCTTGGGGATGTCCTGTTCTGCCATACCTCGAAAAATGAGGCCGCAAAGGTAGCTGGATGGCAAATGTTGCTCTCGCTGGACGCAAGCTGCAACGCACAACATCGCCAACCCGCAACTCAGGCACCCCCTGTTAAAGTCCTGTTAAGGTCCATGGGTGTAGGGAACACCCCTGTACTTTCGACGTTGAAAGCTGGAACAACAACCCAAGCACGATCATGAAAGCACTCTTTTTCGCCCTCGGAACCATGCTCTTCGCATCCAGTGCGATGGCCCAACCCGAAATGAAGCCTGTCGGTGGTACCGGCCCAATGATCTCCCTCGACAAGGAAGTGCATGACTACGGTGTCATCCCCCAAGGCGGGAATGGCGAATGCGTGTTCACCGTGACCAACACCGGCGATCAGCCCTTGATCATCACCCAATGCCAAGGCAGCTGCGGTTGCACCGTGCCACAGTGTGAAACGGCGCCGATCAAGCCCGGTGCGAAAAGCGCGATCACGGTGAAGTACGACACCAACCGGATCGGTGCCATCAGCAAGAGCGTGACCATCTCGAGCAACGCCACCAATGCACCGACCAAGATCGTAACGATCACAGGCAGCGTGGAAGGACCGGCCGTTCAGCCAACGGAGCCCAGCGCACCGGCACCAACGAAGCTCTGAATACCAGCCAACGAGTTTGGCACAATGACTGCATACAACCTCTCAACAACCGATACAAACCAAGAACCATGAAGAAGTTCCTCCTCACATTCGGACTGATCGGCCTCCTCTTCGGGGCCAGCGCACAGGACAACGCCAAGCCTGTCGGCGGAACGGGTCCGATGATCTCCCTCGACAAGGAAGTGCATGACTACGGCACCATCGAACAAGGCGCCAATGGCACCTGCGAGTTCGTTGTCACCAACACGGGCGACCAGCCGCTGATCCTCACCAACTGCAAGGGAAGCTGCGGTTGCACCGTGCCGAAGTGCGACACCGAGCCCATCAAGCCAGGTGGAAAAACGACCATCACGGTGAAGTATGACACCAAGCGCCCGGGTGCGATCAACAAGAGCGTGACCATCTCGAGCAACGCTTCCAACGAGCCGGAGAAGATCGTGCGCATCAAAGGCCACGTGAACGCCGCTCCTACCACCCCGACATCTCCCGTGAAAGAGGCCAGCCCAATGGCCCCTGTCGAGAAGAACTAAGGGCCCTCCACCAAGTTCGAAGCCCCTTTCGCGCAAGCGGAAGGGGCTTTTTCGTTCCCCACCTTCGATTCCATCGGGAAGCCCGATCTTCGCCCCAACAGCACCCGCGAACATGCCCGTGATCTCGACCAAGGGACGGCTCATGCCTCCTTCCCCCATTCGCAAACTCGTGCCTTACGCCGAAGCGGCCAAGAAGCGCGGCACCAAGGTCATCCACCTCAACATCGGTCAGCCCGATATTCCTACCCCGGATGTGGCTTTGGATGCGATCCGTAAGCTCGACCGAAAGGTGATCGAGTACAGCCATAGCGCCGGTTACGAAAGCTATCGGAAAGGTCTGGCCACGTACTACGCCAAGCATGCGATCGATGTGACCGCCGAGCAGATCATCATCACCAACGGCGGTAGTGAGGCGCTCCTGTTCGCCATGATCGCGTGCTTCGAACCCGGCGATGAACTCATCATTCCTGAACCCTTCTACGCCAACTACAACAGCTTCGCATTGGCGGCAGGCGTGAAGGTCGTGCCCTTGCGCACCTCGATCCACGATGGCTTCTCGCTACCTCCCATTCCCGAGTTCGAGGCCTTGATCACCCCGCGTACCAAGGGCATCCTGATCTGCAATCCCGGAAATCCGACGGGCCGGATCTATACCAAGGCTGAACTGGAACGCCTGCGCGATATCGTCCAGAAGCACGACCTCTTCCTCTTCGCCGACGAGGTCTATCGCGAGTTCTGCTACGACGGCGAGGTGCATATCAGCGCAATGACCTTGAATGGCATTGAACAGAACGTGGTGCTCGTGGACAGCGTGAGCAAACGCTACAGCATGTGCGGTGCCCGTGTCGGCGCGTTCATCACCCGGAACGCCGAGTTGTACGATGCCGTCCTCAAGTTCGCCCAAGCGCGCCTAAGCCCACCAACTTTCGGTCAGATCGCCTCCGAAGCCGCGCTCGGTACCCCGCAACGCTATTTCGATGACGTGATCGCGGAATATGTGCAGCGGCGGGACATCCTCGTGGATGGCCTCAATTCCATTCCGGGCGTGGTGTGCCCGAAACCGAACGGTGCGTTCTACTGCGTGGCCGAACTACCGATCGACGACAGCGACCGCTTCTGCCAATGGCTCCTGGAATCGTTCCAGTTGGATGGTCATACGGTGATGATGGCCCCTGCCACAGGTTTCTACGCGATCCCCGCTACAGGCAAGCAGCAGGTACGGCTCGCCTACGTGCTCGAACAGGACCTGCTCCATAAGGCGGTCGAATGCGTCCGTGCAGCGCTGTTGAGCTATCCCTGGTGTGGTCACTGCGAAAGCGACCGGCAGCAAGGCGACGACCTAGCCTTCTCGCCGACCCATTTCATCGCTTTCGTCGAGGCGGCAAGGAACATCGTCGTTCTTTTTCCGAACCCTTTCGATACGCTTCCGTACAACGGTCCGATCGGCAATTGACCGGTCACCAGTGATATGGAAGCGAACTACACCTTTGCCCATCTGGACCTGCGGTCAGGAAGTACCGTAAGGTGCCCACGACCCGGTCGGAAAGGCCTTCTCAAAGCGCTGTTCGCGCTCCTGTTCCTCGTATGCGCCACAGGAGCCATGGCCCAGTACAGCTACGCCGTGTATGTATTCCCGCGCAACACGCTGGCAGGTGCGAAACCCTTGTTCTCACAGATCGTTCAGCGCTACCCGAACATCGACATCGAACTCGATGCCTCGAACACCTTCCTGCAACTCTACAGCAATGTGCCCGTGATCGAACAGGACATCGCGGACGCGGCCGATGCTGCTGATTTCGGCATGTTCTTCTTCACCACCGGTGATGGGGCATGGTACCCGACAACCCCGATCCGCAAGCGATGACCTTTCCCGGTGGCGGCACCGGGGACCAGGACCGCGATCCACTCGAGCAAGCACAGGCCAAGGAAGCTTGGATACAAGCGAACCCGGAAGCCTACGAACGATTGAAAAGGGCGGGCGCCAAAGTGCTCCCTCCCAACAAAATAAGCGTCATGAAGCAATTCAACGCTCTCCTTCGGAGCTTCGTTCCAACAGGCGTTACCAGCGTGTTCCTGACCCTGGTGATGGGTTCCGCGGTGGCCCAATGCCCCAACAACAACACCCTCCTCGCCGGTGGTACAGTCACGCCGAATTGCCCGGGAACCACGACGGTCCCTTGCATCACGGGAGGGGAATATGCCTTGGTGAGTGTGACCAGCGGTAGGGTATACACCTTCTCCACCTGCGGCGCCGTGTTCGATACCCAGATCACCTTGTACAACAACTCGGGTGGAGGCAGCTCTGGCGTTCAATGACGACAGCCCGTACTGCGGTGGTGTCAATCGTACGTTAGTTGGACAGCCACCTACACCGGACTGTTGCGCGTGCTCTTGGATGAATACAACTGTTCCAACAATACGATTTGTGCAACATTGACCATCACCTGTGCCACCACACCTGCGGCGGTGACCAACAACGAATGCGCAGGTGCGATCTCCTTGCTGGTGCTCGATGGCTGCTTCATGCAGACCTACTCCAACGCCGGCGCCACGCGCAGCACCACCGGTAGCAACCCCACCTGTGGCACCCCGCACAACAACGCGAACTTCAAGGATGTCTGGTTCAAGTTCAACGCCCCTGCCAATGGCGTGGTCGTCATCGAGACCGTGCCCGGCACCTTGCAGGACGGGATCATGCAGCTGGTCCAAGGGAACTGCACCTCGTTCACGAACGTGGAATGTGATGATGATGACGGCGTGGGACGCATGCCCATGATCGATAGACGCTGTCTGACCCTGACACCGGGTGCCCAATACATGATCAGGGTCTGGGGATATACCGGCACCACCGGAACCTTCGGACTATGTGTGCGCAGCTTCTCCACGTTCTCGATCCCGCAAGAGGATTGTGCTGGTGGCATGACCATTTGTGGTGATGCACAACTGAACAACGCCACGAACTATACAGGTTGCGTCGCCGATCTCTCATCGAGCAATCGGGGATGTCTCTGGGGGAATGAACGTCAAGGGACCTGGTACTACTTCTCCCCTTCCGCCAGCGGCGATATCGGTCTTACGATCACTCCGCGCGGCAACGTGGATTACGATTTCGCGATCTGGGGTCCGCTCACCACCGTTACCTGTCCACCAGCATCGGATCCTGCGCGCTGCTCGTGGGCCTATCCGCCAGCGGTTCCTGGATACCCTGCATCGTCGGCCTTCCTTACCGGCATGCGCACCTCAGCTCCCGAAGCGAGCGAAGGGGCCTCGGGACCTGGTGTCGATGGTTTCGTCACGCCATTGCCCGTGATCACCGGCGAGGTATACGTGATGTTCATCGACAATTTCGATATCACCGGTCAGGCCTTCGAGTTGAATTGGAACCTGATGAACGGGGCTTCCCTCGATTGTGCCTTGTTGCCGGTGGAAATGGTGGACCTTCGGGCCGAACCACGCCACGGCGAAGTGGCGGTGCAATGGAGCACCATGAGCGAACGGCTCAGCGAACGCTTCATCATCGAACATTCATTGGATGGCATAAGCTTCCGTCCGGTCGGAGAACTACGCGCGGCGGGCACATCGAACGCTCGACTTGAATACGAATGGCTGGACCGCAATGCCGTGCCCGGCATGAACTACTATCGCCTGCAACAGGTGGATGTGGACGGCACGGTGACACCATCCGAGATCGTCCCGGCGATGCTTCGGACAGGTGCTGGCAAGCTTTTGGCCACCCCGAACCCGGCCAAGCATGATGTCCGCATCGAACTTCCTGAAGGAAGCTGGAGCGATCTTTCCGTGGAGGTGTTCGATGCCACCGGCAGGGCCATGGCACCAAGCCCGCTCCCGAACAGCATCACCGAACGCTATGTCGAGATCCCGGTCTCCACAATCGCCTCGGGCAGCTACCATGTTCGTATCGGCACACCTGACGGCTCCATTGTGGGCACTGCGCGCTTCTTCAAGGATTAGCGTTCCGTTCGCGTAATTCGATCTCCGCTCACCGACCTCATCGGCCGTCCTTGTCCTTGGCCAGAGGTTCTTCGACCAGCCGGTTCGTGCCGCTTGCTTACCCCTGAGCGGGTCCGAGATCCAACATCCTTCGGTTCATCGCTATTCTGTAGGTGGTTTGAATAGCGGATCCGTTTCGTTGTACTTTAGTATGGCGGAACCCCGAGTCGGGGTGCCGTACCAAGGACGGATCGGATGAAGGAACGCTATCTCGCACTTCTGCCCATCATGCTTTTCGCTGCGGCCTGTGCTGCACAAGATCCGATTTGGCAACAAGCGGCATCAAGTTCTGTGGAACCAGAGCAGGCCACGGCCATAGCGCCTGGAACGTTCACGGCAAGGCACACGCAGGACGCTGATCGCTCCGAGCCGACCATCGTAGCCCGGAAAAGCCGTGCGGACGGGGATGTGGACGCCCCACCATCCTTTCCACAGCGCGTGGATACCGGTGATGACGCGGCCGATGACGCGACGCTTCGCGAAGCGAAACAACGCTGGATGATCGAACACCCCGAGGCGTATCGGGCCTACATCCAGGCCTTGAAGGACCGAATTCCTGAGCCCCATGAGTAGGTCCAGTTTCACTCGGGTGTCACTGTTCGCCACCGTGTTGGCCCTGCCGTCCTTCGCATCAGCGCAATGTGGTACCACAGGCTATGATACCGGTGGGCCTGGCGGGAATTACGGCGCGAACCAGAACCTGACCTGGACCTATTGCGCCCCAGCGGGCCAAGTGGTCACGCTCAACTTCACGCAGTTCAGCTTGGAACTGAATTACGATTTCCTGTACATCCTGGACGGACCGAGCGTGAACTCACCCATCTTGGCCGGATACACCGGGACCGGAGCCGTGCCGGCCTTCACCAGTTCCGGCAGTTGCATCACGCTCCATTTCATTTCGGACGGGACCGTTCAGTTACCCGGGTGGACGGTGAACATCACCTGCTCCACACCGCCACCTGTTCCTGGCGGGTGCTCGTACCTCCTTAGCCTCTATGACAGCTATGGAGATGGGTGGGGGACTTCCAATGTCGGGGTCAGCATCAATGGCGGGCCGTACACCTATTACACGGTAGGTGGTGTTTCCAACCAGGTCCCGATCAACTTGAACAGCGGCGATATCGTGATCCTCAATTACAATAACACCGGCGCATTCCAAGGGGAGAACTCCTACACCTTCGGCCTGCCGGGCTACGCACCCTTCTTCAACTCCGGTTCACCGCCCGCCTCCGGGATCTCGTTCACGCAGACCGTGAATTGCCAAGCACCTCCGGCACCGCAACAGGATTGTGCAGGGGGCTTGACGATCTGCAATGGACAGGCGATCAGCAACAACAGTACGAACACGGGGAACATGTTCGACCTGAACGCTGCCAACCGTGGTTGCTTGCAGGGTGGTGAACAACAAGGAACGTGGTACTATTTCTCGCCAAGCGCATCCGGCACCGTCGCCTTCACTATTCAACCCACGGCCAACGTGGATTACGACTTCGCTATATGGGGTCCCATGTCCACGGTCACGTGCCCGCCCACTGGTCCTCCGGTGCGCTGCTCGTGGGCCTACCCACCCAATGTTCCAGGGTACCCGGGTGCTGTCGCGTTCCGCACCGGCATGCGCACCACCTCGGTCGATGTAAGTGAATCGCAAGGTCCGATCCCGGCCGTGGATGGATTCACCTCCGCCTTGAACGCGATCGCGGGCCGATCTACATCATGTACATCGACAACTTCGATCTTACCGGGCAGGCCTTCACGCCTCTTGGTCCCTGACCAATGGTGCCTCCCTGGACTGCACGGTCCTGCCGATCGGCGAGGTCCAGGTGAAGGCCGTGGTACACGATGCCGATATCACGGTAGAATGGAGCAGCACAGCGGAACGCGATGCCTCGCACTATTTCATCGAGCGCTCAACGGATGGTGTCGATTTCAAGGTGATCGGTGTGCAAACGGCCATGGGTGATGCGACCGGCACCACCGCGTATGCGTTCCTTGACAAGGAGGCATCGGTCGGTGTCAACTACTACCACATCCACGGTTTCGGCCATGACGGTACCGACCAGTATTCGCCGGTGGTAAGCGCATTGATGACCAAAGGCACCCGCTTCCTCATCGCACCGAACCCCGTGATCGACGGCGCATCGCTCTTCCTGCAGGTACCGATGACCGGCCGATTGATCGTGCAGACCATGGATGCCAGCGGCCGGCTCGTTCATCAGCACGTGGCCTCCTTGTCCGAAGGCGACCAGCGGATCGACCTGCAATGGCCCCAGTTGGAGGCTGGATCGTACGTGCTCCTGCTGTCGGATGCCAAAGGAGAACCGCTGGCCCGCGTGCCTTTCGTGCGGCAGTAAGCAACCAAGCACCGGCCCGACCGTCTTTTCATTGGAGCCTCCTCGGTCAGGGGATGTATTCTGTTCAATCTGACAAAAGGCCGTGGATCTTCTATCTTGCATATTGAACCGGGTGGTGACGCACCTTCCAATGGGACCTTCCACATGATAAGACCATACGCACTGCTGCTTCCCTTCCTCTTCGCGCTCACCGTATCGGCCCAAGGCCCTGCGCAGGTTTTCGAATTCACCTCCTCGGAGGAGCTGCCCATGAGCGCCGAGAAGTATTTGACCCCGGAGATCCATGAGTTGGACCAACAGGCGCAGATCAGCATCGACGGCCGCACCGTGAAGGTCCGGGTCGCTGCCGATGTGGACCCCGGGGCGCTTGCACCGATCATGGCACGCGCAGGACTCGTCCGGTCGGCCAACGATGCGATCAGGCACAAGGACCCGGAGGTAGAACGCGACTCACGTGCGGAATTCCCACAGCGCGTGGACACCGGGAACACGGCTGCCGACGATGCCGCCTTCGAGGCCGCGAAGCAGGAATGGCGAGCGAGCCATCCGCAGGAATACGAAGCTTACCGGCGCTCCTTGCGGAGCCAAAGCCCGACTCCCCATGAATAGCGCGCTGCTCCGATACGCGCTGCTGTGCACCGCGTCCTTGACCCTATCGGCCGCAATGCGCGGTCAATGCGGTACCACCGTCTATGATTCCGGCGGCGCCGGCGGTGCCTATGCCAACAACCAGAACTTGACCTGGACCTACTGTGCCCCTGCCGGACAGGTTGTGACCATCAATTTCACGCAGTTCAATACCGAAGCGGGTTACGATGAACTGTCCATCCATGATGGACCGACCAACGCCTCTCCCACGCTCGGCATCTTCTCCGGGACCGCACTCCCACCCTCCTTTACCGGTTCCGTGCCCGGTGGTTGCATCACCTTGTGGTTCACCTCGGATGGCTCGATCACCTATCCCGGATGGGCGGCCAGCATCACCTGTGGTGCCCCTCCTCCGCCGGTGCCCGTATGCGGTTCCACGGTCTACGACCAAGGCGGGTCAGGCGGTGATTACGGCAACAATGCCAACACGATCACCACCTACTGCCCTTCCACTGCGGGCGATGTGGTCACCATGAACTTCAGCCAATTCAATACCGAGGCCGGGTACGACTTCGTAACGATCTACAACGGACCGAACACCGGCGCTCCTTCCATGGGCACGTACAGCGGCACGGGCATTCCCGGCCCCTTCACCTCCACCCACCCCAGCGGATGCATCACGCTCGCCTTCACCTCGGATGGCACCGTCACCTATCCCGGATGGACGGCCACCATCGCATGCGGTACGCCACCGCCACCGCCGTCGGGCGATTGTGTGTATGCGCTCAACCTCTACGATAGCTTCGGTGATGGTTGGGGTACCTCCAACGTGGGCATCAGCATCAACGGCGCCCCGTATACCTACTACACGGTCACAGCGCTCTTCAATCAGGTCCTGATCGGTGTGAACATCGGTGATGTGGTGGTCCTGAGCTACAACAACTCCGGTGCATTCCAAGGGGAGAACCGCTATACGCTCGGCTTGCAAGGCGGTGGTGTGTACTTCAACTCGGGCAGCCCACCCACGGGAGGCATCTCCTTCACCCAAACGGTGAATTGCCAACAGCCGCCGGCCGCACCACAGGATTGTGTCGGAGGTACCACCATCTGCAGCGGCCAAGCATTCAACAACAACAGCAGCAATACCGGCGACGTGGTGGACCTGAACTTCAGCAATCAGGGTTGCCTTTCATCAGCGGAACGGCAAGGGACCTGGTACTATTTCTCGCCCAGCGCCAGTGGCACCATCGGATTCACCATTGCGCCGGCAGCACCCACGGACTATGATTTCGCCGTATGGGGCCCCATGAGCTCGGTGTCCTGCCCGCCTGCCGGTCCGCCGCTCCGCTGTTCGTATGCGGCACCGACCGGGGATACCGGCGCTGGGAACGGCGCCACGGACCCCAGTGAAGGGGCCGGAGGGGACCGCTGGGTCGCCCCGATGAACGTGATCGCTGGGGAGGTCTACATCATGTACATCGACAACTTCTCGACCAACGGGCAATCCTTCACGCTCAGTTGGCAACTCACCAACGGGGCATCCTTGGATTGTACCGTGCTGCCCATCGGCGAAGTGCTCCTCAAGGCCGAGCCCGTGGCACTTGGCGCGGAGGTCTCATGGACCACCACCTTCGAACGGGGCAGCTCCCACTTCATCGTGGAACGCTCCGTGGACGGCTTCTCCTTCAGCGATGTGGGAACGCGCAACGCAGCGGGCCATGCCGATGCCCCAACGGGCTATTCCTTCACGGACAACGATGCGATCGCAGGCCTGAACTACTATCGGATCCGCAGCATCAGCCTGGATGGGACCGTGCAGTATTCCCAGGTGGTGAGCGTGGTGCTGACCCATGGCAACGACTTCGTTGTCGCACCCAATCCGGTAAGCGATGGTGCCTCGCTCCTCTTGAAGGTGCCCGTGGCCGGTAGGATCACGATCCGGACCATGGACACCAGCGGCAGGCTCGTGCACGAGCAGGTCGCGGCCATGGAGGAAAGTGACCAACGGTTGGACCTGCACTGGCCGGTGCTCGATGCCGGGGCGTATGTGCTGTTGGTGCTCGACAGTAGCGGGGACCCGATCGCCCGCGTGCCCTTCGCTCGTCAATGATGCCGATCAGGTTCGAGGCAACCATTTCGGTCCTGTATCGTCTGCCCATCAGCAATGGGCAGTTCAATTCACCTAGGCTTCACAGAGGTCGAACCAAATTGGCTTCCCGAACGTTCAAGGAAGGATTATCTTTAGCGCGTACCTAACGATCAGCACATATGAGGCATTTCACACTTTTCGCCGCTGCCCTGCTCTTGGGCGGCTTCTCTGCTGTGGCCCAATCCAATGGCCTGCGGTCCTTCGAAGCCACCTCCGCAATGGACAGGGCGGCCTTGAAGCATGTGATCCAAGCGGTCGTTGACATCGACCCCGGCGCAGAGGTGTTCCATTCCGACGATATGCGGGTGCTGCAAGTGCGAGCGAACGCCCAGGTGAGCGAATCGGACCTTCGGGCCGCCATCCAAGGCACCGGCATCCAGCTGCGCGAAGGCAGCCCTGACCTTTCCGCCTATTATCCAGCACCCTCACTTGATACCCCACCCATCTATGTGGTCACCGGGGTCGAGAGCGAGGACCTTGCCCGTTACCAAGCCGCCGTTGCCGTGTGGAACCAGAACCACCCGGAACAGCAGCTCTCGGCCACGCCACTTCACATGATCGACCGCTGAACCACACCACCACATGAAGCTACTTTCCGCTTTCCTTCTTGGTTCCGCCCTGCTGATCAGCGGGTCCCTGTTCGAGGCACAGGCACAGTGTACAACGGGTAACATCACTCTCCCGAATGGGAACTGGTTGCCTCCTACCCTGCCTCCTACGCCAGTTTATGGCCTTAATTACCCTCCAGTCGTTCAAGGAGCTGCTTTGCCCGCCCCGTGCAATATGGCTGGCTACGGCACAAATTGCAACCTATGCCCGGCAACATGGAGTGCAACTGTCCCACTGAACAACTACAGGGCCATTGTGTACATGTGTGCTGGGAACTCGTACACTATCGCGACCTGTTCTTCGGCTGCTGCATGGAACTCCGCAATCACGGTGACAACCACAGCCGGCGTGGTCCAAGCCTATGACGATGACGGCTGCGGCACACCCGGTGGCCACGCATCGCTGACCTTCACTCCGACAACCTCGGCCACGTACTTCGTCCGTGTCCATAAACAACCCGGCTGTTCTTCGGTCGGTCCTGAGGTTGCACTTTTGCAGATCCAATGCTCCGCGGGTTCCTGCCCTGGGCCTGGTGATGACCCCTGCGCCTCAACGCCTCCGGCTTCTTGCAACCCGAACATCCCGAGCTGCCCCGCTGTGGCCGGTGCGACCCTGTTCCCTGCCTTGACGCCTACCTGCACCACTTTGAACGGCTCCACGGCCGGTGCTACCGGTACCTCTGGTATCGCCCCGCCTCCCTGCGGTGTTTACCCGAACTCAAGCGACGTGTGGTTCGGTGCTTGGGCCTCGGCCACGGGTACCTTGGCCTTGGACGTGGACCATGTAAGTGCGACGAACTTGGCGATGGCCGTTTACTCGGTGAGCGTTGGTTGCCCCACACCCACCTTGAACTTGGTGACCTGCAACGCGGACCTTGTCCCTGGCACGGTCACGGACCCCTTCATCAGCATGAGCGGCCTCACACCGAACGCTCTGCATTACATCCGGATCTGGCCTGAGGGTAACGCCACCAACGGTGGTACGTTCACCTTGTGCGCCTATCATCCGGTGCCTCCACCGAACGATCAGCCTTGCGGCGCCATCGATCTCGATATGAGCAACCCGCTCTGCGTGCCTGCTACGTTCAATACCCAGGATGCGACCCCGCTGACAGGTGTCACCGTGTCCGGTGGATCGCCGACCTGTACGGGAGGTGTAGCAGGGAACGATGTATGGTTCCGGATCACGGTACCGGCCCCTGGTGGTCGCGTGACAGTGAACACCGCGCCCGGCAGCCTGGGCTTCATGGCCATGGCCTTGTACACCGGTGCCTGCGGTGGCCCATTGACCGAAGTGGCGTGCAACGACAATAATCCGGGTGGTGGCAACATGCCGTTCATCGCCACGGCAGCAGCTTATCCCACCGGCACCGTGTTCTACGTACGGATCTGGAGCCAGAACACCGGTTTCGGCACCTTCCAGATCTGTGCCTATCTGACGCAGCCACCAGCAAACGACAATCCTTGTGGCGCGATCCCATTGAACCCGCAGTACGGTTGCATGATGACGGGCATCAGCAACGAGAACGCCACGATCACCCCCACCACCCTGAACGGCCCCGGTTCTGTACCGAACCCCTTGTGCGGCGGTACACCGAACGACGATGTGTGGTATAGCGTGGTTGTTCCACCGAACGGCGAGATCCGGATCGACATGGACGACGGTCAGATGAACGATGCCGCGTTCCAGGTCTACACCGGCCCATGCAACGGCAACTTGGTACCCTATGCCTTCGGATGTAGCGTGAGCGGAAGCACGAACCCCGGTGGTGCGGCCATGCCGATGCGTTCCGTGATCGGGCTTACACCAGGGACCACGGTCTTTATCCGGGTTTGGCGCCAATCGGGGCTTACCGGGAACGCCTTCATCTGCGCGAACCGTACCGACAATCTTCCGGTCGTGCCGGGTACCAGCTGCTACTACACGCTACGTATGTCCGATACGGGTGGGGATGGTTGGAACGGGTCCTACGTTTCCGTCACGGTCGGTGGCACCACCACCAACTATACCATCAACAGCAGTACGGGCTCCATCAGCTTCCCGGTCACACAAGGCCAGCCGATCGTGATCAGCTACACAGCGGTCGGTGGCTTCCAGAACCAGATCTCGTACAGCGTGATCAATTATCAGAACGCGCTGATCTTCGGCGATGGCCCGACCCCGGGCACCGGTGTGGTCTATGCCGGGTCCGCGGATTGCAACCTGCCGCCACCACCGCAGTCGGATTGCAACGGGGCGTTCCGCATCTGTAGTGCTTCGAGTGGCTTGGGCGGCAATCCTTCGAACACGGGTGCCGTCGTGGACCTGAACGGATCGAACCGAGGGTGCCTGAACGCGGAGAACCAAGGCCTGTGGTACACCTTCTCTGCAAGTGCCTCCGGAACCTTGGCCTTCAACCTGACACCCACCGCTGCGACCTATACCGACTATGACTTCGCTGTATGGGGACCGTACGCTAGTGCACCTTCATGCCCCAATGGACCGACCGGTCCGCCGGTGCGTTGTTCATGGGCTGCCGGTGGCGGAGCTACAGGCCTCAACTTCGGCTCCGTCGACCTGACAGAAGGTGCCGGTGGCGATAGCTGGGTGCGCTACTTGGATGTGACCGTTGGACAGTACTACCTGATGTATCTGGACAACTGGTCCCGGAACGGCATCTCCTTCAACTTCACCTTCTCCGGTACGGCGGACATCTCGTGCACCTTGCTGCCCGTCGACATGTTCGGCTTCGACGCCCAAACGATCAACCGTCAAGTGGAGGTGAGCTGGAACACGTCCATGGAACGGAACACCTCGCACTATTTCGTGGAGCGCTCATCGGACGGCACCACGTTCGAGCCGATCGGTCGTGTGGAGGCGGTCGGTAACAGCGTAGTCAACACGGACTACAAGTTCATGGACGCCAACCCGCTCAACGGTATCAACTACTACCGTTTGCAGGTGGTGGACCAGGACAACAGTTCCAACCTGACCCAGGTGGTGACCGTGATGTTCAGGAAGACCGGAACACCCCTGTACGTGTTCCCGAACCCCGCCACGGAATCGCTGCAGGCGTCGTTCGATGGGACCAGCGATGGGACCGTGCGCTGGCGCGTGATGGACACCAGTGGCCGTTTGGTCATGGAGGGTTCGGAATCCGGCAACGTGGGTACCAACCGCTTCGATGTGCCCGTTTCGCGTCTCGATGCCGGTAGCTATCTCCTGGAGATCATGGACGGTGCAGGCATCCCCTTGGGCAACGCGCGCTTCGTGAAGCAGTAAGCAAAGGAACATCCAACATGGAACGGGGACCGGTCATGCGACCAGGTCCCCGTTTTCTTTCAGGGTAAATCCTTCGGGTGCTGATATTCCGATCGATCCATGCACTAATTTCGAACGTCCGCGATACCGACCCACCAACACAGCAGCGCAACAGATGCTTCCCCAACCCATCCGGTCCCTAAGCGTTCCGCTGTGGCAGCGCGCTTCCGTGCTGCTGTCCAAGGCTTGTTCCTTGTGTTTGTTGGCGATGCTCTTGGTGGGCAGCGGTGAAGTGATGGGTCAATGCACCAACGCCATCGACCATCAACCCTACCGCAGCCAATTGGCCGAACCCTGCGGTGATCGCGCCTCCGGGTGTGTGGGCCAACTCCTACCCACCCGGTAGCAGTGCCGGTGCGTGTACCGCCTGCCCGGCCTTGTTCACCAATTCCATTTGCGAAGGGACACGCATCCCGTATGCATGTGCCTCCAACGTGTATACCATCTCGCTATGCAACTCGGCCAATACGGCGTGGAACTCCTACCTGACCATTACCAATTTGGCCACCACCTCCTATGTGTGGGATGATAATGGATGCGGCGGTGTGCTGAGCACCCTTAGTTTCAATCCGGCCGTATCGGCACCTATTTCATTCGGGTCAATGGCCCATTCCCCGGCTGTAGCACGACCCCGGCCAACTGCGGCACCATCGAGATCGCCCTGCTCGCCGGTCCCACCGCCACCGCGAACGACAACCCGTGCACCGCGCAAGCATTAGCGGTAGGCACGAGTTGCACCTTCTCGCCGACAGGTACCGCTTGGGCCACACCCACCGCAGGTATCGGCCCGCCTTCCTGCGGTACGTATCCGAACAATGCCGATGTATGGTACACCGCTGTTGTGCCCGCCAGCGGGAACCTGGCCATCGAGACCAACCTGGTAGGTGCCACGAACATCGCTATGTCCCTTTACACCACAACGGCCTGCAACGCTCCAGCTATCAATTGGACCGAGGTGGTGTGCAACGCGGATATCGCAACAGGGGTGCCGCGCCCGTACATCCTACGCACCGGACTCACGCCGGGAACGACCGTGTACATCAGGGTCTGGCCGGAGGGCAACGTCCTGAACGGGGGGTCCTTCGAGATCTGCGCGTATGACCCGATCCTTCCGCCGAACGATCAGCCGTGCAACGCAACACCGTTGACCGTGGCCGCCGGATGCCCCACCGTCAGCTCGACCAACCAGAACGCCACGCCCACGACGGGGACGACCTTCTCGCCGGTGAACCCGACCTGCGGCAACGTGACCCCGCTGAACGATGTATGGTTCACCTTGACCACACCGATCGTTGCGCCTCCTTCCACCGGTGTGGTGATCAACACCACCAGCAGTACCTTGAACGATGCCGCCATGGCCGTGTACACCGGGACCTGCAACGGTACCTTGACGCAAGTGGCCTGTGTGGACCCGCCCGGCAGCGCGATGCCCTCGATCGCATTGACCCCGCCGACCGTGCCACAGGGCACCGTGCTGTACATCAGGATCTGGAACAAGAACGCCGTGTTCGGCTCGTTCACGATCTGCGCCCAGCCCACCTCCCCACCGCCCAACGATGACCCCTGCGGAGCGATCCCGTTGACACCGCAGTTCGGTTGCCTCTTCAACGGCTTCTCCACGGAGAACGCCACGCAGACCCAGTGGCACCCACCGGTACGGTGGCTGTGCCGGGCACCACCTGTGGTGGCACCCCTTCAATGATGTGGTTCACCGTGATCGTGCCGGCCAGCGGGCAACTTGTGCTGGACACCGACGACGGCACCTTGAACGATGCCGCGATGCAGGTGTACGCGTGGCCAGTGGCAGTTGCGGTGGGAACAACTTGAACCTGACCGCCATCGGCGGCACCAACTGCAGTGTCGGGGGCAGTGCCAACAGCAACCTGATGCCGACCTTGACGCTGACCACGGGCCTGATACCCGGTGAGACCTTGTACATCAGGCTCTGGCGACAGACCGGACCCTCGAGCAACTTCCTGATCTGCGCGACCCGCACGGACCAGCCCGCTGGAACGTGCCTGTACGCCCTGCGCATGAGCGATACGGCCGGCGATGGCTGGAACGGCAGTTTCGTTACTGTCAATCGTTACATCGGCGGCATTCCTCCACCGGTCGCTTCTCCGCCGTACACCATCATCGGTGCCAACGGCTACATCACCTTCGCGGCCAACCCCGGTGATATCATCGAACTGGTGTACACCCCGGTGGGCGGTTCCAGAACCAGATTTCCTACACCCTCTCGGCCCAGAACACCGGGCTGTTGTTCAGCAGTGGTACCTCACCAGGTGCGGGTTCCTCGTTCTTCCTGAACGTGGACGGTAACTGCAACCTGCCTCCCTTCCCCATGAGGACTGTGTAGGCGCCGTGCAGGTTTGCGACAATGCGCAGGCTCAACGCAACACCTGTGAACACCGGGGCGGTGCAGGACCTCAACACCAGCAACCGGGGCTGCCTGATCGCCCAACGAGCGCCAAGGGGTCTGGTACAGTTTCTACATCAATGCCAGTGGCCGGGCGGCCTTTGCCGTTGGCCCGGGGAACACGGACTACGACTATGGTGTTTGGGGTCCCTACGTCCCCAACTTCACCTGCCCCCGAGCGGGCCACCGATCCGCTGTTCGTGGGCCGATGGTGCGGCCATTACCGGTCTCAACTACGGCGACCGACCTCACCGAAGGGTCTTCGGCGATGGATGGACACGTTACTTGGATGTGACCGCTGGGGAATGGTACCTCTTGTTCCTGGACAATTGGTACTTGACGGGGAACGGCTTCACATTGACCTGGAACCTCCAGAACGGCGCGTCGATCAGCTGCGACCTGACCCCGGTTGAACTGATCGCACTGACCGCAACCCAGGTCGATGCCGATGTTCAACTGAACTGGGCCACGGGCAGCGAGGTCCGATCCAGCCATTTCCTGATCGAACGTTCGAAGAACGGGGTCGATTTCGAGGTGATCGGCCATGTGGGCGCGGCAGGTGAGAGCAACATGTTGACGAGCTATGAGTTCCTGGACCGGGAGCCCCATGCAGGGCTCAACCATTACCGCTTGGCACAAGTGGATACCGACGGCTCCACGAAGCTTTCCAAGGTCGTGACCGTCACGATCGATGCCGGTACAAAGCCCTTGAGCGTATCGCCGAACCCGGCGGATGATGTGTTGGAGGTGAGCTTCATGTCGCGGGGCGAAGGGCGCAGGAACTGGACGATCATCGACCCGAGCGGACGGATCGCGGATTCCGGATCCCTGGCGAGCGGTCACGGTATGAACAAGGCCATTCTGCCGATCCGCCAGTTGGAGGCCGGTAGCTACATGCTGGTTCTCGAGGAAGAAATGACGCAGGTCCGGAGCACCGTGCGTTTCGTAAAGCGTTGAGGCGCTGGATCCATGCACCCGGTAGGCCCGGAACGGCCCGGGCTCGGTATCTTCGCAGTGATGATCGCTAAGGTCCTGCGCCCATTCCTCTTGTTGCTGGCCCTGGCTCCCGTAGCGAGTGGCCGAGGCTTGGATACGGCACCGTTCGCCACGTACACCTTCGGGATCAGCCTGAACACCGGACTGAACAACCAACTTTTCACCCTGTTCTCGGTGAAACAGTTCGAAGGAAGGGTGATCCACACCGACCCCTTGACACGCGAGCAGTTCGTGCTGCAAGCACAAGGGGCCGTGCCCAGCAAGGCCAATCCGGAGGGGATCAATTACTTCCGGAAATACGAGGTGGAGCTTTGTCTACCACTGGTGCAGGACACGGTCGAGCGATTCCTCATGGATTGCGAGGTGTTCGATCGCCTGTGGAAATTGCGTTTCTGGGATTACCCGTTCAAATTGATGGAAGGGCAACACCCCGGAAAAGGCTGGGCCGAGAACAGGACCGCACCCTCACCAAGGCAACTGCTGCTGCTTACGGACTATGGGATGTTGCGGCTAGGTGATCTGGCGGTCGGGGAGAACGCGTTCCGCTTGCTGCGCGACGTTTCGGACAGCGCCTGGGTGGACAACTACCGCAAGGGCTATTGATCGGGAATGGACCGGAGCACACAGGAGCAGGATCCATTCCACCGCCTCCGTGCCGGTGACCGCGGCGCCTTGGCCCGGGCCATCACCTTGGTCGAAAGCAAACGCCCGACCGACCGGGCCGCGGCGAATGATCTACTGGAAAAGGCACGACCATTCAGCGGTATGAGCATCCGCCTGGGTATCACCGGGATCCCCGGGGTCGGGAAAAGCACCTTGATCGATGCCTTGGGTGGCCTCGCGATCGCGCAAGGACACAGCGTTGCAGTGCTGGCCACCGATCCGAGCAGTCAACGCTCCGGCGGAAGTATCCTGGGCGACAAGACCCGCATGGAGACCCTGTCACGCTCGGACAAAGCATTCATCAGACCCAGCCCGAACAGTGGGGTCCTCGGTGGCGTGGCACAGCACACGCGGGAGGTGATCGTATTGTGTGAGGCGGCCGGGCATGACCTGATCCTGGTGGAGACCGTGGGTGTGGGACAAAGCGAGCTCGAGGTGGACCGGATCACCGACCTCAATCTCTTGCTCATGATCCCCGGGGCGGGTGACGACCTGCAAGGGATCAAGCGCGGGATCATGGAAAGCGCCGATGTGATCGTGCTGACCAAAGCTGATGGCCCGGACGGGAAGGCACACACCACCGCACGGAACGACCTGCAGAATGCGCTGCCCTTCCTACCCCTGCGGGACAGCGGTCTCCGACCCGAGATCCTGCTGTGCGATGCGATCACCGGGAAAGGGATCCCGGAACTGTACCAGCACGTGAAGGACCTTTACGCACGCATGGAGGCCTCAGGCTACCTGGCACAGCGCCGACAAGTGCAGGAGGTGCAAGGTCTACATTCGGCGATACGCGAAGGCCTGATCGATCTGTTGCTGAACGATGAAGGAACGGCCGCCGAATTGAAGGTCCTGGAATCCCGGGTCCGTAAAGGTGAGCTTGGCGCGACGCAGGCCGCTGCCATGGTGCTGAACAAGTTCAGAACAGGCGACGCACCTCTTCCTTGATCGCCATGAGGCATTCCTGGGAAGGCGTGTGCGACAGCTTGCCGACGTTCTCGAACACGCGGCGGCTCAGGTCGGTGCCGGAACGCCCTTCGCCGGTCTGCTCGTAGCTGAGATTGATCAAGCGGATCGTTTCCTCCTTGGCTTGCTTCACCTTGCTCCACACTTTGTCGCCCACATAGATCTGCTGGGATACGTTGTGGTCGAACTCCTCCCGGATGGTGGTGACGAGTTCCCCATGGAAGCTGCCCGAGCTCATGTGGCTCTTGTGCACGCGTAGCAAGAGCGCACCGGGCGAGATCCGCTCAGCGAAGAGCGTAAGGCGCTCATAGGCCTGCAAACGCAGGGGCAGGATCTGCTTGTGGTCGTCCCTGCGCACGTCCACCATCTGCTCCGTCGCTTTGCCCGCCATCAGCTGTTTGATCAGGTGGAAGGAGGTGAGGAATACAACGATCGATGGCAGCACGGCCACCAGGATCAGGATGATCGGGTCGTTCATGGTTGATAAAGCGGTGGACGAATATCGGGATGATCGGTCGGATGAGTGCGGGTGGCCCAACGCGGCTTGTGTAGTTTTGCCGCCTCGCTGAAGTGCACCGGGCCACCCCTACAACGCGCCCGGGCCATGATCATTTCGATATGCAACTTTCCCCTACCGTAGCCGCGATCTCCGAACCCGCCACCTTGTTGATGGCCCGCCGAAGCCGCGAACTGCGTGCCGAAGGCCGCGACATCATCGACCTGAGCCTGGGCGAGCCCGACCACGACCCGCCCGCATTCGCGCTGGAGGCCGCACATGAGGCCTTGCGTGGTCCGTGGCACAAGTACCCCCCAGTGAACGGCTACTTGGACGTTCGGCAAGCGATCTCGAACAAGTTCAAGCGCGACAACGGCTTGGAATACACTGCCGATCAGATCGTGGTGAGCACGGGCGCCAAACAAGCCCTGATGAACGTGGTGATGAGCCTCGTGGGCCCTGGTGACGAAGTGGTGATCCCGGCTCCTTACTGGGTCAGCTATTCGGAACAGGTCAGGCTCTCCGGCGGCACACCCGTCCTCGTCCCGTCCACCTTGGAGGAGGATTGGAAGGCCCCGATCGAGCGGATCGAAGCCGCGATCACGCCACGCACCCGGCTGATCATGTTCAGTTCACCATGCAACCCCAGCGGTTCGGTCATGAGCCGTACCGAATTGGAGGCCATGGCCGAAGTAGTGCGTCGCCATCCGAAGGTGTACGTGATGGCCGATGAGATCTACGAACACATCGTCTTCGAAGGAACGCATCTGAGCTTCGCTTCGCTCCCCAACATGGCAGAGCGGACGATCACGGTGAACGGCCTGAGCAAGGCCTTCGCTCTTACCGGATGGCGCTTGGGCTATATCGGTGCACCGCTTTGGATCGCCAAGGCCGCGAACAAGGTGCAAGGGCAGTTCACGTCAGGTGCCAATAGCATCGCCCAGCGCGTTGCCAAGGCCTGTGTGGAGGCCGACCCGGCACTCCTCGTCCCCATGCGGAACGATTTCCTGCGTCGGCGCGACCTCGTCCTGAACGAGTTGAAGAATATCCCCGGATGGCGCTGCAATGTGCCACAAGGTGCGTTCTACCTGCTCCCCGATGTCAGTGCCTCGATCGACGGCGACCGCATCAAGGGCTCGGTGGACCTGAGCCTGTACTTGCTGGATGCGGTCGGTGTCAGCCTTGTGGAAGGCCGTTCCTTCGGCGCGGAGGGCACCTTACGCATCAGTTATGCCACGAGTGACGAAAAGCTGACCGAGGCCATGGCGCGTGTCGCCAAGGGCATCGAAGCGCTCAAGGGGTAAAATGGGCAGCGCGGTGGACACCTTCATGGAGAATGCGCGGAACGCCACCGTTCTGGTCGTGGGTGATGTGATGCTGGACGCCTACCTCTGGGGGCATGTGGAGCGGATCTCGCCCGAAGCGCCGGTCCCAATCGTGCAGGTAACGGAACGAAGCGCGCGTTTGGGTGGTGCGGCGAATGTGGCCTTGAACCTACGGGCCATGGGTGCCATACCCGTGGTGATCAGCACGATCGGCGACGATGCCGCCGCGGACACCCTTGCGGAGCGCTTCCTGTCCAACGAACTGGACACGGTGGGCCTGGTGCGCTCCAAGAGCCGCCGGACCACGGTGAAAACACGCGTGATCAGCGGTCATCAGCATGTGGTACGGGTGGATGAGGAGATCACCACCGACCTGTCCACTGCGGACGAGGAAGCCTTGGTGCAGCGCGTGGAGCAGGTGATCCACTACCGGAAACCAGTGGCCGTGCTCTTGGAGGATTACAACAAAGGTGTGCTCACTGCAAGCACCATCCAGCGGGTCATCGAACTGGCGCACAAGGCCGGCATCCCCGTGTCCGTTGACCCGAAGACGAAGAACTTCTTGGCCTATCGCGGTGTTGACCTGTTCAAACCGAACCTGAAGGAATTGCGCGAAGGACTGAAGGTGGATGTGCAAGGCGGCGACACCGCCAGTGTGCGCAGTGCCGTTGAACAACTTGAAAAGGAACTCGGGAACACAGCGACCATGGTGACCATGAGCGAACATGGGGTGTACGCCCACGACAGGACCGGTGAGCACCTCATCGCCGCTCATCGACGGAAGATCGCCGATGTGAGCGGCGCCGGTGACACCGTGATCGCCATCGCCACGCTTGCATTGGCCCAAGGCCTTCCACTGAAGCAGCTGGCTTCCTTGGCAAATCTGGCCGGCGGGCTGGTGTGCGAAGAGGTCGGCGTGGTGCCTCTGGATCCAGAACGGTTCCGCGCTGAAGCCATACGATCGAAGCTCCTGACATGACCGTTACGCCCTACTCTTCGAACGGTTCCAAGCGCGAGCAGGTGGAGCATATGTTCGATGCCATCAGCCCGAAGTACGACCTGCTGAACCGCCTGTTCTCCCTCGGGATCGATCAAGGCTGGCGTCGCAAGGTCGTTCGCTTGGTCGGGCAAGAGCCTGTGCAGCACCTGTTGGATGTCGCCACCGGAACGGCCGACCTTGCCATCATGGCCGCACCGAGAACGGAACGGGTCACGGGTATCGACATTTCCGAAGGCATGCTCTCCCACGGTCGGGTGAAGGTGAAGGAACGCGGCCTCGAGCAGAAGATCACGTTGGCCCAGGCCGATTCAACAGCCCTTCCGTTCGCCGATGCCACCTTCGATGCCGTGACCGTGGCCTTCGGCGTGCGGAACTTCGAGGACCTTGAAAAAGGTCTTTCCGAAATGATGCGGGTGCTCAAACCCAATGGACGGCTCTTCGTGCTGGAATTCTCGAAACCACAGCGCACACCGATGCGGCAGCTGTTCCGCTTCTACTTCCACCGGGTGATGCCCTTGATCGGCCGCACCGTGAGCAGGGACAGCGCAGCATACACCTACCTCCCCAAGAGCGTGGATGCCTTCCCGGAAGGCCCTGATTTTCTTGCCTTGCTGGAAAACGTCGGTGGTTCGGAGACCAAGGCCACTGCATTGACGGGCGGTATCGCAGCCCTTTATCAAGCGCGGAAAGCGCATTGAACAAAGGGCGGGGGCATTCTCCTTGGAACGTTCTTGCCCGGTCAGCACAACGATCCTTCCCTACTTTCGTTGCCTGTTCGATGAAAGCGCGGTCATTCAAACTCCCAGCCCTGTTGCTCCTGCTAGCCCTGTGGGCCAGCACTGCGAACGCCCAGAAGGGGATCAAGGTCGAGAACCTGCCGAACTTCGACCTGCACCGGCTGCACTTCGGCTTCCTGCTGAGCTACAATACCAGCGACTTCCAGGTGAAGCTGCATCCTGACGCTCCGTTCCAGGACTCCTTGTTGGTGTTGGAGCATCAACGCCAGCCCGGGTTCAACCTCGGCATCGTGGCCTCGCTCAACGTCAATCCATTCCTGAGCCTGCGTTTCCTGCCCACCCTTTCGTTCCAGGAACGGATCCTGCAGTATCAATTCCGCGAACCGGATGGTGGGTCGGTCTACTTCCAAAAGCCCGTGGAAAGCACCTATCTCGAGTTCCCGCTCCTGATGAAGTACCGCAGCGCCCGCATCAACAACTTCGCCGTGTACCTGATCGGTGGTGGCAAGTTCTGTATCGATATGGCCAGTCAAAAGGATGTGGACAACACCTTGGATGATGAAGTGGTCGTGAAGTTGGACAAGTATGACTACGGTGTGGAGGTCGGCGGTGGTATGGACATGTTCCTCACCTACTTCAAGTTCGGGGTGGAATTGAAGGCCGCGTACGGGATCCCCAACCTGTTGATCAACGACGGCACGCGCTTCAGCACGCCGATCGAGAGCCTTCGCTCAAAGACCTGGGTGCTCACCTTCACGTTCGAAGGATAGCGGCATGGAAAAGGTGGTGGACATCGCTCTGTCCCTCCGCGAAGCTTCGGACCCGGTACTGGTGAGGGAAGCAGCGGCGGAGGCGGCCGCGTTGCCGTTGCGAGCCGTTCAGACCTCCAAGGTCCTCAGGCGATCCATTGACGCCCGCAGTAAACACCCACTGGTGCGCTTGCGGGTGATGGTGTCCGATGAGATCGTGCTGGAGCCCGGGTCGAAGGAGCCACTCAGCGATGTGCACCAAGGCAGACCGGTGATCATCGTGGGATGCGGGCCCGCTGGGCTCTTCAGCGCGCTGCGTTGCATCGAACACGGACTCCGCCCCATCCTATTGGAACGCGGCAAGGATGTTCGTGCCCGAAGAAGGGACCTGGCGGCGATCAACAAGCTGCACATCGTGGACCCGGACAGCAACTACTGCTTCGGCGAAGGGGGTGCCGGAACCTACAGTGACGGCAAACTGTACACGCGGAGCCACAAGCGCGGTGACATCGGTGCGGTGCTCGACACGCTGGTCGACTTCGGTGCATCACCGGACATCCGGGTGGATGCACACCCGCACATCGGCACCAACAAGCTTCCGGCCATCATTACGGCCATGCGCGAGGCCATTGTTGCGGCCGGTGGCACGGTGCTGTTCAATAGCCGGGTCACCGACCTGTTGATGGCCGGGCAGCGGATACGCGGAGTTCGCACCGCCGATGGCAAGGAGCATACGGCCGACGCCGTCGTGCTCGCGACCGGACATTCCGCACGGGACATCTTCGAATTGCTGCATGCCAAGGGCATCGCGATCGAACGCAAGGACTTCGCGCTGGGCGTTCGGATCGAGCACCCACAGGCCATCATCGATCGGGCCATGTACCATTGCGATGTGCGTGACCCCTACCTGCCGCCGGCCAGCTACAGCTTGGTGCAACAGGTCGAAGGCTTGGGGGTGTATTCCTTCTGCATGTGCCCGGGAGGGATCATCGCTCCATGCGCCACGGCCAATGATGAGGTCGTGACCAACGGCTGGAGCCCGAGCAAACGCAACAACCCCTTCGCGAATTCGGGGATCGTGGTGGGCCTCACCGGCGATCTGGTGAAGAATGTTCCGAACGGTGACCACGAGGCATTGCGGGGCATGCACTTCCAACGTGCGGTGGAGCATGCCGCTTGGAAGGCCGGTGGAGAGCGCCAATCCGCACCGGCCCAGCGCATGGAGGACTTCATCCATGGAAAGGCCTCCTTGGACCTTCCCGCTTGCTCCTATCCCCCGGGCATAGTGCCCTTCCGCGTGGATGAACTGTTACCTCCCGAAGTCTCAACGCGTTTGCGGCAAGGGTTGGTGGAATTCGGAAAGAAGATCCGCGGTTATCGAACGAACGAAGCGGTGGTGGTGGCCGTCGAGTCCAGGACCAGCTCACCGGTGCGCATCCCACGGGACCCGAACACCTTGGAGCACATTTCGGTCGCGGGCTTGTACCCCTGCGGTGAAGGAGCCGGCTATGCCGGTGGTATCGTCAGCGCCGCCATGGACGGCCAGCGCGTGGCCGACCGTTTGGCCGAACGCTACGCCGTGCCTCGCTGACGCGCGAACTCGGTGCAGAACCCCGCCGCTGCCATGGCCACGTTCAGGGACTCCGCCCCTCCCTTCCCCGGGATCGCGATCCGTGTTCCACCGACCGCAAGCACGGCAGGCGACAGGCCATGCGACTCGTTGCCCAGCACCAATACCGCCTTCGGTGCCAGGTGCTCCTTGAACACGGACCGTCCGTCCATGGTAGCGAAGTAGATGGCTGCCCCGTTCGCTTGCTGATCGGCGAGGGTCCTCGGCAGGTCGACATATTCCACAGCGACCCGGAAGATCGCGCCCATGCTGGCTTGAACACACTTCGGATTGTACACTTCCACGCTGCCTGTGTTGCACCAGACCTGTCCGATCCCGAACCAATCCGCCAGCCGGATCACCGTTCCGAGGTTGCCGGGATCCGCAATACCGTCCAGGGCGAGCACGAAGCCTTCCGGCCCGGGATCCAGCGACGACCGTTCTTGTGGTTTCCATGCCAAGGCCACCACCTCGTTCCCGCTCTCCAGGGTCCCTATCCGGTCCAACTCGTGTCCGGGCACGATCGTTGCGTCCTCGAACCCTAGCCGTTGGGCCGCCTCCGGCGTTGCCAGGATGGCTTCCACTGGCCATCGGGCATGAAGCAACTCCCCCACCAACTTGGGGCCTTGCACCAGGAACTGGCCATGCTCGTCCCGGAATTTCTTTTGTCGCAAGGAACGTGCGTGCTTCAATATGGTCTTCGTGCTCAATGGGGCAGGGTATATTTGGCACAGCCTCTGCGGCAGGCCTTGCAGGTGTGCAAATTAGGCAGCCCAACGTACTGCTTGCGGTCCTTCACTCGCCATATCCCCTTGTTGCTCGCACTGGTGGTGCTGTCCGGTTGCGACCCGACCAGGCGCTTGGCCGATGGTGAGCACCTTTTGAAGAAGAACCGGATCGAGGTCACGGAGAGCAGTGTGGACCCGTACGAACTGTCCTCCATCCTCAAGCAAAAGCCGAACAAGCGGATCCTCGGGGTCCCCTTCTACCTCACCCTGTACAATTTGCGGGACCCAGAAGCTGTACGGCTGAAACGGCTCCGAAAGGACAGCGTTTGCGTCGCTTCGAACGAAGAACGTGCATTGAAAGGCAAGCGGACAAGGACCTGCGACCACGCTACAAGGCAGCGCAATGGCGAGCCACCCGTGGTGCTGGATACGACCTTGATCGACCGGTCCACCGACCAACTCCGCTTGTACATGCGGAAAGAAGGGTACTTCGACGCGAACGTGTCGGACACCATCCATTACCTAAGACGCAGTTGGTTCAGTTCCACCCGTAAGCGTCCCTATTCGCAACCAAAGGCCGAGGTGGCGTATTTGATCGAGCCTGGGCCGAAATACACCTACCGGAACATCAGCTTCACGGTGGACGACCCCACCATACAACTCTATGTGCAGGCAGCCATGGGTGAGAGCCTCTTGGCCGCCGGTGATCGGTTCGACGCGGACGTGCTTGACGCTGAACGAACACGCATCACCGATCGTCTGAAGGAACTCGGCTACCTGTACTTCACAAAGGATCTGGTGATGTACGATGCCGACACCAAGGTCGGCGACCACCAGGTGGATATCATCATGCGCCTGGAGCGGCCCTATTCACGCACCGACCGTGGTCTGAAGGGAACCCCCGAAGCGAGGATCTACACCATCCAGGACGTCACCATCAGGACACACCGTGGCTTGCAGAATACCTCGTCCGACACCACCTTGTTCCAAGGGTACCGCATCCTGCATACCGGTCCTCTTTCCTATAAGCCCAAAGCCCTGCTCAGCCATGTGTTCCTGAAGCCGGACCAGCGCTTTCAATTGAGCATGTCGGACAATACCTATCGGCGATTGACCAGCCTGCGTGTGTTCGATCGGGTGGAGATCTCCTATGACACACTCGATGTTCAACGCCCGGGACTGGCCAATGCCCGTATCGGTCTGCTGCCCGGGAAACCCCAAAGCGTAACGGCCGAATTGTACGGGACCAACCGTGGTGGATTCCTTGGGACCACATTGAGCTTCGGATATCGTCACAGGAACCTCTTCCGATCGCTCGGCTACCTGCAATTCCAGTTGAACATGGGTCTGGAAGCACAACAAAGCTTCACCACGAGCGGTGGGACCACCGGACCAGCGATCGGGAACAACACGTTCTTCAATACCGTGAACATCGGTCCGGAGATCACTTTCGGCTTTCCAAGGCCTTTCTCCAGCCTCTTCTCCAAATCCAGCGGATCCCACCTGTTGGTCAACGGCTTGTACAACTTCCAACGGCGACCTGATTTCACCCGAACCTTGGCCAAGGCGCGGATCGGTATGGAATGGAACGAATCGGAATTCAACCGGATCAGCGTGTTCCCATTGGACCTGAACGTGATCAAGATCCCCTCCAAGAGCCCCGAATTCAGCGACTACCTGATCCAGTCGAACGACCCCGTGCTCATCGACAGCTACACCGACCACTTGATCATCGGTCCCAGCGTGCAATTCACCCGGAACACGCAAAGCCGGACAGCCAAGCGCAACGTGTTCTTCCTACGCTTGACCGGAGAGTGGGCCCCCTCTTTGGCCTGGTTGGGGACCCCGGTCACCGACTCGCTCGACAACGAGTATTACACCGTGGCCGGCATCCGATATGCCGAATTCGTGAAGGTGGACAGCGATATGCGCTGGCGGCATATCATCCATGCCAAGAGCAGCCTGGCCTTCCGATTCGCCGCTGGGCTTGGTGTGCCATATGGTAACCTGAACGTACTGCCTTTCGAGATCAGCTTCTTCGGTGGTGGTGCCAACGGTATGCGGGCATGGCGTGCACGCTCCCTCGGCCCGGGCTCCTACTCAGCGCCGCTCGTCGCCTATGACCGGATCGGCGAGATCAGGATCGAAGGGAACGCGGAATACCGATTCAAACTGATCGGGTACTTGGAAGGTGCCTTGTTCGCTGATGTGGGCAACATCTGGAACCGCCAGCCCGATCCACGCAGGCCAGGGGCCGATTTCCGCGTGGATGAATTCATCGGCGAATTGGCCGTCGGAACAGGGGTGGGCGCGCGCTTGAACTTCGACTTCTTCATCGTGCGTTTCGACCTCGGCATGCAGACCAAGGATCCCTCTCTTCCCAAGGGTGAGCGCTGGCTGTTCCAGCCCAAGGATGAGTACGAGTCGCAGCTATCGGAACTCACCGGCGGACAGGCGCGATACACCACGCAGTTCAACTTCAACCTGGGTATCGGGTATCCGTTCTGATCGGTCGCATGGCACCGATCGGGCCGTCGTTGCATCTTTTCGCCTGACAAGGGCCTTGGCATTCCATAACTTCGCGGCCCGAAAAAGAGACCGATCCATGCAGACCTTGAAGACCGGAAAGATCGAAGAGCTACTCGGCAACGACGCCGCCGACCTGCTCCAGCACCAGTGTAAGACCTTCGACAAGAGCACCCTGCACCTTCCGGGTCCGGATTTCGTGGATCGGAGCTTTGCCCAGAGCAATCGCAGCCCGCAAGTGCTTCGTAGCCTGCAAACGCTTTACGGCACAGGCCGACTGGCCAATACCGGGTACATGAGCATCCTCCCGGTGGACCAGGGGATCGAGCACAGCGCAGGTGCCAGCTTCGCCCCCAACCCCGCCTATTTCGATCCCGAGAACATCGTGAAGCTCGCTTTGGAAGGTGGGTGCAACGCGGTGGCCTCCACCTATGGTGTGCTTGCCGCGAACGCCCGGAAGTACGCACATAAGATCCCTTTCGTGGTGAAGATCAACCACAACGAACTGATGACCTACCCCAACAAGTTCGACCAGGTCCTCTTTGGCGAGGTACAGAGCGCGTGGGATATGGGCGCTGTGGCCGTTGGTGCGACCATCTACTTCGGCAGCGAGGAAAGCACCCGCCAGATCACCGAGATCGCAGAGGCCTTCCAGCATGCACACGACCTGGGCATGGCCACGATCCTGTGGTGCTACATCCGCAATAGCGGCTTCAAGGTGGACGGCAAGGATTACCATACCGCCACGGACCTCACCGCCCAAGCGAACCACCTCGGTGTCACCATCCAAGCGGACATCATCAAGCAGAAACTGCCCGAGACCAACGGAGGCTACAATGCCATTGCCGGTTACGGCAAGACGCACAAGAAGGTGTATTCCGACCTGACCACCGACCACCCGATCGACCTCTGCCGTTACCAAGTGGCGAATTGCTACATGGGCCGTATCGGCTTGATCAACAGCGGCGGGGCCAGCAGCGGAGCCAGCGACATGGCCGAGGCAGTGCGCACCGCAGTGATCAACAAGCGCGCCGGTGGGCAAGGTCTGATCAGCGGTCGCAAGGCCTTCCAGCGCCCGGTGAACGAAGGCATCGCCTTGTTGAACGCCATTCAGGACGTGTACCTCGACAAGGAGATCACGGTCGCTTGATCAGGCCGAGGACCGGATCTTGATCGTTGGAAGGAACCATCGTATCCTGTTGAATGATCAGGTGTAACGTCCTTTTCCACCGTCCACTTTCAAAGCACCATCGACCGGAGCACTAACTTCGACCGATCAAGACCATAACATGGGCTGGTTCACACGCGTCAAAGAAGGCATCACCACCAGTACGGAGGAGAAGAAGGAGACCCCCGAGGGCCTCTGGTACAAATGCCCCGAGTGCAAAGAGGTCATGACCTCCGAGGACCACGAGAACAACCTCTGGGTCTGCGGAAAGTGCGAATACCACGAAAAGATCGGTAGCGAGGAGTATTTCGCCATCCTTTTCGACGAACACAAATGGACCGAGATCGGTGCCGATCTGATCGCCGGTGACCCCTTGCAGTTCGAGGACACCAAGAAATACACGGACCGTTTGGCGAAAAGCCGTGAGGAAAGCGGTTTGAACGATGCCTTGCGCGCAGCGGAGGGGAAGCTCGACAAACGCACCGTCGTGATCGCCTGCATGGACTTCCGCTTCATCGGTGGAAGTATGGGAAGCGTGGTGGGCGAGAAGATCGCAATGGCCGCAGATCAAGCGCTCCGACGGAAATGCCCCTTGGTCGTGATCAGCAAGAGCGGTGGTGCCCGCATGATGGAGGCCGGGTTCAGCCTGATGCAGATGGCCAAGACCAGTGCCAAGCTCACCCTGCTCGCCAAGAAGAAACTTCCGTACATCAGCGTGGTCACGGACCCTACCACCGGCGGGGTGACCGCCAGTTTTGCCATGCTCGGCGACATCAACATCGCCGAACCCAAGGCATTGGTCGCATTTGCCGGCCCCCGCGTGGTGCGTGAGACGATCGGACGCGACCTGCCAGAGGGCTTCCAGACCAGCGAATTCGTACTGGAACATGGTTTCTTGGACAAGATCGTGCACCGCAAGGACCTGAAGACCTTCTTGGGACGGACATTCGCGATGCTGAAGGCCTAGGGGCACAGCTTCCGATCGGACCGGCTTTTCCGATCGGTCCGGCCACTTCGAAGGGATTTGATCCAGCCGGTGCACCACGGATCGGGATAATCCCTATCTTTGCCGCCTGTTTTGACACGACCATGTACCTGACCAGCGAGTCCAAGAAGGACATTTTCAAGGAGCACGGCGGTTCTGAGAAGAACACCGGAGTATCCGAAAGCCAGATCGCGTTGTTCACCACGCGCATCAATCACCTGACCGAACACCTGAAGGTGAACAAGAAGGACCATGGCACCGAGAAGGCCTTGATGACCATGGTAGGCAAGCGCAAGCAGCTGCTGAACTACCTGAAGATGTACGATATCGAGCGGTACCGCGCGATCATCGCGAAACTCGGCCTGCGTAAGTAAGGCCATGCCGAAGGCCGCACTACCGGCCATTTCGGCGGGGATATCTTGATCGGATCAAAGGGCGGTCGTGAACAACGACCGCCCTTTTTCAATACCGGCCATCGGGCCGCACAAAGCAAAGGGGATCCCGACCCTTCCGCTTGAATGACACAACGGGAAGATGTACAAGAGGAAAAACGAAGAAAGAAGATGAAGCCACAAGCAATTACCAAGACCATCGACCTAGGCGATGGAAAGGTCATCACCATCGAGACCGGTGTGTTGGCCAAACAAGCCGACGGCGCCGTTACGGTGCGGCTCGGTGATACCATCCTGCTCGCGACAGTGGTCGCCACCAAGGAAGCCCGCGAGGGCATTGACTTCCTTCCCCTGCAGGTGGAATACCGCGAGAAATTCAGCGCTGCCGGCCGTTTCCCCGGTGGTTTCTTCAAGCGTGAGGCACGCCCCAGCGACCATGAAGTGCTCACCAGCCGCTTGGTGGACCGTGCACTGCGCCCCTTGTTCCCCGATGATTTCCACGGCGACACCCAAGTGGTGATCTCCCTGATGAGCGCTGACAAGGAGAACGCTGCCGATGCGATCGCTTGCCTTGCCGCTTCCGCAGCCTTGGCCGTAAGTGACATTCCCTTCGGAGGTCCAGTGAGCGAGGTGCGCGTAGCTCGGGTGAACGGGAAAATGGTCCTTAATCCGACCCATACCGAACTCGAAGGTGCCGATATGGACCTGATCGTCGCTGGTACGAAGAGCGACATCCTCATGGTCGAGGGTGAGATGAAGGAGGTGCAGGAGGCCGACATGATCGAAGCCATCAAGGTGGCGCACGACGCGATCAAGAAGCATTGCGCGGCCATGGAGGAATTGAGCGCCATGGTGCCCAAAAGCCAGACCAAGCGCACCTACAACCACGAGAACAACGATGAGGCCATCGGCAAGAAGATCATGGACTTCTGCTACCAGAAGTACTACGACTTCGCCATGGAGCCCAGCGCCAAGGAAGTGCGCATGGACCGCTTCAATGCGATCAAGGAAGATTGCCTGGCCACACTGAGCGAAGAGGAGAAAGCGGACAAGGCGATGCTCGCTCGTTTCTTCAAGAAAACACAGAAGAAGGCGGTGCGGAACGTGGTCCTCGACCATGGCAAACGCCTCGATGGTCGCAAGACCGATCAGATCCGTCCGATCTGGAGTGAAGTGGACGTGCTGCCCGGAACGCATGGCAGCGCCATCTTCACACGTGGCGAGACACAAGCGATCAACATGCTCACCTTGGGCAGCTCGATGGACGAACAGACCATCGACCGCGCTACCAAGAAGACGAGCGAGAGCTTCATGCTCCATTACAACTTCCCGAGCTTCAGCACCGGTGAAGTGAAGCCGATCCGCGGCCCCGGCCGTCGGGAGGTCGGACACGGCAACCTGGCCTTGCGCGCCTTGAAGCCGGTGATCCCACCAGCACCGGAGAACCCGTACACGATCCGCTTGAATTGCGATATCCTGGAAAGCAATGGATCCAGTTCGATGGCAACGGTGTGCAGTGGCACCCTCGCGTTGATGGACGCCGGTGTGAAGATCAAGGCACCTGTGAGCGGTATCGCCATGGGCATGATCAGCGACGGCAACCGCCACGCTATCCTGAGCGACATCTTGGGCGACGAGGACTTCCTCGGTGACATGGACTTCAAGATCTGCGGGACCGCCAACGGCATCACCGCGACCCAGATGGACATGAAGGTGGACGGTCTGCCATACGAGGTGCTCGCACAAGCCTTGGAGCAGGCCCGTCAAGGTCGCTTGCACATCCTCGGCGAGATGATGAAGACCTTGGATGCGCCACGCGCCGATTACAAGGACCACGCACCCCGCATCATCACCATCGAGATCCCGAAAGAGAGCATCGGCGCTGTGATCGGACCCGGTGGTCGCGTGATCCAGGAGATCCAAGCCGAGACCGGAGCGCACATCAGCATCGACGAAGTGGACGGCCGCGGCCTGGTGGAGATCATGAGCGAGAACAAGGCGAGCATCGACGCTGCTTTGGCCCGCGTGAACGCCATCGCGAACCCGCCGCAAGCGGAAGTGGGCGCCACCTACAAAGGGAAGGTGAAAACGATCATGCCATACGGTGCGTTCGTTGAAGTATTGCCCGGCGTGGACGGACTGCTGCATGTGAGCGAACTGGACTGGAAGCGCATCGAGCGTGTGGAGGATGTACTGAAGGAGGGTGAAGTGGTCGAGTTCAAAGTGACCGGTAAGGACCCACGCAGCGGAAAGCTCAAGTTGAGCCGCCGCGTGCTGCTTCCGAAGCCCGAGGGTTACGTGGAGCGCGAACCAGCCATGGCCGGAGATCGTCGTGACCGCGGGGAACGCCCCCGTCGTGATGACCGCCCGCGCCGCGATGATCGCCCACGCCGTGAGGACCGCGGTCCCGAGAACAACTAAGCGATCAGCATATCGATGAAAGGCCGCCCGAAAGGGCGGCTTTTCGCGTTCCAGGCATCGCCATTCACGCGCAGGCGAGGAGCGATGGGAGAATTCGCGCATCCGGTAACCTTCACCGGCAAGGCCGCGTTGAACGGAGCACTCTTCCCAACAACACAGCGTAAATGGCACGAATGAGGCAGTTGAAGATCACCAAACAGGTGACGAACAGGGACACTCCTTCCCTGGATAAATACCTACAGGAGATCGGGAAGGTGAAGTTGATCACCGCCCAGGAAGAGGTGGAATTGGCACGCCGGATCAAGGAAGGTGATAACGACGCATTGGAGCAATTGGCGAAGGCCAACCTGCGCTTCGTGGTCTCGGTGGCCAAACAATATCAGGGGCAAGGTCTGAGCCTCCCCGATCTGATCAGCGAAGGGAACCTCGGCTTGATCAAAGCCGCCGGTCGATTCGACGAGACCCGGGGCTTCAAATTCATCAGCTATGCCGTGTGGTGGATCCGTCAGCAGATCCTACAAAGCCTCGCGGAACAAGCCCGCATCGTTCGCTTGCCGTTGAACAAGATCGGTTCGATCAACAAGATCAACAAGGCCTTCGCCAAACTGGAACAGGAGCACGAACGTCCTCCCACCGCCCACGAATTGGCCGAACTGCTGGAAATGACCTTGGAAGAGGTGAAGACCAGCTTGAACAATACGAGCCGGCACATCAGCATGGATGCTCCACTGCGCGACGATGGCGACAGCGGGACCATGATGGACCTGATGAAGAACGACGACACGCCAAGCCCCTTGGAGAGCCTCATGACCGACAGTCTGCGGTCGGAGATCGAGCGATCCTTGCGCGCCTTGTCCGGGCGGGAAGCCGATGTGATCCGATTGTACTTCGGTCTGGCGGGGAACCAGTCGCATACCTTGGAAGAAGTAGGCCAGAAGTTCGACCTTACACGTGAACGGGTCCGGCAGATCAAGGAAAAAGCGATCCGTCGGATGAAACACACCAGCCGCAGTGCCGTGTTGAAGGCCTACCTCGGCTAGGCCCCCACGACAGGAACCCATGGCCGGTCGTTGCTCAAATGGAGCAATGACCGGCTTTCCTTTCACCGCTGACCATCCCCGGACCCGGTCAAGCAGTGACTTCGGTACCTTTGTATCCATGGCCCATTTGATCGCTCCCTCCCTCCTTTCCGCCGACTTCGCCGAGCTACGCAAAGCAGTCGAACTGATCGAGGACAGCAGTGCCGCATGGCATCATCTGGACGTGATGGACGGCGTATTCGTACCGAACATCAGCTTCGGTCTTCCCGTGATCAAGGCGATCCGGCCACATGCGAAAAAGCCGTTCGACGTGCACTTGATGATCGTGGAACCGGACAAATACATCGGTGCATTTCGCGATGCGGGCGCCGACCACCTGACCGTACACCTCGAAGCGTGCACCCACCTGCACCGGAGCATACAGGCGATCAAAGGGGCGGGCATGAAGGCCGGAGTGGCTATCAACCCCCATAGCCCGGTGCATTTGCTGGAGGATGTGATGGCCGATCTCGACGTGGTCTGCGTGATGAGCGTGAACCCCGGATTCGGAGGTCAATCCTTCATCCCACGAACGCTGCACAAGATCAGAGCGTTGACCGCATTGCGGAAAGCGACCGGTTCGAAGGCCTTGATCGAGATCGATGGCGGTGTGACCCTCGCGAACGCAATGGACATCTCGACGGCCGGTGCCGACGTGTTGGTGGCCGGGAACAGTGTTTTCGGGGCACCGGATCCGCGTGCGGCGATCCGGGCACTGTCAGGAGCATAGGCCGGGAAAGACCGACCCTGCTTCGTCCCAGACCTTGTTGCATTGGCATCCCCTTTACGTCCATATCCTTCCGCCTACGATCAGGAGTTCACCTTCAGTCGGATCGGTATGGTGCAACGGCGTATGGTCTGGCGCTATCTGGACCAGATGCTGCATATGCCCGGTATGCAGGTGCTGGAGTTGAATTGCGGTACCGGGACGGATGCAGTCCACATGGCGCGGAACGGCCACCGTGTGATCGCCACGGACATCAGCGAGGAAATGCTGAAGGTGGCGAGGGAAAAAGCCCATCAACATGGTGTGGAGGACCGGATCCAACACGTGCGCGCCGGATTCGATGACCTACCTGATCTGACCCTTCCGCCAGCGGACCTGGTGTTGAGCAATTTCGGCGGTCTGAACTGCATCAACGCGGAACACTTGGCGATGCTGGTGGACCCGATAGCCGAGACCTTGAAAGCGAACGGTCGTTTCGTTGCCGTGATCATGCCTGATAGAAGCCTGATGGAAACGATGTATTTCACGCTGCGAGGGAATATCGAACAGGCATTCGCAAGAGGTCGTCACGAACCGGTGTGGGCCGACCTGAGCGGCAGCGGTGTGATGACCTGGTACCATTCACCGGAACTCGTCGCAAGGCTGTTCGAACGTCGCTTCCGCATTGTCAACGTGCGCCCGATCGGGCTCTTCATACCGCCTGCATTCCTGGAACGTCGCTTTGGGCATCGGACCTCACTCTTGGAGCGGGCCTCGCGTTGGGATGAACGCGTGGCGAATTGGCGGTGGACCGCCCGATACGCCGACCATTTCTTGATGGATATGGAGCGTATCGGTTGAAAACCAATGATCGCATCAAGGGGAGCCGGCCAACTCATTCCAGTATTTTCGCCGCCATGTTGCGAACCCTTACCCCTGCCCTTTTTATCCTGGCGTTCCTGAGCACCTCCGCCCAGGACCGCGACCATACCAGGCGGACATGTGCTGCTCATACCATCACCCAACGTGAACTCGCCGCTCAAGGACTGCCGACGGACCTGTTGCACGCCCGTCCGCAAGTAGGTCCTGCACAACGTGGTGGTACCCTGACCATACCCGTAGTGGTGCATGTTGTTTGGAACACCACTGCGGAGAACGTGCCTACCAGCACGATCCAGGCCATCATCAACGAAATGAACCAGGACTATTCGGCGAACAACGCGGATATCAATGGTGTACGTTCAGCGTTCACCTCGAGCATCGCCGATGTCGGCATCCAATTCTGTTTGGCCCAAGTGGACCCGGACGGAGCACCGACCACGGGGATTACGCGTACCCAGACCACCGACACGTGGTTCAACCCGGACACGCAAACGAACGCGATGAAGTCGGCCCCATTGGGCAAGGCGCCCTGGGACACGAACCGCTACTTGAACATCTGGATCTGCGACATCACCAGCGGTGCCACGGGCGGTACCGTCACCGTTGGTTATGCCTACCTGCCCACCGGAGGCATGGTCGGGAGCGCGATCGACGGATTGGTGATCGACTACGATTATGGAACGGAGCTCGGATCGCGCACCGCAACGCACGAGATCGGTCATTACCTCGGACTGTTGCACACCTTCGATGAGAACGGTGCGTGCGTCAACGCCGACGGCTTTACGGATACACCGACCTCCGACCAACCGACCTTCAGCTGCTCCAACTCCAATCTGATGCGTTGCGGGACATTGACCCAATACGAGAACTTCATGGACTACAGCAACTGTACCGCCATGTTCACCCAACAACAGGGCAACTACATGGTCGGAGTGCTGACGGGGGTGCGGAGCGGATTGTTGGCGAACAACGCATGCAGTATACCGCAGGTCGGATATTGCATCCCGACCTCGACGAACGGAACCAATGATGGGGACTTCATCGATGGGGTGCAGCTCGGGACGATCAACAACACGAACAGCGGAAGCAACGGTGGACCCACATACTCGGACCTGACAGCGACCTATTCCACCTCGCTGCAACAAGGGAGTTCGCACAGCATCACCATCACCAGCGGTGATTACACCCCGGACAATTACGCGGCGTGGATCGATTACGATCAGGACGAGGTCTTCGAAGCCTCGGAGAAGCTCGGTGAGTTCACCAATAGCGCAGTCGGTCAAAGCCAGTCCATCCCCTTCACCGTGCCGCAAGGTGCTTCCTTGGGCAACACCGTTCTGCGTGTCCGTGGTGTATACTACAACAACGGCGAACCCGACCCGGCCGATCCGTGCTTCAACTACGCGTTCGGCGAGACCGAGGATTATCGGATCGTGATCACCGCACCTGCCGGAGGGGCCTGTGTGCCCACTTCTGCGAACGGCACCAGCGATGGGGACTTCATCAATTCCGTCGTGTTGGCCGGGATCCAGAATCTGAATACCGGCGCCGTGGATGGCCCCAGCTATACGGACTATAGCGGCACCTTCAACGCAACGCTTTCCCGTGGAAGCATCAACGGACTATTGATCCAAAGCGGTAGCTATGCCCCGGACCGGTACGCGGCATGGATCGACTATGATCAAGATGACATCTTCGAAGCCTCTGAAAAGCTCGGTGAGTTCGAAACAACTGCTGCCGGAGAAGCGCAGACCATCGCATTCACCCTACCCAACAACGCGACCCTTGGGAACACAACCCTGCGGGTACGCGGTGTGTACGTGGATACCGGCGAGGCCGACCCCGTCGACCCCTGTTTCAACTATGCATTTGGCGAGACCGAGGACTACGGGATCACGGTGACCGCCGCGCTCCCCGGCTATTGCATCCCGGGATCGCTCAATGGCACGGCCGATGGCGACTTCATCAATGGCGTTACCCTCGGCACGATCGAGAACGTGAACACCGGAGGTGTGGACGAACCCACATACACCGACTTTACCACTGCTTTCAGTACGAACCTGGTCCGCGGAAGCCAGCAGACCTTGGTGGTGCAAGGCGGCGATTATGCACCGGATTCCTATGCGGCATGGATCGACTACGACGGGGATGAGGTGTTCGAGACTTCAGAGAAGTTGGGCGAATTCGCGACCACGGCCCCTAACGAGACAGGGATGATCAACTTTACCGTTCCGGCCAACGCTCCCTTCGGCGCTACCCGCATGCGGGTTCGTGGCGTGTACCTTGAACAAGGCGAGCCGTCGCCGGTGGACCCTTGCTTCAGCTATATCTACGGCGAGACCGAGGATTATGAAGTGGTCATAGAGACCAATACCGGCATTCCTGATCGTACCGATGCGGCGGCACGGATCTATCCGAACCCGACGACAGGTGTCGTCCAGATCGAAATTCCGGCCAATGCATCCACCTTGGTGGACGTGTATGATGCCCAAGGCCGCTTGGTACTGAGCATGAACAGTGCTGCCGAACGTACCCTGATCGACCTTTCCGGGTCAGCTTCCGGGATCTACGTCATCAAGCTTCAAGGAACCGAGCGGACGAGCTTCCACCGGATCGAGGTGCTGAGCGGCAACTGATCCGCTCGTTGGAACTGACAAGGACCAAGTCCCGCATGGGCTTGGTCCTTGTCATTCTTGGTCTTCATCCACTGCTTCCCTACCTCCGTCGAATACAGCTTCCCCGTGGGGAACCTCTGCCGATCATGCTCGTATAGGGGAAGAAGAACGAATACATCAACCACATGCGTCACAGGTCCTTTACGCTCCTTATGGGCATGGCCATCGGCGCGGTTTCCTACGCGCAATCCGCTGGTCTTGGTATCCATGGCGGTGTTCTCATGAGCACCGTCAAGGCCATCCACATCAATACCCGACCGATCAGTGGCGGTACATTGGGGATCCATGCCCCGATAGGCATCGGTACGCGCTTGGAGCTACAGCCTGAATTCGGCTTGACCACATTGGGCACCCGCTTTGTTGAGACCGACGGCGACCAATACACCGACCGCTGCTTGTACCTCCAAGCCCCCATCACTTTGAAGGTCTTCCTTTCCAACACCTTCCATTTCGCTGGTGGATACCAGTTCGGTAAGCTGGTTGCGGCCCAACGCACAGCCCTTTCGGGATCGACCGATGTGAAGGAGAAGTACGAGCCGATGGACATGGGCTTCGTGCTCGGAACCGGGTTCGACTTCGCCTCGGGGGTCGATCTCGACCTCAGGTTCTACTCGGCCATGACCCCGAACCTGCGCAACGATGACGCCCTCTTCCCGAAGAACCGCTCCTTGCAGTTGACGATCGGCTATCGTTTCGTGCAGTTCAAGCGAAAGGGACATTTCCGCCGAAGAGGCTGAGCCATGGCGCCGGACGCATCCCGCTATCTTTGGCCGGATGGGAAGCGCACGCACGATCGCTCTGTTGGGAGGCGGCCAACTGGGTCGCATGTTCTTGGAGAACGCGCTGCGCTATAACGTGACGGTGCACGTTCTTGACCCGGACCCCAACGCACCGTGTGCCGGCATCGCCCACCGATCCGTGGTGGGTGATTTCGCAGATGAACGGACGGTGATCGACTTCGCGCGTGGTGCAGATGTGATCGGTATCGAGATCGAACATGTGAGCGTGGAGGCGCTTGAGGCGTTGAAACGAATGGGAAAGACGGTGATCCCGGATCCCGACGTACTCCGCACCATCAAGGACAAAGGGCTTCAGAAGGAATGCTATCGCAAGCACGGGATACCCTCCGCTCCGTACGCGTTGGTGAACAACAGGCAAGAGATGCACGCCCGGTTCAGCTCTTTGGCCCCGGCTTTCCTGAAGACCCGGTCGGGCGGTTACGACGGCAAGGGCGTGATGGCAATTCGCGATGCGGCGGATATTGAGCGGGCATTCGATGGACCTTGTTTGTTGGAAAAGGGAGTCGACATCGCCATGGAACTGGCGGTGCTTGTGCTCCGGTCCAGCGACGGCGAGATGATCACCTATGACCCCGTGGAGATGGTGTTCGATCCACGCTTCAATCTCGTGGACCACCTTCGTGCCCCCGCACGTATCGACGCCGGATTGACCAAAGAGGCCCGACAACTCGCTACACGCGTGGCGGAGGCTTTCGGGGCACCCGGCCTCTATGCCGTGGAACTGTTCCTGTCCACCGGGAACGAGTTGTTGGTGAACGAGACCGCACCCCGCGCCCACAATAGCGGCCACCACACGATCGAGGCGTGTGCAAGCTCGCAGTTCGACCAATTGCTTCGCCTGTACATGGGCTGGCCCTTGGGCGATACGGCGCTGCGAAGCCCTGCCGCTATGATCAACCTCGTTGGTGAAGGAGGTGAAGGTGAGCCCCGACTGACCGGGTTGCCCGAATTATTGGAGATGAAAGGATCATTTCCTCATATGTATGGGAAAGCCCGCACCCGGACCGGAAGGAAGATGGGACATGTGACCGTTACTGCGGAGGATCACGATGGACTCGACCGCGCCATCGCGTTGACACGCGCGCACTGTAAAGTAGTACCAGCTTAGAGCATCAATGAAACAACACCAAGGACCGATGGTAAGTATCATCATGGGAAGCCGAAGCGATCTGGAGACCATGCGCGAGGCGGTAGATACCATGAAGGAGTTCGGTATCCCGTACGAGTTGACCGTGGTGAGCGCCCACCGGACCCCGGATCGCATGTTCGCGTTCGCGAAAGGTGCGGCTGACCGCGGGGTGAAGGTGATCATCGCCGGAGCGGGAGGGGCCGCCCACTTGCCGGGCATGGTCGCATCGCTGACCATTCTACCGGTGATCGGTGTGCCGATCAAGTCGCGCAACTCGATCGATGGCTGGGACTCACTGCTATCCATCGTTCAGATGCCCTCAGGCGTGCCGGTGGCGACCGTAGCGGTGAATGGTGCTCGAAATGCGGGCCTGTTGGCCGTCCAGATCCTCGCCACGGCCGACACGGTGCTGGCTGAAAGGGTCGCCGCGTTCAAGGGCGAACAGGAGGACAAGGTGCGCGATGGCATTGCTGGTCTGAAAGAGCACTTCCCGAACGACTTCGATAAATAGCACGTGGCCTGAATAAGCGCTCGACACTGCAGACCCGGTGGATCGGTCCAAGGTTCCGGAATGCTTGGACCATGTTCGCTCAAGGTCCCTTCCATAGCGCGTTGTTCATCCTTGAAGGAGTGGTTTGGGCCGGACAAGCACAGGGGACGTATTTTTGAGCCAAATCCGCAACAGATGAACTTGTTCCGTTACGCCGCTCTCGCTCTGGTCCTCAGCTTCTGCACCACGCTCCAAGCCAATTGGACGCCAATGGTGGTCGGTGGCTCCGGCAGCAAGAGCATCACCACCTTCAACGGTGCCATCTACGTCGCGACGTACAACTCCGGTGTGCGCAAGAGCACTGATGGTGGGGCCAATTGGACCTTGGTCAATAACGGCTTACCGGCCAACGGGGATTTCGTGAACGTTCAATCGGTCGGTCGAAGTGCTACCGCGGTGTTCTGCGGTACCGAATCGGGTATCTATCGTTCATTGAACGAGGGCGCGAGCTGGGAATTGGCCAACGGACCCTTGCCGGCGTCCAATCAGATCTATGCCAACAAGTTCTACACCTTCGGGGGAGTGACCTTCGTCGTGTTCACCGGAACGGTGGGCCAAGCGGCGGGTGCGGTGTTCCGCACGGTGGATGATGGAAACACTTGGTTGCAGGGCTTTTCCGGCTTGAGCACGAACATGACGATCTACAATCTGGATGATGCGAACGGCGTGCTCTACGCAGCGACCAGTACTGCCTTGATGAAATCAAGTGATCTGGGGCAGACATGGGTGCAAGCCGGCACCTCGAATTTCGCGGTATTCGCTATACAGGCCGTCGGGAACCGTCTTGTGGCGCTCTCCGGGCTCGGCGCGCGTTACTCAACGAATGATGGACAAACATGGACGAACAGTTCCAACTATCCTGTGGCGATCCCACCGGCCGGTTCCGAACTGATCGCCTATGACAGCAAGTACTGGGCGATCACGAAGTCCGGCAGCTTGGGTTGCTATCGTTCCTTGGACAATGGCGTCACCTGGAGCGCTTTCAATACCGGTTTTGGCGCTGCCGATGCCTTCTCCCAAGAGGAATTCCACGCGAGCGGTAACAACCTATACATCGCCTGCCTGTTCGACAGCTACTCCACTTCAGGTACCACCACGGCGATCAACGATGAGGCCAACGGCGAACTACCGGTCCCTTTTCCGACCGTCTTCACCGATCGCTTCACGGTTGACATGAGCACCGTGGGGGCTGGTAAGACCGTGATCCTGCTGGATGCCAGCGGACGCGAAGTGCGCCGCCAGGGCAACGTGCCAGCAGCACCATTGCGGATCGAAAGAGGGAACCTCTTGGCGGGTCGTTACCAAGTGATGTTGATCGACCCGATCACCGGAACCATGCGCCCAATGGGTGCCGTGATCGCAGAATGAGCTCGGCTACGGAGGTTCGGCATATCGGTGTCTTCACCTCCGGAGGCGATAGTCCCGGCATGAACGCCGCCATTCGGGCGGTGGTTCGTGCCGCGGGCGTCAGCGGACTGAAGGTCTCGGGGATCCTTGGTGGTTACGATGGTTTGGTGAGTGATGCTGTGCGCCCGCTGGGCCCGCGCGATGTGAGCAATATCATCCAACGTGGGGGCACGATCCTCCGGTCTGCGCGCAGCGAGGTCTTTCGCACGGCGGAAGGGCGGCAAAAGGCCGTGGCTACGATGCGAACGCATGGCATGGACAGCTTGGTCGCCATCGGCGGTGATGGGACCTTCACGGGGGCCAATATCCTCTTCAAGGAACACGGGGTCAACGTGATCGGACTACCGGGGACCATCGACAACGACCTGGCAGGTACCGACCTCACGATCGGCTTCGATACGGCGATCAACACGGCGGTGGAAGCCATCGACCGGATCCGCGACACGGCGTCCTCTCATGACCGATTGTTCTTCGTGGAGGTCATGGGGCGTGATACCGGTTTCATCGCCTTGGCATGTGCTGTTGCGGCCGGTGCCGAATTCGTACTGGTGCCCGAACGCCCGGAGCATATCGACGAACTCGTTGCCGCGTTGGGCCAAGCCTCCGGCACGAAATCATCGAGCATCGTGATCGTCGCTGAAGGCGAAGAAGAAGGCGGTGCTTTCGACATCTCGAAAAAAGTGAAAGCACGCATCCCGAATGCGGACATCCGTGTTTCGGTGATCGGTCATATCCAGCGTGGTGGATCACCATCCGTACAGGACCGTTTATTGGCCAGCAGGCTGGGCGTGGCCGCAGTGGATGGGCTATTGGAGGGCAAGCACGATGTCATGGCCGGGGTCGTCAACGGGATGGTGGTGTACACCGCGTTCGAGGACGCCATCGGCAAGCGTAAGCAATTGAACTCGGACCTCTTCCGGGTGCTTTCGATCCTCGCGACCTGAACCAGCAGGAACAAAAAGAGCCCCCTGTTACCAGGAGGCCCTTTTTCCAACTTCGACCCGTTATTGGCGAACGAGCCTCGTCTGTGCCAGCGGTCTGCCTTCCGCATCAAGCACGAGCACCATATAAACCCCCATCGCTAGCTGCTGCAGATCGAGCTGCTGTCGCATGGGCGCTTCGAAGACCAATGCACCCAAGGCATTGTGGAACCTGAGGGTCCTTCCACCCGGCACGGAGCACGTCACGAACACATTACCATTGGTCGGGTTCGGGTAGAAGGAGAATGTGCTGTTCAGGTCGTATTCGACCAAGCCGGTCTGCAGGTCGCAGGCATCGCCCACGCCGTTCCCGTCGATATCCGGTTGATCCGGGTTGTAGACCCACACGCAATTATCGCAAGCATCACCCACCCCGTCCTGATCGAAGTCCGCCTGGCCAGGATTGAAGGCGGTGCTGCAATTGTCCTCACACGCCATGAGACCATCACTGTCCACGTCGGCGTTCGGCTCCACGCCAGTGTTCCCACCTGCGCAAGTGCCGCAATCGTCCATGAAGGCCGCTCCTCCCGGCACACCTGCACAATCCACCAAGGCCAAAGTGCCGGAGCAAACACAATCGCTGCCCCAAGTATCGCCCGTGCTTGCTTCGTCACCATCGTCGCAAGGGGTTCCCGGCTGCGCTGGTCCGTTCGGAACGCCCATGCAATCCAACTGGAACGGTGTCCCAACGCACTGGCAATCGATTGTCCACGTGTCGTTCATGGTGTTCTCGTTACCGTCATTGCATGTGGTCCCTGGTAATGCAGGGCCGTTCACGACACCCATGCAATCCAGTTGGAACGGCGTGCCTTCACACTGGCAATCGCTGGTCCACGTGTCGTTCATCGTATTCGCGTTCCCGTCGTTGCAAGAGGTTCCGGGCAGCGATGGTCCACCCGCGATCCCTTCACAATCGATCAATTGACCGACGCACTGGCAGTGCGGGCTCCACGTATCATTTCCGGTTGCCGGGTTCCCATCATTGCACGGTGTACCGGGCATTGCCGTTCCATTCGGCACTCCCATACAGTCCACAACGACCGGCGTTCCTGCACACGTGCAATTGCTTGTCCACAGATCGTTGACCGTATTCGCATCACCGTCATTGCATGCAGTTCCAGGCAAAGCCGATCCTCCAGCGACTCCTTCGCAATCGATCACCAGACCAACGCATTGGCAATCCGTGGTCCACGTGTCATCGCTCGTCCCCGGGTCGTTGTCATTGCAGGGTGTACCTGGTACGGCCGGTCCGTTCACCACGCCCAGCAATCAAAAGTGATCGGATCACCGGCGCATATGCAATCCGAGGTCCATGTGTCGTTGATAGTACTGTCATCACCGTCATTACAAGTGGTACCCGGAAGCGCTGGTCCATTCGGAACTCCGAGACAGTCCACGTTCACGGGTACACCGGAACAAACGCAATTCGCGTCGATCGCGTCATTCGTCGTGTTCGCGTTCCCGTCATTACATGGGCTCCCGATCTGGCCGGGCGTGTTCGGGCAGTTGTCCAAGGCATTGCACACGCCATCCCCGTCGGTATCACCACTGGGGGTTCCTACGCATTCGCAAGCTACATTGATGGTGTCATTGAGGGTACAAGGGTCACCGTCATTGCAACTGGAGCCGATCTGGCCGGGCGTGTTCGGACAATCGTCCTGGCTGTCGCAAATCCCATCGCCATCGCTATCGTTCACCGGCGTTCCTGCACACTGGCAGTTGGCGTTCAGCAAATCGTTGGTGGTGCAATCGTTCCCGTCGTTGCAAGGGCTTCCGATCTGGCCCGGCACGTTCGGGCAATTGTCGATCGCGTTGCAGATCCCGTCGCCGTCGTTGTCACCGCTCGGGGTTCCCACACATTGGCAATTCGCGTTGAGCGCATCGTTGATCGTGCAGGGATCACCATCATTGCAACTTGAGCCGATCTGGCCCGGGGTGTTCGGGCAGTTGTCCACGGCATTGCAGATCCCGTCACCATCGGAATCCGGGGAAGGCGTCCCCACGCACTGGCAATTCGCGTTCAGCACATCGTTGATGGTGCAGGGGTCCCCATCATTGCATCTCGATCCGATCTGACCGGGTGTGTTCGGGCAGTTGTCCGTGGCGTTGCAGATCCCATCACCGTCGCTATCGCCGCTCGGCGTTCCCGCGCATTGACAATTCGCGTTCAAGGCATCGTTGATCGTACAGGGGTCGCCGTCATTACAGCTCGAACCGATCTGACCGGTTACGGTCGGGCAATTGTCCTGCGCGTTGCAGATCCCGTCACCGTCCGTGTCACCGCTGGGTGTACCGACGCACATGCAATTCGCGTTCAACACATCATTGATCGTGCACGGGTCGTTGTCGTTACACGGCGAACCGATCTGGCCGGGAACACCGGCACAGTTGTCCTGGCTGTCGCAAACCCCGTCCCCATCGGTATCCGGCGAAGGGGTGCCAACACATTGGCAGTTGGCATTGAGCTGGTCGTTCGTGGTGCAGGCATTGTTGTCGTTGCAGGGCGATCCGATCTGGCCCGGGGTGTTCGGACAATTGTCGGTGGCGTTACAGATCCCATCTCCATCGCTGTCACCGCTCGGGGTGCCGACGCACATGCAATTCGAGTTCAACACATCGTTGATCGTGCACGGGTCGTTGTCGTTACAAGGTGAACCGATCTGGCCCGGGGTGCTGGCACAATTGTCCTGCGTATCACAAACCCCATCCCCATCGGTATCGGGAACGGGGGTACCAATACATTGGCAATTGGCGTTCAGGACATCGTTGATCGTGCACAGGTTGTTGTCATTGCAGGGGGAACCGATCTGCCCGGGGGTGTTCGGGCAATTGTCCA
>JAWKNF010000016.1:0-86535 GCA_041391825.1 Flavobacteriales bacterium | reverse complement strand
GCTCGGCCGGGTCGGTGAGGTGGTTGGTGAGCAGGAAACGCATGAGCTCCTCCTTGCCGTGTATGCCCAGCTTGGTGTAGGCATTGTGGCGGTGCGCCTCAGCGGTGCCGTAGGCGATGCCCAGGCGGCGCGCCACTTCCGTCAGGTCGCGCACTGTGGATTGGCAGTACAGGCGCAGCAGCTCCCGTTCGCGTGGGGTGAGGGCGGCCCAGCGGGCCTGTGCCGGTCGTGCATCCGCTTCCTTCTCCACCGCCCGGCGCAGCTCGCGCCCCACCAGGTCGTTGTAGTAGAAGCCCTCCTTCAGCAACGTGCTCAGGGCCCGGTGCAGTTCCTTCACCAGCACCTCCTTGCCCAGCACGCCCCGCGCACCGCATTGCAGCGCCCGGCGCACCTGCTCCGGGGCTGGCTCGTAGGTGAGCGCCAGCGGCAGCGTGCGCGGCTGGTGGCGCTGCATCCACCGCATGGTCTCGAACCCATCGCGCCGCGGCATCCGCAGGTCCACCACCGCCAGGTGCACATGCCCCAGCTCCCGGCAGCGCTCCTCATAGTCCAGCCCGTCCTCCGCCTCCAGCAAGGTGTGCGGCACCGGCCAGCCCTGCAGGACATCCACCAGGCCACGGCGTACCAATTGGTGGTCATCGATCACAGCTACACGGAGGGGCGCGGCAGAGCTCATGGGAGAAGGAATGAGGGTTGGTGAAATGTGGTCGATCATGGGCGGAGGTCCGCTCCGCCCGATCCGCGCCGAACCTATTCGTTGGCAGCATGCGAAAAGCAGCGCCTCCCCGAAAACAGGGATGCCCATGTTGATAAGTAGCCGTCCAGCAAGCACGGATCCCCCAACTTATCCACAGCCCCGGTCCCGGAGGCCCGCAAGGCCGCTTGGTGGGCTTGTTCGTATCCCATATCTTCTTGCGCGCGTGTTCCCCTTACCGGGAGCACCGGGCAGCATGCCGCTCCCATACGCGTTCGTGCTGGGTGGTGCCTGTGGCGCACGGCAGCAGGCCAGAGGCCGTGCCTCCGGCAGGCAGGCTCCCAGGCCCACAAGCCACCAGCCACCGGACCACTGGTTCCATCCGCAACTTCGGTCGGTATCGGCTTCGGCCCGTGGTCAGCAGGCCAGTGGGCCACCAGGCCAAGGGCACCCCGTGTACCACACGTTGTAGCCATTGCGATCCGGTGAACGGGTACACAGGTATGTTGGCCGCAGGCCAGTGGCCACTATGCCAATGGCCTGGGGTACTTGGTACTTGGGTCATGCACCGGCTGGCATCGGCTTCGGCCCGTGGTTCCATGGCCACCTGCCACACAGCCGCAGGCCACTTGCCTCCGGCACCTGCCGGCGGGCGTGGGGTTCCGGTGGTGCGCGGAGCGCAGGGGTTCGGTGGTGGTGTAGGTGGAACAGGCCATCGGAGCCTTCCAGATCCCCCCGGCGCTTTACACAATTTTCCGATGCGCTGGTTCCCCGAAAACAGGGAGGAGGACGACATTATTTGTCGGAGAGGGCGTATTATTTTGTGCCGCACACGATGGAAGCGAGCGCAGCACAACTCCTTGCCCTGTTGGGCGAACACCGGAGCCTCGGCAATGGGAAGGCCCGCCAGCTACTGGGTTGGGATGAAACCACCTATGAGGAGGTGAAACAGGCTTTGGTGGCCAAGGGCTTGGTGGCCATCGGCCGGGGCAGAGGGGGGAGTATTGCGTTGGTGGGTGATGGCCAAGAGGCCCATGAACCTGCAAGCCCACAGGCCAGCAGGCCACAGGCCCAAAGGCCAAGAGGCCAAGAGGCCAATAAGCCGGTGGCCAGCAAGCCTGAAAGCCCACAGGCCACTGGCCAAAAGGCCCCTGAGCCTTCAAGCCAAGAGGCCACAGGATCCAAGGCCAGGAAGCCTAAAGCCGCCAAAGCCACGGACCAAGAGCCCATCGAAAAACAGCTCTGGCGCGCCGCCGACAAGCTGCGCAAGAACATCGACGCCGCCGAGTACAAGCACATCGTGCTCGGCCTCGTCTTCCTCAAGTACATCAGCGATGCCTTCGTGGAGCTGTACGACAAGCTGAAGGCCGAAGAGGGCGCCGGTGCCGACCCCGAGGACAAGGACGAGTACAAGGCCGAGAACGTCTTCTTCGTGCCGCCCGGCGCGCGGTGGAGCTTCCTGCAAAGCCACGCCAAGCAGCCCACCATCGGCAAAACGGTGGATGACGCCATGGACGCCATCGAGCGGGAGAACGACTCGCTGAAGGGCGTGCTGCCCAAGGTGTACGCCCGGCAGAACCTGGACCCCACCAGCCTCGGCGGCCTCATCGACCTCATCGGCAACATCGCCCTGGGCGATGCCAAGAGCCGCAGCGCCGATGTGCTGGGCCATGTGTTCGAGTACTTCCTGGGCGAGTTCGCGCTGGCCGAGGGCAAGAAGGGCGGCCAGTTCTACACCCCGCGCAGCGTGGTGGAGCTGCTGGTGCAGATGCTGGAGCCGTACAAGGGCCGCGTGTTCGACCCCTGCTGCGGCAGCGGCGGCATGTTCGTGCAATCCGAAAAATTCGTCACTGAACACCAGGGCCGCGTCAACGACATCAGCATCTACGGGCAGATGGCGATGGTTTGGGCGTGCCCCCTCGCAAAGCCACGGGGTCCGGCTTTCCGCTCCAAGTCCGCACTCGTCGTTCCTCCTCGCTTGCGGGCTTTCCGCTTCAATCGCTCACGCGGGTTGGGACTTGAGGGCATTACATCAGGTATGACTCTACCCCTACCACGCCAAGTACTTCGCCTCACGAACTCACCCGCCTCGGCGGTTCAGGAGTGGAGCGCTTGAGCTACCACTTTCGATGCCTCGGTCCAGTTGCAGCCGCACCGCATCGACGCTGTATTATTCGCGCTGGAAGTCCCCACTGGAGAAGGGTGTCATCCCCGCCGATGAGGTCGGCTTGGGCAAGACCATCGAGGCCGGACTGGTGATGTGCCAGTTGTGGGCCGAGAAGAAGCGGCACATCCTGGGCGATTCGCTCGGCGGTATGCTGCGCGCAAGCAGTGTGGGAGGCCGAATTGATGGACAAGTTCAACCTGCCTGCGCGGGTCATTGATGCGCGGAGCTACCGGCTGCTGCGTGAAGCGAAGGCACCATCGAGCCTTTCTCACCGACCAGGTACGCATTCGCTCCTTCCACTACGCAAGCCGCAAGGCGGCAGAACTGCAATGTGCCGTGGACCCGCAGGGCGACCGACGAAGCGCACAAGCTGCGCAACGCTTACCGCGAAAGCGCCAATTACGGCCAACAACCTGCGGCAGGCATTGGCCGACCGCAAGAAGCTGCTGCTCACGGCCACGCCGTTGCAGAACTCCTGCTGGAACTCTTCGGCCTCAGTACGCTCATCGACGAGAACCTGTTCGGGGACCTGCCCTCGTTCAGAACGCAGTACACCAGCGTTGCGGCCAACTCACCGAACTGCGGGAGCGCATCCAGCCCTTCGTGAAGCGCACCCTGCGCAGCCAGGTGCTGGAGTACATCGCCTACACCGAGCGCCCATCACCAAGAACTTCACGCCCACCGACGAGGAGCACCAACCTACGAAGCGGTCAGCACCTACCTGCAACGGCCCGGCAACTGCGCTGCCGAAGGGACAGCGCCACTCATCGCACTGCTCGTGCGCAAGGTATTGGCCAGCAGTGCACGCTGTTGCTGGCACTTTGGCTGCACTGCGCGATCGCCTGCAACGCATGCTCGATGGATTGCCACCCGAGCAGATGACAGCATCGGCTCATCAACGACGAGGAACTGGGGGATGAATCGACGGCTGAGCTGCTGGAAGACTAAGAGGACGCCGACATCGAGGATTCCGCGGAGGAAGAGGAGAACGGTGTAGCGCCTGATCGACCGCGCCAAGCTCCAGGCCGAGATCGAGGAACTCGACACCTACATCCGCTGGGCACAGCATCGGGGTGGATACCAAGACCCGCGCCCTGCTGCAAGCCCTGCAAGTGGGTTTCCAGCAGATGAAGGACATGGGCGCTCGGCCCAAGGCGGTGGTGTTCACCGAAAGCCGCCGCACCCAGCTATTCCTGAAGGATTTCCTGGAGGCCAACGGCCACGCAGGCGAGGTACTCACCTTCAACGGAACCAACCGCGAACCTGTTAATGGTGCTCATGGAGCGCTGGCGCGAAACGCACGACACCGCCAGTCGCGATGTGGATGTACGCAGTGCCATCCTCGATGCCTTCAAGAACGAGCACAGCACCTCATCGCTACCGAAGCGGCCGCCGAGGGGCTCAACCTGCAGTTCTGTTCGCTGGTCATCAACTACGACTTGCCATGGAACCCGCAGCGCATCGAACAGCGCATTGGACGTTGCCATCGGTTCGGGCAGGAATTCGATGTGGTGGTGATCAACTTCCTCAACGCCCGCAACGAGGCGGACCAGCGCGTGTATGAACTGCTCGATCACAAGTTCAACCTGTTCAACGGCGTGTTCGCGCCAGCGACAGTGCTGGGCAGCATCGGAGGGCGCCGACTTCGAGCGCCGCGTGCTGGACATCTACCAGAGCTGCCGGACACCGAGGAGTATCCAACGTGCCTTCGCCGCCCTGCGCAAGGATGTGGGAGGACAGCATCGCCCGCCGCATGGCCTGCACCGAGGAATTGCTGGTGGAGCACTTCGATGAGGATGTGCATGCCCGCTTCGAAGCTCGACTCCGCAACACGCCCAGCAGCGCCTCTTTGATGCCATCACGCGCCAGTTCTGGGGCCTCACCCAATGGGCCTTGGACAAGGACGCCACCTTCGCCGACCAGGACCTCTGCTTCCACCTGTTGCGCTCGCCCATGCCGCAGGTGCCCGTGGGCCATTACCAGTTGATCCGCAAGGACCAGGAGGCGCCGCGCGGCTACCGAACCTACCGCCTGGGTATACCGGCGAGCATGCGATCGCCCAAGGAAAGACGGCCACCACCCCGGCGCGCGAAGTGGTCTTCGACTACAGCCACCACGGCACCCGCATCTCGCTGGTGGAACAACTAAAAGGCAAGCGCGGCTACCTGCTGCTGCAACGCCTGCGGGTGAAGAGCGTGGAGGAAGAGGACCACCTGCTGTTCACCGCCGCCACGGAGGATGGATTGCCGTTGACCAAGAGAGCCTGTGCCAAGCTCTTCCTGTGCGCACGCGTGGAGCAGCCTGTAGACCCGGCACCCGCGCAGGAAGAGCGCCTGAAGGTGCAGATGCCCAGCAACTGGTGCGCGCCACCTGACCGCATCATGGAGGCTAATAACCGCCACTTCCTGGAGGCCCGTGAGAAGCTGCACCAGTGGGCGCGCGACATGGAGAAGAGCGCCGAACGTGAGCTGGACGAGGCCAAGGCCAAGATCCGCGAGCTGGGAGCGTAAGGCCAGGCAGGGCCAGCAAATTCCCATGGCCGAGCAACACGAGGAGCATGCATCGCCAACTGGGAGAAACGGAAACGCGACCTTCTCGCCAACGCATCTTCCAAGTGGAGGACGAGATCGCCCAGAAGCGGGACCGCCTCATCAGCGCCTTGGTCCAGAAGATGGTAGACGAGCCAGACCGAAACGCTCTTCGCCATCCGCTGGAAAGTGACCTGACACGACCATCAATGACCCGAGAAGATCTTACACCACAAGAAGCCGAGCTCATTTTAGTACCCATCGACGGTGCTACCAGGGGGAAACCAGATGGATGATGCATAACCTGGGAAGTGGGAACCGACCAAGTATTGGGAGGTCCGGAACGGTCTGTTGGACAAAGGATCCATCGTTACAGGAACAGGCCGAGGAGGCAGTATCCGGATGTGCATTGCCAATGACGCCGACTGAAGAGCGTGGCGTGGAGCAAGTTGTTGAATCCGGAGAAACTGGAGTACACAGAGGAATCGCTTTACGAGCTGATCAAGAAGGTCCTTCGTGACCAGTGGACCAAGGACTATCGCCTGGAGGATTTTTGTGGTAGAGATAACTGCCAAGCAGGGCCGACGAAACAGGGAGGAACATGGAGTCGACCAGATATCGTTGTGATCAGCATCAGCTTGCTGAAGTTCGTGCCGGGCAAGTTCTTGGACATCCACACCTTCGAGGTGAAGCCTTACACGGGGATAGACGTTACGGCTGTTTACATGAAGCGTCGCACATTTGCGGGCTTTCTACGAAGGCCAGCGTCATTTTCCATGTGCCCGCTGGAGATCAGAAAGGCTGAGTGGTTCCAGAAGCGACTGGATGACATCAAGGAGGAAGCTAACCGACATGGGATCGGCTTCGATACTGCCGAGGACGTGACCGACTACGAAACGTGAGCGATCTTGGACCCAGCGTGCCGTGATACCGATCCCATGCGGTTGAACGAGTTCATCTCCACCCAGATATCTGCAGAGGCCAAACACCAGCTGGAGAAGTGGTGCCGCTGATCGACTGAACACGCACTCTACATCGTCTGAACGCCCGATCATCCGATCTTCCATCGTCCTTATGCCCACCACCCCCCAACTACGCGCCAAGCTCATCGAGGAAGGCTCCAAGAGCTGTTCCAACTGGACCAGCCCGAGCTCGACTTCGGCTTCTACCGCATCATGCACGCCAAGGCGGAGCAGGTGCAACGCTTTCTGGAGAACGACCTGCTGGCTGAAGTGCAGTGGCCTTTGCCAATGGCAACAGCGGCAAAGCAAGCCGAGTTGAAGGCCGCTTATGAGGAAGAACTGTCAGAAAGCGAAGAAGTACAATGTACCTGACCTCGAGAACTTCCCGATGTAGTTGAAGCCAAAGGCCGATGGAAGCCGCTCTCGACACCACCAAGGCCGAGGCCGAGGTGTACGACCACCTCTACCGCTTCTTTGAGCGCTATTACGAGGACGGCGATTCCGTGAGCCGCCGCTACCTCACCCATGAGACCGCGGGCAAGGCCGCCCCATACGCCGTGCCCTACGACGGCCAGGAAGTGATGCTGCACTGGGCCAACCGCGACCAGTACTACATCAAGACCAGCGAGCATTTCGACAACTACACCTTCGAGGCGCGCGAGGCCGCCCGGCAAGTGCGCGAGGAGGCCAAGAAGAACAAGGACCAGGGCGCGCTGGAACTGGGCGAAGACCTGCTACAAGGCGATCCGCTGCGCGTACACTTCCGCATTGTGGATGCCGCCGAGGGCGAGCACAACAACGTGAAGGAAAGCGATACTTTCCATCGTGGACACCAACGAACCGCTGGCCTTCACCGAGGCGGGCGAGCTGCTGTGCCGCTTCACCTTCAGGCCCGATCCTGAGAAGAGCGGACAGGAAGGCACCTGGCGCCAGAAGCGCAATGCGCTGAACGAGGCCAAGCTGCTGGAAGCCCTGAAGGCCCTAGCTAAAGCCGACAAACGCGCTGAACCCTACCTGGCCCTATGGCAAGGGGGTGCCCACCGGCAGCAGATCGACCGCACCCTGCTGGGCAAGTACATCGAGAAGTACAGCGCCACCAACAGCAAGGACTACTTCATCCACAAGGACCTGGGCGGCTTCCTGCGGCGCGAGCTGGACTTCTACCTGAAGAACGAGGTGATGCGCCTGGATGACCTGGACGGTGCCGAGGCCCCCGGCGCGTGGAGCACTACCTGGCCAAGCTGAAGGCGATCCGCCGCATCGCCCATAAGCTCATCGACTTCCTGGCTCCAGCTGGAGAACTTCCAGAAGCGGCCGTGGCTCAAGAAGAAGTTCAGGTGGAGACCAACTACTGCATCACGTTGGACTGCGCGCCCGAAGCGCTCTACTCCGCAATAAAGCCGCGAACCCGCGCATCAAGGCCGAATGGGAGCAGCTCTTCCACATCCAGGACCTGCCCGGCTACGAGGCCAAGAAGCCGCTCACCGTGGCCTTCCTGAAGGCCAACCCCTACCTTGTGCTGGACCGCCTTCCTTAGCGCGAAGCGGACAAGCGCCGCGCTGCTGAACAGCACTGACGACCTGGAGGGCAAGGCGACCAATGGGCTGTTGGTGCATAGCGAGAACTTCCAGGCATTAGAAGTACTGCGGAATAGATTCCGACCTGAGTGATTGCATTTACATCGATCCACCCCATAACACAGATGCGTCTCCAATAGTGTACAAGAACAACTATAGAGACTCTTCTTGATGTCGCTTATCGCTGACCGCTTACTGGAGCTCAGCCCCAATGCTCACCGACCAAGGCTGTTACAGCATTGCCATTGATGACTATGAACTTGACAAGCTCACGTTGTTGGCCAAACAGCTCTTCCCAATCACTTGGTACAGAAGGCAATCGTCAATCACTATCCAGGTTCAGGTACCGAAGCTGTCAAATGTGTCCCGCACTCATGAATATAACCTCTTCATCATTCCACCAATTGATGATGCTGTTGTAGGCAAGAAGGTTCCAACAGGCACAAGGACCCGAGGCTTCAGAAGAGCAGGACTGGCCGCAATAATTACCGCGTAGGACGCCCCAATAGTTTTTACGCAGTGCTTGTTCGTCCAATTGACAAGGCCATCGTTGGTGTTGAGCCGCCACTCCAAGGCGCACATGGCACTGATGATACTCCAGATGGCTACAAGGGTATATCCGATTGGGGAAGATGGAGAACGGGTCTGGTCATTGAGTTATGAAGGTGCAGTCATGCAATTAGGAATAATGTGCTGACATGTACCGATAGCTATTCAATACAGCGACTTTACTCGGATGAAGGAAGGCGAGTTGATGCAAAGTGTGGCTGAATAAACGATACAGCGCAACAACTCACGGCACCAACTCCTTAACGGACATAATGGATCGTCTGGGCTTTTTTCATATCCCAAGTCGCTGTATACTGTCATGACTGCCATTGATTCCATCGTGCAGGATAAGCCTGCACCAATGGTTATCGATTACTTCGGAGGCAGTGGTAATGATGCCGCACGCGGTAATTGAAATGAGCTGAATTGATGCGAACGAGAATGACGAGGATTTGAAGAGTCGACGCTACTCGTTTGGTTGAATGGGCGGCTATTTTGACCTTGTTACCAAACCGCGTGTACAAAAGGTCATTTACAGCCAGGTTATTGAACGGCAAGCCACTTGATCGTGATGGTATCAGCCACCGCTTCAAGTACATCCGTCTTGAGAGCTACGAGGACACGCTGAACGCGCTGGAGCGTGCAGCGATGAGGAGCGAGAGCAGCTGCTGGCCACCAACAAAGGCCTGCGCGAGGACTACACCCTGCGCTACCTGCTGGATGTGGAGACCCAGGGCAGCGCCAGCGTGCTGAACCACGCGGCCTTCACCGATCCCCGCGCCTACACCCTGAACGTGAAGCGCCCCGGCAGCGAGGAGCGCACCACCAAAACGGTGGACCTGCTGGAGACCTTCAACTACCTGCTGGGCCTGCGCGTGCAGCACAAGGCCGCGCCAGAGGCCTACACCGCCGCCTTTGAGCGCGTGCAGGAAAAGGATGTGCCCAAGGACAGCCCCCAGCGCCTGGTGGTGAAGGGCAACCTGAAGCCGGATGAGAACGCAAGTGGTGGTTCCGCAAGGTGCAGGGCTGGATGCCCCGCGACCGCCACAAGCCCCACGGCGAGCGGGACAAGGTGCTCATCATTTGGCGCACCCTCACCGGCGACCTGGAACAGGACAACGCGGTGCTGGACACCTACTTCACCAAGAACCGGGTGGGAGATCCGGGACCGCGAGTACGACGCGACTACGTGAACGGCAGCAACAACCCGCCCAACCTGCTCCAAGCCGGCGACCGCTGGAAAGTGCGGCCGATCGAGGAGGATTTCCCATAGGCTTATGGGAAGGGGTGGAGTGAATGAAGTGAATACCATGGCACAGTACGGAACGGATTCTAGTGATGTCAGCAATACGCTGAGATCAACCTTGTCCAGCGGAGAAGTGGTACGGATAACCCACGTACCCGTTGGGTCCAGTGGCACGAGAACATCCGGATACGCATCAGGGCTACAAGCGGACATCTACGGCACAATACGGACATTCCGTTGGAGAACTTTGGTGAGGTGATGCAGGCAATGGTGGAATTGATCAGACGTTGAAGAACATGATGCATGGTTCCGCCATACCCGCATGGGACCCCAGAGGGGTGCTACCCGCATACATCGGTACTCCGACCGTATCCGATGGTCGCTCACCATTCAAGGCTACGCTGCCCGATTTGGTCATGCGTTTCGGCACCACACCGGAAAGGCTGCGCATACTGGATGGCTTCCTGAAGTACAGGGCTGCGATCCACGCTACTGGAGTTAGAGAAGGATTCCAGTGGATCAATGGCAGCTTCTCTGAAGACGTGGAGCGTATTGAGAAGCGGCCGCCGAACGATATTGACGTGGTGACATTCTTCATTGAGCCATCCGGAATTGGTCAAGCCAAGCTGGTAGCCGACCATCCCACGGCCTTCGGGGTCGATCCACTGGTACGCAGGAGCCGAAAAGCCACCCTGTTCGTGGACGCGATCGGCATATCACTGACAAGTCCCGCACTAAGCCTGGTTGAAAGATCTTGCTATTGGTACGGCCTATGGTCGCATCGCCGCAATGACCTTTGGAAGGGCTATGTGGAAGTGGACCTGGACCCCGGTCAGGACGCACTTGCACGGCAGATCTTGGATAAACTAATCGCATCTAAACCATGAACCGCGCAGACTTGGATCGGCTTGTATCGGAGCGTGCTCAGGTGATGCGCATGCTCGACAATATTCCATTGGACAGGGTGATCGACCGTGGTGGTCTGGAGTATCGTCTGGATGAGCTACAAGAACAGATCGATCAAGCAGGTGAAGTGCCAGCACCGGCCAAGGCCGTGATCACCTTCAACGGCAAACCGATCGTTGGGGACAGCCATGGTATCTACTTCGATTTTGCAACAAAGGCACTCGAGTCGTTCGCGAATGCCGTTGCAACGCTTGCTGTGCCCGACAGCGTGGAACTAGGGGAGCGGGCAAGGATACCCGGTAAGCAGCAGAACAGCTTGGTGATTACTGGAACAGCGCTGGGGTCCTTCGGTTTCGAACTGGAAGAGGCCCCCAATGGCGACTTGGGTATGGAAAGTCCCACGGCCCAGGCCTTGGAGCAGATCACCGATATACTCTCAAGTACAAGGGCCAGTGATGATGAATTGGCAAGCACGATCTCGGATGCACATCCTCGTGCATTGAAGTTGGTCCGCACGTTCTTGGAACTATTGGTGAAGAACGAAGCCGTCATGACCTTATCCACCAAAGGCAAGGCGATCGCATTCAGCCACGTAGCTGAGGTGGAACGCAGCCTCGAGCGCATGCAAGCGGCCAATGTCCAAGAAGGCGAAGAAGTAATCCGAGGTCATTTCCTCGCAGTGCTTCCACACTTGCGCACATTCGAGTTCGTGAAAGAAGGCGAGCAGGAGCCGATACGTGGGAAGGTGCCCAAGAGCTTGGCGGACGTGGATACGATCAACGACCACCGCAGAGAGATCGTGAATGCCAAGTTCAAGGTTACCAAGGTTGGAGCAGGTAAGCCCAGTTATCTCCTCATTGAATTGCCCGTTTGGGGTTGATCGCTCATGGCCAAACGAGGACGTCCTGCGAGGGATCGGAAACAACCGCACGCCTTCCGCAACAAGCTGCTGCTCAACCAATGGCTCATTGGCCTTTTCGGTATTGATCCCTTGTCGGAGCGCACCGGTGAGGATGGCAAGTCCATCCTTCCCTACCAACTGTTGAGCCGTCACTTGAAGGACATGCGCACCGAAGGCCTCGGCGCGGATGGTCTGCACATCTTCTACCACAACCTGGTCACGCAGGTGCTGGCGCTCTTCCCCACGGCGGCATTGACCAAGGAAGTGCTATTGCGCTACGAAGAGAACATCGTGCGCCATACCGAGGCCATCAACGCCCAGCGCACGCGGCCCATCACTTGGAAGTACTACCAGTGGCTGAGCCTGCTGTTCACGGAGATCTACTTGGACCGCTACTTCCACCAGCGCGAACAACTGCTGGACGACCTGAACGACCACGTGCGGAAGTTCAACCAGAAATATCCGGACCATCAGCAGATGGCGCCCTACGCGCTGGACGACCTGAACAAGGTGTGCTACCAGAACGCCACTGGCAGCGGCAAGACGCTGGTGATGCACGTGAACCTGCTGCAGTTCCGCCACTATGCACAGGAGAGCGGCCGCGCCGACGAGCTGAGCCGGGTGATCCTGCTCACCCCCAACGAGGCGCTGAGCAAGCAGCACATTGACGAGTTCGAGGACAGCGGCCTGGATGCCGCGTGGTTCGCTGAGGGACGCAACAACCTGTTCACCAGCCGCACCGATGGTCTGCGCCGCGTGGACGTGATGGAGATCACCAAGCTCGCAGAGAAGGACGGTCCCACGCAGATCGCCACTCGCAGCCTGGGCGACCAGAACCTGCTGCTGGTGGACGAAGGCCACCGCGGACTGAAGACCGACGAGGGCACCTGGGTGAAGAACAGGAACAGCCTCTGCGCAAAGGGCTTCACGCTGGAGTACAGCGCCACCTTCGAGCAGGCGGTGAACGGCACGGCCGTGGAGGACGACTACGCCAAGTGCGTGCTCTTCGACTATAGCTACCGCTGGTTCTATGAGGACGGCTTCGGCAAGGACTACCGCATCGCCAACATCAGCGCCGCACAGGACGAGGAACTGAAGAAGGTGTACATGACCGGTGCCCTGCTCCGCGCCTATCAGCAGCACCTGATCTACGAGGAGCAGAAGCATCGCCTGCGCGACTTCAACATCGAGAAGCCATTGTGGGTCTTCGTCGGGAACAGTGTGAGCGGCGGCAGTTGGAGCAAGGACGAGGAAGTAATGGCTACTGATGTGGCCAAGATCCTGCTCTTCCTGGCCGATTTCCTGCATCATCCTCGCGAAGCCCAGCGCCGCATGAAGCAATCGGGCATTTATCACGGGCACCGGTGAGGAGCATGGCATGATCGGCGCCAACAACGAGGACATCTTCAAGGGCGGCTTCGCCTACCTGGAGCGCAAGATGGCTGGCGGCACCGATGCTGCCGCGCTATACACGGACGTCCTTCGACTGCTCTTCAACCATGCTGCGGGCGGCACCTTGCGCCTAGAGCGCCTGAAGGGCGACAAGGGCGAAGTGGCCCTGTACTGCGGCACCAGCGAAGAGCCCTTCGGCCTCATCTACGTGGGCAGTGCCAAGGAACTCTGCGACCATGTGCAACAGCTTGTGGAGGCAAACAACGAGCCCATCGAAGTGCATGCCTCTGATTTCGCCGATGGCCTCTTTGAGCGCGTGAAGGAGAGCAGTAGTCCGGTGAACGTGCTGATCGGCAGCAAGAAGTTCATTGAGGGCTGGGACTGCTGGCGCGTAAGCTCGCTGGGCCTGATGCACATCGCCAAGAAGGAAGGTTCGCAGGTGATCCAGCTCTTTGGCCGTGGCGTGCGCCTGAAGGGGCACAACTGGAGCCTGAAGCGCAGCAACCGACTACCCGATGTGGCGCGCCCCGAGCATATCCAGGAGTTGGAGACGCTCAACGTGTTCGGTATAGATGCCGAGTTCATGGCCCGCTTCCGCGAATGGCTGGCGCAGGAAGGCCTGCCAGGCAATGAGCGCGTCACCACGGTGCGCATCCCCATGAACGTGACCTACGACGTGGGCAAGCGGCTGAAGGTGCTGCGCCCCAAGCGCAAGGCCGGGGAGGATCGCGATGTGGTGTTTTCCAAGGACGGCCCCGTGGTCACTGTGGGCGAGATCCCGGACAAGCTGGGCATTAATCGTGTAGTGAGCGATTGGTACCCGCGTATCGATTCCATGAGCAGCCAACGAGCTGCTGGCGAGGTGGAGAAGCATGAAGGCCGCTTGGGACCACATCACCTGGCCTGGCTGGACCTCGACCACCTGTACCGTGAACTCGAACGCTACAAGCGGGACAAGCGCTGGTACAATGTGAACATCACCCGTGAAGGCATCCTCAAGGTGCTCTCCGATCATTCGTGGTATCAACTGCTCATTCCGGAAAGGCGCCTGATCGCGGAGGACATGAGCAGTGTTCGCCTGTGGCAGCAGGTCGCCTTGGAACTCCTGAAGCGCAACCTGGAGCGCATCTACGCCTACGCGCAGGACGCTTACTACCTGCCGCGCCTCGAGTACCGCGAGCTGGGCAAGGACGAGGAGGACCTGCCCGCAGAAGGCAGCGAGTACATGCTCGTGGTTGATTCCAGCGAGGAAGTGCTCGTCCAACAGATCGAGCAATTGCGAGACGAGATAGCCGCGAACAAGGAGGACCTTGTGAAGCCTGATCAGCTCAAGACCGTCCGCTTCCCGCACCACCTGTACCAACCGCTCTTCCACGCAAAGAAGGGCGGCCGCATCAAGATCATGCCCGTGGCGCTCAACGAGAGCGAGTACACCTTCGTGGAGCACTTGGGCAAGTACTGCACGGAACAGGCCAGCATGTTCGCCGTGAAAGACATGGAACTGTTCTGCTACAGGAACAAAGTCGCGGCAAGGGCATTGGCTTCTTTGAGGCCGGTAACTTCTATCCGGACTTCATCCTCTACGCCATACACGGTGGCAAGCAGTACGTCACCTTCATTGAGCCGCACGGCCTCTTGCATGGAGGTCAGGGGCCGCCGACCCCAAGATCCGATTCCACAACCGCATTAAGGATATCGAGGCGCGTTGTCAGCAGCAGACCCTATCGTGCTGAACAGCTTCATCCTTTCATGGACGCGCTATGAGAGGCTTGCGCGGATGGGGATGGAGCAAAGATGACCGCGAACACGTTTATCTCATGCAGGAGATGCCGGAGGTGGGCATGTGGGGGAGATGGTTGAGGTGATATTGCAAGGAGAGCAAGCATTGGCCATGTGGCAGTGCGACTGTTCATGTTGCACTTAATCCAGTACATCGCCATCCCGCACGAACAGGCGATGGATGTGAAGGACAGTCGGCTTCTTCCAAGCCGTGAAAGCCCGCCTCGTGAAGTTCGACGGCACCGGTTCTGGCCGCACCGATGAAGAGTTGGAGACCACCATCCGGCAGGCCATCGACCAGGCGCTGGTGAGCGAGCAGGTCATCGACACACGTCTACGATGCGGCAGGCATCAAGAAGCCGGACATCTCCGTACTCAGCGAAGAGTTCCTCTTGGAGCTGAAAGGCATGGCGCACAAGAACGTGGCCATCGAGGTGCTCAAGAAACTCCTGAACGACGAGATCAAGGCCCGTGCCCGCACCAACATCGTGCAGGCCCGCTCACTGATGGACATGCTGGAGGACAGCATCAAGCGCTACCACAACAAGATCCTCAGCGCCGCCGAAGTGATCGAAGAGCTGATAAAGGTGAGCAAGGAGATCACCGCCGGCGACAAGCAGGCCGCCGACATGGGTCTCACCGAATACGAGTACGCCTTCTACACCGCGGTGGCCAACAACGACAGCGCCAAGGAGCTGATGCAACAGGAGAAGCTCCGCGAATTGGCCGTGGTCCTCACCGAACGCGTCCGCCAGAACGCTAGCATCGACTGGACGATCAAGGAGAGCGTGAAGGCCAAGTTGAAGGTGATCGTAAAGCGCACCCTGCGGTTCTGGCTATCCACCGGACATGCAGAAGCTGGCTACAGAGTTAGTGTTGAGGCAGGCGGAGATGTTGGCGAATGAGTTTAGTGGAGACTAGAGCACTTGTATACCCAGGAGTTATGGCTAACAGCACCGAGGCATTCGACAGATGATTAGCATCATGCGCGCAACGCGCAGCGATGCATGATCAACAGCGAAGATGCGGGAATAGGAGATGGCGTTGTTCGGGAGTGTGACCCGCAGGAAGTAGGCACCAGGTGCGAGGTGGCCGGGGGCAGCGCCGTCTGCTTCGTGTTCCCGATCCAGGTAATTCCCGGTCATATCAAAGAGGTGCAATTGGGCCCCGCTCGCGCGAATGTTCTGTCATAGCGCGGATCCGCGATCCGTGCCTTCTTATCTATGTGATACATGGTGCAGTACCGTACCCTTTCGGAAGCGCATGAAGAGAACGCTGGGAATGGACCGGAAGAAGAGATCAACGATGGGCTGGATAGTGGCACGGATCGCAGATCCACGCCAGCAGACGGAACACAAAGCGGCATAATAGTCCGCGTAGCGAGTAGTGTGCCACATAGTGCTTGGTGATCGATGCCGATGCTCACCGCATTCTCCGAACTCACGAACACCTGCCGATGGCGCGGCAACCGATCCTCAAGTAGTTCGCCATGGCACCGAAAGAAGTAACGGCCTGCCTGATCACCTTAAACCGCCGCAGGGTCTCCTGAGGCACGAAAGATAAGCAAACCAACGCAGGCTCTCCTGAGGCACGAAGTGCCCTGCGCTTTCGACCACAACCGACAAGATCCTCTTCGCGCGACCTATCGCGGTTCAACGCCATTGACCTGTCAACCTTTCCAGGACGAGCCCGGGTGGCTTGGAGTGCGCACTGGGTGCCAGTATCTTTGGGTGATCGATAACCATGTCGCCACTCGCGCTTGAACCACCCGTAGAGGGATACTCCTTTTACTTCTGGAGCGATGAGGGCACCGAACCGGCGCATGTGCATGTGAGCAAAGGGGATGGCCATGCGAAATGGTGGATCGCTCCGGCGATCAAGGAAGAATACTCGTATGGGTTCAAGAAACAGGAACGGAAGCGGATCAAGGAACTGATCACCGAACATCATGAAAAACTCATCAAGGCCTGGAACGGGCACTTCGCCGGTAAGTGACCTGCGCGCTACCGATCCGTTGGACCGCCTGATCTTTGAAGAAGGTTTGCGCGTTGCCAAGGTGGACGTGCTGCCCGATGGTTCTGCCGTGGTACTTACGCTGAACAATGGGGTGGTCTTCGCTGCGCGAAAAGAGAGCATTGCCTCGTTGAGCGATGCAACAGTGAAAGAACTGAAAGCCTGTGTGGTGTTCGCGAACGGCACCGGGATCACGTGGCCCAAGCTGGATGTACACCTTTCCTTGAAAGGCTTCCTGAACAGCATGGTGCGCGACGAAGTGATCCGTCGCCTGCGCGGGCAGTTGATCAGTACAGGTGGTACCAAGGCCAAGAAGAAACCCGCTCGGGCAAAGGTCCGGGTTTGAAGCGGAGCAGGGACCTCAACCCCAACATGCAACTCGCCGGCGCATAACATCGTGTCTTCATCGGCACGAAGGACCCCAGGTTGGCCGTTATTCAACCCCCAAGCCCACCAACCCCCAACTTCATCAACCCACACCCCCCCTACCGCCCCACCACAAAGGCCCCCGTGGCCACTTGCCCGGCCCCGTGCAGGGTGGCGTGGTAGGTGCCCGGCGCCAGGTGCGCTACGCTGAAGTGTGTGGGGATGCGCCCTTGCCAGTGCATGGCCACGCGGCCTTGGGCATCGGTAACGGTCATGCGCTCGGGCACGAAGGCGGTGGGCAGCACCAAGGTTACCAGCTCCCGGCTGGGGTTGGGGTAGAGCTGTAGCTGCAGGGCGGTGCTGGCCGTGGGTGGCAGGGCGGTGAAGTCCACGCCGTACTTGGCGGTAAAGCCCGTCATGCCCGTGCCGCCGCTGTAGCTGCCGTTGCTGGCCTCGGGATCGAACACGGCCGTTTCGCCGTAGCCGCCGGTAACGAATACGTTGCCGTTGGCATCGGTGGCCAGGCCATTGGCGGTATCGAACACGCCGCCGGTGGCAATGCTGCGCGCCCACAGGAAGTTGCCCGCGGCATCCACTTTCAGCAGGAAGAGGTCGTTCGCGATTACGGGTGCGAGGATGAATTCGCCGGGGCCGTCATCGAAGTCCTGTTCCTCGTAGTAGGCGCCGGTAACGAATACGTTGCCTGCGCCGTCCACGGCCAGGTCGCACACGCCATCGAAGTGGTTGTTGCCGCGCACCTGGTGGCTCCAGAGGGCGTTGCCGGCGGTATCCAGTTTGGTATAGTGCTGGCTCCTACCGCCGATGGATGCCAGGGGCAGCACGCCGGGCCCGGGGTCGGCATCGATGGTGCCTGCGAAGGTGCCGGTGATGTAGAGGTGGGTGCCGTCGCTGCGGATGGCTTCGGCCTGCTCGTTCTCCGGACCGCCCAAGTTGCGTGCCCATACCACCGCACCGCTGGTATCCAGCTTGCACAGGTAATCATCGCCCTGGCCGCTGCTGGTGAGCGTGTGCGTGCCGTGCACCACGGTGACGCCGCTGAACACGCCGTAGAAGTAGACGTGGCCGCCGAGGTACACCAGGCTCATGCCGCGTTGCGCCCCGGCGCCTTGGATGCCGCGCACCCATTGCACCTGTCCGCTCGGGTCGTAGCGCACGCAGTAGGCATCCCACGGTCCGCCCGGGTTGGTCAGCGCGAGCACCTCCGGACCGTTATCGAAATCGATGGTGCCGTTCATCCAGCCGGTCACGTACACGTTGTCGTTGGCATCCACGGTAACGCCGTAGGCCTCGTCGTGGCTGCTGCCGCCGATGCGCTGCGCCCACAGGTAGTTGCCGCTGGTGTCGTACTTGGCCACGAAACCATCGGTGCTGCCGGCGCTGCCGAAGAAGGCCTCGCCGATGCCGGGGTCCCAATCGAAGTAGCTATCGAAGCGGCCCACCATCAGCAGGTTGCCGCTGTGGTCGAGGGCGAGGCCCTTGGGGATCTCGGTGCCGCTGCCGCCCACGGCCAGGTGCCACAGGTAGTTGCCGCTGGGGCCGTATTTCACGAGGTAGTTGTCGCCGTTGATGCCGGCGCTCGCGTTCAGCACGGTATCCGGCCCGGGGTCGAAGTCGGCCACGCCGTTCACGTTGCCGCACACGTACACGTTCCCGAGCGCATCGGTGACCATGGCCATGCCGCGCGCCGATGCGCCATTGAGCGGCGCCGCCCACTGGAAGGGTTGGGCCAAGAGGACGGTGGGGAGGAACGCGAGGGCGGGTAGTACGCGGCGGAGCATGCGCGAAGGTCGGGGTTGTTGGTGGTTGGGGGTTTGGGGTTGGTGAATGGTGAATGGTGAATGGTGAATGGGGGTTGGGGGGGTGGGGGAAGAAATATGGCTATCGTATCCTACTGAACATCAAGAGGTTTACGACGGAATGAGACACCCTTGGGGTTGACAGACCTTGGACGAACGCAATAAGTTTGTCGACCAAACAACACATTCTATCGACGAAATCCATTCACCCACCCCGCCCCGGAGTTCCACGACTGGTAGTGCCCCGGAGTGTAAAACACCAGGAAACCATGAACCTTCTCTCCTCCCACCCGATAGCGTTGCGCAGGAATTTGTGGCGCAACCTCAGTTTGCTAGTGGTGAAGTTCGCGATAAGCCGCACCTTCCCTGGCACAAGTAACAAGCTTCCCGTACTGCAGCTTCGACAGCTTCTCCAACTGTTCCACCACCACCTCGTGCAATGTTACCTGCAACCTGGGTGGCGGCTGGGCCAACCTGGGCGGCGCCCCGGACTGGATCGTGGATGCCAACGGCACCCCCGCGGCCGGCACCGGCCCCAGTGATGATGTGACCGGCGGCGGCAAGTACCTGTACATCAAAACATCGCAGTACTGTTCCGATGCACGCATCGCCCGTTCGCCCACCTTCAACATCAGTGCGCTTGCGAACGGTGCCGAATTCGCGGTGTACTACCACATGTACGGCACCAACGACCTCGGCGAGTTCAGCGTGCAACTGGAGGACCTGAGCAATAGCCCGGGCACCTACACCACGCTCTTCGGCCCCATTGCCAACAACCAAGGCAATGCATGGCATAACTCCGACTGGGTGGCCTTGCCACCGCGCCAGTCGCTGGTGCGCTTTCGGGTGATGGCACCAACGATGCCACCTACGAGGGCGATATCGCCTTCGACCAATTCTGCATGCGCGAAGCGCGGGTTGCGCACCACCCGCCGCCAGCGTGAACGTTACGGACCTGTGCATAACAGGTCAGTTCACCGTTGATGTGAACGTGAGCAGTACCGGCGATGAGGCCACCGCCCACATCACCTATACCGTGAACGGTGGCGGCGCAAGCACCATCAGTAACGTGGGTACCGGCATCACCAACCTGGGCAACTTCAACCAGGGCGACAATGTGGCCATCACCTTGGAACACGCCTTTGATGCGCCTTGCGATGTGGACCTGGGCAGCCATACCGATAGCGGCAACTGCCCGCCGATCGTTACCTGCGGCACGCCTTTGGCGCAAACGCACTGCTACGGCAACAACGAAAGCTCCGAGTGGCGCTACATGGGCAGCAGCCCGGTGCCGCTTACGGTCACCTTCAACGATGGCTACATCCAGAACAGCAGCGACCGCTTGCGGATGCGATGGCCTGGACAACAGCGGCACCGAACTGTTCGATTCATTCGATGGCAGCTTCAGTGGCGACGACCTGAGCGGTGTGAGCGTAAGTGCACCCTCGGGAACGATCACATGTCCTTCACATCCAATTTCTTTTGGAGGCGCAACGGCTTCAATGGCTGGGAATGGGAAGTGAGGCTGCGTAGTGCGCACCACCGTGGCGGTGACACCCGATGCGGCCACGGTGTGCCCCGGCGATGGGGTAACGCTCACGGCCTCAGGCGCCACCACCTATACCTGGGCACCAACAGAGCCTCAGCAGCAGCACCGGTGCCAGCGTAACGGCCACACCCGGCACCACCACCACGTATACCGTTACGGGTTCCGACCCGGGTTGCAGCTACACGGGCAGTGCCATAGCCACGGTAACGGTAGGCGAAGTGCCCACCGTGCCGGTGATACTCGCCTGCAGGCGCCAGCACCTGCGCCGGTGCGCCCCAGGTATTGAGCGCCACTGCCACCAGCGGCGGCACCGAGGTAACGGCCCCCTTCAACAGCAGCGGCGGCCCGGCCACGGTGAGCAGTTCCGGCGCGAACAACGCATCGATGTATCGTGGGATGTAAGTGTGAGCGGCTTGCCAACGAGGCGGTGTTACCGTGGAAGCGGTGACGCTGAACGGGATCGCGCACACCTATCCGGATGACTTCGACATCCTCTTGCAGTCGCCTACCGGCACGGATGTGATCCTGATGTCCGATGCGGGCGGTGGCGACAACATCGCAGGCATCGACTACACCATCATGGACGGCGCGAGCGCCTTCAGCGATGGCAGCATGAACCCGAGCGGCACCTACACGCTCCATCGAACTACAGCGGTTCCGGCGATGAGACCTGGAGCGCACCGGGCCCGGGCGGCTTGGTACAGGCCAGCCCAGCGCTGTCCATGTTCACCAGTGATATGAACGGGACCTGGCGCCTGATGATCCGCGACGATGAAAGCGGTGACAACGGCTCGATCGATGGCTGGAGCATCTCTTCCGCGTGCCCGCAGCCCTTACCTGCCTGGGGACCGAACGTTGCGCTAAGCGCCACCAGCGGTGCCTCGGTAACGGCATCGCCAACAAGCACGCAGACCTATACCGTAACGGTTTCGCATGCCGCCAACGCCTGCACCAGCAGCGCAACGGTGACCGTGACCACCACCACGCCACCGAACGCCGGTACCAACGGAACGCTCAGCGTGTGCGCCATTGGCGGCGCGGGCGATACGTTCGCACAGCTTACCGGTAGCCCCGCCACGGGCGGCACCTGGAGCAGCCCGAGCGCCGTGGCCGGTAGCGCGTACGATGCCGATAGTATGGACCCGGCGTGTACACCTACACGGTGAGCGGCACAGCGCCATGCCCGGATGCCACCGCAACGGTGACCGTGAACGAGACCAGCCCGACCACATGGTATATGGATGCCGACGGCGATGGCTTCGGCGATGCGGCTACCAGTCTTGTGGACTGCACACAGCCCAGCGGCTTTGTGAGCGACAACACCGATTGCGATGACGGCCAAACACTCTATGCCGATACCGATGGTGATGGCTACGGCGCAGGCGCACCCGCGGCCTGCGGCGTGACCAACAACAGCGACGACTGCCCCGACACCCCGGGCCTGATCGGCGACCATTGCGATGCGAACGGTGGTGTGGGCGCCTTCCTCTTCGGCCAGGTGGATGGCAGCTGCAATTGCGTGCCCGTGGCCTGCACCGAGAATGTGATCATGGAGATCAGCGCCGACATGAAGAGCGAAGAGGCCGGCTGGGAGATCCTGCTGCAGAACACCGACCAGGTGGTGTGCAAAGGTGGCTACCCGGATACCCCCTTCCCCACCGGTGTGATGAGCCCGATACCACAGACTGCTGCCTGCCCACCGGATGCTACCGCTTGCGCGTGCTGGACAGCGCTGGCGATGGATTCACCAGCGGCGGATACACCGGTGGCTACCAGCTGCGCGAGAGCGGCGTGAACGGTCGTAGGATCATTGACAACAGCGCGAACTTCCACAGCGGCAGCGAGAGCGCCATTGCGGACAACGGCACCTTCTGCGTACCCATCGGCGACGTGGAACTGATCCACAGCAACCGCGACAAGATGGATTGGGTGCCGCACAAATACCTCGTGTGCCATGCTGACCCCGCCGTAAGCGCCGCGTGGGTGCCCGGTGGTGCGAACAACGTGCAGAACGGCGGCACGGGCTATGCCTACTGGATCTTCGATCCGAACGGCAGCTACAGCTTCCGCCGCTGGCGCTCGCACCAGCACAGTGATGGCTTCTCGCCGGCAAGCGCCACCCGTGCGTGCCACATGAAGATCAACGGCTGGCCTAACACGGCGCTCACTCCGCATATCCCCGAGAACGTGATACTTAATGTGCGTGTTCGTCCGGTGGTGTACGGCACCCTCGGTGCATGGGGACCGGCCTGCACCATGAAGCTGGATCCCGCCCGTGCGGCCTGTCCTGTGGTGTGGCTGCAGGACGATCCTGCCAACCCGAGCGACTACAGCTGTGGCGTAACCCGCAGCTTCGGTGGGCCCAACAGCAGTGCGAACAAGATCGTGGCGAAACCACCCCAGTTCCAACCTGCGCCATTGGCCGGTGGTACCGGTGTGCGCTACCAGTTCCGCTTCCGCATCCCGGCCGAGAACGTGTGCATCGTGCGCCCTGCACAGTCCAGCCCGACGCTACACTTGAACTGGAGCGCGGCATCAGGCCCACAACTCGAATTGCTCAAGACCTACGAGGTGGAAGTGCGCGTGAGCAAGGACCAAGGTGCCACCTGGTGCATTGATGGCCCCACCCCGGCCTGCGACCCGAGCCCTGTGACCACCTGGGGTAAGACCTGCGATGTGACCATCGGATCGGTGGCCGGCTTGCAGAGTGGCAGCAGCAACCTTGCCACGGAAGGCAACGGCAACCTGACGATGTACCCCAACCCGAACAACGGCGAGCAGCTCTTCGTGTCCCTTACCGACCTGGCGCCCGACGTGCACACGGTAAGCGTTGACCTCTTCGACCTGACCGGCAAGCGCATTACCGCACGCACGATCGCGGTGAACGATGGCCACCTGCACACCGCACTGGAATTGAACAGCGATCTGGCCTCCGGCTTGTACATGGTCAACATCACCGCTGGTGACAAGACCTTTACGGAACGCCTCGTGATCCAGAAATAAGGCACTCGCACACTTTAACGCAGCGCCCCGGATGATCCATCCGGGGCGCTGCGTTGTACGGTGCTCCGCTTGGCGCGTGATCGCACGCCATCGACTGGACCTACATTTGATGCATGTCGCCAAGCAAGGTCCTGGCCCGCATATTCCTGCCGTTCATGCTATTGGTATCCGGTACCGCATGTTCCGATGGCGTCACCTCGGAGGAGCGCGCGGATATGAGAGCCGTGCGATCGCACGTGGACAGCTTGGCCGCCAGCGGAGACATGGGTACTACGTGGCCACGTACGTGGTTGGGCGCTACAAGAACACGCGCATGTACGTGGACCCCTTCGCCTTCACCGTATCGCGGATGAGCCCTGAGTTGGAGGAAGTGCCGCTGAGGTTCCAAGTGATCGACTTTGCGGTCTTCACCCTGAGTTATGAACTTGATGGCAAGCAGCAGGTGCTGATGGGTGGTTTCGAAAGCCCACTGCGCACGGATGAGATCGAGATCGAGGTAAAGGGCCTCTTGAAAGCAGGTGGCGACAGTGCCTTGTGGTGGAGCAATGTGGCCATGGGCACTTACGAATTGCTCGTGTTCAAGTATTGAGAAGGCAGCTGTGGGCGGCCTTGCTCAACGGTCGTCCATACCTCGACAGCGCGTGCTACCGAACAAGGCTCCGTTCAGATCCCCAGCGCGCTGCCCAGCCCCAAGAAGATCGCGAGCCACACCAGGCCCTTGATCAGGAAGAAGAGGAAGCCGGCCCAACCCAAGCGCCGAAGCCAGGATGTGCGTGGCTTTTCCATAGTGTTCATGCGCGCTGTTCGGCTTCGACGGTGGCCACCACCGCACGCCACGCCTCCAATTCGGGAATGCCCGGCTTGCGTGCGCCGAAGAGTTGGATGATCTGTTCGCCAGCGGCATCGTAACACTCCAGCGCCGTTACCATGCCATCGGCCGTGGGCTTGCGCACCACCCATGCGGTGGCGATGGCTTCCTCGCGGATGTGTACGTTCAGTTCGGGGTCCAATACGTTGAGCCAGCCGCGGGCATCCACCACGTTGGTGATGGGGCCGCTGTGGATCTGGATCATGCCGGTTGCCCACGAAGATCGTGACCAGTACCTGCTGTGAGGCAGCGGCGTTGAGCGTGGCGCGCAAGGCGGCTTGTGCAACGGGCACCGCATAACCACCTTCAGGGGCCAAGCGCAGGGCCTGTGTGCGGCTTACGCGGAAGTCGCGCAGCAGCGGGTAGAAGTCGTGCGTGTCCTGCAAGGCCAGCCAACCCGCGCGCAGGCCGGCCACATCCACAGCGGCATCGGGCATTTCGGGGCGTGGTGCCGGGGCGGTGAGCGTGACCTTCGGCGGGGTCTGGTCCGCTGCCGTGTGCTTGGCCACCAAGTGCTTGGTATGCGGCCTTGTCGCTGTCCTCGCCCAGGTAGATCTTGTGCACGGCCACTCCCGTGGGGCTGAAGAACTGGAGGCTCCGGCGCAGGCCATCGCGCCCCTCCTCTTCCACCGCGAAGGCGCTGGCCCAATGGGACCAGAAGATGCGGAGGTCGATGTCGGCACCGACGAAGAGGCCGACGTGCCCATCCAAGGTGGGGTTGGCATAGGTGCCTTTGCGCTCGTGCACCACATCGTTGTTGCGCGTCAGGGCCATCACGCGGCCGAGCGTGGGCACATCGGCCAGGATCGCTTTGGGGTCATCGTGCAAACGGGTCACGCCCTCGCCCAAGCGCGTTGCCAACAGCTCCACTTCACTAACACCCAGTTCGGCGGCGGCGTTGCGGAGGTAGGTGTGTGGTTGCGCCGCTTTCAGCGCGGCCAAGCGGCTCTTGAGGTCGGGTGTGGTGGTGGTGCTCATGGTGTGCGCCGGCAGTTGGGCCCAGCGTTGGCGCAAAGCACCGGCTATGGATCGGGAAAGGCAATAACGCAATTGGGGTATTGGGCTGCTCGGTGCGGCACTGGAACGTAGTGCCGGAACGTTCCATCCCTTACATTGGTGCTATCAATCCCACCATCATGATCCGTAGCGTTACCCTCTTCGCTTGCCTCTCCCTTGTCGCGATCACCTTTGCCGATAGCGGCGGGCCGGATGCCTATGGCTACACCTGGAGGGACAGCAACGAGCCGGACGGTCCTGTGTACGAGTGGATCGACATCGTCGGCACCGGGCAGCTGGTGGTGGGCCTGGGCGATGATAATGTGGTTGGGCCGTTCACCATGATCACCGACCACCCCTTCTACTGGTACGGCCGCAAGAACATCTGGATCGGGAGCAACGGCTATGTGGCCTTCAACAACGGCAACATCGCGTCGCCCTTCCCCACCATTCCCGTTGCGGGTGGGGTGAACGACTACATCGCGGCCTTGACCTCGGACCTCACCTTTGCCGGTGTGGACAACCCGGGGCGCTGTTTCCTGCTGGACGAGGAATACCGCACGATCATCTCCTACATCACGGTGCCTTTCTGGAACAGCGCGCCGCCCAGCTACACGGGCAGCAACACCTTCCAGATCATCCTGGACAAGCTGGACAGCACGATCACCATCCAGTACCAGAACCAGACAGGCCTTACCAACAACAACGACCTGCTGATCGGGATCGAGAGCGTGGCCGGCACCATCGGCCTGCAGCACAGCGCGGACATCTACCCCTCGGTGAACCATGCGATCCGCTTCTACATGCCGCCCCAAACGGACCTGGAGGTGATCGATGCCGCAGCGCAGTGGAACTCGAACCCCGGCAATGGCGGTCAGTTCCTTTCGCGCAACGGGGTGGACTTCGGCCTGAGCACGCACGTGCTGAACACCGGCAACCAGGACCTGAGCAATGTGCAGGTGGCCGGCGAGGTGCGCAATGCCGCGAACACCCTGCAAGTGAGTTCCAGCGCCACCATCCCCTTCCTGATCGCCACCCTGGGGCAGGATGTCCTGTTCCCGGCCACCTTCACGCCCGCCACGGCAGGCACCTACCGCTACACCACCACGGTAAGCGGCATACCGAACGAACTGGTGGCCAGCAACAACACCCGCACGCAGGAACTGGTGGTGGTGGATACCACCTTGACCACGCATGACCTGAAGTTCACCGGCAACGCGGACGATGGTATCGGCCTGAGCTGGGATGGCGGTAACGGTGGCGTGGCCATGTACCTGCGCCCGCCCTACTACCCGGCCTATGCCACGGCCACCACGGTGCGCATCGTGAGCAACATCGGCGCTTCGGGCTTCAGCATGATGGTGTTCGATGATGATGGTGTGGGCGGACAGGCCGGCACCTTGCTGGATTCGGTGTACGTGCCACCTGCCAACGCCCTGCCCGGCGACCTCGTGGTGCCCTTGAGCGCGCCGCTCACCATCAACAACGGTGGCGTGTACGTGCTGTGGTACATGGATGGCGTGAACGTGAACATCGCGCAGGACATCACCCCACCCTTCTCGCTGCGCAGCTACGAGGTGCTGGGGAACACCTGGGCGGAATACCGCGATCGGGAGAACGTGGACTTCCACATCGGACTGCGTTTGGCGCAAGCGCCGGTGTTCGACATCGGGTGCAGCGGCTTCTTCGCGTTGGCCGATGGTCAGCAGGTCGATGCCCCCATCACCATCCGTTCCTGGGTACGCAATTTCGGCAACCAGCCGGCCAGCAACATTCCCTTGGCCTATCGGTTCAACAACGGTCCGGTGGTGACACAGACGTATACCGGCGCCGCGATCCAGCCCGGCCAACAGGTGCTCTTCAGCTTCAGCCAGCAGTTCGTGCCAAGCTCCAACGAGGCCGGGAGCATTTGTGCCTGGAGCGATTGGGCACCCGACGAGACCGCCGGGAACGACACCTCCTGCGTGCAGGTGAACGTGAGCGTGGGGATGAACGAGCGTGCGATGATCGATGCCCGTGCATGGCCGAACCCGGCCAACGATGGCCTGTTCGTGGACGGCCTGCCCGCAGGCATCTGGACCCTGCGCCTGATCGATGCCCAAGGGCGCTTGGTGCTGAACGAGCAACACACGGCCGCCGGAGCGCCCTTGCGTGTGGATCTCGGGCCCATCGCCAACGGGGCGTACAGCCTGCAAGCGCTGAGCGACGTGAGACAGTACCGGAGCCAGGTGGTGGTGCAGCACTGACGTAGGGTGCCCCATGTGCCTTACGCGGCCACCGGTCGGGCGGCCCCCTGCCCTACCGGGTGCAAGGGCTAACTTTGCCGACCCTTCACACACAAGGGTCCATCACGCGCGAACATGTCGAAGAACACTTCCCTACTGCTGATCATCTGGAACGTCATCCTTACCGCCTTGGTGGCTTGGGGGCTTATGCGCGGACCTGCCGTTGCGACCGCTCCCGAGGGCGAGAACGCAGCGCCAGAAGAGCTCGCGGATGTGCCGCCGGTCGTGGTCCGCAGCGATTCCTCCGCCTTGAACGATGCGCGCATCGCGTACTTCATCATGGACAGCGTGCAGAAGGACTACGAGCTGATCGCCGAGAAGGACCGCCGTTTCCGCAGCGAAGGGCAGCGCTTGGAGAAAAGTCTGCAGGACGAGATGGCCAAGGCCCAAGCGCGCTACGAGCAGCTGATGAAGAAGGACCACACGTACAGCACCAAGGCCGAGATCGCCAAGGACGAGGCCGAGCTGCAGGGCTTGATGGGCAAGATCCAAGGCCAACAGGCCAACAGCGAAGAACAAATGGCACGCATGGAGGCCGCCATGCTGACGGAGATCACCAACGAGTTGAAGGACTACTTGGAGAACTACAACAAGACCGCCGGCTTCGACTACATCTTCAGCGTGCAGAACGGCGGGCAGATCTGGGTGGGCAACAAGGACCTGAACATCACCCACGAAATGGTGGCCGGCCTCAATGCGAAATACCGCGCCAGCAAGGGCGGCAAGAAGTAGATCGGATGGGCCTGCTCGACGATAAGAAACGGGACAACATCGCCAGCTACATCATCAGCATGTGGCACATCGAGGACCTGATGCGCGCGAACGACTTCGACCTGGAGAAGTTGGAAGAGGTACTGATCACGCCGATGGATGCCGACGAGGATGCACGCGAAGAGGTGCGCAGTTGGTACGCGGGCGTGATCGCTCGCATGCAGGACCAAGGCCTGGAGAAACGCGGCCACTTGAGCGAAGTGGAGGAAGTGTTGACGGAGCTCGAATTCCTGCACACCACCTTGACCGATGTGTTGAACGACACGGAGTACGATGCGCTCTATGCCGCAGCGGAACCCGGCATCCTGGCCCTGCAGCGCCAAGCCGATGAATCGGCCGACGGACCGATCACGACCTGCTTCACGGCGATCTACGGCGTGATGGTGCTGCGCGCGCGGGACCAGGCCGTGAGCGATAGCACCGCCGAGGCCGAGCGCCACATGCGCAAGTTGTTGGAGCGCTTGGCACAACACTACAAGCAGATGCGCAAACTGCCGGGCATCTCCATGAATTGATCCACAGGGAACGCGGATGGCACGCCTTTCGCTCGTCCTTACCCGCATGCGTGCCCTTCTGCTCCTCCTCTCCCTGCTTCCCCTGCTGGTGCTTCGCGCACAAAGCGGGGCCGCTACACAAGAAGGCCGGATCGAGATCCTGAACGCGGACCGTGGCGAGTTCGATGACAAGATCGCGCCGAATGCACAACGCCTCAAAGGCAATGTGCGCTTCAGGCATCGCGACGCGATCATGAGCTGCGACAGCGCCTACCTGTACCAGGACCAGCGGGTGGAGGCCTTCGGGCACGTGACCATCGACCAAGGGGACACCTTGCACGTGGAAGCCGCGCGATCCACCTACAGCGGCACGGACCGCATCGCGCGTTTGGAGGGGAACGTGCTCTTGCGCAACAGCGATATGGAGCTGACGACACCGAGCCTGGTGTACGACCTGAAGAACCGCCGGGCCATGTACACCAACGGCGGACGTGTGATCAGCCGCAGCGGTGGCGACACGCTCACCAGCGTGGTGGGCACCTACCTCACCGACCTGCGCAAGACCATCTTCAGCCGCAACGTTCGCCTGGATCACCCGGACCGCACCATCACGGCGGATACGATGCACTACGGGACCTCCACCGGCATCTCCGAGTTCTTCGGTGCCACACGCATCGTGCAGGACAGCACCGTGATCCTGACCACCCGCGGACAATACGACACGCGCAAGGAGAAAGCGCGCTTCACGGCCCGCTCCAGCATCAACAGCAAGGGCCGCTTGTTGGAAGGCGATAGCCTGCACTACGATCGGAAGAGCGGGCAAGGCTTGGCCTGGGGCCATGTGCAGGTGACCGATACCGCGAGCGACATGATCGTGCTGGGAGATATGGGCCGATACAACGAACAGAGCGATCGCGCCGTGATCACCGGTCACGCCGAACTGCGCCTTGCGATGGACCAGGACACCTTGTTCCTGCACGGTGACACACTATTCACTGCGCCGGACAGCAGCGGCAAACGGATCCAAGCGCACCGCAACGTCCGCTTCTTCCGCGACGACCTGCAAGGGGCCTGCGACACCTTGATCTACAGCGAGCTCGACAGCATGATCCGCATGTTCCGCGCGCCGATCCTATGGAGCGGAACGGACCAGATCACGGGCGCGCACATCCGCATCGCACTGCGTAACAGCAAGGCGGACAAGCTGTACGTGGATGCCGATGCCTTCCTCGTATCGCAAGTGGACAGCATCCATTTCGACCAGGTCACCGGCACGACCATGACCGGGCAATTCGGCGATGATGGGCTGGAGAGCTTGCTGGTGGAAGGCAATAGCCGCACCGTGTACTTCGTGGAAGAGGAGAAGGACGGCGTGAAGAGCATCATGGGCGTGAACCGCGCGGATTGCAGTCGGATCCGCGTACAGCTCGAAGAAGGAAAGGTGAGCACCGTGACCTTCCTGGACCGACCGGATGCGACGCTCTATCCCTTGGAGCAGATCCCGCCCGAAGAGCTGCGCATGCAAGGATCCGATTGGCGCGAGGAGGAACGGCCGAAGGACCGCGCGGACATCTTCCCGCGTTGACGGGCCACTACTGTGAGCGACGTGAACGTCCCCTACCCCGTGTCGGCACCTTGACCACCGGCGGAGCTTCTAGACCGAACGCGGTGAGCGTGGCCCCATCGATCGCGTCGCGCTGTTCCACCTTCGACCCGCCGTCCACTTCCCGATCGTTCTCGTTGCCGACATACTCGTTGGTGTAGAGCATGACGCGCGCGCCGTTGCCGCTGCTGCCGGTGCGAGCACGCAATACGAGTTGGTTCCGCAAGAAGGTATTGTCCGCCACGTGGAGGATCGACAAGCCTTCGGCCACGAGCGCGTTCACGTTCCGCTCCGATCGAGCGCCTTTGATCAGCACCTCGCTGGCCGCATCAGCGCGCAGCCCGACCTGCATGCCGGTGTAGGAACAAGCGAGCACCGCGATGCGCGATGAAACGATCGTTGTTCCCTCGCCCGCACCACTGAAGCTGCTGTTCCGCACGGTGCCTTGCGCGTTCGCGATATGGAGCATGGTCCCTGCGCCATCCTCGAATCGCACGTTGTCGAGTTCCACGCCACCTCCGTCGATCCGTACGGCCGTCGCCTCCTTGGCGTTCTCCACCACGCTCGACCGGATGCGTGTGCGAACAGCGCCGTGCAGCGAGAGCATTCCCTCGTAACGCACACCTTGTATGGTCGCACCCCTACCACCGGAGATCAGCAAGCCGGCGATCTCGCAGCGCTCGGTGCCCTTCCCCGCCAGTGCGATGGTGCCGTACGGCTCCTGCTCGGACATGGGGCGTATGAAGACCGGATTGCGCAAGGTGCCACGCACATGCAGATCTCCTTGGCACACCACACTGACATCGGGCGCAACGAAGAGGCGCGCACCTTGCAAGAACACGACGCTATACCCATCGGGTAGCACGAGATCCTCCTCGATCTCGTACTTGCCACGCGGGAAGTAGATCGTATCCGCTTGGATGCTCAGCTTGTATCGCTTGGCGATGTCCTCGACCGCTTCCCCTTGTTCCACCTGTGGCTTGGGTGCAGCCGGAACGGGCACCCCGGCCAGCAACGCCCCGTGGCCCGGCCCGGCAAAGAGCGGACGATCATAATGCGCAGCCGCATCCGCCTTCGTCAAGCGGATGTCGAACAACTCGAATTGGATCTGACGTGTGGCCGTTTGCGCGAAGGGCAACGAGACAGCGTCGGCCAGCACCGGCAGCCATGCCTTGTCCAAGGCTTCGAACTTGGCGCGCAGCTCCGGCGCTTCGGCCTTCAACGCGTCAAGTCGCGCATCGAAGCGCGCGCGGAAACCGCGACGAGCGAGCAAGGGTGTCAAGAGGTTGTATGCCAAGGGGTCCTTGTCCGCGGATCCCATCGGAACCGTCTTCCGTGGCGCCTGATAAATGGGGATCATCTTTCCCGTGTTCCATTGATGTGCGAGCACCAGGCCTTCCCTTCGCAGGTCGCGACCATCCATCCACGCCATGATCAACCAAGCGATCGCGGCATCCTCATCCACGAGTTGGGCCAAGGCATCGGTACGTCCAGCGGCGACCTCGGCCATTGCGCGTTCCACCGTTCCGCGCAGCTGCACGCGTTCGGCACTGTCCCCTTTCACTTCCACGAACTGTCGGTCGGGCCGCGTCGGATCCAACCCTTGTTCAACCAACGAAGCGTTCTCCAGCCCGAAGCGCTTCAGGAAGGCCATGTCCACGCGCTCTTCCTTGCGGTACACCGCATGCTCTTCGCCACAACTTGCAAGGTGCACGAAAGTGATCTCCGGCGTCAGGAGTCCGAGCTTCGAAGCAAGCACCTCCATGTACTTGGCGCGCATGTCCTGCACGGTGGCGGGGATGAGAAGCACATTGCGTTGACCGTTGTACAAGGCCTTCTTCTTGAACTTCACGCGGTAGCCCGGACCGTCGGTCAATGGCCGCATGCGCACACTGTCCGCGTATCCGTTGGTACTGAACCAACGTGTGCGCCAACCCGGTGCGCGTTCTTGGAACAGGCAACTATCCCTGCCCTTCGATCCGCCGAAGAGGTACACATCGGGAATGGTGCCCGCCACTTCCACGGGCCTGCGATCCAGCCATGCGGCGTAAGTGCGCACTTCGGAGGCGCGAATGCCCAAGGGCCATTCCTTCGCGAGGAACGAACCGGGCTTCAAGGAGAACAAGGCCACCAGCCCGCCGACCACGAGCACGAGGCCGATGACCCACGCCAAGGGGCCGATGCTCCTGGACCTAGCGGATCGGCTCATCGGTAATGGCGTTGGTGATCACGAGCTGTCGAGGCACTCCCAGCGGAAACCGCACATCGAGATCCATGGGCATCACGAGGTAGTGCTGCCAATTGGCAAAGGGCCGATCCCAACTGCCTTCCGGCAGGCCCAGTTCACGGTGGAGCACCACGGTCCAAGACCCGTGCAGCGCTTCGGGATAGAGGGTATCAGCTCCGGCCACGATCATCGGTGGGTCCACCTCCGTTGCCGGCCACGTGAGCCGCAAGGGTGCTTCGGAGGTGACGTTCAGGTGCAACTGCGCATCGCGCTCAACAAGTACCGCATTGGCAGCAAGCCGCTTCGAAAGCCGATCCCAGTAGGCGTTCACCGTTGCACGCATGCCAGCGAAGGAGCTGATGGTGTGCGCCAAGGAGAAGCGATGCACATCCGCCGGATACAGCGTGACATGCCCGTACTTGTTCCGATCCGCGAGCACCGAAGGACGGATCCTTTCGATCGTGCGATCGTACTCCTGCATGAACGCTCCGCTGTGGTGCAGATCGCGCATGGCCGCATACGCATACCGATCGCGCAGCAAGCGCCACTCGGGAATGCGCAGGAACCAATGCGCCAAGGCATCGTTGATGAAGTACAGCGGCTCGCCCTCCGGAGGGAACATCAGCAAGCCGTCCCAGAACACCGGTTGGAATTTCCCCGTGCGCTCGCTCATCACCAGCCATTGGTTGTGGTATTGGTCCATGTGTTTCGTGTTCACCACGAGCATGGCGGCGAGGTAGCGCGCATAGGCATCCACATCGATGAGTTGTGCGAGCGTGTCGCGTCGGGCCGGAATGGTCAAGGTGCTATCATCGATCACATCCACCAAGGCCCTCAGCTTCGCATCGCTGAGCGTGCGGTCGGCCTTGCCCTCGAACTCCCAGTTGTCCGCACTGCGCCACAGCGTGCGTTTCTCGGGCAGGCCGCGATCCACGATGGGCGGATAATCGCCTTTGTACACGGGCACATCGTTCTCGGCCAAGCCACGGATCCGTTCGAAGTCGCCGTCGATCTGCTCGTACATCTCCATCACGCCGTGGTCCTCGCCGTTGATGCGAACGAAGACCATTTCGTTGTACGGCACCGGGGCACCCATGCGTCCCGCGATCCACATCCCCAAATGGTTGTTCACCATGTTGAAGGACTTCGGGTTGATCACGTTGAGCTTGCGGTAGGGCGCGAGCGGGCTCTTCTTCTTCAGGTACAATCGGAAGGAGCGCTTGCCGCCGAGGAAGTGCGAGGCGGAATACATGCCCCTGTAACGGAATTCCACCGGGTGCTCGATGCCATCCTGCATCAACGTTGCCGGGTACTTCGTTCCGCCGCTCCACGGCAGGTCCGCACCGAGCGTATCGAGGTATGCCGGATCGATGCGCACATCCAGCACACGAAGGCCATGTGGACCGGGATCCTCTGCCAAGCCATCCACCGTGGTACTGAGGAAGGACGAGGCCGCGATCATGACCATGCGCCGCGGCCCCAGCAGCACAGCGAAAACGATGAAGGAGAGAAGCAAGGGGACCGCAACGAGCAACCAGCCTTTACCGATGCCTCGCTTCCTGCGCCTCATCGTCCACGCCCTGCGCTGAAGAGCAGGACCAGCATGATCAGCACGGTGAGCACCAGGAAGCTGAGGTTGAGCCCGAGCCCGAGCAACGCGGCCAACAACATCACCGGTACCCAAAGCCCACGGTGCGGCCCACTACGACCCAACAACCCGGCGATGACGACACCAACAGCGATGATGATGGACGGTAGGACCCCCTCGTGGAAATAGCGCAGGACAAGCACGAGCGCGTAGGCCGTCAGCAGCAAGCGCCAAGGCATCAGGCCACGTCGGTCCGTGGACCGCAGGCCCCTGTTCCAGCACCAACCGATGAGCGCCAAGGCCACCAGCAGCATGCCGAAGAGCGTGAGCACTTCGACCCACCCATGCAGTAGGGCGCCGGTCCATCGTTCTGCTTCGCTGCGCATGGGTGATCCGTTGCGCCCCGAAGTTGAGGCTCACTGCCGCGCCTGCACCGGCCAAGGAGCAGGAGTTTTCAAGACCGGAATGGGTATTGGCTACAGGTAACGCTCCAGCCAGGTGCTGCGCAGCGGTGCGCGGAAGCGAGTGCGAAGGTCCCCAACAGTGGGCACCAGGTCGTCGAACACCATCGTGTCCGCGGTGATCACACCCTCCTTCAAAAGCTCGGGCAGTGCTTGGAGCCTGCAGCTCTGCAATTTGTCGGCACCCTCATAGATCACGATCATGCGATCGGTGAGCATCAGGTTCAGGTCCAACTCCAATTGCTTGATGAAACCCACGCTCTTGTCGATGCTGCATCCCGAAGCCAAGGCCTGCGCCTCGTCGACGGCGACGATAACGAAGCGATCGTGCAACACATCCACCGTCGCATCCAGTGGGGCACCATGCGCGGCCCAGGTGCTGGTGAACGCAGCACCGCGCTCCCGCACGACCTTCTGTTCGGCGGCGCTCAGGTCGCGCACCGTTTTGTACACCCACGCACGGGCATGGTCCGGCATATCGGTGATCCGCTTGGCGGGGCTGGGGGCTGTTCCTGTGATCGTCATGGCTCCTTCTTCTATCGTTCCCGGCACAAGTTGCAAATCAAATACCAAAGAATTGTCACTTGCCGGTGAAGCCTGCTACGAGATGCGTGCGATAGGGTTGCAACTTGTACCACGTTCACCGCCGCATGGTCCCGTCATCAGGCATTCCGTTGTGCATTGAACAACGGAAGATGCGCTCAGTTCATTGCGGGTGAGCGCACGGAACGCTCACAGATCCGCCGCCTCGGCGATCAGTTCGGCGATGTCCTTCACCACCACTTCGCCCTCTTTGTTGAAGTGCTTGACGCCGTCGGTGAGCATGGTGTTGCAGAAAGGGCAGCCCGCGGCCACGATGTTCGGCTGTGTGCCCAAGGCCTCTTCGCTGCGCTCGATGTTCACCTCCTTGTCGCCGGGTTCGGCCTCCTTGAACATTTGTGCGCCGCCGGCACCGCAGCACAAGCCCTTGGCACGACTGCGCTTCATCTCCACCAGCTCGATGTCAAGCTTGGCCAGCACTTCACGCGGTGCTTCATACTCCCCGTTGCCGCGACCGAGGGAGCAGGGGTCGTGGAAGGTGATGCGCTTGCCTTGGAAACTGCCGCCCTTCACCTTCAAGCGTCCTTCCTTCAAGAGTGCATTGATGAACTGCGTATGGTGCACGACCTCGTACGCGCCGCCGAGCTCCGGGTATTCGTTCTTCAGGGTATTGAAGCAGTGTGGACAGGCCGTGACGATGCGCTTGACACCGTAGCCGTTCAGCACAGCGATGTTCTGCATGGCCTGCATCTGGAACAGGAACTCGTTCCCCGCCCTGCGCGCAGGGTCACCTGTGCAGCTTTCCTCTTGCCCGAGCACCGCGAATTTGACGCCGGCACCGGTAAGCAGCTTGGCAAAGGCCTTGGTGATCTTCTTGGCGCGGTCGTCAAATGACCCCGCGCAACCGACCCAGAAGAGGACTTCGGGCGCTTCGCCGGCGGCGGCGAATTCGGCCATGGTGCGGATGTTCATTGGTTCCATGGTGATCAGTTCAGGTCGACCCAGTGGGTCGATGCTACGTCGTTTCTGGTTGTGACCATCATGACTCCGTCCATTCCATACGCTTATCAGGGCCGAACGCCCAGGGCGCGCCGTTGTTCTCCACGTTGTTGAACATGCCGGTGAGCGCGGGGCGGGTCTTGCTCTCCTCCATCACGAGGTAACGGCGCATCTCCACGATGATGTTGACCGGATCGATGTTCACCGGACAGGCCTGGGTACAGGCATTGCAGGTGGTGCAGGCCCATAGTTCCTCATCGGTGATGTAGCTGTGCAGGCTCTTGCCATCATCCTCCCACTTGCCTTTCGCGTCGATCACCTTGCCTACTTCCTCCACCCGGTCGCGGGTGTCCATCATGATCTTGCGTGGGCTCAGCAGCTTGCCGGTGAGGTTGGCGGGGCATTCGCTGGTGCAACGGCCGCACTCGGTGCAGCTGTACGCGTCCATCAAGCTTTTCCAACTCAGGTCGAAGATGTCCTTGGCACCGAAGCGCTCCTGCATCTCCACACCTGCTACCGTCCGAGGTGCCGGGTCCGGCGGCGGGACGGACGGGTCCATCATGCTTTTGACCTCGCCTTCCACGCGCTGCATGTTGGCGATCTCGGTCTTCGGCTTCAGCTTGCTGTACCAGGTGTTCGGGAAGGCCAGCACGATGTGCAGGTGCTTGCTGTATGGCAGGTAGTTCAGGAAGGCGAAGATGCCTACGATGTGGAACCACCAAAAACTGCGCTCGAACAGGATCAGTGCTCCATCACTATACCCAGTGAAGAAGGGACGCAACCACGTGCTGACCGGATAGCTACCCGCTGCGATGTAATGCTCCACACCGCGTTGCGCGAGCACCTGGTCCGTTGCGTTCATCTTCAGAAAGGCACCCATCAGCAGGATCTCCATCACCAGGATCAGGGTGGCATCGCTGCGGGGCCAGCCGTCCATTTCCTTGTTCCAGAAGCGTTTGACGCGCAACACTTCGCGGCGGATGAGGAAGATGACACAGGCCACGAGAACCAATAGCGCGAGGATCTCGAAGCTGGCGATCAGGAAGTCATAGAAACCACCGAGGAATGCGAAGACCCGGTGCGTACCGAAGATGCCGTCGATGACGATCTCGAGCACTTCGATGTTGATGATGACGAAGCCCGCATAGACCAACACGTGCAGGATACCCGGAACGGGCCGCACGACCATCTTGCTCTGCCCCAATGCCACACGCGCCATGGTGGCCCATCGTTCGCCCTTCCGATCGTTGCGTTGCTCGGGAAGGCCAAGGTGGATGTTGCGCCCGATGCGCATCACGTTCTTCGCGAACAAGCCGATGGCAGCAAGCAATAGGAGCAGGAAGAGGATGCTGCTGATGCTCATGGCTTCTTCTGTTCTTCCAGCGAACGGCTGATGCGATCGATATCGCTGTTGCTCAGCTTCGGCAGTTTGTCCTTCTTACCGAACAACGACAGATGGACATATCTGTTCGGGTTCAGTCGGAAATCCTCCATCAGCAGGTCCAGTTCGCGGCTTGCACTATTGAGGTTGTTGTACAGGGAGTCCTCCTTAAGAAGCTTGCCCATGGAGCCTTTCCCGCTGTTGATGTCCGCAGTGATCTGGTTCAATTCCGTGGTGGCGGCGGCCAGTTTGTCCATCACCACACGCATACGCCCGTAGGCAAGGTCCGCGGTGAGCGTATCCAAGCTGGTGAAGATGCGGTCCATCTCGTCGCTGTTGTCGGCGAATGTCCTTGTCACCGTCTCCAGGTTCTGGATGGTGGCACCGATGGAAGCGCTCTCGGCCGCGACCAGTTGGTCCAACCGTGCGGCGGTGTTGCTCAAACTCTCCAGGGCACGGCGAATGCTGGTGAAGCTGCTGTCGATATCGCCCACGGTCTGCGGGTTCAACAATTGTTGGAACGAGTTCAGCACCGAATCCACCGAAGCGATCATGTTCTCCGCCTTGGCCTTCAAGGGGTCGATCTGCTGGCCGACCGCATCGGTCAAGCTCAGTTGCGTATCGCCCGTCAGGGTGTCCCCTGGCTCGGCCATCACGCTGCTGGACCCGATGACCAATTGCAAGGCCCTGGTGAACAGGTCCACGCTATAGATCTGCATCTTGGTATCCGAAGGGATATCCAACTGGTCCTCGTTGATCTGGAAGGTGATGGCGATATGCCCGCTGCCATCGTTCATCATGTTGGCCCCGATCGCTTGTCCGATCTTGAAGCCGTTGTAATACACCGGGCTCGCCCCGGTAACGCCGGTGACATCGTTGTATACGGCATGGTACACGTTGCGCTTCTGCAGGAGATCCAGCCCCTTGAGGAAGTTGATCCCGAATATGAGCAGCACCACGCTGGCGATGACCAGTAAGGTGATGGAATACTCGCGTTTGATCTTCATGTCCAACTGTCCTTGGGCGTATAGCTGTGGTGAAGTTGCAAAGGTGCGCGAAATGCAGCGGAGGTGCCAACCCGGACCGGCCGGGACCCGGATCGCGAACCTTCCTTGGCCCTACTGGGCATCGGCAAGCTTTAAGGCCTCTTGCAGGCCGATGCGCGTATCGCCCTTGAAGGCAACGATGAAGCAGCCTTCGAATCCCTTGGCCCGGTATTCTTCTTGCAGCCTGCGGGCACCGGCCAGGGTGGCCTCTGAACCGGCGGTGTATTTGTACAGCCCAGCACCCTGGTGCTCCTCCACCCCTTCGATGCCGTTGAAGTTCTTGGCCTTCAGTTCGATCCGCTTGGAACTGGTGGCGATCTGGACCTTGAAAGTGACGCTGGACGCCGAGGCCGTGCCTGGTGCTTTTTCCACGACCGGTGCTTTCTCCTTGGGCTCATCGGACGGTGGCGTCGTTGCTACCGCGCTGCCGTTGGCCTCTACGATGGTCTTGTACTCCTTGAAGGCCCGGTAGATGGCACTGGCCATGTAGTCCTGCCCGTCGTCCTTCTGCAGATAGTCCTCTTCCGTGGGGTTCGTGAGGAAGCCGAGTTCGACCAGCACGCTGGGCATGGTATTGTAGCTGATGACGAGGAACCCGGCCTGTTTCACCCCGCGGTCCGGGCGGCCCACGCGCTCCTTGAACTGTTTCTGGATGAGGGAACTGAGCAAGAGGCTATGGTCCAAGTGGACGTTCTGCCGAAGGCTCAGGGCGATCATGCTCTCGGGGTCCTTCGGGTCGTAGCCGTCGTACTTCAATTGGTGGCCATCCTCCAAGAGGATCGCCGCGTTCTCCTTTTGCGCCACGCGCATGTTGGCCTCGGTCTTGTGCAGACCCATGACGTAGGTCTCGCAACCGTGCGGGTCCTTGCTGTCGTTGGCGTTGCAGTGGATGCTGATGAAGACGTCGGCCTTGGCCTTGTTGGCGATGTTGCAACGCTCTTTCAGCTCCACGAAGGTGTCATCGTCACGGGTGTACACGATGTTGACATCCGGGTAGGCCTGCTTGATGTATTTACCGACGAGTTTGGCGACGTTGAGGGACACGTGCTTCTCGGTGGTCTTGTAACGGCCGGTGCCCAGGTTGCCGGGGTCCTTGCCGCCGTGGCCGGCATCGAGCACCACGGTGCGGATGCGATTGGGATCGCGGCCCGGTGTTTGCGCAGCGGCCGCCATGCCCATCACCAATAGCAGGCCGGTGATGGCCCATACCCTGCATCTTGTTGCGATCCCTTCCATGTCTCCCGCACGGGGTTGTGTACTTTTCGGCCCGTCGTGCGCCTGTTGGCGCAGCCTCTCGTCCATGACGGAACCGCGTTGCCCCACTCCCTTGCGCTGCGAAAGTAGAAGGCCGGGTACCCGGGCGAAACCCACGATCGGTGCAGTTTTCATCACGTTCCTGTTGATGTGTTCCACCTTCTTGGCGCAGGCCCAGACCCTGGAGAGCGAAGTGCGCTACGGGGCGCGGGACAGCATGCGTTACGACCTGGCCCAGCAAACGGTATACCTCTTTGGCGCCGCCACCGTGAATTACGGCGATGTGCAACTGACCGCGGACCGGATCGTGTTCAGTTTCAAGAACGAAGAAGCGGAGGCCTTTGGTGCCCCGGACAGCACCGGCACGGTGGTGGGCAAGCCGCAATTCACGCAGGACGGACATAGCATCGAAGCGGACAGCATCCGCTACAACTTCAACAGCAAGCAAGGGTTGATCCGTGAGGTGCGGACGCAGGAGGAGGAAAGCTGGGTGAGCGCCGGCCTGAGCAAGCGCTTGGCGAACGGCGAGATCCACAGCAAGTACGGGCGCCTGACCACCTGCGATCGGCCCAAGCCGCACTACCACTTCAAAGTGGGGCGCATGATGGCGATCCCGGACGACAAGATCATCGCCGGCCCCATGTACATGAAGGTGGGCAATGTCCCTACCCCGCTCGCCCTGCCCTTCGGCCTGTTCCCGAACCATAAAGGTGGCGCAGCCGGGATCCTGATCCCAACTTGGGGATACAACGAACAGCGCGGGTACTTCCTGCTGAACGGCGGTTGGTACACCCCCATCAACGAGCACATGGACCTGCAGTTGACCGGCGACGTGTACAGCCGTGGAAGCTGGGCGCTGCGTGCGGGCAGCCGCTACAAGACCCGCTACAAGTACAGCGGCAATGTGGACCTGAGCTTCAGCACCTTGCTGAACAGCGATCCGGAGTTCCCCGATTTCAGCAAGCAACAGACCTTCTTCGTGCGGTGGAACCACCAACGGGACCCGAAGGCGAGCCTGACGGACCGATTCAGCGCCACGGTGAACGTGGGTAGCAGCCAGAACTTCACGAACAACTTCAACAGCAGCACGGTCGATTACCTGAGCAACACCTTCCAGAGCAATATCATGTGGACCCACCTCTGGATCGGGAAGCCGTACAACCTGACCGCGAATGCGCGGCATGCACAGAACACGCTGACGGGCAGCTTCGATGTGACCTTGCCATCGCTCACCTTCAACGTGCAGCGGATCTTTCCCTTCCAGGACCTGCGCCCCGTTTCGGCGCCGCCGCGCTTTTGGGACCAGATCGGTGTGGCCTACACCGCCAACTTCGATAACCTGCTGCGCACCACCGAGGACCAGATCTACCTGGGCAACATGAACAAGCTGATCAACACGATGCAGAACGGTGTGCGCCAAACGGTGGTGGTGAGCAGTACGGTGAAGAACAAGATCTTCTCGCTGAACCCGGACTTCCGCGCTGTGGAACGCTGGTACACCGAGACCCTGCGCAAGACCTACGACGCCGGAATGAACACCACCACGACCGATACCCTGCCCGGTTTCGCGCGGGTGTTCGAGTGGAACGCGGGGGCGACGTTGACCAGCAAGCTCTATGGTATGTACACCTTCCGCGGGAAGGGGCTGAAGGCGATCCGGCACGTTGTGACGCCGAGCGTGGGTTTCACCTACCGGCCCGATGGCGGCACGCAGATCGTTGGTCCGTTCGGGCCGAACGGGACCACGAGCAGTTACTCGCCCTACGATATCGGGATCTATGGCAAGCCGGCCGCCGGTGAGAGCGGCAGTCTGTCGCTTGGACTGATCCAGAACTTGGAGGCGAAGGTGCGTGACAACAAGGCCATGGCCGATAGTGCGGCGGTGAGCGATGCCGTGCAGTACAAGAAGATCAAGCTCTTCGACTTCGTGGGCATCAATTCCAACTACGACATCCTGTTGGACAGCGTGCGCTGGTCGCCCGTGAGCATTGCTGCGCGTACCACGCTATTCAACAAGTTGAACATCAATTTCAACAGTTTGTGGGACCCGTACGCGGTGAATTTCCAAGGCCAGCGGATAAACGTGAGCGAGCAGCGCCTGAACGGGCGGCTGTTACGGATGCTGTACACCAATGTGGCGGCCGGCTTCGACCTGAAGAGCAAGCGCTATGGCACGCCGCTGGGCGGCAGCAACACCAATGACCAGCAAGTGGTGGAGGACAGCGACCCGAGCAAGGGTGCGCGTATCAACTTCAGCCTGCCGTGGCGTTTGGGCGTGAATTACAGCTACGACCTGAGCCGCAGCTACATCGCGGATACCACTGCGGACAACACCCGCCAGAGCATCCTCTTCAACGGCGATCTGAACGTGCTGAAACACTGGAAGCTTGGTTTCAGCAGCGGCTATGACGTGGTGGCCGGTGAATGGACGCCCACCTCTTTGAACCTTTACTGGGACCTGCACTGTTGGGAGTTCAACTTCAACATCATCCCCTTGGGCGTGCGCAAGAGCTTCACCTTCCGGATCAATGTTAAAGCCAGCATCTTGAAGGACCTGAAGCTGGAGCAGCGGCAGCCGTATGGCAACAATAGGAACTTGTTGTTCTGAGGCGAGGGTTGATGGTGGACGGGAATTTATCCGAATGACGGCGCGGATCAGGAGTCGATCCAATTGGCTATGATGCGCGCACCCTGCGGGGTGAGGACGCTTTCCGGATGGAACTGAACGCCGCAGACGGGGTGGGTGCTGTGACGCAGCGCCATGATAACACCGGCCGCACTGTGTGCCGTGGCCTTGAGCGATGCGGGCATGGTGGCCGGGTCGGTGGCCCAGCTGTGATAGAGGCCGACCTCGAAGTGCTCCGGGAGATCCGAGAAGAGCGGGTCGCGCGGTGCAGTGGGTGTGCAGGTGACGGCGCGGCGTGGATGACCTCTTGCTGGTTGTACAGGCTTCCGCCGCAGGCTTCGACGATGCCTTGCATGCCGAGGCATACGCCAAGGATGGGTGTGTGGGCATCAAGGTGTGCAACAACTCCATCATGATCCCGGCCTCGTTGGGAAGCCCTGGTCCGGGAGATAGAACGATGCGTTGGTAGCGCGCGGCTTCCTGGACGGAAATGGCATCGTTGCGGATGACATCCACTTCGGCATGGGGCTCCAACAGGTGGTGGAGGTTCCAGGTGAAGCTGTCGTAGTTATCGAGGAGGAGGAGGCGCACGGTGGGGGTTGAAGAATGCAGAATGTAGAATGTAGAACCGAATGCGATGTGCTGGGTAGTCGTTAGTGCATCTTACTTCTGGATCGCTGCATCGAACGTGAGTGCGAAGGAGAACACCGCATTGATCATTCCGCTCTGATCATTGATCATTCTGCATTCCCGAAGGGCTGCCTTTCCCGATCCAGCCGAGATGGGTGTGTTGGAAGCTGTCGCCGAATTTGAGGCCGTAGCCGAAGATCCGGTCGAGGCTGGCGTGGCCGTATAGGATGAGGCCGACAATGGTGAGCACCCCCCAATTCGGAAGATGGCCTTGATCGAGCACGTTCATCAAGTTCAAGTACCATCCACCGACGACCAACAGCAAAGCAAGCCCTTTGTGATGCAGAAAATTGTACGCAATAGATCCAACTTTGGTATTGACCGCGTAACCCAGTATGCCGATGTCCGGTCCTATGGCAAGCAGCACATAGACCCACCAGGGTACATCACTGATGAGCAAGCCTGACAAGCAAAAGAGGAATTGTACGAGCTCTTCGAGGCGAAGGAGGTTCTTCATGGTGGTGGGGTCTACGTCAGAGTGAATGCTATTTCGAGATCCCGGTCAAGCCCGGAATGACGCGCCGCGAGGAAATCCGGAGTGACCGGCTGCAAGGGAGTTCCGGGCTACCACACGATGCCAACGGGGCAATGATCGCTGCCTTGCACTTCGTTGAGGATGAAGGCCTCTTTGACCTTCTTTTCGAAGCCTTTGGAGACGAGCACATAGTCGATGCGCCAGCCGATGTTCTTGCTGCGGGCACCGGCGCGGAAACTCCACCAACTGTATTTCACGTCGGTCGGGTGCAGGTGGCGGAAGGTATCGGTGAAGCCTGCGGCGATGAGGGCGTCGAGGCCGTCGATCTCTTCTTGCATGTAACCGGCGCTCTTGTTGTAGTTCGGCTTCGGGCGGGCAAGGTCGATGTCCTTGTGCGCTACGTTCAGGTCGCCGCAGATGATGACGGGCTTGTCCTGCTTGGCGAGCTTCGCGACGTATTTCTTGAAGGCGGCATCCCATTCCTGCCGGTAGCCGAGGCGTTTCAGTTCCTGCCCACTGTTGGGCGTGTATACGGTAACAACAATGTGTTCCTTGAACTCGGCGGTGACCACGCGGCCTTCGTCGTCGTGACCGGGCATGCCGATGCCGAAGGCCACGTTGATCGGCTTCTCCTTACTGGCGATCGCGGTGCCGCTGTAGCCGAGCTTTTCGGCGCCATAGGCGTTGACATGGTAGCCGTTCACGCCCGCGAGGGCTTCGCGCACCTGGTCGGGTGTTGCTTTGGTCTCTTGGAAGCAGATGATGTCGGCGTCGAGCTGGTGCAGGGAATCGGCGAGGCCTTTGGTAACGCTGGCGCGGATGCCGTTGACGTTGAAGGAGATGAGTTTCATGGTATGCGAACCTACGAACGCATACGGATCCGCAGATGGGTGGGAATGCTTCCGCAGATCATGCAGAGGGAACACCTAACGGTCATCGGGCTTGCGGGAATGGTCGGGTGTGTGTCCACAGATGGCTCAGATGGATCACCTAACGGTGCTCCGGCTGGTGGGGAAATTCAATCCGCGGATTGCGCAGATGAGGTCGCCTACCGGCGCCCTTGCTCATGGGTATGGGCTGAATGCTTCCGCAGATCATGCAGAGGGATCACCTAACGGTGATAGGGCTTGCCGGGAGGGTCGGGTATGTGTCCACAGATGGCGCAGATGACATAGATGGTGCACCTGACGGTGCTCCGGCTGGTGGGATGGTCGGGAATGCTTCCGCGGATCACTCCGTGGGATCACCTAATGGTGATAGGGCTCGAGGGGATGTGGCCCAACAACTGGGTATTGAGCGGTTCTATTGCAAACATTGCAACGACCAGCACAGCGAGCCGGTAGGCGAGCGATCGGCGTCATCTGCGGATATCAACTTGTCGGCGGATACCCTCATCTGCGGATCATGAACGCTCGAAATTCTACCTTTTCGGTCCCATTGTGTCCAAGTTCCTGATCGAACGCCCTCTCCCATGCCTGTGACCCCGTATACCGGCCCATTCGGTCGGAGCGAATTGAAACACCTGCTGAAGCGTGCCTTGTTCGGTGCTTCCAACGCCGATCTGGCCTTCTTTCAAGGGTGGGACCTGAGCGGTGTGGTGGATTATTTGTTGTCCTTCTCGAATGACACGACCCCACCACTAAAGACCTACTGGCGGCTGAACGGCAACACGCCGGACCCTTCGCTCGTGGATTCCGCCGTGCCCTTCGGTACCACCTGGGTGAACACGGTGAACAACCCGATCGCGCCGGACCAGGCGATCACCGAACGCGTGCTGAGCTTCGCTTCGTGGCGCACCGGCTTGATCCTCGAACAGGACCGCAAACTGCGCGAGAAGCTGACGCTGTTCTGGTACAACCACATGCCCGTGGAACTGGGCGCGGTGTTCGACGGCGACATGCTGTACAACTACGACCAGATCCTGCGCAACCACTGCATGGGCAATTTCCGCCAGATGCTCGTTGAGGTGAGCAAGAGCCCGGCGATGCTGACCTACCTGAACGGCACGCTGAACACCTCGGTGGCACCGGATGAGAACTATGCGCGGGAGTTGATGGAACTCTTCACGCTCGGCGAGGGTAGCGGCTATACCGAGGCCGATGTGCAGGCCGCAGCGCGCGTGCTGACCGGGTGGTTCGTGCGCCAGTTCGTGAACGGCGTGCCGATCCTGCCGGATGTGGTGTTCCGCCCGCAGTTCCACGAGACGAGCAACAAGACCTTCAGTGCCTTCTTCAACAACACGGTGATCCAAGGACAGAGCGGTAACGATGCGGGGGATATCGAGCTGAACGCCTTGCTGGACATGATCCTGGCGAAGGAGGAGGTGTCGCGCTTCATCTGTCGGCAGTTGTACCGCTTCTTCGTGCACGGCGAGATCGATAGCATTGCGGAGAGCGAGTTGATCGAACCGCTCGCCGAAGTGTTCCGTGCGAACATGGGATCTCCGGACCAGATCCGGACGGTGGTGCGCGCCATGCTCACCAGCGAGCATTTCTTCCAACAGGACCTGCGCAACTGCATGGTGATGCCGCCCGTGGACCTGGTGGTGGGCGCGATACGGAAGTTGAAGTTCTCCCTCCCCACCGCGCCCGAACAGCTGGAAGCGCGCTACTGGATCTACCGCCAGGTGTTCTTCGTGGTGAGCTATTGCGGGCAGGACCTCTACGATCCGCCGAACGTGGCAGGCTGGCCGGCCTATCATCAGTTCCCGCAGTACGATGACCTCTGGCTGAACACCGCGACCTATCCGGCGCGGAACGGCACCTTGCAATCGATCATCTACAACGGCTTCGTTACGGACGGCACCCTCTTCCAGCCCACCAGTCGCAACCTCACCTTCAAACCCGACCTACTGGCCGTGGTGGCCGAGTACAGCGACCCGACGGACCCGAACGTGATCATTGCCGGAACGGACGACCTGCTCTTCGCGATCCCGGTGTCGCAGGGCATTCGTGATACACTGAAGACGAACCTGCTGCTGCTGGGCCAGATGAGCGACATCTACTGGACCGACGCCTACGAACTGTACGTGGCCGACCCGAACACGACCAACATGACCGCGCAACTCGTGCCGCAGATCCTGCTCTGGCTCTTCATGGACATGTCCAAGGCCGGCGAAACCCAACTCCATTGATCCCATGAACAGAAGGAACTTCCTCCGTGCGGGATCCATGGCCACGATCGGTGGCTTCGCCGTGCGCGGCATGAGCAACCCCTTGCTGAGCGCCATCCGCAACAGCGTGGCCGAGGATCGCGTGCTGGTGATCGTGCAGCTCTTCGGCGGCAACGATGGCCTGAACACGGTGATCCCCTTGGACCGCTATGACCTGTTGAGCCAATTCCGTCCGCAGGTGTTGATCCCCTCGAACCAGACCTTGCCGCTCTCGGGCCTGAGCAACACGGCGCTACACCCCGCGCTGGGTGGTTTGCAGGACCTGTGGCAGGACGGTAAGCTCGGCATCGTACAGGGCGTGAGCTATCCCGATCCGAACTTCAGTCACTTCCGCGCCACGGACATCTACGAGACCGGTTCCAGCAGCGGCACCTTGTTGAACTCCGGCTGGGCGGGCCGTTACCTGAACCACGAGTACCCGAACTATCCGGCCGGTTATCCGAACACCGATATGCCCGACCCCTTGGCGGTGCGCGTCGGCGGATTCCTCGGTCCCGGGCTGCAGCACATGGGCGTGAGCATGGGGGTGAACATCAACAACACCAACGACCCGCTCGACCTGGCCGGCAACCAGTACATCGATCCCGTGACACCGGATTGCAAGGGCGCGAAGCTGGCGAACATCCGCACCGTGCAACGGCAGACCGACCTGTACGGCGACGTGATCGAAGCCGCGGCGGTATCCGGTTGCAACCTGAGCACGCAATACCCCACGGGCAACGAACCGGGCGCGGAGCTGGCCCAAGCGCTGAAGATCGTGGCGCAGCTGATCTGCGGCGGGCTGCGCACGAAGATCTATTGGGTGAGCATGAGCGGCTTCGACACGCACGCTTCGCAGGTACTGGCCAGCGACCATCGCCTCGGCACACATGCGGACCTGCTGCAAGGCCTCAGCGATTCCATCCACGCCTTCCAGGACGACCTGCAACTCCTGGGCCTGGAGGACCGCGTGATGGGCATGACCTTCAGCGAATTCGGGCGACGCATCGTGGGGAACGCGTCGTTGGGCACCGACCATGGTAGCGCGCAGCCGATGTTCCTGTTCGGCACCAACGTGATACCGGGCATCCTAGGCAGCAATCCGGAGATCCCCACCAACAGCACGTTCAATACGAACCTGGCCATGCAATACGACTTCCGGTCGGTGTACGCATCGGTGCTGAAGGACTGGTTCTGCTTGGACACCGCCGATGTGAACGCAGTGCTGCTGAACACCTTCCAGTCGCTCCCGATCATCAACCCCGGTGGATGCATCAGCACCGATGTGCACGAGTTGAACCAACGCGCCGGCGAGGAGCTGTTGCAGGTGTACCCGAACCCCTTCGTGGAACGCACCACGCTGCAATTCACCACCTTCGGCGGGCCGGTGTTGTTGCAAGTGTTCAACGAACAGGGCCAATTGATCACCACCGTGCTGAACAAGGAACTCGCTGCCGGCCAACATACGGTTGATGCCGATCTTGGCGATCAGCAAGCGGGCGTGTATTACGCGCGGATGCAGAACGGACCCCACCAACAAGTGCGCAGCCTATTGAAAGTGCGATGAGCGAACGAGAAGAAGGCATGGAGGAGATCAAGCTCCCCGAGAACCCGATACAGGCGAAGAAGCAGGCGATCCCACTGCCGAAGCAGTACGACGATGTGGACCCGTACACCGCGGACCACCGGGACTACGTGCTGACGCAGAGCAGGATGAACCTGATGGCGATCAGTCAGATGAGCGACCTGAAGGCGAACCTGATCCTTACCCTGAGCGCGGTGTTGTTGCAGTTCGCGTTGATGAAGGTATCGGACCATAGCGTGGAAGGGCCCAAGGCGCATTACTGGGTGATCACGATCGGATCACTCATCACCATTCTGTTCAGCGCCTATTCCACCCTGCCCAAATCGCCTTTGCATTTCAAGGAACGACCGGACACCGGGTCCAACACGGTACCGAAGAACATCCTCTTCTTCACCACATTCATTCCGTTGACAGTGGAAGAGTACAAACGGCACATGACGCGTGTATTGAGCTCCCCACCGCACACGCATGAAGCGATCCTGGAGGAACTGCACGCGCACGGTCGTTTCATCTCACGCAGGAAGTACCTACCGCTACGCTTGGCCTATGTCTCGTTCCTGTTGACCTGGTTGGTGGGTGCCGTGATGTACATCTCGCTCTGACCATTTGGAGGAATGTGCTATGGCGTAAAGGCACGAACGGAAATGTCGTTACGGATCGCGAAGAGCCGTGGCGACACGGATGCGGTGCGGAAACTCACCGAACTGCTCGACCCCTTTCCGGAACTGGACCTGCATTTCGCCAATGCCTTCACGCATCCGCGTTTGGTGATCTACACCAACGACGCACCGAAAGACCCGCAGCTCTCGTTGTGGGGTCTGGTACCCGCATGGACCAAGGATCGTGCACAGGCCACATCGTTGTGGAACCGCACACTGAACGCGCGCGGCGAAACGATCTTCGAGAAGCCCTCGTTCCGCGCATCGGCCAATGGCAAGCGTTGCCTTGTGCACGTGGAAGGGTTCTATGAGCATCACCACTTCGACAAGCGCGCCATCCCCTACTTCATCCATTTGAAGGACCGGGACCATTTCGCCTTGGCCGGCCTGTGGGAGGAATGGGCCGACAAGGAGAGCGGAGAGGTGCTGCGCAGCTTCAGCATTGTCACCACGAACGCCAATGAACTGCTGCGCAAGATCCACAACAAGACCGGGCCCGAGGGAAGCCGCATGCCCGTGATCCTGACGGAGGAGGAGGAAGATCTATGGTTGGCACCGATCAACCGCCCAGCGGATGAAGCCGCCTTGCAGGCCTTGATACGCCCCTACCCCGCCGATGCGATGACCGCACATGCGGTGCGCCCCTTGCTCGGCAAGGAGGGCATGGGCAACGCGGAAGGTGCGAGCGAGCCCTTCGAATATCCGGAGCTCGCGCTGGCGGACCCACTGCTATAGAAAGGTCCGAACGCAACGAAGCCCCGACCAAGGCCGGGGCTTCGCAGAATTGGATCGTAGTTGGGGCCTTAAGCCTTACGCACGTTCACAGCGTTCAGGCCCTTAGGGCTTTGCTCCACTTCGTAGGTGACGGAATCACCTTCCCAAAGTGCTTCGGATGTTCCGGTCTTGTGGACGAACACGTCCTTACCACCCTCGTCAGGCGTAATGAAACCGAAACCTTTCTCCGTGTTGAAGAACTTTACTTTACCACTTGCCATTGTACTGTACTGAGTTGTTAAGTGCGCAAGGTAGCGCCATTTCCCCGCGCGATCTGCATTCCCTGCTAAATAAAGATCGCGAACGGGTGCTTTTGAAGCTGGAATGGCGCGCTTCGGAGTGATCATGTACGAGGCTTGATCGGGCACATCTGGTCTTGGTCCGGGACCAAGCGTTCGCAGGCGGGTCACCTTTTCGGGTGGATCGCATTAAGGGTGAACGGGCACAATAGCTGCCCATCCGATCCAGTTCTAAAACAAATGCTTGGACCCATGGCACGCATCCTCACCATCCTATTGACACTGCTCATCACCTGCGCAGCGCAGGCCACCACCACGAAGCACCGGTCCCTGGTGAACTTCGAGAAGGACCGCAGCGAACTCACCGCCGAAGCGCGTGCGGAACTACAGGTCTTCCTGGCGCAAGTGGAACTGAAAGGCGACTATATCCTTACTGTTCACGGGCACACTGATAGCGATGGCTCCGTGGCGTACAACGAGGCGCTCTCCCTGGACCGTGCCAACACGGTGCGCCAATTCCTGATCGACCATGGGGCCGACCCGAAGCTGGTGAGCATCGACCGTTCCGGTGAACGCGCGCCCATGGCCAGCAACGCCGACAACCGCGGCATGGCCCTGAACCGACGCGTGGAGGTATCCTTCGAACGCCATCATTACACGGACACGGAAGAACTGCGCAACGCGCTCATGGAAGGCACGGTGCAGCACTTCACGATCGACCCGACGAAGGACCAAGTGGTGCAAGGCACGACAGGCACACAACTGAAGATCCGCGCGGGATCGTTGGTCGATGCGCGCGGCAGACCCGTTCAGGGTGAGGTGGACCTGGAACTCACTGAGGCTTTGGGTCTGCAGAGCATTCTTGCTCACCAGTTGAGCACGCGGAGCGGGAGCACGTTGCTGGAGACCGGCGGTATGCTAAAGGTGAGCGCGACCGATGCGAGCGGTGCGGAACTACGGATCACGGCGGCATCGCCCATGGAGATCTCCATTCCAGCAGATGTTCAGGAAGAAGGGATGGAACTGTTCCTAAGCGATGACGGAAGTGATTGGACGAGCACGACACAGCCGATCACCACGACCATCGTTACAACCTGGGTGGAACCGGCGTATCCGATGCCTCGGCGTATCCCGTTCAGGTTCCCGGTGTACAAGGAGGACCAGGCGGGCCGCCCGATGAAACCGATGGACCCTTTGGCACCCAAAGCACCGGCCGAACCTCGGCGAGAGAGTTACCAAGCACATCGTCCGTGGTGGAGTTTCCTCTTTCCACAGCGCGCACAAGCGGCCGCCGATGCCCGGTATGCGCTTGCGCTGAAGGAGCATGAGCGGAAGATGGAGCGCTACAACAAGAAGGTGGTGCGATACGAAGTGGAGCACGCGAGCTACGCGGATCGCTTGGCGGCCTACGAGGTGCGCAAGGCGGAATGGGATGCGCAGAAGAACGCCGAGTACGAAGCGTGGTACAACGATGTGAACCTACCGGCCCGCGCACGCTACACGGAATTGATGGCCCCGTTGCGTGCCGAACAGGATTCGCTCGTGGCCGACTGGCGCGCGGTGCGCGAAGCGAGCATGGAGCAGTACGTGCTGCGTTCGGACAGCATGGGCACCGCGGAACTCGGAGGCCTGAACGCATACGTGTTCACCACGGCACGCATGGGATGGATCAATTGCGATCGCTTCTACCGGGTGCCCGAGGAACAGAAGCGCAGCGTGGTGGCGCAGGGCTGCAACAGTCCGGATGCGCAGGTGTTCGTGGTGTTCACGCAGATGCGCAGCATGATGATGCTCGGCCGCGACGGGTCCGGACAGTACATCTCCGCGCCTGTTCCGAGCCGCGAACCCGCGATGCTCTTCGCCTATGCCGTGATCGACGGGCAAGCGCACGTGAGCATGGAACCGATCGGTCCGGACGGCAGGCCCGAAGTGCGCTTGGAACCAAGCAGCTTCGCGGAGATCGGACAGTTGCTGAAGGAACTCGGATCGCAGCCGGGATAGCCGTTCCGGATCAGCTGTCCGCTTCCAACTTCAACCAGGCCTGCACGATCCGCAACTGACCATAGCTGTACGCATCACCGAAGTGGGCACGGGCATCGTTGGTGCCCTTGTCCGCGTTCTCGCGCATCCAAGTCGCGATGGCCTCGCGTGATGGCTCGTCCATGACCTCGGTGATGTCCAACACACCCTCTCCTACTCCCCGCGCGAAATGGCCGTGGATGGTCCCGACGGAAAGCTGCCGTTCCTTGGCGATGGCCTCCGCGTCCTTCCCGTCCTTCAGGAGCACGTAGGTCTTGAGGTAGGTCTCGCCTTTGATCTTCGGGCCCTTCGTGGTCTTCGGTTTCTTGGTGACGAAGACGCCGTCCTCGGTACGTCCCGCTCGCTTCCGGCCGGTCCTCGTGCTCGTCTTCGGCTTGTTCTCCGCGGCCCATTCAGCGATCGCGCTGACCAAGCTTGCGCGCTGCTCACTGAGCGAACGGTCCAGGTCGGGCATGCGCTCGATCGCTTCGCCGTTGAGGATGTTCTTGGCGATGCGACCCGCCTTGGCGATCATCGCGAGCTTCTTCACCAACATGCCGTCGATCTCCCGCAGTTCGTTGGCGTACTCCTTGGTCCGGCTCAGTTGCTCCACCTGTGCGAGGTGCTGCAGCAGGTCCTTCATACTGGTCTTCAACACGCCCGTGTAATAGGCGCTACCCTTGTCGATGCGTTGCAACAGCGCTTCCCGATCGGCCTCGCACAAGAGCCGCAGCAACTGGGCTTGGAAGGTGTGCGTGTTCGCCTCCTCGGTCCTGAGCTTTTCAGCGAAGCGGGACAAGGCGGTCTTCATGCTCGCGTCCTCGAATTCATTCACCTCGACATGGTCCTTCTGAACGAAACCCACCTTCTTCATGAGATCGCCAAGGTCGAAGCTGCTTGTCAACACGGCCTCCAGGTAGGTCTGTTGCTGCTCTCGCAATTGCTCCGGCAATGGCTGCTGCGTGAGCCGCCGTTCGCTGAAGGCCATGACATCCCTATCCGTCGCGACGACCGACGGATCGATGCGGGTGCGCAGGATCAGCCCCTTCAACGAACGCAAGCGTGAGAGGGCCACATAGACCTGGCCCGGCGCGAAGGCACTACCCACGTCGATGATGGCCTTGTCGAAGGTGAGGCCTTGGCTTTTATGCACTGTGATCGCCCATGCCAACTTGATCGGGTACTGCTCGTAGGTGCCAAGGATCTCCTCCTTCTGGTCCTTCGTCACCGGATCGACCGTGTAACGCTTGTTCTCCCACTGGTCCTTCTTCAGCACATATTCGATGCGCGATCCTTCCGCCGCACCCGAGTCCTCCATCTCGACCTTCACCAGCTCGTCGGTCACCTTGATCACTTTGGCGAGCTTGCCGTTGAAGTACATCTTCTCCGGATCGTTCCGGATGAACATGACCTGTGCTCCTTCCTTCAACACGAGCTCGCTCACCACGGGTTGCATGCTGTCCGGGAAATCACCTTCCACCTTCGCATTGAAGGTGAAGGCCTTCCCCGGAAGTGCGGCCATGGCATTGCGGTTCAGCTCGTCCGCTGTGCGGTTGTGCGTGGTCAGTGTGATCACACCTTCCTGATCGCTCTTGGGGATGTTGGCACGGTAGTACGTGTTCAGGGTTTCCACGTCACTCGCCGTCACCGTGTTGTTCCGCAGGTTGTTGAGGATGTCGATGAAGGTGGCGTCCTGTTGCCGGAAGATCTTGTCCAGCTCGATGTGTGCATAGCCGGCCTCTTTGATCACGCGCGCCTCGAAGAAGTGCGGGCTTGCATACCACTGCCGCAGCACGCGCCATTCGTCGTCCTTGACCACGGGCGGTAGTTGGTACAGATCGCCGATCAACAGCACCTGTGCGCCACCGAAGGAACGATCGTACACCCCGCGGACGCTGCGCATGCGATGGTCGATGGCATCGAGCAGGTCCGCACGCAACATGCTGACCTCGTCGATGATGAGCAGGTCCACGCTGCGCAGGACGTTGCGGCGCACCGCGTTCAAGGGATGCCTGCGCGTGAGCGTGTCGCGGTCATGGAAACTGCCGTACTCCGGAATGCCGTCGGGCAGCCGGCGGTCGGGGACGAAGGAGCCGAAGGGCAGCAGGAATTGGGAATGGATGGTGACGCCCTTGGCGTTGAGGGCGGCGATACCGGTAGGCGCCAGAATGACGTAGCGCTTGTGCGTGCTTTGCGCGAGCTGGTGCAGGAAGGTGGTCTTGCCCGTGCCGGCCTTGCCTGTCAGGAACACGTGCCTTGCGGTACTATTGACGAAGCGGGCGGCGAGCGCGGCCATCTCCGTGGTCTCCAAAGCTTCGGCTGACATGGCGTCGAAGTTCGGACTTGTCGGGGGAAGGTCAGGAACCTTGATGTTGTGTGGTATGAACGAACGGTGGTCGGCTTTGTTTACATCGGGATGCATGGTTGAAGGATGAACAGAACGGCTCCGGGGCTTGACGACATTATCGTCACCGGCACGGTGGTAAAATAGCAGAACCCGAAATTCGCACGACATGGATCGCATCGCTCTCACGGACATCGCACAGTTGGACTCGATCGACGCGGCCTCGCACGAGAAGCCCGTCCTGATCCTGAAGCACAGCACCCGTTGCAGCATCAGCAGTGCGGCCCTTTCGCGTTTGGAACGCGCTTGGACGGACTCGGACAGCGCAACACACACGGTCTATTTCCTCGACCTGCTCCGGTATCGCGAAGTCTCCAATGCGATCGCCGATCGATATGGGATACAGCACGAATCACCGCAAACGCTTGTCATCAGGAACGGCAAATGCGTGGATGTGGCCTCGCATTTCGGAATCACCTATGCGAGCACGATCGCGGCACTAAGGCCGTAGGATGCGAACGATCATGGACCGTTCCGCCCTCCTTCTTTGCCTGTTCCTCTCCTGCATTGGCTTTGAGGCGAACGCACAGCTGCTCTCCAGCGCATATTCCTTTCCGGTGTCAGTTGAGAACGATCGCACCACTTCCATTGACCTCGGCGGATCAAGGAGCTATACCCCGCCACCCGTGCTCCAACTACCTCCTGTGATCAACTACGACCAGCTCGGTATCTTCTGCAAACTGGACGTTCAATTCGAGCGCCGCTTCAACTTCCCTGTGCTGTTCCGCTTGGGCGATGTGCAGCAAGTGGAAGCATGGGAAGGCAAGGGTCCTTGGGATCCGACGCGTTGGAACGAGTAGACCCTTGGTCCTGCTTCAGCGAACAACCACGAAGCGGCGGACAGACCCGTTGATCTTTGCTACGTAGCTGCCGGCCTCGAAGGAGGACAAATCGATGGTGGCACGGCCAGCGACCATGGTGCCGGTGCGCACCAAGCGGAGTTGCGCGTCATACACTTCCATCAAGTGACGATCCGTGCTGGCCTCTTCAAGCACGATGTTCAACTCGGAGGTGGCCGGGTTCGGGTACAAGCTGAACGCTGGTCCACGTTCCAACTCGGCGATGGCATTCTGCACCTCGCTGATCCGGGTCAACCCCGTGCTGGTGGTCACCCACACATCGTCATTGGCGTCCACCGCAAGGCGACGCACGTTCGGTCCGGCCAGGCCATCGGCCGTTTCGTACTGCGTCCATCCGTTGCCATCATACGTGGACACGCCGCCTTCCGTCACGAGATAATCCACGTACACACCGGACCATACCCGTCCTTGGCTGTCGAGTACGATATCCGTCACCGGGTTCAGGGTATCCGGTGCAGGGAGTTCGAACGGGCGCGTGTGGTCGCCGCTGTGCTGGTCCGCCGCGTCGAGCGTGGAGATGCCGCGTGCGGTCGCCACCCACTTGTTCTGCGCGCCATCGAAGGCGATGCTCCGGATCTTGTTGGAGAGCAATCCGTTCGCCGTGGTGATCGTGCTGAACGTACTTCCGTTGTACACGATGATGCCGCCCAAGCCGCCACCCAGCCAGACGTCGCCATTATCCGCGAATGCGGCGTAGGTAATGCCACCGAAAGGGATGTCCGGTGAACCGAAGGCCGTGAACGTGCCATTGCTGTACCGCGTGGCCCCGTTGATGGTCCCCAACCAAATATCACCGTTCGGTGCTTGCTTGATGTTGTTGATCTGGTCGTCGCTCAGGCCATCCGCAGTGGTGTACGTGGTATAGTCCGATCCATCGAACACGCTGACACCGATGTCCGTACCTGCCCATACATCACCGTTGGTCATGACAGCGATCGCGACCACGTCATCGCTGACCAAGCCTGGATGGCTCGTGGTGGAATGGGTTTCGAAGGAAGTCCCATCGAACTTGGCCACACCGGCCTGGGTGGCCAACCAGATATTTCCTTCCGCATCCACTGCCACATCGCGCAGGTTGTTGGTGGGCAGGCCTTCGGCGGTGGTCCAGGTCGTGAAGACCTGTGCGCTGAGCGTTGTGCTCAGGAACAAAGCGGCGAGGATCGTAGCGTTCTTCATTGTATCAGTACAAAAGGGGTTCGTGTCGTGTTACTTGTTGTTCGGACCTCCAGCACGAAGACACCGGCACCCATGGAGGCGGTGCCGACCCGTACAAGGCCATCGCCGCTGCGGTCGTAGTCGGGAGTGATCCGTGCCCCATCGGAGCGGATGATGTTCAGTTCATAAGGGCCGTCCTCCTGCACGATGACCGAAATGTCACCGGATGAAGGATTCGGGAAAACCCGGAGGTAGCGATCGAGATCATCCTGCCCATCGAGTGTGTTCGCCGCACCGAAGGTGGGATACAGTTCGCGGAACGATCCGGTACCGTTGGGATAGCGCCCCGTGGTGGAGATCGGATACTGTGCACCGAAATGCACTTGATCGATGACCGTACCATCGGCATAAGCCAGCAACAGCGACTCACCGGCATCATCCAGTTTGAAGCTCGCATGGTCATCACCCTGCGCCTCGTCCTCGTCGGCCCAGATCATCAGGTATTCGCCCGGTGCAAGCGTTCGCACGGGCATCGCCCATTTGGACGGATCGTTCGGATCGTCGGACAGGTACAGGCCAGCGGTGGATACTTGGAAGCCGCTCATGTTGCGCAGTTCGATCCAATCCTCGGCCTCTCCTGCCTGGTCCAGTTCCGCTCCCGGGTTGTTCGCACGGAACTCATTGATCACGATCGCACCCGCGGTGATCCGTGTGCCGAAGGCATGGAACTCATATGCGGCACGAGGTGGCGAGAATGCGCCGGCAACGGAATTCTCGGCATAGATGTAGAACTCGACCATGTTCGTCGTCACGGTGATCCGCGCGCCGAACAGGCCATCCTCCGCCGCACCGTCGCCGTTCAGCCCATCGTCCTTCAACTCCACATGCTCGAACAGGCCGCCTGATACGCAGCGGTAGGCCACGAAGGCACTGTCGGAACCTTGGATGTTCGCGGTGATGATCGCTTCGTCGCCCACGTTGATCTCCTCCGGTGAATGCCCGATCGCGCTGATGACCGGCTGACCCGAAAAGCCAGCGTAGTTGTAGAGGTACGCGGCCCGACCGTTCATCAAGGGTGCGATGCCGGGGTAATCGACGACGAAGGATACGGTCTGGTCCAGGTTCGATTCGAAGGCCTGATCCGTGTAGAACTTGTTTGTGTCCGCCTGCACGAAAGGGCGTATCAGATCGCGCATGGTGGTCGCGCGATCGTAGTAGGACTGGTCCGCGAAGTTCTCGTCCAGGATGGTGCGCATGTGCGCGAGGTACATGCGGCGGTACGTGGGGTTCTCGAACAGCTTGCGCAAGAGCGGCCTTGGTTGCACCGACACATTGTTCCAATGCTTCAAGGGATCCATGCTCATGGCCTGCGCGATGCTGAATCCATTCCAGTAGGTCGAGGCGTCGGTCAAGCGGAAACTCGCGAAGGACATGTTCAGGTCCCACAGGATCGGGTTCCAGCGGTCGTTGTCGTCCTTGTACAGATAGTAGTTCTGGGCATAGCCGACATAGCTATCGAAGTTGATCACGGTGTAATTGACCGCGTGCATCCAGAGGGTCCGGTCCACGTTCAATACCTGATCGATGTGTGCCGGGTCGGAGTTCAGCACGTTGATGAGACCGAGCAGTTCCTCCCATCCCTCATCCGACTCCAAACTGTACAGCTCGTGGTAGGCTTCCGGATCGGCACCGGGCGTATCGCTCAAATTGGAGTTCTCGCCGTTCAGGTCCACCGTGGTCGGGTTGCATTTCACGAATGCATTGCCGCGTGAGCCGAAGTGCTTGTCAACGAATTCCTTGCTCACATCCTCCACGTTGGTGTACAAGCCGATGAGCACGTCGTTCACGTACAAGTTGGCGAAGTTGGCCTGCGAGGCGGGCATGTACTTCCGCGCGATCTCATAGGTCATTGTTTCCCGCAGGAAGGACGGGTCCTGGATCACGTTGCTCAGCTTCAGCTTCTCGTACCCCTGGTGGTTCTGTCCGCTGTGGATGTGGTCCAGCTTGATGTTGAAGGGGTTCTTCTCCCGCGACGAACTGTACGAACTGAAGCCTTTGTAGCGGACACCCACATCCGGGTAGCGCACCCCATCGATCTCCAGGTCGCCGATCATGCGTTCGTCGCCTTGGAGGTACAGGGTGTCCAACAGATCGCTCCAGTTCTCCTCTTCGAAATACAGCCGGATCTCCCGCACCAAAGCGATGTCGTACAGGTCAGATTGGGCGTACAGGCCCACCTGCGCCAACAGCGCAAGGACCAGGACGACCGGACCTGAAGCGCGCACCTTGCCTTACTGTTCCAGCATGATCCGACCTACGACCCGTTCTCCGGATACGAGATCCACACGCACATGGTACAAGCCCGCCGAATGCCCGCTCAAGTCGAATTGAACGGCCCTTCCGGTGCGCATCACTTCGCGGCCGGTCGCATCCATCACGGTGATCGCGTTCACATCCGCAGGCATCAGGCCGCGCAGCGTGACCGTACCAACGGAGGGGTTCGGGTACATTTCGACCGTACCGTTCCCGGCCACCGCGTTCTCCACGCCGGTGCTGAGTCCACATGGGTTCTCGCCCAACAGGGCGATGATCCCCGGGTCATCGCAGGTGTAACGGAAGGCCTTTTGCGGGCTGGCGTTGTACTGCCAGATCACGGTCCCGGCCTCGTTCACCTCGTACATGTATTCGTCCGAAAGCGCTACGAACACGTTCCCGTTCGGCATGCGGTCCGAAGCGCTTTGTCCCGAGGAATTCGCGATGCAGTTATGGCGCCACTCGTAGTTGGTCGGTCCGAAGGCGGTTCCAACCGTGCGCGGGTACAAATACCCGTCTCGCTCAGGAAGGATCGCATCGATCGTCGTGCTGTTGCCCGGACCTCCGACGTTGTTCACGAACTGCAGATAACCTGTATTGGGCCTGCCTTCCTTGATCCACCGTACATCGTGCACGGCTCCGGCGATGGTCTGCGTGCCGGGGGTGCCATAGTTGGCCGGTTTTCCCCAGCGGAACAGGAAATCACCACCCATGCCGGAGTTCCCACCTGTGTGTCCCGCAGCTTCGGCGGTGGTGGTGCTGTGGTCGATGATGAAGATCTCGCTAAGAAAGCGTGAGCTGAAGGCGATCTGGTCCAATTCCTCGTTGTAATCGATCCCGTTCACGTGGAACCAATCTCCGCTGGGTGGGCCTCCGCCGCTGGCGCTGGTGACCACATTGATGTTCATCCGCTCGGGATGTTCGGAAATGGGCATGTAGTTCGGTTTGTTCGCATCCACGTATTGGATGAAGCGGTCCATCATGTTCCACTCCCAGACCACCTGCCCGCCGGAGCCGTTCTGGGCCACCTCGATGATCCGCGTGGGCCACTTGGAGGCCGTTCCGGTGTATCCGATCGCCTGCAGGGCCGCGTTCGTCTGTACCGCCCATGCCGTCATCAACACGTTCCCATTGGGCATCAGGCAGATGTCATGGTGGGTGACAAATTGTGTGGTGGAGTACACGAACTCCCACACCAAGGTCCCGTTCGGGGTGAATTCCTGTAGCTTTCCACCCACCGCAGCGCCATTCAAAGAATTGCCGGGGTTGACGGCTCCGCGCACGATGTTGCCGTTCGGCTTCAGGGCCATGGCATAGTTCGCGTTCGATGGTAAGGACCACGAATGGGCGATCTGCCCGCTTGCGTTGATCAGGTAGGCTGTACTCTGGTTCTGGTTGTTGTACAACGCGAAGCCATCGAACTGTGCGGTGGCCATGAGCATTGCAAGTCCGCAGAACACGGTGAGCAGGCTGCGGTACGGACGATCGACATGGGTCATGTGGGGACCGTTATTTGGGCTGGTGGTGAGGAGAAGGTGATCAAGGCGAAGCGAGGTTCCACCCTCGAGTTCTTGCTTGGACATTCGAAAAGGAGGAAGGTTTTACGGCCGAGGTGAAAAAAGTTCGAGGACACCTGACAAGGCCTGGACCAAGGCTTCTACGATGAGGCCTTTTTCCCTTCCAGTACCTCGCGCAAGGCGTTCAACAACTCCTTTCGCTTGAAGGGTTTGGGGATGAATCCATCCATCCCTGCTTCCCGACATCGGTCCCGCTCGGCCTGCATGGTATTGGCCGTAAGTGCCACGATCGGGATCCGTGCTCGACCGGACAATGCCCGCATCGCCCGCGTGGCTTCGTAACCGTTCATCACCGGCATTTGGATATCCATGAGCACCAGATCATAGGCCTTCTGTTGCACCATCTGCACGGCGACCGCACCGTTCGGTGCCACATCGACCATCACCCCCGGGATCGCGTCCTCCAATTCACCCTGTGCCACGATCACGTTGAACTCATTGTCCTCTGCAAGGAGGATCCGCAGTCCTTTCAACTCGGTCGTTCTACCAACGAGATCCTGTCCGTTCGAATTGATAGCTCCCCACTTTTCATCGGACAATAGCGAGGTATCCAATTTCGGCGCTCCCGTCCTTAAGCTGACGAAGTACATCTCCAGGAAGCCCTTTCCCTTTACCTCGACCATACCCCTCGGTGTGAACTCCAGGTCCTCGGCGTCCTTGACCTCTGCATAGGTGGCCGCGCTGATGTTGACCCGACCGATGACCCCGCTGCTCTCCATGCGGCTCGCGATGTTCACCGTATCGCCCCAGATGTCGTACTGGAATTTCTTCAGGCCCACGATGCCTGCCACCACCGGCCCGGTGTTGATGCCCACTCGCATGTGGAAGGGCGGTCTACCCAACGCCACCCGTTCGATGCGGCGTTCCTCCATGATGGCCTGCATTTCCAGCCCTGCACGCACCACTTCGATCGGCCTACCCGATTCCACATCCGGTACCCCACCAGCTGCCATGTAGGAATCGCCGATGGTCTTGATCTTCTCGACACCATACTTCTCCATGATCCGATCGAATGCTTTGAAGCAGACGTTCAGTTCCTCGACCAGTTCACTTGGCGAGAACTGCTCTCCCACCTCGCTGAAGTCCTCGATATCGCTGAACAAGACGGTGACCTTCTTGTAATGCTTCGCCTTGGTGCGCCCCAAGGTTTTCAGCTCGGCGGCCACTTCCGTCGGGAGGATGTTACGCAGGAGCTCGTCGCTGCGGTCCTTCTCGCGGCTCAACTCAAGGTCCGCACCCGAACGGTCCGTTCCAGGCGCGCGCGCTGCCAACCCAGGTTGCGGATATACAGGAATGCCGCGCCCAGCACAAGCAATGCGACCAACCCGTAGAACCACCAGGTGCGGTACCACGGTGGAAGGACGACAAGGCCGAATGATGCGGTCCGCCCATTGCCGGTCCGGTCCGCACTGCGTACTCGAAAGTTGTATGTTCCGGGATCGAGGTTGGTATAGATCGCCGAGTGGTTCGTGCCGGATACGATCCACTCCTGATCGAAGCCCTCCAACATGTACTGGTAGGTGTGTGAACGCGGCGCGGAGAACTCCATACAGGCGAATTCGAAGGTCACCATGTTCACGCTGTACGGTATCTCCATGGCGCTGCTCAGGAAGGTCGGAGCCTTCAAGGGCGAGTTCGCTGAAGCGATATCGATGGACCGATTGATCAGCTTGATGTCCGTGATGACCACGTCCACGGCCCCGGTCTCCTCATGCAGATCCTCTGGACGGAAGTAGTTGAACCCATTGATACCGCCGAAAAAGAGTCGGCCATCAGCGAGTTTGCAGAATGCGTTCCGGTTGAATTCATCACCTTGAAGTCCATCGGTCGCATCGTAATTCCGGAATGTCCCGGTGGACGGAGAGAAATGGGAGATGCCCTTGTTGGTGCTCATCCAAAGGTCCCCACTATCGTCGTCGAGAATACCATAGATCACATCATTGGGCAAGCCGTTCTTCTTTGTGAAATGATCACATCTGCCGGTGCTCTTGTCGAAGCGGTTCAAGCCTCCACCGTTGGTACCGATCCAGAGATACCGTTCAGGTCGTTCAGGATCGGGATGGACGCTGAAGATGAGGTCGTAGCTGAGCGAGTGCGGGTCGTCAGGGTCGTTGTGGTAATGGGTCCACGTGCGTGAGACAGGGTCCAAGCGAAGCAGCCCCTTCACTGTTCCCAGCCATATGACGCCGTTGTTGTCCTTATGGATGGATTGTACGAACAGGTACGGCATCTGGTCAGGCGCTATGGGATAGGGATAGCGTTCGAAGCGATGGTCCTTCTTATCGAAGCGGAACAACGCGCTGTCACAACTGAACCAGAGCGCGTTGTTCCCCTCCATGTACAATGGAAAGGAATTCGCTGTTTGACCAAGGCGGGTGCCCTGCGCATCGGTGATGGGGAACTCGCGGTAGTGGTCCGTGCGCGGATCGTATCGAACGAGTCCGCCCTTGCACATCCAGAAGATCCCATCGGCATCCTGGACAGCAGCTTGGGTCTCGTTCACGGGGCCATCGATCCGCGACCGCATGGATGCATCGGAGCGATCGATCACATAGCTGCCGGTGGAAGGGTCGAAAACGCGCAGGAATTTCCCAGGACGTTGGCATACCATGCGGGAATCGGGTGTGTTCTGCATCCAGTACACACTGCCGTCCAGGTGAGCGTTGAAACGTTCGATACGCGGGTCGTATGACAGCACTCCATAACCGAGCGTACCGATCCAGATCAGCCCGTTGCGATGTGGAACGCACAGTTCGCAGCGGTCATCGTGGTATTCATGTTCGGATCGGCCGAGAGCACGCGGACATCCTTCCCGTGCCGATGTCGTAGCGCCGGATGCATTGCTCGCCAACCAGATCATTGCCGTTGTTGGAGACGACGACCTGCTCGACCTGTAAGCGCGAACCAGTTGGATAGAACACGATACACGACGTTGGGGGTGAGCGTCGCACGGTCGTACTCGGCGATGAAATACGGAAAGACACCGAACACCCGACCCGAAGCGGGATCCACGACGAAGTGTCCGTTCACGCTGGTTGCCCGATCATCGTTCCAGAGCTCCTTTCCGAAACGCTGCATATCAAGGGTATCGATGTGGTCGTTGCCGAATGCCGAGGGTCGGATGCGGAACGCCCAGGAACCCTTGAGGTAACCCCAGACCCTTCCGTCCTTGTCGCTGGTGACCCTGCATTGCTTCGTGAAGTAGCGGATGGCCGGATGCGATCGGTCAACTTCACCTTTACCGGTCATGTTCACTTTGAACAGACCTGCGTTCGTTGCCACCCAGAGGTTCCGGTTGGTATCATGCGTTATGCTGAAGATGTATGCCGAATTTCCCTCCGGCCCGAGATCGACGTGCATGAACGCCTCGCGCTTTCGATCCAACGCGTCAAGCCCTCTGGATGCCGTGCCGACCCACAGCATGCCTTCGGGGCCCTCGTGCAGCGCGGTGATATGGTCTCCCCACCGTCGGTCGTCCGACCCGTCATGCCCGATACGACCCTTCCTTCGTCGCGAACCACTTGAACCCGAAGCGATCCTGGGCGATATGGTTCACCCATTCCTTGCGACAGGCCATCCTTGATGGAGTCAACGAACGGAAAGGCTTGGCGATGTATCACATTGGGCGATGCCTTGGGCCGGTATCAACAGCGCGAGGAGAAAAGGGGTAGTGTCTGTTCGCCAGCCAAGTGTTGATGCGCGCCGCATGACCGAAGTAGTGCATGCGCATGGAACGCAACCCCAAGGTGGCGAAGGGGACAAGGCCTTTGTTCAGCGGATGGATGCTATAGTTCCATCGACGAGCCACCATAGCATGGCTCGGGGTCTTGAACATGTGTTTAAGATACGGAAATTGGTCCGATCCTGATCGAACGGATTGACCGGTCTTGTCCATCGGCGGTAGGTCGCTCCATGGTCCCGCTTCACGGATCGATTGCCTGCATCACCGGGCACCCACCAATGCGGCGGGAACCACCCTCGAAAGCACGTTCCCTGAAAGGGTTTCCGCACCCAGACACTGACGCCGGCTCTTTCCCATTCCCACGGTAATGCTTCCGCGATCGCTCCATCGACCATGGCGATGATCGGAAGAAGGGCCGACTTACCGGATAGTTGCCGGATGGCCTTGCACGCTTCCAGTCCGAAAACCGCGGGCGATGTGAGATCCAAAAGGACCAGATCGAACTCGGCCTGCTTGAGTATCGCTACCGCCTCGACCCCGGTCCTCGCATGCGTGACCTGCGCCCTGACGAATTCACTTTCCAACAGTTCCTGTGCCTCCACGGCGGCGCAGTCGGCTCACCCTCGACCAACAATACCCGAAGGTCGTTCAGTTCGGTAGGTCCCGATCGCAGTGCCACAGCGCCAGCCGTTGCTTCCAGGTGCAAATGGTATGCGCACGGTGAAGACACTCCTTGGAGGTGCTCACTTCGATGCGTCCCGCCTTGCAGTTCCACGAGGCGCTTACAAATGGTGAGGCCGAGCCCCGTGCCTCCATACTTCCTGGTCGTATCCGCATTCTCTGATCGAACTCAGCGAAGATCTTACCCAATTGTCCGGCGCTATTCCAATACCGGTATCCATGACGCTGAGCTGCAGTTCGCAACTTCCATCTCCCCGCGCATCACCAACTGCACGAACGATGATGACACCTTCTTCGGTGAACTTGATGGCGTGCCCACCAGGTTGATCGACACCTGATGCAAACGTCCTGGATGCCAACCCGGGACAGCAGGCACACTGGCCGCAACCTCCTCAAGGAGCGAAAGCCCACGCTCCTCGGCCTTCAGTTGCAGTATCGCCATGACCCCTGCGATCGCCGTGCGGGAGTTCGAATGCCACCTGCTCAGAGTTTCCACCCTACCCGCGTCGATCTTGCTCAGGTCCAGGATGTCGTTGATGATCATCAACAGGTTCTCACTGCTCAGTTTGATGGCCTCCAGGTATTTCTTCTGGGCGGCCCCATGATCATTACGAAGCAAGAGGTCGGTCATGCCCATGATGGCGTTCATGGGCGTCCGGATCTCGTGGCTCATGTTGGCAAGGAACTGTTGCTTGGCCCGCTCCCCCGCTTCGGCCCGCTCCTGCAGCACTTCGGCCTCGCGCTTGGCCCTACTGATGTAGCGAACACGGCTGTAAAGCCCGATCGAAACGAGCAGGATACCGACCCCGACAGCTAGGAAAATGTTCTTCTTGCTCTTCTCGCGTTCGACAGCCGCTTGGCTCAGCAATTCGACATGCCGCTCCTCCTCCGCAGCGGCGATGCTGTCCAGGCGAAGCTCGAAGTTGAACTCCATGCGCTGCAGCTTCATCGCGATCCGTTCATCCTTCAAACTGTCGCTGATCGTTCTGGACCGTTCCAGGAATTCCAAGGCGCGGAACCGATCGCCCACACTGCGATACGCTTCATACAAACAGTCGCATGCATTCCGTTGCTCTTCCAGGTTGTTCAGACCCTTCGTCAAGGCCAAGGCCTTACCGCATTCCACAATGGCGGATGGCACATCGCCTTCCTCGAGGTGTGTGGCTCCGATCAGGTTCCGGTCCATCGCCTCGGCCAAGCGATCGTTCGACCTCCTATGGAGCTCCAGACCTGCATGATAGAACTTCAACGCCTGCTCCCGTTCCCCCCTACCGCGATGGATACCTCCGATATTGATCAAGGTATAGGCCGTGCCCAGATCGAACTTCAAATGCTGCCCACTGTTCAACGCGCGCATGAAGAACTGCAATGCGCGATCCGGTTCGCCCCGCTTCTCATGGATCTTCCCGATGCTGTTCAGCGAAGCACCGATCCCTTTCAGATCGCCTGATCGGATCCGCATATCGAGACTGCGCTTGTGATAGTCCAAGGACCGTGCGTAATCCCCTTGTTCGAAATACAATATTCCGATATTGTTCAAGGACCCTGCGATGCCTGGTAGGTCACCGGCCTCTTCGCTCAGGGCCATACTGCGCAGGAACAGGTCCAAGGCCTTCACGTTCTCATCACGCACCTTGTACGCGACACCCTGACCGCGCAGGGCGTAGGCCATTTCACGCTTCATCCCCTTCCGGGCAGCGTGATCATACATCATCTGCCCATAGTGGATGGCGCTGTCCGGTTCGGAAAAGAGGTATCCCTGCCATGCAAAGTCGCTCAAGGCCTTCAGCCGGACCGTGTCGTTGTTGCGCTTATCGGACCATATCCGCCAAAGCAGCTCCGTATCCACCTGCGCCGTGAGCGCAATCTGGAACAGCATGCCCAGTACCATGGCGATCTTCCTCATACCCCAATTCGTTGCAAGGACCTTGACGTATGACCCGGTAAAGCTACTTCCCAGCCCCGGTATTACCAGGTCGCTTTTGTTCACAATAGGACTTATCCACACGTTTCCGCGCTGCGTTAAAAGCGTCCATTGGGGACGCAGCCATGAAGGTGCGCTTTAAGTTTTCGTGGACGAAGGTTGCGACAACGAACCTTTACATGAGGGGCTGACATCCGTTGAAATGTACGGAGCAAGGGACGCATATTGGCCAACCGATGTGTGGTCTCCATTGCGGCCCCATTGAATGCACGTAACCCCGACCTATGGCCGGGGCTACTTGTGGAACGGTCCTATGCTTTCAACCCTGTTGCTCCGGGACCGCTCAGTTCGATCTGTTCCTAATGATCAATGCGTCGGCTTGTGCACCTCCAGCTCGATCTCGATCAGGAATTCCGGCAACGCAAGGCCCTTCACCTCCAACCATGAACCGGCCGGGAATTGCTTGGTGTAGATCTCGTTCCGATAGGCCGCATGCTCCAAGAAGGTGGCCATGTCGGTGGTGAACACGTTCTCCGCGATCACATCATCGAAGGTGCAGTTGTAGTGCGCCAACACCTTGTGCAGGTCGGCGTAGCAATTCTTCATCTGTTGCGCGAGATCACCAACGGCGGTCGGGTTGCCGGCATTGTCCATGCTCACGGCACCACTGATGGTGATCACGTTCCCGACGCGCACCGCATGGGTGTACCCATAGGCCTTCTCCACTTCAGGTCGTAGCTGGAACCATTCCGGGGCCTCCACTGGCGCCGGTCCACTGTCCATGGTCGCTTGCGCTTCAGGCTCTGGGGACTGGCCACAGCCGGTCATCAAGAACGGCACGGCCATCAGCCCGAATAGTGCGTGTCGCAAGGCTATGTTCTTCTTGGTGTTCATGATCGATCGGTTGGTCCTAATGAAGGCCATGTGCTTATCGAGGTAGGCTTTCGGAAGAAGGACAAGGACGACCCTTCCATTCCTCCAGCCCAAAAGTGCTCCTTGCACTCCGCGCCACACCTCGTAGAAGTACCAGTTCTGCGACCGATCACAGATTGAATACCCAAATACGAACGAAGGGCCGTGAGGCCCTTCGTTGTGACGCATGAGCGTCGTTATGATGCGAGGATCTACTTGCGCATGGTATTGCTGATCGAGTAGATCTCGTCGCGGTGGTAGGGATCCTGGAAGGAACCCAACTTCTTCATGAACGCCTTGCGCTTGGCTTCATCCGGCCAGCCCGCATTCTCCAATGCTTCACGTTCGTCATCGAACTTCTCGATATCGGCCCACGTCGCGAACTCAAGGTTCACCACCATGGTCCTCCCTTCGCTACCGTACCGGTGGCGGTAGATCGTGATGTGCTTCAGTATGGTGCTCTTTGCATACACCTTGTCATAATACTCATGCATCATATCCCACATCGCCTTCTCCTCGGAACCGTCGGGGACGACGATCCTCATGGTGGTCTGGGCGATGATGTTCACGTCCGGTTTGTCCTGTGCGACGGCATTCGTGGCAGTACCGCAAGCGATGAGCGCCAACGCCGCGATGGGGATGTATTTCAGGTAATTCATGGTTCTGTTCTTCTTTAGAGGTTATGGCCGCTTGACCGAACACTTCAAAGGTGATCTTTAAGACCCGGCCCACACCTCGTAGAAGTACCAGTTCTACCGGTGGACCGAAGGTTCAGCCGATCACTTTCCTGATCGCCTCCACCAACTCCTCCTGCTTGAAGGGCTTGGGAATGAAGCCGTCCATGCCCGCATCCATGCATTGCTGCACTTCGGCCTGCATCACATTGGCCGTCATTGCGAGGATGGGAATGCGCGATCTTTTATCGTTCAAGGCACGTATCGCGCGTGTGGCTTCGTAGCCGTCCATGACCGGCATCTGCACGTCCATGAGGATCAGGTCATAGTCCTTCATACGCAGCATGTCCAACGCGATCCGGCCGTTCTTTGCCACATCGACCTGGACACCGGGTATGGCGTGCTGCAACTCGACCTCGGCCACCATCACGTTCATCTTGTTGTCCTCGGCCAATAGGATGCGAAGTTCCGAGAGCTCCGTTGCAGGTCGACGGCTTGTGGATCGTGTGTCGACCGCATCCTCGGTCCCACTTCCATCGATCGCCATGAACGAATACGGAATGGTGAACGAGAAGCTACTGCCTATTCCCACCTCGCTCGCGGCAGCGATGGTACCACCTTGCATCTCCACCAAGCGCTTGCAGATGGCAAGACCCAGCCCTGTGCCACCGAAGCGTCGTGTATGATCGCTTTCCGCTTGGCTGAACTCATCGAACACCCGGGCCAAGCGATCCGGTGCGATACCGATGCCCGTGTCGCTGATCGTGAAGCGGAGCATGACCGCATCGCTCAGCTTTTCCTGGACATCCAAGTTGATCCGCACCGATCCGCGCTCGGTGAATTTGATCGCATTGCTGAGCAGGTTCATGAGCACTTGTTCCAAGCGCGTGGCATCACCGAGCACCTTCAAGGGCACATCGGGAGAAGTGACCGCCTCGACCTTCAGGCCCTTCTCCTCGGCGCGGTACCGCATCACCTCCAGCACATTGGCGATCGACCGGCGCGGCTCGATGGCCGTTCGTTCCAGTTCCAACTTACCTGCTTCGATCTTGCTCAGGTCGAGGATCTCGTTCACGATACCGAGCAGGTTCTCGCTGCTGGTGGCGATGGCATCCACATAGCTCGCTCGCGTTCCCTCGTCCACCGGTGCATCCCGGCGCAGTGCGTTGCTCATGCCCACGATGGCGTTCATCGGTGTGCGGATCTCGTGGCTCATGTTTGCCAAGAACTGCTGCTTGATGCGCTCGCTCTGCTCCGCACGCTCCTTGGCACTGACCAGTTCCGCGGTGCGCTCTTGGACCGTGCGCTCCAGGTAGTTCTTCTGTGCGGTGAGCATGCGGATGTACAAGAGGATCGCGCCGCCCACGGCCAGTACGCATAAGGCATAGAACCACCACGTACGCCACCAGGGCGGCATGACGTGCAATTCGAATGCTGTGCCCTTTGTATCCCAGATGCCATCGCGGTTATCACCCCGTACACGGAAGATGTATGTACCCGGATCGAGGTTGGTGTACACCGCACTACGGTCCGTGCCCGATTCGATCCAATCGCTATCGAAACCTTCGAGCTTGTATTGATAACGGCGTGCCTCGGGAGCGGAGAACTCCATACTGGCGAATTCGAAGGTGACCATGTTCGCGCTGTGCGGAATGGTCATTCCGGTGCTCAGGTAAGCGGGGCGTGCAAGGGGTGAATCGGCCTCACGAAAATCAACAGGACGGTTGATCAGTTTGATGCCCGTTATCCGGATGGCACTGGCCGTGCTGTCGTCCACGATGTCCTTCGGGTGGAAATGGTTGAAGCCCTTCACACCACCGAAGAAGAGCGTTCCATCCTTTTGTTGGCAATAGGCGTTCCGGTTGAACTCATCGCTCTGCAGCCCATCGCTCGCGTCGTAGTTCCGGAAAGTCCCCTCCACCGGGTCGAAGCGTGAAATGCCCTTGTTGGTGCTCATCCACAGCTTTCCGGACGCATCGCCGAGCACTGCGTATACCACTTCGTTCGGCAGGCCATCCTTCGCTCCGTAGCGCAGCACCTTTCCCGTGTTCTTGTCCAGCTTGTTCAATCCGCCACCATCAATGCCCAGCCAAAGCGTGTTCGGATCCTGCGGGTCGTCCGCGATGGAGAGCACCACATGGCCCGCGATGGTGTTCGGGTCCTTCGGATCATGCGCGAAATGCGTCCAGGTTCCTCGGCCGAAACGCAGCAGCCCTTTCGATGTACCGATCCAAAAGTCACCTGCACCATCGCGGTGTATGACGATGGCAAAGTGATGGTCCGGATCGATCCGCACCAATGGGCATGGATACAAGGTGTAGGTGGAACTCCGTCGATCATAGCGTCCGAAACAGGTGTCCGTCCCGAACCAGATCAGCGAGTCGCCATCCAGGAAGAGCGGCAAGGTGGTGCCTTCACCCTGGATGTCGGTGCCAGGCTTCGGCCGATGCGGTACCGGACCGGGATCACCGGGTCGGAAGGTGATCAGTCCAGCGAAATTCGACCAATAGGTGCCGCTTTCATCCTGCACCGTTCCCATTCCCCACGGGCTGAGCACCTGCATCGCAGATCGATCGACGTAGGCGTTGCCGGGGATGTGCCGGACATAACGCGCTTCGGCCGGATCGTAGATCTCGAGGAAGACATCGCTCCGCGAAATGATCACTTGACCGTTGCGACCGGGCGACAAGGAACCGATGCTTGGCCCGGGGACCTTGTGGAAGCGTTCGGCGCGCGGATCGTAGGTGAGCAGTCCGAATCCTTTGGTACCGACCCAGAGCATACCGGCCCGATCCTGAACACTTCTCCGCAGTACTTCACATTCTCGCTGAGCACTTGTAGCGGACCCGATCCGGTGCATGGTGCGCGTTGCAGGATCGAAGCAGAAGAAACCACGGTAGTAGGCGAACCAGATCCGTCCTTCCGCATCCATCACGACCTGCTTGGTGGAGATCCCGCCTTTGCCCTTCGGCATCTGGTAGAGCACCTTCATGTCCTCCACACCGGCGCTCAGGTCAACGATCCGCGAAGCTTCGATCATGTATCGCCGACCACGAATGGTGTCGTCCACGACCACCACCAACTCCTTCATCCCACCGGGAAAGCGCCCGCCGTGCCTTCTTCCAGGTCTTCGAGATCAAGGGTGTCCAGGGAATCGAAACCGTCATGACGCGGCTTGATGCGGTAACTGTAGAGTTGATGCTGCGCACCCCAAAGCGTCCCGTCGCGATCGCGACAAATGTTCGTGTGTCCGGTGGCGTAGCGTTTCACCACATAGGGCGGCAACGCGCCTTTATCCGTTCCCCCAGTACCAAAGGTCAACTTCGCAAGGCCTGCGGAACCGGCTATCCAGATGTCGCCGTGATCGTCCTGCACGATGTTGAGGACATAACCGACATCCTCACCTTGCGGCCTGAGGCTGATGTGGACGAAGGACTCCGTTCGGCGATCGAACAGATCAAGGCCCGTGCTGGTCCCGACCCACAAGCGCCCTTCGCGGTCCTCGAACACCGCATGCACGAAGTTGTCGCGCACGGTCGTGCTGTCCTCCGGGTCATGTCGGTACACGGTGAAGTCGTAGCCATCATAGCGGTTCAAGCCATCCTTCGTCGCGAACCACATGAAGCCGTACCTGTCCTGGGTGATGTGGTTCACCATGCCCTGCGAAAGCCCATCCTCGATGGTGACGGCCCGAAAGGGAAGTGCCAAGGTGTCGAACTGCGCAGCCACCCCTTGCACGTACGGCACGAGCAGCAGCAGGATGACGCGCAATGTTCGGATCATATCGGTGTGTACAGGCCTTTGGTCATCGCGTACACCACGAGGCCCGCGATGTTGCGCGCACGGTCTTCAGCAACAGGTTGTTGCGATGGAATTCCACCGTGCGGGGGCTCACGAACAACTTGGCCGCGATCTCCGCCGTGGTGTTGCTTGCAAATGGCGCGCAGCACCTCGAGCTCGCGTTCGCTCAAGGGGTCGATCTCGTTGTAGGTGGGCTTCACCTGCTCCTTCTTCACCAGCCCATGCAGCATCACGCGGTCCACGAGATCGCTGAAGTAGTAACCGCTTTGCGCCACAGAGCGGATCGCCAGATCGATCTCATCGGGCTCGGTGTTCTTGAGCATGTAGCCGTTCGCACCGAGCTCCATCAGTTGCACGATCAACTTCTCCTCATCGTGGGTGCTCAGGATGATCACCTTCACCTCCGGGTGCTCCAGTCGGATCCGGCGCATCGCCTCCATGCCGTCCATCACGGGCATCTCCAGATCGAGCAGCACGATGTCCACATCGACCTGCTTCAAGCCGGCAAGGAGCTCTTCGCCATTGGCGCACTCCCACACCACTTGCGCCCCGGCCATGTCGCTCAGCAGCATGGCCAAGCCCTTGCGGAACAGCAGTTGGTCATCGGCGAGCGCTAGTTTGATCATCCGGTAAAGGTCGTCCGTGCGTCCAGCAAAGGGCCTCGTATTTACACCAGTTCTTCGGCGCCGTTCAATCGATCATCCCACGGATCTCCGCTTCGATCGCGGCGCACAATCCAAGCAGTTCGTTCACGGGTCGGGCGCAGGCTTCCGGACCATCGGTCCGCGCCCGTTCACCGATCGCGATCAACAGTTCCAACATGCGGGCGCAGCCCAGGTAATGCGCTTGCGGGCGCAGGTCGTGCGCAGCGGAGGCCAAGGCATCGGCGTCGTTCAGCGCAAGGCCCACGGCCAGTTTGTTGATGTACGCTGGCGCCTCTTCCAAATACAAGCGCATCCATTGTTCCACGCGCGCGGGATCTCCTTTGAAGAGGCGGTCGAGGGTGGAGCGGTCGATCAAGGGTCCTTCCATTGCTACCCTGTCATTCGGTCGGCGAAGCGACCGCTGCATCCGTGCGCTCCACAAAGTACATCACCATTTCCCCCTTGCCCTTCGCCTCCACCTTTCCACGTTCCTCGAACACGAATTCGGGCTCATCCTTCACCAGGGCGAAGGTGCTTCCGCTGATGTTCACCCGACCGATCGCACCGGACGATTCCATGCGGCTGGCGGTGTTCACCGTATCGCCCCAGATGTCGTAGGCGAACTTCTTCACGCCCACGATACCGGCCACCACCGGCCCGGTGTGTATGCCGGCCCGCATGTCGAAGGCGGTAAGACCTTTTCCGCGACGTTCCGTGGCCCGTTCGATCATGTAGGCTTGCATGTCCAACGCGGCGCGGATGGTATCGGCAACGGCCCCGGGGCGCGCATTGGGCAGGCCACCTGCGGCCATGTACGCATCGCCGATGGTCTTGATCTTCTCGATATCGTAGCGCGAAAGGATCGCGTCGAAGGCCTTGAAGCAGGTGTCGATCTCGGCCACCAGGTCTTGTGCGCTCAGCTCTTCGGAGAGCGCCGTGAATCCCTTGAAGTCGGTGAAGAGGATGGACACCTCGGCGATGTCACGGGCCTCGGCGCTGCCTTTGTCCTTCAGCTCCTGCGCCACCTCTTCCGGCAGGATGTTCAACAGCAGTTCGTCCGAGCGCTCCCGTTCCCGTTGGATAACAGCACGGGATCGACGCATGTAGCGCAAGCGGCTCCACAACCCGCCCGATAGGCCGAGGAAGAGGATCACGCTGAAGAGTGCGATGTTGCGGCCTTCGCGTTCACGGGCCACATCCTCTTGGTGCCGCATCTCGGCCTCCAATTGCTCCTGTGCCCGCACCAAACTATCGGCCAGCTGTTGCTGGGCGAAAGCATGGCTCATCTCGATCCGCGTCAACTCCTTCACGTTGTCCTGTCCGAATACCGAATCGCGCAGCAGTACAAAGCGTTTGTGGTAGGCCAAGGCGTGCGCGGGGTCACCCACCGCCTCGTAGGCCATGTACAAGCAGTCGCAGGCCTTTTGCTGGACCGGTACCAGATCCAAGCGCTCGGCCATGTCCAGACCGTTCTTGCACCTTCTGATCGCTTCCGCCGCCTTTCCGGCCTTCAGTGCGCTCTTGCCCATGTGGATGGAGATCACACCCATCATGTAGTCGCGCTCCAGGCCTTGGATCACCTCCAAGCTGCGTGTGTAGTACACCTGTGCCGAATCATAGCGGCCCAAGAGGTCCATGCAGGTCCCCAGTTGCATGAAGGTGACGCCCAACCATTCGTTGGCATCAAGGCCACGCCAGATCTCCTCGCTTTTGCGGTGATACCTGATCGCCGCAGCGGGATCGCCCATGTCCTCATACAACGAACCGATGTTGTTGTAGCTGCGGCCCACCTCATGCTCCATCTTCAGATCCTGGTAGATCGACAGGCTCAGTTCATACTGTTCGAGCGCTTTGGTGTAGTTCTTCTGTACCTGTTGGATGGCCCCGATGTGGTTGTACACTTCGGCCAGGCCCACACGGTCGTTCAGCACTTTGCGCATGCGCTCGGTGCTGTACAAGAGTCGCAGCGCCAAATTGAATTCACCAAGGATGTGTCGCACCCATGCTTCCTCCACTTGCACCTTGCATATCTGGGCCTTGTCCCCCGCGGCCGCAGCTTGCCGGCGCGCGCGGTCCAGATAGGTCAAGGCCACATCATAGCGCGCATCGTTCCGGGCGGCGCGTGCGCTGTCCAACAGGTTCGGTGCGGTGGCGTGGTGGTCCTTGCAGAAAAGTAGCAGGGTCGCGCAGAGAGCGGGTAGCAGGAACAGGAGCCGCCAGCGCGGCACCGGCCCACCAAAAGCTTCTCTCCATGAACGCGCGAAGCCCATTTCGCCAAGATAGGCGGCTGACATTACTCCTTGACCGGGATCCACTACATTCACAATTCATCCTACCGCCATGAACGCGCTACATCTATCCTTCGCACTGCTCTTGGTGTCCGCACCATTCGCTTCAACCGTGCATACCCACGCGCCAGCAGCCGCACCAGGACCAACGGCCATCGCAGCCGCTCCTGCAGCGGTGGAAGGCGTGTTCGCCAAGGAGGTGATCGATGGCCTGCTCAAGGCCAGCGGTTGCACCGGTATCCGCTTCTACACCGTGCTGCGCAACACGGACCCGAGCTCTTCCAGCGTGGTGGCCATTCCGGTGGACAAGGACGGCAAGGAGATCCAAAGCTGGTTCCTAGGCAGCCCATATCGCATGTACACCGCTCTTTCGGGCAGCTCCGTCGGGGTGGAAAAACTCTCGCGCAACAAGGCATCCGACGCCTGCATCCGCTACACCACTGCAGGTGGAAGCTGTTTCGCAGCGACCGTGTCCAGCAGCGATGTGCTGGCGGTGCTCGATACCAAGTGCGCGGCCGTGCAACTCGTTGTCGTGGACGGCAAGTTCCAGATGAGCGCGGCGAACGTGGCCGACGGCAAACTGCAGATGATGGGTACCGGGCCCACCTACCAGCGCATGAGCGGCGATCCGTGCCCGGTGGTCTGCGGAGCGGACCCGAGCGTGTTCTTGAAGATGAAGTAGGACGGACCGTTGACGCTAGCGCACGCCTACTTCACCACGCGCACATAGGCGTGCCGATAGTCGTAGGCCGTGAAGAAGAGCGAATCGCCCTTCAGCTCCATGGTCCAGTCGCTATCCAGCAAGCGCAGCACGTTGCCTTTGCGCGTGTAGCGCGCCGACCCGATGATATCCGCGCCGGGTAAGGTGAAGTCCATCCGGTCCTTGCCTTCGAAGGCGACATGGCCGGGGTTGCCGCAGCCTTCGCATCCCTCTTGGAAGGTGGCTTCGGTGGTGCCGCGGTACTCCAGGCCGTCCAACACCTTCGGGGTTTGGGCGAAAGCAAGTGCGGTGCACGAATAAGCGAGCAGGACGAAGAGGCTGCGCATGGTCTTCATGGTCAATACTATTGCTTCATGGCAATGACCGTTCCAAAGAACGAGCCTATTGCCGCCGACGCCGACGACCTACAGCAGCACCGCGCTCATGGTGATGGGCACGGCCTTCAGCGCTTGGCTGATGGGGCAACCCACCTTGGCTTCTTCGGCGCACTTGTCGAAGTCCGCTTAGCTGATGCCCGGCACCTTGGCCTTCAGGTCCAAGTGGATGCCGACGATGCCGGTGCCACCTTCTACCGGACCCAACTTCACCTGTGCCGTGCAATCCAATTCGTCCGGCGTATGGCCACCATTGCCCAGCACGAAGCTCAGCTTCATCGTGAAGCAACCCGCATGTGCGGCCGCGATCAGCTCTTCCGGGTTGGTACCCGCCTTCCCATCCTCGCTGATGAAGCGGGTCATGAAGGTGTAAGGGGTGTCCTTCAACACTCCGCTGGTGCTGGTGAGGTGGCCGGTGCCTTCTTTACCGCTGCCTTTCCAAATGGCTTTGCTCGATCGGATCATGGTCGTGGTGGGTCTGTTGTGTTGGCTTGTGGAACAACACGAAGGGCCAATTGGTTCCCGTTCCTGTTGCGAAGGCGGAAAATTACGTTCAGGGCGGCATCCTGCTGCTCACTGCAACGCGAACGCCGGTGTCCGGATCTGCTGCAGATCACCACCCACGAAGACCAGGCGATAGGTGCCCGGCCCCAGTTCCTGCGCTCCGCTGCGTCCATGGACATTCACCCACCAGCGTAGCGGCAAGGTGATCGCATGGTCCTCCCAGTCGCCCCACGGCAGGCCGCAATCCATCTGCGTCATGTCCACCGCGATGCGCTCCACCCAAGCGTTGCGCACGAGCTGTTCCAGACCGAAGATCGGCATGCCGCTGGCGCATGCACCGGTAAGCATGACGCGACCCGTTAGGCTGACCCTTACCGAATCCTCCTTCACCGAAACAACATCGGCGCTTTTCAACTTCGGTTGCTGTGCCCAATAGGCTGCGACCTCCGCCTCGGTGGGTGGTGGTGCAGGTGTGTAGGGCATCACCGGTGGCGCCGGTTCGGGCAATGCCTTGTGCCGCTCCAAGTAGGCCTCGCTCTCGGCTTTCTCCTTGGCCTCCACCTCCGCCCGCCTAAGCTTTGCGAATTCGTTCGCGCGCGCCGTGGCCTTTGCTTCTTCGATCACTTCTGCGAATGCGAAGTGTCCCTTGCGAAAATGCATCACCTCGGGTGTGTCGCGGTCCCAGCGCCCCATGGCCCGTTGCACCAAGAGCCACGTGCTGTCCAATGCGTTCGGCAATGCCAAGTGCATCGTGTCCGTATCCGCGATCACCAGCACGCGCCTCTGCGACCCCCAACTCTCGTGCACGCGGTACAACTGCCAACCCGTGGTGCTATCCGCAAATAGCGCTGTGCCTTCGATCACCGTGCTCATGGCCTCGCCGCGCATGTGTTCTGCGAAGCCGTATTGCGGATCATACTTGTAGTGCAGCTCCACCCGGTGCGCGCGGACCAAGGGCTTCGTGCACTCCACATCCTTGGCCAAGGTGAAGGTGATGTTCGGCGGGTCGGGTTGTGCCCAAAGCGCCAGCGGAAGCAGAGCAAGGAGTTGCGTGAGGGTGCGCATCGAACTACGGTACACCGAAGGTGCGAAGAAGTTCGATCAACGCATGTTCCGCTCGTGCTAGGAGCGTCCTGTCCCTCAGCCCAAGGCCGGCGGTATCGTGATCACGCGTTGCACCGGGAACACGCTGCTGGCATCGTGCGGCTTGCCCAGTACCGAGAAGGAATGTACGATGTGCGTGAAGCGGTCCGCGTTGCGGTCGTAGTAGAGGTAGGGCTTCTGCCGGCCCACCAAGCGGTCGATCGCCGGCACGTCCATGGGCACCACCCAGTTGTAGGGTATGGCCAGCTCGGGCGCCAGCTCCTGTGTGCGGTAGGCCCTGCCGCGTAACGACTCGCGTTGCAGGAGGTACACTTTCACAATGGCCTCTTCGATCCCGGTCAGGCCTTCGATCCCTTCCATCTCCCTTGCTTCGGCGGTGATCTCTTCAGTACGATCGTTCATGGCGCTGCATTTGTTGGTCCAGGTAATCGTTCTTCATCGCATCCATCTCCTCCATCATCCGTTGCAGGTACTCTTCGTTCAATTGCATGCGACGGCGGAAGAAATCGTCGTGGAAGAAATCATGGTGCATCAGGCTGTCCTGGAAGAACAGGTCGTTGAAGCCCGGGTCCTCCAAGAACGGATACCGCGAGCGGAACATCGGTTTGAAGTCGCGGAACACGCTGTCCAGGAAGGCCTGGTCGCCGGTGCGGCCGCGGTAGATGCTGGTGTAGGTGCTATCGAAGGCGATCAGGTTGCCGGCCTCGTCATAGCGTTTGTTCACTTGGATGTCCACCTTCGGCGTATCGATCACCGCTTCGGTGTCCTTCGGTACGGGTTCCTTCTTCGTTCCGTCCTGGCTGCAGGCGGAAAGGTTGAGCATGATCGCACAAAGCACCATCATGCCCGGTAAGCATTGCTTGGTTTCCATGGCGATGGGTGTTGGGTTTCCGTGGTTCCACCCCGAAGGGTGGGAGGGCCGCCGCGTGGCGACCGCTCCCTGCGCTGCTGCTGATCAGTTGATGCCGATCAGGCGCTTCTTCGGCTTGCTCTCCTCCTTCTTCGGCACCTCCAGGCGCAGCACGCCGTTCTTGTACCCGGCCTTGATGCCCTCGCCGTTCACCGTGTTCGGCAGCACGAAGCTGCGCTCGAAAGCACTGCGTGCGAATTCCCGGCGGGTGTAGCGCTCATCATCCTTCGTGCTTTCCTCCTCGGTGTGTTCGCCGCGGATCGTCAGGGTATCATCCAGCATCTCCACGTGCAGGTCCTTCTTATCGAAGCCCGGTGCTTGCACTTCCACCACGAACTCATCCGAGCGTTCCATGATGTTCACGCGCGGTGCGTGGTCCATGAACCCGTCGCTTCCGAAGAACCGACCGATGCTTTGGCCGAAGATCTCGCTGGCCAAGCGGTCCACCGGCGATGTCCGCACCGGTGCACTTTCATACTTCACAAGTGTCATCTTGGTGTTGGTCTTTGCTGCCCGGCCACCATGGCCGCGCTTCTGCCCGTGGCGACCAAACACGATACCAAGTGCGCGGGACTGTCATTTTGAAAGTCGTATTAACCTTCTTTTACAGGATCGCCCACAACACCCTGTCGTGATCGCAGGATGCGGTGAAATTTTGACAGTGCGATCGGAGCCGGACGCATGCATGCGGCTTGCGATCCGATCACAGGAACACCAACTTTGAGCGAAAGCGATACACCATGCGCCACATCCTGTTCACGACCTCCCTCCTATTGGCCGCCACCGTGGCCGCGCAATGGACCACACCCGATCTCAACACCGCCGTTAGCGCCACCACCGGTGTCGGTGCCGCCACGCCGCTTAGTGCACCCGGACCCGACGGTAGCACCTATGCCTGCTGGTTCGAGAACAGCACCGGTGCCTATGTGCTGAAGATGCAGCGCCTCGATGCCGATGGCAATGCGCTGTGGGCAACCGGTGGTATCGTAGTGAGTGCGGAGAACCAGAACACCGCGCTCTTCCGCTACGACTTCAAGAGCGACAACGCGGGCAATGCCATCGTCGCCTTCCAGGACGAGCGCAGCGGATCGCTGGACGTGGTGGCCTACAAGATCGGCCCGGATGGCCAGTCCCAATGGCCCGGTGGCATACCCTTGCTCACCCCCAGCGCCACCGGCCTGGCACCGGTGATCGGCGTGCTGGCCGATGACCGCATCGTGTTCGCTTGGAACACCGACCGCTCCCCCGCCACCGTGGCCTACCTGATCGTGGAGCCCAATGGTACCTTCTCCGGCGTGCCCTTCGAAGTGGGCGGCAGCGGCATTACCGGCAGGCCCAAGGTGGTGCCCACCAGCGATGGCGGTTTCTGGTTGCAGTACGTGCACCAGACAGGCAATTTCCTGAGCCCCGGTACCATGTACACGGTGCGCTGCGATGCGAGCGGCACACCCGGACCTGAGATCAACGTGGCAGCTGCCACCATCAGCGGCTTCTATTTCCCGGAACCCGTGAGCGACCAGCACGATGGTTTCTACGTGGCCTTCAACACCGGCAACGTGGCCAACGGCAACCTGACGGATGTGAACGTGCAACGCGTGCGTGCCAACGGCATCAACTGGAGCACCAACGGCGTGGCCGTTGAAGATGGTGTGCTCACCCAACGCTATACCGGCACCGCCACACCCGCATTGGTGAGCGATGACGACGGCCTGTTCATGGCCTACAGCATTACCAACCTGAACCAGAGCGAGGGCGGCATCGCGGTGCAGAAATTCGATACCGCGGGTGTCGTTGCCTTCGGCGCCACGGGCTCTATTGTAGAGGCCAGCAGCAGCGCGCGGCCGCAGCCTTTCGGCACCATCGCCACGCCCAGCGGCATCATCGCCGCATACACCACCGGCGAGTTCGGCAACGTCACCGCACATGCCCTGCAAGTGGACCTGAACGGTGCCGTGGTACAACCCGTGATCGACCTGTGCACCACCCCGAGCGGCAAGGACGATGCGACGATCACGCCCTTCCGGAACGGACAGGCCGTGGCCGTGTGGCAGGATGAACGCAACGGCGGCAGCATCTACGCACAACCGATCCTGCTGGACATCAACATCGGCCTTGCCGAACAACGTGATGATGGCATCGTGCTGCTTGGCGGCGCTGCGCCGAGCCTCCTGTTCCGAACGGCAACACCGGCCACCACGCTGTGCATCACTGATGTGAACGGACGCCTCTTGCACGAACAACGGCTGCCCGCGCAAGCGGAAGGCGCACAGGTGCTGTTGCCCTTGGGCGATGCCTCTGGCGTGTACCTGGTGGTGTTGGATGGTGATCACAGCAGGATCGTGAAGCGGGTGGTTCGATAGTGCCGACATCCGCGCAGCACACGACAACTTCCCATGTGGGACGGGCGTTCGATCCGGAGGACGTTCCAACGGGAACGTTCTTGAAGTTCGCCCGTATGGCGAGGCTTAGTGGTCAAACGATATGCCTGCTCATGGCCCCCGCTCGATCACCAAGCCACCACTATGGTTCATGGTGGAGCGTAGCACCAGCTTATGCTTCCGGCCACGATCGCGCACCACGAGACCGGCGGTGTTGGGCGCTTCACTTCCCTCGTTCTCCGCATGCAGCACCAGATAGTTGCTGCCTGGCGCCAATTGCACCGTCAGCGCGCGCGGCGAGCTGCGGTGTGGCACCTCGATCCGCTGCGCCACGCAGGTGCCGTTCACGTACACCGATACCGTATCACCATCATAGCGGAGGTCGTCGTACAGCCACAGCACCACACTGTCCGCACGCGCCTTCACCTTCACCGTTCCGGCCCAGTGCACTTTGCGGCCTTCCACCTTCAGCGGCAGCACCACCGGTAGCGGAAGGACCTCCTTCGGCGGTGGGTCGGGCTCCATGCGTTCCAAGGGCTTGTCCTTGAACAGCACCAACTGCCCGGCCTCGCAGCCCGGGGCACGCCACTCCCCATACAGGCGCCACTGCCCGCCGGTGGTGTCCAGCCGCAGCGGACCGCTCTGCATGGTCCAGCGGTAATCGGCACCGTGCTGTTCCTTGAAGCCCGACTCGCGGAGCTGCACCCAACCTGCGTGCTGCTCCCCTCCACCGAAAGGCTCGCGTGGTACTCCGGTTGCAAGGGCATCGATTTGCGACTGGTACCTGCGATCCGCCCAGCGTGTGTCCGCAGGTCCATCGCGATGGTGAAACGCATGTGCATGTCGTGCACCAATTCACCGGTCCACGTGCCGCTAAGGTCCTGTGCTGCGCTGTAGCAAGGCCACACAGCTCCGATCAGCACTAGGCCGATCGCATACAGGGACTCGCGCAACACATCCATCGCCCCCACTGTACACGGCAGTGGCGCATGGGTTCAGGAGCAGGTGTCCGCGATCGCAATGACTAACGCACCAGCACGAGCCGGTGTTGCATCGGAGCTCCCGTCGCGGGTTGCACACGTACCGTGTACGCGCCGTCCTGCAAATGTTGGGGCAGTTCGACATGCACCGCGCCACCGGCCGTGATATTCGCTTGCCACACCAAGCGACCCAGCGCATCGGTAACGCTCAGCTGACCGGGCACCGTGCTCGTCAGGTCGAAACTGCCCTTGCTGGGGTTCGGCCATAGCGCAATGGAAGTCTCCCGTTCCGGCACGGCAAGCGAGATGCAACGCGGATCCTCGGGTGCAATGAAGCTCACCGTAACGCAGGCCACATCTGCCGGGCATGGTGCGGCCGTCACGGTGTAGCAGTAGCTGCCGTCCACATCCTCGGCGGGTTCGAAGAGGCCCGCATGCGGATCGCCGCCCAGGCTCCAGGTACCGCCTGCGTCGGGGAAGCCACCCAGCGAATCGACCAGCAGGAAGGCCACTGCGTTCGCGCAAACCTCCACCGTAGCGTCCGTACCTGCAGTTGGGCGTGCCAGCACCGTAACGGTCAGCACATCGGTGTCGGCGATGTTGCAAGTGAGGGAATCCACCGCGGTGAGTTGCACCGTGTAGGTGCCGGCCGTGGCGTACGCATGGCTCGCCTCGAAACCTTCCGCTACCGGACTGCCATCACCGAAGTCCCAGTACCACGCGATCCCAGTGCTCACATTCGGGAATTCGATCTGCACGGTGCTGCAGCCATTGAGGGCGTCGATGGGGATCTCGGCGCTCACGGCATCAAGGCCGTTCTCCGTGAGGTCCATCTTGAGCACGCCCATGTCCCAAGTGGTGGTCTGTTCCGTGGCCCAGGCCCAAGGCGTGGTCTGCAGGCTGCCGGGCCCGCCGCAAACACCTTGGTAAATGACCCCTTGCTTATTGAATCGACTGGTACCGCCGTCCACATGGCCGCCGCCGTAGTACGTACCAAACTGCTGGCCGCTCATGTCCGGATGGAAGGAGGCTACGTAGAAGGACCCGCTCGCATAGAAGCGGTTCGGTGTGGTCGGCAGCCCGGCGGCAGAATTGTAGCCGGAGATGTACACATTGTCACAGCGGTCCAGTGCGAAGGCCACCGGCACACTTGCAAACAGGGTTCCGCCGATCTTTGTGGTGATCAGCACGCTGTCCAGCGCGGCGCTTAGTTTGGCCAGGAACAGACCGCCGGTGCCTCCCGGCTCACCGAACGTGCCTTCGGGTTGGATCGGCATCGCCCCACCGGTCTGTCCGTAGATCCATACATCGCCGTGGCTGTCCGTATCGATGAGGTATGCACGGTCCTCTTCAGCGGTGCCCAAGTACGTGGCGGCCACGAGCGCCGCAGCATCGGGCGCAAGGCGCATCACGAAGCCGTCCCGGTCACCTTGGAAGGCCGGCTGATGGCTGCCTGGCGTAGTGGGGAAGTCCAGGCTTCTGGTCTGGCCCACCACCAACAGATCGCCACTGTCCGCGATACGAAGACCAAAGGAGCCATCCTCCAAGTTTCCGCCGATGAAACTGCTGTAAAGCAGGGTGCTGCACGTGGGGTCCACCGCGAAGACCACACCGTCCTGAAATCCGCCAAACACGGACTGATACGCGCCCGGGGTAGTAGGGAAATCCGGCGAGGACGTGAAGCTGGCCACCACCATGTTGTCCGCTGCATCAAGCACGATCTCTCCTCTGTAAGCTTCACCGAGGTTGCCCAACAAGTTATTAGTTCCATCGCGCCAGTTACCGCCAATGAAACTCGATCCGATCAGCGCGGAGCCGCTCGCATTGAAGCGGGTCACAGCGATGTCCGCGATCCCGCCCAAGGTGTTATCAAAACATCCGGAGGTGACCGGATAGTCCAGTGAGTACGTGGAGTTGAGCATGCATAGTTCACCAGTCGGCGAAACGACCATGCTGTGCGGGTACTCTGCGGAAAGGTTTCCGCCCAGGTAGGTAGCGTAGATCAGCTGGGCACCATCGGGACTGTACTTGCTCACCGCGATGTTGGTACCGTCCCCTTCCATGGAGGTCTGGAACGCCCCCAATGTAACGGGATAGCCCGGCCCGAAATTCCGGGCAGCCGCATAGATGTGGCCGGCAGCGTCGTAGGTGGCGCAATGCCCGAAGTTGGGATTGATCGTGGCGCCGCTCAGGGTGCAGGCGATCAACTCCGGATCGATGGTGAGCGGCCGCGTGGCATCGTAGCCCTCCGGGAAGTGGAAGCCCACCGTGTTCCCGCTCACCTGGAAGCGGCAGGGTACCGTTCCTCCACTCGCATCGCCATAGAAGGCCAGCGGTGCCAGTTCCTCCACGTCGCCCACGCTCGTGCGGATCAGCAGTCGCCCATCGCGCCCCACACTGATCCCATCCGTGCCTTCATAGGCCAGTGCGATCGCCGAGGGCTCGGCGCCGGGTGCCAGTAGCAGGTCGTACTTCAGGTTGCCACCCTGGCCGTGCAGACGCAGATCCACACCGGGCCATAGCCCGATGTAGCTCACCTCGCCGAAGAGCGGCACGCCGCCCGCCCACTTCGCTGCATCGTTCCCGATGAAATAGTTGTGGTAGCTGCTGGCGCGCTCCGTGGCACGCAGCAGCGGCTCCGAGGCACCCACGAAGCGCAGGCGCCAGGCATGTCCATTCCAGCGGTAGGCCGCGTGCTCCGCCTCGGGCAGCAGGTGGCTGTCGTGCATCCAGGCATACACCGCCTCCTCGTACTTCACCCATGTAAGCCCCTCCGCTTCCAGGAACACCGTGGCACCGCTCACCAGGCCCTTGTACAGCACCTGCGCCGGCCATTGCCCCTGGTTCTGCACGTACTGCACCTTCGCCGCGGCCTGGGCATGGGCCGCGTGATCGTGCCGAGCAAAGAGCAGTCCGGCCGTGGCTGCGGACAGCAAGAGGAATGGCAAGCGGAGCAGGGTTTTGTTATTGGTCATGACGCAGGGATCAAGCCCGCTGGCAGGTGCCTGCGGACGTCTAAATGTAAAGGAAGCCAGATAGGAAATACAGACCTGCGCGCCAACGCGCATGGCGGGCCCAGCAAGGCGGAGCCGGAACCAACAACGAACAAGGCCCCGGAAAATTCCGGGGCCTTGTTGCATTCCTTGTTGCCCGCTCGTGGCAACACGTTGTAAGTGAATGTTATGTGATCCTGGAAGCCGATCAGGCGGCAATGCTGCACACCACTTGGCTTTCCGGACTGGCGCCTGCTGCGCTGTATGCGATCACCTTGAAGCGGTAGTAGTTCCCGGATATCAATCCGTTCACCTTCAGTTTCGCGCGGCTCGTGTTGCCCACGGAGATCCAATCATCGGACTCGCCCGGCATTCCCTCGCTCATCAGTACGCAGAAGTTGCGAACCCCGTGCATCGGCGCCCAGCGCAGCAATACTTGACCTTGATGGGCCGTGCGCCGCGCGGTGAGCTTGCTCGGTTGCTCCAGTGGAGGAAGCAGCAGAGGTGGCTTGCGCAATTGGAAGCCGCTGCTCAGTGCGACCGACACATCGCCCCGGCTGCTGTACTTGACATAGCTCACTAACGAATCGAAGACCTGCTCCAACTCCTGCCGACACCGCCGCCGCTTTGCCGTAGCCATTCGGCCGCCATTGAGGCAGGCGACATTGGCCGCTTCCATGGCCGCCCGCGCAGCATCCAAGCGGGCCAGCATAGGACCGGCATCCGGGAAGTTCGGGTTGTTCGTCATGCTCCGCAGGATCACCCTGGCCTTCATCGGCATTTCCGCCATGCGGAGGTGCTTCGTGCGCTTGCAAATGGTCTCGATCTTCATGGCCCAAGAACTTGGTTCCGGCCTTGAACGTGGGTGCGCCTGAACGGGTTGCACCGCAGCGTTCTCAGTATGAACGGTCACGCTTGTTTGATGTGATGTGCACCAAAGAAGCCCGATCCGGCTGGCTTCACTGCAGCAGTGCGCAATTGCCGTTGCTCATGCGGCCGGACCTGTTCCGGTTCCGTCGGATATCGGCCAAGGTGTGCCGGTCTTCAAACAAAGCGAGCGTGGAGCACCACCGCTCCGTGCCGACCTTTTCGCACATGCCGCGAAAACCCACCAGCACCGGCCGAACATGCCCGGATCACCCAGCAATTCCCGATTGGTCTTTCGAATAGTGGAGCAACAACCGAGCAACTCCCGAATGGTCCGGCCTCATGTTCGGCCACATGCGCACAACTCCAAAAAGGTCTTTGGGAAAGTGGTCCAACAAGCAAGCGACTCCCAAATGTTCCTGGTCCATGTGCGACCAATTGCACACAACTCCCAAAAGGTCATCTGGAAAGTGGTCCAACATCTACGCAACTCCCAAAACCTACTGACATCTGTTCGGCCACTTGCGCACAACTCCCAAAAGCTCCTGCCGAATGCTGGCCCCCATGGGAGCAACTCCGAAATGCTATTGCCCCTGCTGGCGCCGAATG
>JAWKNF010000015.1:0-96060 GCA_041391825.1 Flavobacteriales bacterium | reverse complement strand
GTGATCCCGCTTCGGTTGATGATCATCAATTGGTCATCCTCCTTGACCTCCTTGATCGCGATCAACTGACCGGTCTTGTCCGTCACTTGCAGGGTCTTAACGCCCTTTCCGCCGCGCTTCGTGATGCGGTAATCAACGACCGGGCTGCGCTTTCCGTAGCCTTTTTCGCTAACGACCAACACCTGCCGCTCGGCCATGTGCTCCGGGTCGACGGTGATCATTCCCACGACCTCGTCCGCCTCGCTACCTAAACGCATGCCACGAACACCGCTGGAATTACGCCCCATGGCGCGGATCCCGGCTTCGTTGAAGTGAACGGCCTTCCCTTCCTTGCTGGCCATGATGATGTCGCTCTGTCCGTTGGTCAGGCGTGCTTCCAGGAGTTCGTCCTCCTCTCGGATCTTCACGGCGATAATCCCGTTTGCGCGAGGACGGCTGTACGCCTCGAGGGTGGTCTTCTTGATCACACCCTTCTTTGTGCACAGGACAACGAAGTGGTTGTTCAGGTATTCCTCGCTCTTCAGGTCGGTCACGTTCAGGTAGGCCACCACCTTGTCATCGGCTTCGAGTTGCACGAGGTTGATGATCGCGCGACCCTTGCTTTGTCGGGTGCCCTCCGGGATGTCATAGACCCGCATCCAGTACACACGGCCCTTCTGTGTGAAGATGAGCAGGTAGTTGTGGTTGGTGGCCACGAACAAGTGCTCCAGGAAGTCCTCGTCACGGGTCGTGCTACCCCGACTTCCAACGCCTCCTCGCCCTTGGGTGCGGAACTCGGAAAGTGCGGTACGCTTGATGTATCCCAAGTGGCTGATGGTGACCACGACCGCATCATCCGCGATCAGGTCCTCCATGCTCATATCGCCGCTGGCGTGAACGATCCGGGTACGGCGCTTGTCACCGTACTTCTCTTTGATCTCCAGGGTCTCATCCTTCACGATCTGCATGCGCAGGCCTTCGTCGGAAAGGATCGCCTTCAAGCGCTCGATCAGCTTCATCAGCTCGGCGTGCTCATCACGGATCTTGTCGCGCTCCAGGCCGGTCAAGCGCTGTAGACGCATGTCCAGAATGGCGCGTGCTTGGATCTCGCTCAGGCCGAACTCCTTGATCAATCCTTCGCGGGCGATGTCCGGGGTTTGGCTGGCGCGGATCAGGGAGATCACGGCATCCAGATGGTCCAGCGCGATCAGCAGACCTTCCAGGATATGGGCGCGTTCCTCGGCCTTCCGTAGTTCGAATTTCGTGCGGCGCACGATCACGTCCAGACGGTGGTCGACGAAGTGCGCGATCATCGCCTTCAGGCCCAACAGTATCGGCCTTCCGCCGACCAACGCGATGTTGTTCACGCTGAAGCTGGTCTGCAGCATGCTGTACTTGAACAGCTGGTTCAGGACCACCGTGCCCATGGCTTCGCGCTTCACCTCGTAGGCAATGCGGATGCCGGTCCGGTCGCTATAGTCGTTGACATCGCTGATGCCCTCGATGCGCTTGTCGTTCACCAGATCAGCGACACCCTTCACGAGTTGGACGGCCTTGTTGGTCTGGAACGGGATCTCCGTACAGATGATCGTTTCTCGCCCCGTTCTCTCATCCTCCTCGATCTCACACGCTGCACGCAGCACCACTTTTCCACGACCGGTCTCGTAGGCTTCGCGGATGCCGTCAACGCCGTAGATCACGCCGCCGGTCGGGAAATCGGGGCCCTTGATGTGCTCCATCAGGCCAGCGACGTCGATGTCCTTGTTCTCGATGTACGCGGCAATCCCATCGCATACCTCGCTCAAGTTGTGCGGTGGCATGTTGGTGGCCATACCGACCGCGATGCCCGAGGCCCCGTTCACCAAAAGGTTCGGGACCTTGGTGGGCATCACCGAAGGTTCTTCGAGCGAATCATCGAAATTGGGACGCATGTCCACCGTCTCCTTGTCCAGGTCGGCGAGCACTTCCTCTGCGATCTTCCGGAAGCGCGCTTCGGTGTAACGCATGGCCGCGGGGCTGTCCCCATCCAAGCTGCCGAAGTTGCCTTGTCCGTCCACCAAGGGGTACCGGAGGCTCCAATCCTGGGCCATTCGGACCATGGCGTCATATACGCTGCTATCACCGTGCGGGTGGTACTTACCAAGCACCTCACCCACGATACGAGCACTCTTCTTGTACGGCCTGTTGCTCAGGACGCCAAGGTCCTGCATGCCATACAGTACGCGGCGGTGTACGGGTTTCAATCCATCGCGCACATCGGGCAGGGCCCGGCTTACGATCACCGACATCGAATAATCGATGTAGGCGGTGCGCATTTCGTTCTCTATGTTGATCGGAATGATCTTCTCTCCTTCTGCCATATCTGTCAGTTCGTCACGCTGGCCCGGTCCTTGTTCATCCGGGTCCCGCAATGGGAGCCCGAAAGTAGCTCGATCGGCCTTCCCGGAGGCTTGGAATTATTCACAAACCGACACGGATCTGTGGATAAATGCAGTTCCTTGGAACAAGGCCGCCGTTGCACCGTTGAATAGCTTGCCCCCAAGAGAAGGACGGTTAACTTAGCAGGAGCCCCGTAACGGCATGCCCTGAGGGCGTGCAACTAAAGAAGAAACCCAACGAATGGACGCAAAATTCTCACCCAGGGTCCGTGACGTGATCACCTTCAGTCGAGAGGAGGCGTTGCGGCTGGGACACAACTATATCGGTATCGAACACATCCTTTTAGGCCTGATCCGCGAAGGCGAAGGGAACGCCATCCGCATCCTTCAGCGCTTGGAGGTGGACATCGACGAATTGCGGAAGGTGGTCGAGGGCTCCATGGAGCCGGCCAGTGCCATGCGACCGCCCGATAAGGACAAGATCACCCTGATCAAGCAGGCCGAGAAGATGTTGAAGATCACGTTTCTCGAGGCCAAGCTTTTCAAGAGCCCGCATATCGACACGGAACATCTTCTCTTGAGCATGCTGAAGGACGAGGACAACCTGGCGACCCGCACCTTGCACAAATTCCATGTGGACTACGAGAGCGTGAAGCAGGAAGTGGACACGATCCTTGCTGACGGCAGCGATAGCCCGGACACCTTCACGAGCAAGCCGAAGGCCCAAGGACCGCAAAGTGCTGACGACGATGATGATGATGGTGGGAGCTACGGCGGTGGCGGTGGTGGCGCGCCCCGCAAACAAGGCGATAGCAAGAGCAAGACCCCGGTACTGGACAACTTCGGCCGCGACCTTACCAAGATGGCCGAGGACGGGAAGCTGGACCCCATTGTCGGGAGAGAGAAGGAGATCGAGCGAGTGAGCCAGATCCTGAGCCGAAGGAAGAAGAACAACCCTGTGTTGATCGGTGAGCCCGGCGTAGGTAAGTCAGCCATTGCAGAAGGATTGGCCCTCCGGATAATTCAGCGGAAAGTGAGCCGGGTGCTGTTCAATAAGCGCATCGTTGCGCTTGATATCGCCAGTCTTGTTGCCGGCACCAAGTACCGCGGCCAGTTCGAAGAACGCATGAAGGCGGTGATGAACGAGTTGGAGAACAGCCCGGACGTCATTCTCTTCATTGATGAGATCCACACGATCGTTGGTGCTGGCGGGGCGAGCGGTTCCCTGGATGCCAGCAATATGTTCAAGCCCGCCTTGGCGCGTGGCGAGATCCAATGCATCGGTGCCACGACGCTCGACGAATACAGGCAGTACATTGAAAAGGATGGTGCTTTGGAGCGCCGCTTCCAGAAGGTGATCGTGGAGCCCACCACGGTGGATGAAACGATCCAGATCCTGAACAACATCAAGGAGAAGTACGAGGACCACCACAATGTGAGCTTCACCGAAGATGCGGTAGAGGCGTGTGTGAAGTTGACCAACCGCTACATCACGGACCGTCACCTGCCGGACAAGGCGATCGATGCCTTGGACGAGGCCGGTAGCCGTGTGCACATCAGCAACATCGTGGTGCCGAAGAACATCCTCGATGTGGAGCAGAAGATCGAGGACATCAAGGAAGAGAAGAACAAGGTGGTGCGCAGCCAGCGCTACGAGGAGGCGGCCAAGCTTCGGGATCGCGAACGCCAGTTGTTGGAGGAGTTGGAGAAGGCGAAGAAGGAATGGGAAGAAGAGAGCAAGAGCAATCGCACCACCGTTACGGAGGAGAACGTGGCCGAAGTAGTGGCCATGATGAGCGGCATTCCCGTTACGCGCATCGCTGAAAAGGAGAGCGGCAAGTTGCGCCGCATGAAGGATGAGATGCAGGGCAAGGTCATCGGTCAGGACGAAGCGGTGGTGAAAGTCGTGAAGGCGATCCAGCGTAACCGTGCCGGATTGAAGGACCCGAACCGTCCGATCGGCAGCTTCATCTTCCTGGGCCCTACCGGCGTGGGAAAGACGCAGTTGGCTAAGGAATTGGCCCGTTACCTGTTCGACACTGATGATGCCTTGATCCGGATCGACATGAGCGAGTACATGGAGAAGTTCTCCGTGAGCCGCTTGATCGGCGCCCCTCCGGGCTATGTCGGTTATGAGGAAGGCGGTCAGCTCACCGAGAAGGTCCGTCGTCGCCCCTACTCCATCATCCTTCTGGATGAGATCGAGAAGGCCCACCCGGACGTATTCAACCTGTTGTTGCAGGCCTTGGATGATGGCAAGATGACGGATAGCTTGGGTCGTCACATCGACTTCAAGAACTCCATCATCATCATGACATCGAACATCGGAGCCCGCGACCTGAGCGATTTCGGCAAGGGCGTCGGATTCGGCACTTCAGCCAAAGCGGCCTCGCAGGATGATAGCAACCGTGGTGTGATCGAGAAGGCGCTGAAGAAGGCCTTTGCCCCTGAGTTCCTGAACCGGATCGATGACATCATCATCTTCAACAGCCTGCAGCGGGAGGACATCCACAAGATCATCGACATCGAACTGGACCACCTGTACAAGCGCGTGGCCGAACTGGGTTACGACCTGAAGCTCAATGATGAGGCGAAGGACTTCCTAGCGGAGAAGGGTTACGACGAGAAATTCGGTGCTCGCCCCTTGAAGCGTGCCATTCAGAAGTTCATCGAGGACCCGATGGCCGAGGAGATCATCAACCAAGGTGTGGAGGAAGGTGATAAGATCGTGGTGGGCCTGAACAAGGACAAGAGCGACCTGCAGATCAAAGTGACCAAAGGCAAGAAGAAGGTGGGCAAGGGAGATGCTGGCGACAGCAAGGAATTGCCGCCGGCCGAGGGTGCTTGAACGCCGTGATAACATGATGAGAAAGGGCCGATGCGATGCATCGGCCCTTTCTCATTAATGCCTACCAGCCCCGTGCGTTGTCGTCCGAGCGACGCAATCGGGTACTGAAGCCCATTCCGACCAGGAAGTATTGGAAGATGTTGTCCTCAGCGGTCTCTATCCGCCCCGGAAAGCTCTCCAGACCAAGGTCGCTGGCACTGAAGCGCGTGTTATCCGCTTCGTAACCGATCGTCAATCCGAACGAGAGGTTGTCCGTGGCATGCAGGTAGTATCCTGTCCCTATCCCCCAGTGGAATACCGTGCGCCGGCTATCCTCGGTACAGGTAGGGCATTCGAAGTTGTAGGTCGAAGCCCCGAAGCGTGCGTTGAATTCGTAATAGGTTCGCTCTCCGGTATAGCGTTCATAAGCGATCTTGCCGTACACCGTACCGCGCCTGATCTGGCCTGAGGTCACCACTGGTGCCAACGCGCGTTCGTTGATCGCGAACCAGGTCATCTTCCCTCCTGCTCCCAAGCCCAAGCCCTTCCAAACAGGGAACTGAATGACACCGTCCAGCTGTCCGATGCTTTCCGTGGCCGCTTCGAACAAAGGAATGCCAAGCGGCACCGGCAATGTCAGGTTCCCCTTGATCGTAGATGAAACATCCGGAAGGCTCTTGTCCTGCGCGTGAAGGACCGAAACGGCGGTGGACAGGACCAGGAGCGCGATATGACGTCGGAACATCATCCTTGCTGTAGACGGAACTGCCGCATGGTCCGTTGTGTGGATGTCGTCATCTCCAGGAAATAGTTGCCATCCTCCAACAGGGGAAGGTCGAGGTCCAGTTGGTGAAGGCCGCTCTTCAACGCACGGTCATTCCATTGATGGATCACGCGATGCTGGCCGTCCAGGACCCCGGTTCCTATGGTCTGGTCCAGTGGTACGTTGAGGAACAACTCCAAACGTGTCGGATGATATGCCACGGTCAAGGCTCTCAACTCAGCGTGTGCCGGTGCGGGCACATCAGTGGCAAGCACCTGTTTTCGAAAGCGGCGCAGGAGCACCAACACCAGCAGGATGCTCAGGGTAATGAGCAGCGCGGTGCGCAGGGTGATAAGGTCCGGGGTCTCCATTACAGGGTGATCACGCCCGGGATCTCAGACGCCTTGTCGTAACGCTCCACCACATCATCCGCATTCATCATGACCTCCTTGACCGTGAGACTGACGTACTTCCCACCTGCGGAGTACTTCCGGAGCACTTCACTTTCCTTTGGAAATAGCGCGAGCAAGGCATCCAATCGGTCCTGATCGGGCTCCAAGATGAACTTGTACATGTACACCGCTGGCCAGGCGTGGACCTTGTCCAAGCTCTGTCGCAGTTTGTCCTTCGCTTCCGTGCTCAGCATCTACCTTGCAAAAGTAGCCCGCCCCGATCGAACCGATCCGCGATACGGGTGTACAGTACCTTCAGAAGAGAGACCGAACATGCCATTGCGACGTTCACTTACGCCATTGTTCCTGCTCCTTGGCTTGACATTGGCAGCGCAGAATGATGCTCCCGCCCGCTCCGCTGAGGAAAAGCTTCAGCAGCGCAGCGCGGTGCTCGATCCCGTGCAAGGCGGTTGGGCCGTGGAGGCCATCAACGAGTTCGCCGAGACCGGGACCGTGCTTTTTTCAACGGGAAACAATTCCTCGGATGTCAAGATCCAGTTGGACCAGTTCCGCGCAGAGCGCAATTCAGCGTTGGCGAAGAACCAAGGTGCCCTGACCGCAGCGGAGGAACGACGACTTTCACAACTGGCCGGCGCGATGAATGCATTGGCACCCTCGAGCTTTGAAGCGCACCTGGCCAATTTCTACATCGACTTCCCAAGACCCAAGGCCTTTGAAGAGTTGGCATTGGCCAAGGCCAAGGATACTGGACGACCGGAGTTGCTGGCGCCGCTGTTGGTAGCCGCTGCACGGACCGATGACGCCACAGAACTAACGGCACGCGCAAGAGCGATGAAGTTGGAAGGTGCTGTAGCTCCCGGACTCTATCGTTTCGCAGCGGACCTCTTCTCATCCCTCGACCCGGATGCGATCCTGATCGCCGCCGGTGAAATGGACGCTTACCCGATGTGGGTGGAGCAGTTCGCGAACGGCAGGCGCAAGGATGTGCTCGTGGTGGACCAACGCTTATTGATCGATCCGCTCTACAGGACACGGATCTGGGGGCGCGCGAAGGCTGCGGGCCCTGTGCCTCAAGCCGATGGTTTCATCGCTGCATTGGGCCGTTCCAGTCCCAGACCGGTGTTCCTCTCGCTCGGGTTGGGTGCGCGCATGATGGCCCCGCTCAGCAATGACCTTTATGTAACTGGTCTGGCCATGCGATTGAGCACTTCACCGGTGGAGAACATCCCACGGTTGGAGGAGCGATGGGGCCGGTTCAAGAAGGCCATGGATGCCGGCCCGTTATCCAAGAACTACCTCGTACCGGGCGCCGTCCTGCTTGCCCATTACCGCAAGATCGGGGATGAAGCACGGGCTTCCCGATTGGAAGCGGAATTGCGCACCATGGCGGCACGACTCGGGGCCACCAACAACATGATCAAGTCCGGCGTGTTCGCCCATTGAGCCATGGCGGGATTTGGAACGGAATACGGCAAGCTGGGTGATGAACGCCTGATGGAACTGGTGGTCCGTGGGGATGAACGCGCGTTCGCTGCCATCTATGACCGCTACTCGCGCCGCTTGCTGAACTATTTCCATCGGATGTTATGGAGCGACCGAGAAATGGCTCAGGACTTCCTCCAGGACCTGTTCACCAAATTGGCCAGCAAGCCGGATAGCTACGACCCCTCGCGTGCCTTCCAAACCTGGTTGTTCAGCGTGGCGAACAACATGTGCAAGAACGCATACCGTCACCAGGCCGTGGTGAAGGAAGCAGCGATCCATTTGCGGAACGGTGTCGACCGTGTTGAAGCGGTCGGTGGCGTCGGTGTCGATCGCGAGATGTTCAGGGACCGCTTGGACCAAGAGCTGGACAAGTTGGACCCCGACCACAAGGCCACCTTCGTCATGCGGTTCCATGAGGACATGGCCATCAAGGAGATCGCGGCAGCCTTCGCCTGTTCGGAAGGCACCGTGAAATCACGGATATTCTACACTTTGAAGAAACTGGCCGAACGCCTGAAGGAGTTCGACCCCAATGCACTGAAGCCACATGGACAGGCGCGAACATTATGATCCAGAGGATATCGAGAACCTGCTCCAAGAGCGGGCTTTCGATGAATTGCTCGACGAGGAGCGCGCTTTCGTGCTTCGGCACATGAGCGGAAGGGAGGAATACGACCGAATGCGGGCGTTGCTGCACTACGTGCGACCGGACGAACGCTCGAGATCGACCATTGAACCGGACGAAGCGATCCGTTCGAACGTGATGCAGGCCTTCCAGGCGCAACGCACACCTACCTGGCGTGTGTGGTTGAACAGCGTCGCGGTGTGGTTCGCACCTCCTGACGCCTCGGCCTTCTGGCGCCCTGCACTGGCCTTTGGAAGCTTGGCCATCCTGTTGCTGGCTGGATATTTCACCGTTACGTACATGGCCGAGCAAGGCCAGCATACCGGATTGGCCGAGGTAAAGGTGGAACAGAAGAATGAACTGGAAGGCGGGATGCTTCCCACGGGAGATACAGCCTCGGCCCCGGTTGCGTCCGAGCCTGTTCCCGGCAGCGTAGCGGGCGGCTCGCAAGCCGTCGTGGATGCGCACAGCAATGATCTGGACGTAAATACTCAACGTTCCGCGCTGTTGAGCGATGCGGAGCAACGCAAGGAGCGCTACATGGTCGATGAGTTGGAAGTTGCCGAGGACGCACCAAGTACTGGTCGCGAGTTGAAGGAGACGACGAATAAGGATGCCGATGAGGCCGTGGAAGCATTGTCCTTGGACTTCGCACCCGCTTCAACTACATCCGGTCATCTGGTCACACAGGAAGAGCTGATGCGGAACCAGAGCTTGGCAAATGTGACGATCTCCAAAACGCCTAGTGCAGGTAAAAGCCGCGCGAGAGCCGATGCGGAAGCACCGGTGGTCATGGCCTCAAGCAGAAGCTTGGGGCAGGATCAGAACCTACTGGGTCTGGTAACGGCGAGCTGGTAGTCGCTATTGGACCGTGAAGCCCTGCGTTATCACGAAGTCACGCGTTTCAACGGTCAGCGTAGCTGCACCTTTGGCGAACATGCCCTTGTCCAAGCGACGAACGAGCTCGTCCGACAAGGCCTTTCCCTCCTCCACATAGACCGTGCGACCAGAGGCGTCCTTCACTTCCATGCGCACGTTACCGATCTTCCGGTGGTTCTCAATGCTCACCTCGATCAGTCCTGAGGTAGGTGCGGTGCAGACCTTCACGCTCCCTTCCTTCGCGCCTGGCTCGCCCGCCAATGCAACGGAACTAAGCAGAAGAGCCGCTATCGCGGTGGAAATCGCCTTGCCGTACGTGGATGTTCGCAACATCATCAAATCAAATGTACGATCCTATTCGCTTGTATGCAAGGCTCACTCCCAAGCACGATCGTGCCCAGCATCAATGATGCGGGAGTGCCACTCTTGCTCAGTGCGTAGTTGAAGCCGTTGTACACGCTCCATCCACCGTAGGCCCCATCAGCGCGTAGGGCTAGGAACCCCACCTGTAGGCCGTCGATCTTGGGGTTCTGCGCAACGATACGTCGAACAGCCTCTTTGCAAGCCTCCTCAGGGCTTCGGCCATGGCGCATCAATTCCACAACGGTGTGGCTGCCGGCGGTCCGGATCGCCAACTCACCCTCCTGTGGCACACGCTGCGCCCGCTTCCCCATCGACGAACAATCCTGCGCCGATGATCGGGCTGTCCCCTACTCTACCATGGACCTTGTACGCCATGCCGCTCGTAGTGCAGGACCCGGCCAACTGACCGTTCGCATCCATCGCGATCATTCCGATGGTATCGTGGTTCTCAATATTGGCAACAGGGACGTACAAGCCTTTCTTCAGCCATTCGCGCCAGGCATGCCGCACTTCCGGAATATCCACATCGCGTGGCTCGAAGCCATTCTCGATGGCCCAACGTTCAGCTCCAACTCCAACAAGCATTACATGCGGGGTACGTTCCATGACCGCCCTTGCGATGCTGATCGGATGTTCGAAGCGTTGAACGAATGCGACCGCTCCGGCCCTGCCGCCATGGTCCTGTATACATGCGTCCAACGTCACTTTGCCATCACGATCCGGCAAGCCGCCAAGGCCAACACTGCGATTGGAAAGGTCGCTTTCGATGACCGCGACGCCTTGTTCCACCGCATCCAATACGCTACCACCTTGTTGCAGCACTTGCCAAGCCTTTTCATTGGCAACACGCCCATGTTCCCAAGTGCTCAATACGATCGGTCCAGAATGGGATGGAACAGCTGGCGGAGCATCACCTTCCTTCGCCTTACCATCCGGACCGCATCCAGCTGCCAATGCCGCCGTTCCTGCGAGTCCCAACTTGATGAAGCGGCGGCGATCTTGTTGCATGGGTTGGCAAAGTAAGACCCATCTTTGGTCCACACCGAACCATGGACCACAAGCGATCGAGTTCCTTGGCCCCAGTGGCCGTCGTTACCTCCCTGTTCTTCATGTGGGGGTTCATCACCGTATTGGTCGACTCCTTGATCCCTAGGCTGCGGGAGATCTTTGAGTTGAGCTATTTCGAAGCGGGTCTTGTCCAATTCGCGTTCTTCATCGCCTATGGTCTGGTCTCCATCCCTTCCGGTTGGCTTCTTGCGCGCATCGGCTACAAGAACGGCATGCTCGTGGGCCTTGCGACCATGGGGCTCGGTTGCCTATTGTTCTGGCCGGCCGCGGGTCTTCGCCTGTTCCCCTTGTTCATGCTGGGCTACTTCATCCTTGCTTCAGGAATGACCGTGTTGCAGGTGGCTGCCAACCCGTACATAGCGGTGCTTGGCGATGAGCGCGGAGCGAGCAGCCGCTTGAACCTGGCCCAAGCGTTCAACAGCGTGGGCACGACGATCGCGCCCGTCATAGGTGCACAGTTCATCTTGAGCGACAGGATCCGTTCCCAGGTGGATATCGCGTCCTTGGCCTCCGCCGAACAAGCCAGCTACTTGGCTGATGAAGCTGCGGCGGTCCAAGGGCCGTTCATGGTCCTGGCAGCTGCCTTGTTGCTTTTGGCCTTGTTCGTCGGGTTGATCCAATTGCCTCGTATCCTGGACCCGCACCGAAGCGGTTCCTACGCAGAAGCACTCCGTCATCGCGGACTCATGGGCGGTGCCTTGGGCATCTTCCTATACGTCGGCGCTGAGGTGGCGATCGGCAGTTACCTGGTCAATTACTTCCTATCCATGGACATGGCCCAAATGATCCGGGATAGCTCGACCATGAGTTGGATCGCGGCAACGCTGCTCAGCAAGGACCTGGGTAGTGTGGATGCGAAAGGTGTGGTCGGAGCATTCGTCGCGCTCTATTGGGGCGGGGCCATGATCGGTCGCTTCGTCGGAACTGTCCTCACACGGATCTTCAAACCGGAGTTGACGCTCGCGGCTTTCGGGATCTCGGCGATCCTATTGATCCTCATTTCCATGAGCACCTCGGGTTTCGTGGCGATGTGGAGCATTCTGGCCGTGGGCCTGTTCAACTCCATCATGTTCCCGACGATCTTCTCCCAATCGATCGCCGGTATGGGCCCCTTGAAGCCACAAGGTTCCGGGATCCTGTGTACCGCCATTTTCGGTGGTGCCATCATTCCACCCCTATTGGGCGCTATGGCCGATGGCTTTGGGTTCAAGGTCGCATTCCTCTTGGTGATCGCGTGTTACGGCTACATCACCTTCTTCGCATGGAATTTGAACGCACGCAAGGCATGATCCTCGGCATCGATATCGGAGGTACCACCACCAAGCTCGGGCTCGTGAGGGACGGGAAGGTCCTTGCCCATGCGCGCATCGGAACGAACGAACGTGCGGATGAACACGCATTCGCAGATGCCATTGCAAAGACGGCCAAGGACTTGATCGGTGCATCCAGCCTGCCTGATCTACGAGCGATCGGTATCGGTGCTCCGAACGGGAACCAGTTAACGGGGATGATCGAAATGGCGCCGAACCTGCCATGGAAGAACGATGTTCCGCTGGCCAAAATGATCGCCGAGCGGATGGGTGTACCCACCACACTTGGCAACGACGCGAACGCTGCCGCACTCGGCGAATGGCGCTTTGGTGCTGGACAAGGGACCAAGGACCTCGTGGTGGTGACGCTCGGCACGGGCGTTGGAAGTGGCTTCATCGTGAACGGACAACTGGTCCTGGGCAGTGCAGGGAATGCCGGCGAATTAGGGCATACCACGCTCGTCATGGACGGCCGCCCATGCACCTGTGGACGGGCGGGCTGTTTGGAGGCCTATGTCAGTATCCGCGGGATCCGTCAGACCTACGCGGACCTTGGAGGTGATGCCGACGTGTTGAAGATGGAGGGCGTAAAAGCGATCGCGGATGCGGCGGAACATGGCGAAAAGGCGGCACATTTCACCTTCCAATGGACCGCCGATTGGCTCGCGGTGGGACTTGCCAATGCCGTGGCCATGACCGGTCCCTCGCGTGTGATCCTCTTTGGAGGTATCGCCCGCAGTGGTGACCTGTTGATGACACCCTTGCAAGCACGCTTCAAGAAGGTCCTGCTGAACATCTACCAAGGCCGCGTGGACCTTGCCCTTTCCTCCCTTCCTGCGGATGATGCCGCCTTGCTCGGTGCGGCTGCGCTCACAACCCTGCGATAATATGGAACGATCGAAGTTGCAATTCAACGACCTGGCCCGGGCCTGTAGGACGCACCGAGCGGGTTCCTTTTACTTCCGTGCCCTGTTGGTCCAGTATTTTGCTTTCATCGCGTTGATGATCAGCGCGCAAACGAGCAACATCGCACGGGACCTGGTCAACCCATTCATCGGAACAGGTGGGCACGGCCACACGTTTCCCGGTGCCTGCGTGCCGAACGGCATGGTGCAGCTCAGCCCGGATACCCGTCCGGATGGCGTTATGGATTGGGACGGGTGCGGTGGCTATCATCATAGCGATAGCTTGGTCTACGGCTTCAGTCACACGCACCTGAGCGGCACCGGTGTGGCCGATCTCTGCGATGTGTTGCTGATGCCGATGAGCGACAAGTACAGCACGGATCCGGTGCAGTACCGAACGCGCTTCTCACACGCCACCGAACGCGCGACACCTGGATACTATCGCGTCGAATTGGAGGGCCAAGGCATCGACGTTGAATTGACGGCCACGGCCCGCGTGGGGGTGCATCGCTATACCATGCCCGCTGGAAAGGAGCAATTCATCGTCCTCGACCTTCGCCATCGCGATCGCTTGATCAAGAGTTCGATCCAACTTGATGGTTCCACGGAGATCGTTGGTGAGCGCCGCAGTTCATCCTGGGCGCGGGATCAGCACCTCTTCTACTGCATTCGTGTGAGTCGTCCGATCGCACTGGTCCGTGCAGCTTCCGATAGTTCCAAAGCCGTGATCGCGGTTGGGCCCGATGACAGGCCCCTGATCGTGAAAGTGGGGATCAGTGCGGTGAGTATTGATGGAGCACGCGCCAATCTTGATGCGGAGATGCCGCATTGGGACTTCGACGTGATAAAGCAGCAAGCCGAGGACGCTTGGAACACGAAACTGAGCAAGATCCAGATAAAGGGAGGTAGTACCGAACAGCGACGGATCTTCTACACGGCCTTGTACCACTGCTATGTCGCACCGTACCTCTTCAACGACGTGGACGGGAACTACCGAGGCATGGACGGTCAGGTGCATCACGCGGACCACGATGTGTACACGGTCTTCAGCTTGTGGGACACGTTCCGCGGCTTGCACCCGCTGATGACGATCCTGGAACCGGAAATGACCTCGGATTGGATCAAGACCTTCTTGCTCCATTACCAACACAGTGGCCGCCTTCCGGTGTGGGAGCTCTGGGGGAACGAGACCGATTGCATGATCGGTTACCATAGCGTGAGCGTGATCACTGATGCTTACCTGAAGGGGATCCGTGGTTTCGATGCCGACCTGGCGCTCGGTGCCATGCTGGCCAGTGCTGACCGTGATGAGCCAGGGCTGAACGCGTACCGCACCAAGGGCTATATCAGCAGCGAAGACCAGAGCGAGAGTGTGAGCAAGACCTTGGAATACGCGTACAACGATGGCAACATCGCGGCATACTGCCGTTCCATGGGTCGCGTGGGGCGTGGGACGGTCGAACGCTTCGAGCGCCGGGCGCGTAGTCACGAGAACCTGTTCGGCCCTGGTAGTGGTTTCTACAGGGCACGGCGCAATGGTGGATTCATCGAACCATTCGATCCTTTTGAAGTGAACTTCCATTTCACCGAGGCCAACGCATGGCAATACAGCCTCTTCGCGCCGCAGGACATCGAAGGCATGATCGCATTGTATGGCGGAAAGAAAGGGCTCGAGAAGCACTTGGACGCTCTGTTCACCGCGAACAGCAGTACCAGTGGGCGGGAACAGGCCGATATCACGGGCTTGATCGGACAATACGCGCATGGCAATGAGCCCAGCCACCATATGGCGTACTTGTACAATGCCGTAGGGAAACCGGAAAAGACCAGGGCCTATGCCGCGCGGATCATGAGCGAACAATACCGCGATGCTCCGGACGGGCTTAGCGGCAACGAAGATTGTGGGCAAATGAGCGCGTGGTACGTGTTGAGCGCATTGGGCATCTACCCGCTGTCACCCGGTATCACCACCACGTATGAGCTTGGCCATCCCCTGTTCGATGAAGCCACCGTGACGTTGTCGAACGGTAAGCAATGGTCCATGGTGGTTGACACGAACGGGAACCTGGCACCACCGATACCCAAGGATTTGCCCGCCCATGCCAGCTTCGTGCCAACGAATGTCGATCACAGCGAGATCATCAAGGGCGGTAGTATGGTGCTGAACAAAGCCCGCGAGCCGTATGCGGTGTATCGTATACCGGAGTTGCGGACAGAAGCCGTCCGGCAAAAGTTACCTTGCGATCGTCCGGGCGCTCCTTATATCACTGCGGAGGGAGCAGCCTTCCGGCACATGCAGGATGTGGTGGTCAAGGGTTGCGGGACCTGCTCACTGACCATCGAAGGCGTGGATCGGCCCTGCACGGTCGGTGTACCCTTCACCATCGATGGATCAAGTACGGTATCGGTGGAATGGGATGAGGCCTACGACCCTGTCATCGCCACTTTCACCAGGATCGCGACGAACCGAACGGTCACGCTCCTAAACGAATATGCCAACCAATATGCGGCGGGTGGCGAACAAGCTTTGGTGGATGGCCTGCGCGGAGGAACGGATTTCAGGACCGGAGAATGGCAAGGCTTCGAAGGGTGTGACCTGTTGGCCACGATCGATCTTGGCGATGTCGCGACCGTCACCCAGGTTGGCCTAAGCGTGTTGCAGGACCAGCGCTCGTGGATCTGGTTGCCGGCCGATGTCCAGTTCGCATTCAGTATCAACGGACGCCAATGGAGCACTGAAACGGTGCATCATGATGTCCCGATGACCACGGAAGAGGCATTGACCCATGAAATGGTCACCCCTATCCTTTCCAAGAAAGCGCGCTACATCAAGGTGATCGGACGGAACGCCGGACCGTGCCCTGATTGGCATCCCGGAAAAGGCGGTGCAACATGGATCTTCGCTGATGAGGTACTGATCACCACGGAGTGATCGACCCGCCTCGTTGGACCCGGCCTCGAAGCGCCTTTCCGGGGTCGACAAGCTGGCTTCCCGCCGCGTGAGCGCACAGCGCGGTCCGGTCCGACGATCGATCACCAGTTGACGCAGGCCGACCGATGTCGAGACTGAACGGGTCTGCCATACGCGGCCCAATAGAGGTATCACTTGACATCTCCGAAAGTTGAACGGCACAAGGCGGAACGCAAAAGGCCCGGCTTTCGCCAGGCCTTTTGGTCCATTGTTCGTTTGAGATCACCGTGCGACTTGAACGCGCTCGGTCCTTACCCAGTTCGCGGTGGTCAATTGCACCAAGTACTGGCCGCTTTGGAGATCGCCCATGTCAAGGACATTGCGGGTACCTCCGTTCATCTGCAACGAGCGCTCGATCACAACACGCCCGCTCATGTCCAGCACACGGCATTGCACTGAGCCGGAGACCTTGGCCCCCAGTTCGATCTGCAGGATGTCCGAGGTCGGGTTCGGGTATACCGCGAAACCATCCGCGGCCAATTCGGTCAGACCGACCGCACCGCACTGCACGGACCAACGCAATTCGTTCAGTACTTGGCCATCATCGCATGAACCGGCACCATTCGACTGGATGCGGAGCGTGATGATACGCTCAGCGTTCTGCGAGTTCAGTGCGAATCCAGCGAGGTTCCCGCCGTTGTTGCCCTGATACAGCACGTTGGCCGATTCATTGCGTCCGTTGTAGAGGACGATGCGATCACCGGAAAGCATCTGTCCTTGCAGGAAACCGATCGTGATGGGGAAATCGCCTTCCGCTTGGTAGGTGTACCAGCGGTCCTCATCGTTGCCGTAGCAATGATCGTAGTTGTCCGATCCGCAGGAAACGAAGATGCAGCTGTCCGCAGCGTAGGTCAAGGTATCGCTGCTCAGTCGGCACTGACCATTGCCTTCATTGGTGATCTGGAAGTAGGACAAGCTATCCAACGCGTATGGCCCGAAGGTGTGAACACCAACACCAGCGCCCATGATCGAGTCCCCTTGCAGGGTGTTGATGATCGCCAAGGTCGTGTCACCCCCGGTCGCAGTCACGATGACCTCCGCCATATAGGTACGGCTCCGGCAATCAGGCACGATGTTGATGGTGGTCTCTGGAGTGCTGCAATCAAGGCAGTAGACATTCCAGTTCAACTCCGTTTGCGAGCCACTTTGGCAGGATACGGAACCATCCGTGGTAACGCGGAAGAACAGGAAATGATCAGGGTTCGTGCTGTAGAAGATCTGCCCGGAAAGGTCTCCGTTGATCCCTCCTACCGGGGTAAGAAGTGGGGCGTTCATGTCCACCCCATCATATACGTATAGGTGATCGCAGCAGGTCTCCAGCGAGCCGGAATTGAAGATCACGCCGATCGAGTATTCCCCAGTGCCTTGGTAAAGGAAGCCTTCGTTCTCATTCTCTCCGTGACAGAAGGTGTCGTTGTAATCCGTTCCGCAGGTGATGATCGTGGGACACAAGGGGTTGATGAGAGCGCCGCTATAAACGTTGCAAAGCGAATTCGCATCGTTCACCACGGTCACGTTAACAACGGTACCGGACACGAATGGACCCAACTGGGTCGTTCCTGGTTCGGTAACGTACACCGTATCCTGCGTGGCCGTGTTGATGATCGCAGGCTCAGGATCGGTACCCAGATCGGAAATGGCCACATCAATGAAGTATTGGAAATTCTCGCAATCCTGCACTACTTCGAATTCCACCGCTGGTGGTTGGCAATCCAAGCACGAGACCGTCCAGTCCAGTTCGATCTGGGCGCCGCTTTGGCATGAGACCGATCCATCGGTGGTAACCCTGACGGTGAGGTAATGATCAGGATTCGTACTGATGAACAACTGACCAGTGAGATCACCATTGATGCCTCCCACAGGTGTCAAGAGGGGCGCGTTGATGTCCGCTCCGTCATAGACGTACAAGTGGTCGCAACATGTTTCGAGTGACCCAGAGTTGAATATCATCGCGATCGGGAACGTCCCATTCCCTTGGAACAAGTAGATCTCATTCTCATTCTCACCATGGCAGAACGTCACGTTCAGTTCCGTGCCGCATTCCACGATCGTTGGGCAGATCGGGTTCACAATTGTACCGCTGTACACGTTGCAAAGTGAATTGGCGTCATTGAGGATGGTCACTTCCACCTCGGTGCCGGAAACAAAAGGCCCGAGTTGCACGGTACCCGTTTCGGTCACATACAATGTGTCCTGCGTGGCCGTGGTGATGATCCCGGCCTCCGGATCAGAACCGAGATCGGAGATCGCGACATCAATGAAGTATTGGAAATTGTCGCAATCCTGAACAACACTGAACTCGGCGACGGCCGGGTTGCAGTCGAGACATCCCACACGCCATTCGAGCGGCACTTGGGGTGTCGCATCCGCACAAGATGTGAATCCGTTCGACGTGATACGGAGTGTAAGCCTGTGCTCCGGGTTGGTGCTGATCACGAACAAGCCCGTTGCATCCCCTCCGTTGTTGCCGGAATACAAGAGCGGGTCGGTAATATCACCTCCATCGTAGACATTGATCAGATCTCCCGCTGGGATGTTGCCCGAATCGAAGAAGATGGCGATCGGGAAAGTACCAGTACCTCTGTAGTAATAACGGCGATCGGCATTATTCCCGTAGCATAGCACGTCGCTGAGTTCGGTGCCGCATTCGATCAGTTCCGGGCAGGTCCCGGTGTCCGTCAAGTCGCCGAACTCGCGATTGCAGAGGAAGTTGTCCTCATGTTCGACGGTCACATTGACCGTGTCATTCAGCGCGAAGGGTCCGAGGTCGGCGGTACCGACCCCGATATCCACCACGGTCTGGGGATCACCACCGTTCACCGTGTATACGATGTTCACGATGCTACCATCGCCCGTCGAGGTGACCGTGACCGGAATGCTGAATTGACCATTCTCGCAGTCATCCACGATCTGGTACGAAACGACAGGTAGTTCGCAATCCAAGCAGACCACCTCCCATTCCCACGAATCATAGGTTGTACTTCCATCGCACTGCACGGAACCGTCCGAGGTCATTTCCATGTACAGGCTGTTCCCGGTCGCGAAGACCTCCACACCGTAGAAGTTGGTAACGGCGCTTACAACTGCACTCCCTACGGGACCAAGGTTGTACGCGGTGGCATTGGTGTGTTCGAACAACAGCGGTGCGGTGTTATCAGCACCATCATAGATACGCAGGTCATCGTACGTATTGCTCTCTATCGTTCCCCGCAAGAATGTCAACCGAAGTGTTCCCGACCCCACGGATTCGTACACCCAGTTCCGCGAGTCGTTCGCGGTGTAACAGTAATCCAGGATCTCCCCTACTTCACCGCAGTAGATCAGGTTCGGGCAATCGCCCGGATCGCTGTAGGTACCAAGGTCGATCTCACAGAACGCGTTGGAGCCGTGCTGAAGAACCAAGCTCACCTCATCTCCATGCGGGAATGGGCCTACCGGAGTGATACCCAATCCGAGGTTGGCCAACTGTTGTACATCGCCACCGTTGACGATGTAATTGATCGTCGCGGCGTTTGCATCACCCAACGAGGTGATATCCACGTTCACCACAAAAGTCTCCGTGGCACAATCCGTTTTGGAACGGCTGCCGTTCCTGCCGGCACCATGCAGTCACCACAACCTACGTCCCAGACCCATTCATCGATCCCGAAACCGCCGTCCTGGCAACTTGTGGTGCCATTGGTCCGGATCTTCATGAACAGGAATCCGCTTGTTCCAAAGAACTCACGTCCGGCCATGTCCACCGTTCCCGTTCCGAGATGCTCAAAAAGCAGGGCTCCTGTCGCATCCTGGCCATCGTAGATCTTCAAGCTGTCAGCGAAAGCTCCTTGTATAGTGCCGGCGTGGAAACGTATCCGCATGGTACCAGTGCCTGGCCTTCATACACCCAAAGCATCTGGTCGTTGTTCCCATAGCAGTACGTCTGGTCCAACAAAGGCCCATTGCAGAACACATCGATCGGGCAGGCGATCGGCGCCAACAGCCCCAACACCCTGTTGCACAGCGGATCGGATTCGTGAGCAACGGTCACATTGGGGTCATCGCCAGGGAAGAACGGCCCGAGCTGTAGGACCCCTACGCCGACGTCCTCCGTGGTGGTCGGTGTCCGGATGTCCACGATGACATCCACTGTGGCCGCGTCACCCGTTGAGGTGATGTCCAGGTCGATATAGTAGGCTCCCAGGTCACAATCCTCGGTATAGCCCACGCTCACGGTGGGCGGCGTGCAATCGAGAAGAGTCGAACCGGTGGTAAGGAAACCATTGGATGCCGTCCCACAAGCGGAATTGCGTTCCAATGTGGTGCTGTCCTCCGTGGATGTGGTGGTGATGACCACACTTCCACCACCCCTTGACCGATCACGGGGCCATCGTAGGTCCCTTGCCTTACGGTGATATATCCACCCGATTCCAATGCGAACTCATACGAGGCGCCAGCAAGTATCCCTATGATTCGGAATATTCCTCCTCGTAACTGATCGTGAGATCGTGGTGACCGCACCCAAGTTATCGGGCGATCGCACCCGCTGGGCAAGGTTTCGTCTGCTAACTCTTGGCCCAAGGCTGTAATCCATGGACCAAGAACAAAGTGTGGTCAGGGAGGGCTGCTCCTATCAAGCGTCCAATTCGTGTCATCTGATCGGGTTTAGTACATATCCGGTTCGGTGGCTAAGGTAGTAACCCCCTTGGTCTTGTGGAAGGCAGGGATGAAGTGCGACCGAAGCGCCGGATCCCATGACATGGTGCTTGTCGCCCCTCGGGTCTTGTGGTCACCCGCAGGGACGCTCGTACCACCTCGAAGGCCAGCTTACGCCTGCCCGTATGGTCGATGATGCTCCAACTCGGTCCCGGCCATGGATCGTTCAACTGCCACAAGAGGGTGCCCATACATGGGGTTTGGCATGCCAATGGGCCGCGATGGCTTGTTCGTAGGCCAAGGCTTGGACCTTTTGACTGTCGAATATGAACTCCCCCAATGTTTTAGGCTCGGTGCCAAATTCCCGCTTGATCGCATCCAAAATGGGCTTGTTCCCCCGGTAGCTGCGTTGCATTCGGGCGAAATGCGCCGATCCCAACCGCAATTCTTCGGCTGGAACGTATCGTGCTAAAGTGAGGCTGTCCGGATAGCTCTGGAAGCCATATTCGCTCATGAAGCGGCCCACGTTGTTCGCGTACGCTGAAAATGCGCTGTCAGCGTGCCATACGCCCCAGTAATGCAGGTCGCCGTTCCGAAGGCCTTTAGCATTCCCCCAGTTGCTCAAGGCCGATGTGGGTGTGTAGGGCGTGGTATTGTCGTACTGTCCCAACTGCTTCGCAAGTTCCCATTCAAAGAAGTCGGTGAGCATCCCGCCGACATGGATGGAATCCGCCCCATGGATCCCATAGCGCTCCTGCCAGCCCCAATTCGCCCAGGCCACCTGCAATTCATTGTTGCCGCACCACAAGGCTAACGAAGGATGATGGTGAATGCGCGCCACTTGATCCCGGACCTCCGCTCGAACGTTCTGCACGAACAAGCTGTCAGCGGCGGGGATCGATGCGAACATCAGGTCCTGCCACACCAGGATCCCGGCCGTGTCGCAGGCTGCGTAGAAGGCATCCGGCGGATAGATACCACCCGCCCACACCCGCACCATGTTCATGTTGGCCGCACGCATCTCCCCCACCAAATGCACCCACGCGCTGTCGCCGGCGCGTGGAAGGAACATGTCCGGCGGAACGAGGTTACAGCCTTTCATGAAGGTCGGTACGCCGTTCACGACGAACGTGAATGCCTTTCCGATGCTGTCCGTTCTTTGGTCCAGTTCGATGGTGCGAAGGCCGATGCGCTTCGATACCCCGCTCAGCGGCCCGCTCGCTCCGACCACCTCGGCACGGACCTCGATCATGTTCCGGGGCCCTTGGCCGTTCGTCCACCAAAGCTTGGAACCATCCACGGCAAGCTCCATAACGAGCGTGGGGTCGCATTGCCCCGCATGGTCGTTCAACCGGAGTTCCATGTTCCGCTCACCAGCGCTCAAGCGGATCCGTTCCGAGCCCGTAGCGCAACCCGACAGCTTCGCCTTCACGTGCAGCACCACGCTGTCCCGGCCATGCTCCTGTTCGATGCGTAGGTCCTGGATCCGGATACCGTTCCACGCGCGGAGCGACAAATCCTTCCAGATCCCGCTTGTGACCAGTCGCGGACAGAAGTCCCAGCCGAATTGAAAGGCCGCTTTCCGGATGTACGGTGCCACACCGCTCGGGTCGCTGTCATGTGGCAGTTGGATCCCGAATACATCGCGCAGCGCGGCCCCCATTCGGATCGGGCTGCGAAAGATCACTTTCAACTCGTTGAACCCCGGCTCCAGGGCCCCATCGATCGCCCACTTCCAGATCCTGAACATGTTGTCCGTTATGCCGAGCAAGGAGTCGTTCAAATAGACCTCGGCGAAGGTGTCCAGTCCTTCGAAGACCAGATCGAGATGCTCCTGCGCCAGCATGCTTTCGGTGGCGAAGAAGGTGCGTTGGTACACCCAATCCGCGTTCTCGATCCATTGTACGCTGTCGACGTTGTCTCCGAGGTACGGATCGGGGATCAGGCCGTTGCGCAGCAGATCGGTGTGCACAACGCCAGGTACTTCGGCCGGAAAGAACCGCTCCTGTCCGAACTGCTTGAACTGCCAGCCCTCGTTCATTGGGATCAGCACTTCTTGTGCGCACAGCACCGGTGTGCAGCCCATCAGGACCAATGCGACCAGCACAGGCCTCATCGCAGACCTGCTTTGGTAAGGGCGTTCAGCACAGCCTCGATCTTCGCTTCGTCGGGCACCGTTCCGTACCAGCTGTTCGGTCCTGCGGAACTGAGGGCGGGTCCGTCGCCGACCCGTTCCGTGGTCCGTTGTGCCGCGAAATGCACCTCGTGTGTTCCGGTGCGCTCCACGATCTCCAACACGTTATCGGCATTCACACCACCGGCTACTGCGATCACACATGTTTCCTTCGCCCGCTGGACCATTTGCGCGATCATCGGAATGCCATCAACGGCGCGTGCCGCCCCGCCCGAGGTGAGGATCCGATCGAGTTCCAGAGCGATGCAATCGTCCACCACCTGGATCGGATCCGATGCATGGTCGATCGCCCGGTGGAAGGTGATCTCGCTTTCCGGCGCAAGGCGCTTCACGGCGCTCATGATCGGCACGTGCAAGCCGCCCTTTTCATCCAAAGCGCCCGCGACCAAGCTCAAGGCCCCACCTCCGAAAACTTCGGCATCGGTCAGCAGCACGGCGACATCCGGATCGGTGTACACGAAGCCGGTCGGTGTGGGGCGGATCAGTACACGAACAGGGATCCGCACTGCGTTCCTGATCGCATCCACCAGCCCCGAGCTGGGTGTAAGCCCACCACAGGCCAGCCAGCTGCACACCTCGATCGAGTCCACCCCGAGCGTGGCAGCGACCATGGCCTCCTCGACCGACGTAACGCACACTTCAACCTGTACACCCATGCCCCAAACTTAGGTCCCGATCACTGCAACCCTGAAGACGACCGCACGTACAACGGGGTTACCATGAAGATCCCACCTGTTCACGTCGCTCTCCCCGTGGCGTTGGCCTTCCTCCTCGCCTGTCCGGGCAACTCCTTTGCAACTGCTGTCGAACAGTCCACCAATGCCCTCAAGCAAGAGGCGTTGCCGGGTAACGGAAGTGCGCATCACGAGGACCCGGTGAAAGGCCATGCACAAGCAGAGGATGCCTTGCTGCAAGCAAAGCGGAGCGGCGAATCGGCCATGGAACGCTTAGCACTGCGCTCCTTGGCCGCAGCGGACCATCAGATGGGACTTCACGCGGATGCCTTGCGTTACTCTCTCCAAGCCTTGGACATCTCCACAGCTTCCGGCGACCCGAAGGCGATGGCGCAGGACCTCCATTCGGTCTCGCAGGCCTATCTCTTGAACGGCATGGTCGACAAGGCCTTGGAAGAGATGCGGAATTCCCTTGCGCTCCTGTTACCCACTCAGGACGACCGGTTGATCGCCGCGGCCTACCGATCGCTCTTGAGCACCTTGATGCAGGCAGAACGATTCGAGGAAGTATTACGATCCGCCGACCTCGCGATCAAGAAGGCCCAACAGGTCGGTGACGAACTTGAGGAGGGCCGTGAGCGTCTGACCTTTGGCGAACGCCTGATCGCGCAGAAGAAATACCACGATGCCTTGCCCTACGTGAGCAGCGCATCAAGCCATTTCATCAATGGAAATGAGCCAGAGCAGTTGGACCTGCACGTGGACCTGTGCGCGATCTATACCGGAATAGGGATGCATGCGCAGGCCGAGAAACAGCTTGCACGGGTGCAGGAACTGAGTTCCTCGAAGGACGGTTGGGACGTTCGGGAACGTGTCGCCAAGCTTCGCTTCGAACTGGCGCGCTCCATGGGCCAATGGGAAGAAGCTTTGGTCCTGCTGGAGACCTTGAAAGCACAAGAGGATAGCGTTCGCGACTCGCAACGCACAGCACAAGAGGCCAAGATGCGCATGACCTATCAGCTCGACCGAAAGGAAAAGGACAATGAGCTGTTGCGCGAGGAGAACGCTCGTCGCGCCGAACTGTTGAGCGGCCAGGAATTGCACAACCGCTATCTCCTGGGTGGTGTGGTCCTGCTGTTAGTGTTGGCCGCGGCGCTCGTGATCACCAGCCGCTACAACTGGCGGATGGCCCAACGGGTCCGGCTGAAGAACGAGGTGATCCGACGCCAGAACGAGGAGATCCATAGCAAGAACCTGGAACTGCAACGCCAGAACATGCGCCTTGCCGAAACGCTGCTGAGCGAGGAGGAGAAGGAGATGATGATCAAGGAGATCCATCACCGCGTAAAGAACAACCTGCAGGTGGTGGACAGCTTGCTCCATATCCAAGGAGCAGGGTCGAATGACCCACAGGTACTGAAGATCCTGAAGGAGGCACAGGGGCGAATCCGTTCCATGGCCATGGTGCACGAGCACATCTACCGTTCGGGAGGATCCGATATCGGAACCTTGCAGGAATACTTTGACAAACTGGTCAGGAACATCCTCGTCGCTCACGGTTCGCACGATCGGATCTCCGTATCCGTGAATGCGCGCATCGCTTGTTTCAGTCCCGAGACCTTGATGCCATTGACCTTGGTGGTGAACGAGCTTTTCACGAATTCCGTCAAGTATGCGTTCGAAGGGGTGGACCAAGGTCAGATCTCCATTGTCGTGCGCGCTGCTGGAGCGGGATATGAGTTGTTGTTCAGCGACAACGGCATCGGGCTTCGGAACCGGTTGAACGGCTCGGGCGGCTCATCCTTCGGCATGGAACTCGTGCGCATGTTGGCCGAGCAATTGAACGGCGAGGTGCGCTTCCTGAAGGGTGAAGGGACCACGGTGAGCCTCACCTTCGCGCCGGAGCCGGTGCTGCTGCGGGTGGCCTCCTGAGGGCCGCACCCAAGTGGCCTATCTTCGCGCCCCGAAACCCCTACGTGTGTCCGAACTGACCGATACTTCCGCTCCCGATTTCCGCTCGCTGGGCATCAGCGACGACCTGCTGCAAGGCTTGGATGCGATGATCATCACCAAGCCTACTCCCATCCAGCAACAAGCCATACCGGCCGTGCTCGATGGTCGGGACCTGATCGCGTGCGCACAGACCGGCACCGGTAAGACCGCGGCCTTCCTGCTGCCCTTGATCGATATCATCACCGGGTATCGGCCGAAGGTCGATGGCTCCATCCGTGGTCTGATCCTGGTACCGACGCGTGAGTTGGCGCTGCAGATCGATCAACAGCTACAGGCCATCGCCTACTTCACCCCCATCACGTCAATTCCGCTCTATGGCGGCAGCGATGGCAGCACCTTCGATCAGCAGAAGGCAGCGCTCGTGGGCGGTGTGGAGGTGGTCGTGGCCACGCCCGGCAAGCTCCTGAGCCATTTGAACCTCGGTTATGTGCCTTTGAAAGGGCTCGAAATGCTGGTGATGGACGAGGCCGACCGCATGATGGACATGGGCTTCGTGGACGACATCCGGAAGATCATCGGATTCCTGCCCACCGAGCGTCAGTCGCTCATGTTCAGCGCCACCATGCCGCCGGCCATCCGGGAACTCACCAAGCAGGTCATGCACGACCCGATGGAAGTGTCCATCGCGCTGAGCAAACCCGCCGAAGGGGTCGATCAGCAGGCGTACGTGATCTTCGATATGCAGAAGGCGAACATCCTGGAGCATATCCTGAACACGAACGAAGGAACAAGCATCGTGATCTTCGCAGGGCGCAAGATCGAGGTGAAGAACCTGAACCGGCACTTGCAGAAGAAGGGCTTCAATTCCCGAGGCATGCACAGCGATCTGGACCAATCCGAACGGGAGGAGGTCATGCTGGCCTTCCGGAACCGACGGCTTCGGATCCTCGTGGCCACCGACGTGGTGAGCCGCGGTATCGATATCGACGACATCGACCTGGTCATCAACTACGATGTGCCCCGCGACCCGGAGGACTATGTGCACCGCGTTGGTCGTACCGCCCGGGCCTCGAAGAAAGGACAGGCCATCACCTTCGTGAACGAGAAGCAGATGCGGGAGTTCTCGCGTATCGAAGCCCTGATCGGCTACGAGGTGAAGAAGATGCCCTTGCCCGAAGGCATGCCGCGCGGCCCCCAATCCGACCCCAAGGCGAAGGTGAAGGACGGTGGTAAAAGCAACGGCCACCGCAAGAGCGGTGGCCGAAGTGGTGGTCGAAGCGGCGGTGGTCGCCGCTGATCGCTTCTCTTACTTAGCGCGGAAGTTCGCCTGGTTGTCGGCGAGCACCTTCATGTAATCCCAAGCCTTGGCATCCTTGCCGACGCGCTCGATGCGCACGGTCTCCATCTTGTCGCCGCCCACGATGGCGTTCACGACATCCTGGCCTTCGGTCACGTAGCCGTACACGGCGTGCTTGCCATCCAGCCAATCGGTGGCCTTGTGCGTGATGAAGAACTGGCTGCCGTTGGTGGCAGGTCCGGCGTTCGCCATGCTCATGGTACCGGCACGGTTGTGCTTCAGGTCGGGGTGGATCTCATCGGTGAAAGCATAGCCCGGGCCACCGCTACCGGTGCCCGTGGGGTCGCCACCTTGGATCATGAAATCGGGGATCACGCGGTGAAAGCTGATGCCATCGAAGTAGGGCGTGCCCTCGGGGGTCACCTTGTTCTTCATCTTCCCTTCGGCCAAAGCGCAGAAGTTGGCCACCGTCATCGGTGCCTTCTGGTACTCCAGCTTCACGGTGATCATTCCCTTGGTCGTCTTGATCTTGGCATAGATGCCATCTGTCGAATTCTCCACGGTCTTTTTTTCAGGTTGTTGTTCGGTCGATGCGGCGACCACGGTGTTCTGTCCTTCCGGTGAACCTGCAGTGCAAGCGGTCAATGAGAGGCCGATCAACGTGGTGATTGCGAAAGTTGAAAACATGGTCATGGTGTTGTTTACGGGTCGTAAATGTAGGTGTTGGTCGTTCTGGGCTCGTTGGGCTTCCGCGCCGGTCATCGGAGCATCACCTCTTCCATGGCCTCCAGCTTGGCATCGCTGAACGCGCCTTGGCTGCGGTGCACGATCCGGCCGTCCTTGTCCAGGACGAAGAAGTACGGGGTGCCTTTGTCCTTCATGTCCAATTGGTCGATCAGGGCCTCGGCGTTGTCCTTCGTGAACACCACATGGTCCACGATGGCGGGATCCGCGCTCTTCCGGAATTTCTTCATGCTCGGTTCGTAGGCCGACTTGTTCATACCCACGAACAGCGGAACGAAGTAGGCGTTCGCCGTGTAGGCACCGGCCATCAAGCCGTGTTGGGCCACGAAGCGCAGGTAGATCGGGTTCATACCATTCCTCAGGATCGGGCCGGCCTGTTTGCCGTAGGCGATCCAGTCGCGGTCCACCCTTTCGCGCTGGCGGCCGGCAGCTCTACGCTCGCTCCATCGGCCGTTTCGCCGGAAAGCGTCGGAAAAGGCGTTTGTGCGGTGGCTTGCAAGGCCAGTAGCAGGACGGAAAGGCCGAGGGAAAGGCGAAGAGGTTCCATGCGCATGGCGGCTTCATTTCGTAACCAAGTACCGTACCAGGCTACCCCATCCTCGGGTTCTTCCCCTTGTGCGGCCGGAACCAATCCTTCATGCGCACGATGTCCGCTCCCAGAGGTCGTCCGTCAGGGGAAGAGATTGCGCTCAGGATGGCCAGCTTCTGCGGAGGTAATCGAAGGTGGCCAGGATGATCGGCACCTTGGCGCCGGTGGCTATGCGGTGGAAGCCGGTCTTCCAATCGGGCTGGTAGCGGCGGGTGCCCTCCGGGGTGATCGATCTTGCTGATCTCGCCGCTATCGAACATCGCCACCACGGCCTCCACCAGGTTGTTGTGCTTGCTGCGGTCCACCGGATAGCCGCCTTGACAGCCGGAACAGCAGCCCAGCGGCGGCGAAGAGCGACTTCTTCGCCAGGTACTTCACATCGCCCATGTTATTGCGGCGGCATGCGAAGGCCCACGAAGAAATCCCAATTGCTGGTGTGTGGCGCCACCACCACGATGTAGCGGTCCACAGTCCCGCCGGACGATGCGTCCTGGATACGCCAACCGGCCAGCGTTCGGAAGAAGAAGTGGTAGATAATGCGCATGGGCACCCGGATACTTCGCTCCACGCCCATTGCATCTTTGGCGGACCTTTCCGACCGCGATGCTCCAACACCGAACGAGCGCCAATATAGCGAAGGCCCCCAATTCCCGATGGCGGCCCTTGGAACCGCGGCCACGTGCTGCGTATGAAGGCGCCATGGAGCGTATACGGTTCGCGGTGCTGGACGTGGAGACCACGAGCGGTGACCCCAAGGAAGGACGTGTGATGGGAAGTGGCCGTGGTGGCGCTGGGCTTGGCCCGGGAACGCATGCGGCAAGGACAGCCTGGTGCAACCGCGCACCAGGTGCCTTCGTTCATCCGCAAGCTCACCGGCGTCGACAACGCCTGCTGCAGGACGCCCCCAGCTTCACCGAGGTGGTGCGCACCTTGGGCACCTTGACGCAGGACCGCATCGTGGTGGCCCACAACGTGCGCTCGACATCGGCCTTGGAGCACGAGTTCGCACGGACGGGCCTGGTGTTCGACCGCCCTACCCTTTACGGAACGCTTGGCGCGGCGCCTGGTGCCGCAACTCCCCCACTACAACCTGGGCAGCTTGTGCCGCTACTTTAAGCATACCCTTCACCGCTGCCCTACCGGGCGCTTTCAACGATGCCGAAGCCACCGCCGCACTCCTCTCCCGCTGGTGCGGGACCACGGTGAAGATCCCAGGATCCTGGAAGGCGTTACGAGTTGGCCGAAGGCGTTGCAGGGGCGTAGGGCCTGGTACCCAGCGAAGAGCTTTTGACCGATGGCCTCGGCTGCGTGTGGTTTCACCGACATCAGCTATGACGTGGTCAATCCTTGAGGGACGGCTACGTGCACTTCCTTCTCCAACGGCCCGCAGGGCCGGGCATCGCCTTGCCGATGATGTTGTGGTAATTCACCGCTTTGCGGGTCGATCGTATCCAACTCATATAAGGTAACCGGAAGACAGCCAGTTGCCTGGGTTCGTGATAAGCTTTTTCCCATTGCGCCACGGTCAGCGCAGCGAGCCCATCCCAGCATGAGCAGCGCATGGATGGTGGGGGCAGGCTCCGTCGCTCTTGCGGGCATTGGGCCTTGAGCGAGGGCCGGTATATGTAAATGCCAATAGGATGATCAGGCTGCACATCTCTACAATGATCTTGATCGATCAGAATTCTCACGCCCATTAAGTTGCTCCCCCATCTCAGGCGACAATGATAGAGGTCCGGTGCAACCTCAGGCAGATGCACCACCTGCAAGCTGCTCCGCGCTCAAGCGGTGTTGGTAGATGACTCTTCCCGTTGCATCCAATACTTCCAAAGCGCCTGCTTACCACCCGATTGCCCGGGAAAGCTGCGACGGTGAAAGTCATTGCTCGGATTGGGTTGAACACGTAATCCGGCAGTCTCGTGCTGCTCCGGCACTCCAACGGTAATGCCCAGGCTGTACGCCTGTCAGGACCCGGGAGGTAGTTGGGCCGGTATGGGATGGAATTTGCGGTCCCAGGTTTGCGGTTGTGCTCGTGCACCAAATTGCAGGCGGTACCTGGCAGGTCCGGCTCATGGATGACATGCATATAGCGCGTACTATTCCCGGTGAAATGAATCTTTTGTCAGGGGCGAGACAGATGTTGCCGAACGGGGTCCGGAATGCGGTTGGATACTGATCGTGAAACCATCAAAGTTGCAACCACGTCAGGTGCACCCAATAAGCCTCCGATGATCAGATATTGATAGACAGTGTCCACCGATGTGACGTAGACATTCGTACCATCAGGAGAGAATTGGACGAACCTCGTGAAGCCATCGTCGTTGATATCGGAATGCCAGTTGCTCAGGATACCCGTGCAGCGATCAATCAAACACATCGAGCCCGGTTCCAAAGCCCGTATAAGCGAGGCGCTCTCCATTAGGACTGAACGAGGCACACGGGGCACGCCGAGGTTGAACAGTACCGATGGGCTGATAAAAAGGCCAACCTTCGAACCCATAGGGGTTAGGATAAAGGATACGAATGCATCCGTGTCGATCCCATGGGTCAAGATCCACCAATCGCGCCCATTCGCATGGCGAACTGCTGAAAGACCGCCGGTGCTTGAAGAGGTTCTTCCACGATCACATTATTCTTGGACACCACACCAGCGGGCCGGCATCAGATCATTTGTCAATTACGGTGAAATACAAGCGCACAGAATGGTTCAGCCCATTGCCATTCACCGCGTCTGGAGCCATATGTACGAGGACGAACAGACCATCTTGAGCAGGCCTCGGCAGAAATATTTGCGAATTAGCACGATGCAGCCCCCAAGTGGTGTCTACCACAGTGGTTGGATTCAAGCCGCCGCCATTGAGCATGGGTTGATGTGCTTGATTATTCAAGTGCCATCCGTGTGTGTACGCAATGATCGAATCAGCCTCGTCCATGGGCACCGCTACACCAATAAGATCCGCATCAAATGGTTTTCGACAACGCTTATTGTTGATTCCGGGGGTGAAACACGGTCTTATTGCTACGACCAGCGCGAGATTCAGTTCGAAGGTGGATAGCCCCCGATCCCAGCGCATATCGTGGATGATGTTGTGCGTGCGGAAATAGCCAGAAGCGCGGCAAAGAGCGGTAAAGGCCACGTTCCGTGGCGCCAGATCGAAGCGATGCTTGCACCCTCACTCATCCCGCACTATTGTTCGATAAGCCAATTTGCCGTTCCCGATCGCACCCCGGGCATCCAACAGCGTGTAGTGGTAAGTCCCATTACAAAGCCGCTGTGTGCCAAGGTGGGCGTAGCCTGTTCGCCCGGTACCAAGTTAACGTGCAATGCTCAACTCGTCCCCAACTTGTTAGGCCCACAGCATCGTCGTAGATCCGACAAGCGGGTTGTCTTGGAGTAACGATGCCCAGATCGACGGCAACGCGCTCAATTCCGGCAACACATTGCTCGCCCCAGCACCCACATGACCAGGGCGCAGGCCGTTCCGGTGAGGGCCCGGAGGCGTAGGCCGCAGCTTGCTCGCTGCGCTGGTCTTGGTGTAGTGCAGTGGCAGGCGTTCTGCCATCGCCCACGGTGACGATGGCCAACACGCCGGTACCACGGCCAAGGAGACGGGTGCCGCGCAAAGGCCAGTGGAATGCTGAGGCCACCGAAGATCGTCGCGACCATGCTCAAAGACAAGTTGCGTTCTTCCTGTTTCGTAGCGCTTGTTGAAGGAGGCGTTCGTGCAGTGCCAGCACTTGCGGGATGAGCAATTGCCGGTCGTCGTTGGTGAGCACGTGGTCGCGATGCTTGAGCAGGGCTTCCTCGCTGCTTTGGTGTTCAATGCGGGCGCGCCTCCGGCTTCCGGAACACGTCGCGTTGCATCACGCGTTGGATGCGCAAGGCCTCGGGGCGCTCACCACGATGATGCCGTCCAGCAAGGAGCGGGAGCCGGAACGGTCCAAGATGGCCGCCTCGAACAAGGTGTAGGGCGCGTTCTGTGTCCCCTTCCACGCCACGTATGCGGCGCGCACCGCCGGATGGATGATCGCGTTCAGGTCGGCCAAGGCGCTGCTATCGTTGAATACGATGGCGGCCAAGGCCTTCCGGTCGATCGCGCCGTCCTTCAGGATCGCGCTGCCGAAGCGTTGCACCACGGCATCCTTGACGGCGCTATCGTTCGAAAGCAGTTCCCGGCCCACGGCATCCGCCTCGAACACGGGTACGCCGAGCACGGAAAAGATGCGCGCAACGGTGCTTTTACCGCTGCCGATACCGCCGTTGAGACCGATCGAGCGCATGTGCTCAGGTGGGCATGTGGGCATGTGTACATGTTCCCATGCCCACACGGTCACATGGTCCTTAGGCTTTCGCGGTGACCTCGTTCAGCTGCTGGGAGCTGTCCATGGCAACGGCGCTCTTCTCGAAACGGAGCTTCACGTTGGAGTCCACTTCCAGCAGGATGGTGGTGTCGTTCACCTCCAGCACCTTGCCGTGCAGGCCGCCGATGGTGACCACCTTGCTGCCCTTCTGCAGCGACTCACGGAACTTCTTGGCGTCCTTCGCCTTCTTTTGCTGCGGGCGGATCATGAAGAAATAGAACACCACCATGAGGAGGCCCATCATCACCCAGAAGCTGATCGGGTTCTCGGCCTGCCCTTGAAGAAGGATACTTGCTGTCATCATCGTCGTCTTACGCTTTCTACGGTTGGGTTTGTGGTGCCACCACTTCGACGCTCAAGGTGAGCACGGTGCTGGGTGGACTGGTATTGGCTACTACGGTCACGGTCTTGTCCTGGCGGCCACTGCGGCCTTCGCTATCGAAACTTACTGAGATCGTCGCCTCTTCGCCGGGTTTCACGGGCTGCTTCGGCCAGTCCTTGCCCACGGTGCAGCCACAGGAGCCGCGCACATCGGTGATCACCAAGGCGCTGCCGCCGGTGTTGGTGAAGGAATAGGTGCGGTCCACCTTCGTGCCCTGCACCACCTGGCCGAGGTCCATGTGGGTGGCCTCGAATTCCATCTTCGGCAGGTCGTCGGGGTCCACGTTCTCGTATCCGGAACTGGGGAAATTGAGGTTGTCCGGCGATACCTCGCCATTGCGCTCGCTGTGGTCCGTGATCAAACAGCCGCTCGCTAACAGGCCGAGGATCACGACCAGCGCGATCGGGACGGAGGCGCTATGGAGCTGGGTTCTCATGCGATCATGTTTCCAGCAGTCCACGTCCCACCTTGCGGATGCGACCATCGGCCTTCATCTCGATGAACAGCTTGTCCAGCACGCCATTGATGAAGTTCTTGCTCTTCGGCGTGCTGTAGGCCTTGGCGATCTCGATGTATTCGTTCATCGTCACCTTCACCGGGATCTGCTCGAACTGGCGCACTTCGGTGAGCGCCATCTTCATCAGGATCATATCGGTCAAGGCGATGCGGTCGCTTTCCCAGTTGCTGGACTTCTCGGCGATGGCCTTCTCGTGCTCGTCGCCCTGTTCGATGCACTTGCGGAAGAGTACGGAGACGAAATCGCTGTCCTCCTTCGGGTCGCGCACCAGTTCGTTCAGGTTCAGGTCGCCGGTGTCGGTGGCGCGCACCTGCTCCAAGGAGCGCTTGACCAAGCTGGCGGCGAGGTCGAGGTCCTCCAGCCACGCGATGCTCCGTGCCTCGAACACGTCCTGCAGGTCCTCGTGGTTGGCGATCAGCTCGGTGAACAGCTGCACCGCGAATCCTTGGTCACGCTTGAAGCTCTGCTCTTCCTCCTGCATGAAGGCGATGAAGAGCTCGTGCCGTTCCATCTCCTTGTACAGCCCGCTGAACAGCTCATGATGGCCCACCCAGCTCACGCGGCGCTTCTCGCATTCCAAACGGAGGCGATCGCTGCTGGCGATGGTCGTCACCAGCGCGTTGTCCATGAAGCGCCGGTTCGGGTTCAGGTCGGCGGCGGTGGGCAATTGCTTCTTCTTCCGCTCCTCGGTTCGCAACTCGGCGATGTGCCGGAGCTCACCGAACACCAGTAGCAAGGACAGGTAGAGGTCGTAGGTGCGATCGATCCCCGTCAAGATCTCCTTCTCGATGCGGGCGGCACTGGCGTCGTCGCTCTGCCAGTATGCGTACAGCCCTTGGAAGGCCTTGATCCGAAGATATCGTCGATTCAGCATCTATGGGGTTCAGAAACGGATGGCGGCTTGGCGAAGGCTCGAAATGCGGTGCTCTGCCGCTTGATTGGCCGCCAGATAGGTGGGGATACCGAGCTCGGCGCTGGCCTTGAAGATCCGCAACGCGGTGTCGTGGATGGCCTCGGTCTGCAGCATGGCCGCTTTGCGGTTGTAGCCCTGGCGCTCCCACGCGCAGTTGATGATGCCCCCGGCATTGATCAGGAAATCCGGCGCATAGAGGATGCCCTTGTCCATCACGGCCTTGCCATGGATGCTCTCGTCGGCGAGCTGGTTGTTCGCGGCACCGGCGATCACGCTGCACTTCAGGCGCTTCAAGGTGTCGTCGTTCACCGTGGCCCCCAAGGCACAAGGCGAGTAGATGTCCACGTCCAGGTCGTACACCTCCTCCGGCGACACGAGGGTGATGGAAGGGAATTCGGCCTTGATGGCATCCAGTTTCTCCGGGTGGATATCGGTCAGGAAGACCTTGGCACCATCCTTCACCAGGTATCCCACCAGCGCGTGGCCCACGTTGCCAGCACCTTGTACGGAGACCTTGCGGCCGCTGAGGTCATCACTTCCATAGGCCACCTTCGCAGCCGCTTTCATGCCGCAGAACACGCCGTATGCCGTTACCGGGCTTGGATCGCCACTGCCGCCCATCTCTTCCGGCAGTCCGGCCACGCTGTTGGTCTCCTTTCGGATGTTGACCATCTCGGTCACGCTCATGCCAACGTCCTCGGCGGTGATGTACCGACCGTTGAGGCTATCGACGAACTGCCCGAAGCGACGGAACATGGCCTCGGTCTTCTGGGTGCGCGCGTCGCCGATGATGACCGCCTTTCCGCCACCGAGGTCCAGCCCGGCGAGGGAACTCTTGTAGGTCATACCACGGCTCAAGCGCAGCACATCATTCAATGCTTCGGCCTCCGAGGCGTAGGGCCACATGCGGGTACCGCCCAAGGCAGGGCCGAGCGTGGTGTCGTGTACCGCAATGATCGCGCGCAATCCTGTCGGGCGATCGAAGCAGAAGAGCACCTCTTCGTGGTCATGCTTTTCCATTCGTCCCAACACGAGGTCGGACTGTACGGTGGAAGTGCTGGTCGTGATCATGATAACGTGGTCGTCTTATCGCTGTGTTCGTTCAATGGCCAAGGGGGAGATCCTCCGCATCCTGATCAACAGCACCGTTCGGCGCATTCCTCATCCCTGCATCCCTCCTACCTTTGTTCGGCCGTTCGTAAGGAACGATCCCGAGCAGGCGGCGCAAAAGTAGCAAGTTCCGGTCCCGCGCATGCGACCGCTCCTCAAGCTCAATCCATACTTGGCCAAGTACCGGTGGCACCTGCTACTGGGTACGGTGTTCATCGCGTGCAGCAATCTTTTCGCTGTGTACGCCCCGCAAGTGGTGCGCGAGGCGATCGATCTGATCGCACAAGGTGTGGCCCAAATGGAACTGCCGGCCGAGGAACGCCATCTACCGGTCCCCGGAACCTTGCAACTGTGGGTGGGCTGGACCGGACTGGACCTGGGCGCGCGCTTGAACGACCTGCAGGACACCGATGCGATGCGGGCCACGGTGGTGTGGTGCGCGGCCTTGCTGGGTGGCTTGTACCTCGCCTTCGCCTTGCTGAAGGGATTCTTCCTCTTCCTCATGCGCCAGACCATCATCGTGGTGAGCCGCTTGATCGAGTACGACCTGAAGAACCGGATCTACGCCCATTACCAGCGCTTGGACCGCGCCTTCTACAAGCGCAACAGCACGGGCGACCTGATGAACCGCATCAGCGAGGATGTGGGCAAGGTGCGCATGTACCTCGGGCCGGCCATCATGTACACGATCAACCTCGTGGTGCTCTTCGTCATGTGCATCTCGTTCATGCTGCACGTGAACGCCGAGCTCACCTTGTGGACCTTGGCCCCGTTGCCGATCATGAGCATCGTGATCTACAAGGTGAGCGATGTGATGAACCGGCGGAGCCTGGCGGTGCAGGAACAGCAGAGCCGCTTGAGCACCTTGGCACAGGAAAGCTTCAGCGGGATCCGCGTGTTGAAGGCCTATGCGAAAGAGCCGATGGCGATCGAACGCTTCAGCGATGCGGCCGCCGAGTACAGGACCCGAACGATGTCGCAAGCGGTGGTGGACGCCTTGTTCATGCCGGCGATCATGCTGCTGATCGGCTTGAGCACCGTGCTCACCATCTTCATCGGCGGTATGAAAATGGTGCAGGGCGATCCCACGATGAGCGTGGGCAACATCGCGGAATTCGTGATCTACGTGAACATGCTCACGTGGCCCTTCGCTTCGGTCGGCTGGGTCACTTCCTTGGTACAGCAGGCTTCGGCCAGCATGGCCCGCGTGAACGAATTCCTGGACACCGAGCCACTGATCGTGGATGAAGCCGATGCGTTGAAGGAAGTGAAAGGTGCCATCACCTTCCGGCATGTCGGCTTCACCTATCCGGACACGAACATCCGTGCCTTGGACGATGTGTCCTTCCACATCCCCGCCGGCGGCACATTGGCCATCGTTGGCCACACAGGGAGCGGCAAGAGCACGATCGCAGAATTGATCGGACGGGTCTATGATGCGAGCGATGGCGAGGTGTTGATCGACGGCGTGCCCATCCGGAAGATCAAGTTGGAGCGCTTGCGCAGCCAGCTCGGCATCGTTCCGCAGGAAGTGCTGCTCTTCAGCGATACCATCCGGAACAACATCGCTTTCCGCTTGGATCCGGGTCCGGACACCGACGCCCGTGTGCGTGATGCGGCGATCAAGGCCCAGGTGCACGAGGACATCGAAGGTTTCCCGAAGGGCTATGACACGTTCGTTGGAGAGCGCGGCATCACCTTGAGCGGTGGGCAGAAGCAGCGGGTGAGCATCGCACGGGCGATCATCGCTCGACCGCGGATACTCCTGTTCGACGATGCCTTGAGCGCCGTGGACACCGCCACCGAGGAAGCGATCCTACGCGAATTGCGCACCGTGATGGCCGGACGGACCACGGTGATCATCAGCCATCGCATCAGTGCCGTGCGCGATGCGGACCACATCCTCGTGCTGGATCATGGTCGGATCGTAGAAGAGGGCACGCATGATCGCCTGTTGGAGGCCGCTGGCGTGTACGCCGGCCTGCACGAAGAACAGCTGTTGGAAGAGGCCCGACAGGCCGCCAACTGAGGAAGCGGAGCCGCTCCGGGCCACTGGAAAAGGACGCTTTCATGGGCGCGCCGCACCCCACCGCCGATTTGGATACTGTCCGATGCCTCCTATATTTGGTTGGGCCTGTGCACAATACAGCAGCCGACCAGGGGTATGCAAGACGATCGTGAGGACGTATTTTCCAAGGCCGTTCGGGCCGGCAAGCGCACCTACTTCTTTGATGTGAAAAGCACCCGTGGACGTGACCTCTACCTCACGATCACCGAGAGCAAGAAGCACACGCACGAGGACGGGTCGGCCCACTATGACAAGCACAAGATCTTCCTGTACAAGGAGGACTTCGATAAATTCCAAGAAGGATTGATGGAAGCCTTCAACGAGATCGAACGCCTGCGCGGGACCGGCGATTACGTGCAAGAGGACCACAATGCTCCGGCTTCGGACAACGACGACAAGCCGCCGTTCACGGACATCAACTTCGAGGACCTCGGTCGGAAGGACACCTGAGGGTGTCGCATAGGATCCCGCTCCGGCCTTATAGACCGTGCATTCTTGAGCTTTCCACCTGTGCCGGGTCTTCGGGTAATCGCATGTGCCCATACACAGAATGCGGCACATAAGCCTGTTCAAAACTCGTTGAGTTGTCAACACGACCGAGGGCGGATCATGCCTGTTCTTTGTCGGCGCGAAACGTTGGGTCAACGGTTATTGACCTGGCGCTAAACCTTCAAAACGCAACGCAACATGGCCAAGATCATCTCCATCGTGAACCAGAAAGGCGGCGTAGGCAAGACCACCACCGCGATCAACTTGGCCGCCAGTTTGGGCGTGCTGGAGCGCCGAACCCTCTTGGTGGATGCCGACCCGCAGGCCAATGCGACCAGCGGCGTGGGCTACGATCCGCGCAACGTGAAGGCCAGCATCTACGAATGCATCATCAACAACACACCTGCGGCGGATGTGATCCTGGGGACCGACAACCCGAACATGGACCTGCTGCCGGGCCACATCGATCTGGTGGGTGCCGAGATCGAGATGATCGACATGCGCGATCGTGAGCAGCAGTTGAAGAACGTGCTCGATCCCTTGCGCGAGCTCTACGACTTCATCATCGTGGATTGCTCCCCTTCCCTCGGCCTGGTCACGGTGAACAGCCTGACGGCGAGCGACAGTGTGATCGTGCCGGTGCAGTGCGAGTACTTCGCCTTGGAGGGCCTGGGCAAATTGCTCAACACCATCAAGATCGTGCAGCAGCGCCTGAACACCGAACTGGTGATCGAAGGCATGTTGCTGACCATGTACGATAGCCGCTTGCGCCTGGCCAATCAAGTAGTGGAGGAAGTGAAGACCCACTTCCAGCAATTGGTGTTCGATACGGTTATCCACCGGAACGTGGCCTTGGGCGAAGCGCCGAGCCATGGTCAAACGATCATCATGCACGATGCGACGAGCAAGGGTGCGGTGAACTACCTGAACCTGGCCCGCGAGATCCTACAGAAGAACAGCCTGACGCGCATTCCCGATAGCGAGCGCGTGCTGGCCATGGAAGCTGAACAATGACCAAGAAGAAAGGCCTGGGGCGCGGCTTGAGCGCCCTGCTCGACGACCCGACCACCGATATCACCACCCGCAGCGAAGCCGTTGCGACCCCGGTGCGTGGCGCCAGCCCGGTGGGGACGGTACCCATCGCGCAGATCGAGCCGAACCCCTTCCAGCCGCGCACGCACTTCAGCGATGAGGCATTGGCTGAATTGGCACAAAGCATCAGTCAGTTGGGTGTGATCCAACCGGTCACCTTGCGCAAGGTGGGCTATGATCGCTACCAGCTCATCAGCGGTGAGCGCCGTTTCCGTGCCTCGCAATTGGCCGGCTTGACCGAGGTCCCCGCCTATGTGCGCATCGCGAACGATGAGGCCATGTTGGAAATGGCCCTCGTGGAGAACATCCAACGCGAGGAGCTCGATGCCATTGAAGTGGCCATCAGCTTCCAACGGCTTGTGGATGAAGTGAAGTTGACCCAAGAGCAACTGAGCGAGAAGGTCGGCAAGGACCGTACGACCGTTACGAACTACCTGCGCTTGTTGCGTTTGCCACCGGAGATCCAGCTGGGTCTGCGTCAGCGATCGATCGGCATGGGGCACGCACGGGCCTTGATCAGCATCGCCGATCCGGTTCGTCAGGTGGAATTGTACCAGCAGATCGTGAGCAGCCAGTTGAGCGTGCGCCAAGTGGAGGACCTAGCGCGGTCCTCGGCCCCGAAGAGCGGTAAAGGCACAAAGAGCGCGGCACGCCCGAACAAGGAGCTCAGCAAGCAGCTCGGCCAGCACATCGGCAGCCGGGTGGTGGTGAAGCAGGACCCTGAAGGACGTGGGAAGATCGAGATCAGCTTCAAGAGCGAAGAAGAACTGCAACGCATCCTCGGGACCTTGAACCGTTGACCCCCAAGGGCGGCGCGCGGTATTGGCCCGAAGCTTGCGACCTTTGCGCCGTGCGGGTCAACCTTTTCCTTGCTTCACTGCTGTTGTCGAGTGCGCTCGCCACGGCCCAATCTGATAGCACGGCTACGGAAGGTGCGGTGGACGCCCCTGCTCCTGTTTCCGAAATACCCGCTGTTGTAGAGGCGGATCCCGGATCGAGCGGATCGACCATCCCGACCGACGACACCCTCAACTGGCGGCAACGCCATTCGCCGCCCAAAGCCACGATCCTATCCGCAGTGATCCCGGGCGCTGGACAGATCTACAACCGGAAATACTGGAAAGCACCGATCGCGTGGGCGGGCTTGGGCATCAGCCTATATTTCATCCAGGACAATCAAACACAGTACCGGCGCTACAAGGATGCGTACATCGCCGTGGTCGATGGCGACCCCAATACAGTGGATGAATTCAATGGCGAGGTGAGCTCGTCCCAATTGTTGGACCTGACCGATACCTACCGGAAGTGGCGGGACATGAGCTACATCGCCTTCGGCCTGGTCTATATCCTGAACGTCGTGGATGCCAATGTCGACGCGCATTTCGTCCGCTTCGATGTAAGCCGTGACCTTACCGTGGGGCTGGGTCCTTCCCTGCACACGGCATCGCTCGGTGCACCCGGCCTTTCATTGGCCATGACCCTGCGGTGATCATCGCACTTCCACTACCCCATTAACTTCACGGCGTTCGTTCGGAGCTTCTGAACGCGCAACAGCAATTCGCACTGGATGAAGATCGCACTGTACGGTTACGGCAGAATGGGAAAGGCCATCGAAGGGATCGCGGTGGAACGTGGACATGAGGTGGTGTTGAAGGTGGATGCCTCGAACGCTGGGACACCGCCGACAAGTGCTGACGTCGCCATCGAGTTCAGCACGCCGGACCAGGCGATGGGCAATATGCGTTTGTGCATTGCACATGGGGTGCCCGTGGTGGTCGGCACGACCGGTTGGTACGACCAGATGACCGCGGTGAAAGCGCTGGTCGAGGACCGCAAGGGAACGCTGCTCTGGGCCAGCAACTTCAGCATCGGTGTGAACCTCTTCTTCCGCGTGAACCGCATGCTCGCTTCGTTGATGGACAAGCAAACGGCCTACACGGCGCACATCGATGAGATCCACCACATCCACAAGTTGGATGCACCGAGCGGTACGGCCATCACCTTAGCGCGGGACATCGACCTGAAGACAGCGCGTTATTCGGGGTATGAATTGCAGGTGGCAGGTGGCGCGGGGCAAGTGGCAGGTGCAGGTGGCAGGCAGGTAGCAGGCACAGTTCCGGTTCCTATACGAAGTGAGCGTATCGGTGAAGTACCGGGGAAGCATGCCGTTACCTGGAGCAGTACGAACGATCGGATCGCGATCAACCACGAAGCCTTCGATCGCACGGGGTTCGCCCTGGGTGCGGTGGTCGCCGCGGAATGGATCCGAGGTAGAAAGGGCCTGTTCACCATGGATGACGTGATGGACGCGTCATGAGCATCAGCCGTTCATCCTGCTTGGCATACCACCGGTCAAGGTGTTCACAGTCTTTCACACTCCCCCACCCCCTACTTCAGCGCTAGTTCGCACCTTCGCCAAGCGGAGCCTCCCTTCGCGCACCTACCGCACCGTATCCACAACGATATGATCCCTTACCTCTTCCTCTTCGCCTATTTGATCGTACTGTTCGCCAGTCTTTGGAAACTGTTCCAAAAGGCCGGCAAGCCAGCGTGGGCGGGCTTCGTGCCGGGCTACAACATCCTCGTCTGGTTGCAGATCAGCGGCAAGCCTTGGTGGTGGATCTTCCTCTTTCTGGTGCCCGGTGTGAACCTGTTGATGTTCATTCTGATGAACGTGAACATCTCCATCGTGCTCGGTCAACGTGAATTCAAGGACCATGTGCTGATGGTGCTGTTGCCTTGGTGGAAGATCCCACAAGTGGTGTTCTCCGACCGCACCTTCGTGGGCCCGATCCCGCCAAACGAGCGGAAACGTGGGTTGCTCGGGCAGTGGGGCGATGCCATCCTGTTCGCCGTGATCGTGGCCACTGTGTTCCGCGCCTTCACCTTCGAGGCCTTCACCATTCCGACGCCGTCCATGGAGAAGAGCCTGCTCGTAGGCGACTACCTCTTCGTGAGCAAGTTGAGCTACGGCCCGCGCTTGCCGATGACGCCGATGACCTTCCCGTTCACGCACCACACGATGCCCTTCACGGCGAGCACTCCCTCATTCGTCGAGTGGTTCAGCCAGCCCTATCGGCGCTTGCCCGGCTTCGGTGATCCACAGCGTGGTGATGCCGTTGTGTTCAACTTCCCCGAGGGCGATACGGTGGTGGCGAATTTCCAGAATCAGAGCTACTATCAATTGGTCCGTGACCATGGTCGTGATAAGATCCACGATCCCAACTTCCGCATGTTGAACATGGTGAACGGCCAAGTACGCCAAGTGCCCACAGGCGGTATCCTCGTTCGCCCCTTGGACAAGAAGGAGAACTACATCAAGCGCTGTGTGGCGGTGGCGGGCGATTCGCTCGAGGTGAAGCATGGTCTGGTGTATGTGAACGGTGAGCCGCAGCCCTTGCCGGAAGGCGGGCAGTACGCCTACGAGTTCACGCTTCGTTCCGCATTCAACGAGAAGCGCCTGAAGGAACTGTTCGATATCAGTCCGGATGACATCGGCCCCGGCGAGAAGGGCGGTGTGAGCATTCCCCTGACCGCCGCGGCCGCAGAGAAGTTGAAGAGCTTCGACAATGTGGTATCCATGGAGCGACAGGACCACCCCAAAGGCTACTCCGTGGATTACCGCACGCTGCCCTACTTCCCGAACCACCCGGACTACGATTGGAGCGAGGACAACTACGGCCCGATCTACATCCCGAAGAAAGGCGCGACCGTGCAGTTGGACCTCCATGTGCTACCCTTGTACGAGCGGGTGATCCGCGTATACGAGCACAACGAGCTGGAGGTGCGCGATGGCAAGATCCTGATCAACGGTGTGGTGGCGGATTCGTACACCTTCCAGCAGGACTACTTCTGGTTGATGGGTGATAACCGGCACCGTTCGCAGGATGCGCGATTCTGGGGCTACGTGCCGCACGACCACGTTGTCGGCAAAGCGGTATTGGTCTGGTTCACGAAGGACCCCTACACGGGTATCCGTTGGAAGCGCTTGTTCTCCTTGGTGCGTTGATCGACCGTACGGCTGTGCGGGTCAAGTGTCCCGATCCAGCTGAAGCAAAGGGACAGTGATGATCGCAAGGATCAGGACGTGGCTCAAGGGCATGAACGAATGGGGAAAGGCCTTCGTTCTCGCCTTGCTGATCCTGTTGGTCCTGCACTTCTTCGTATTGCGTTGGGTGATCGTGGAGAGCACGAGCATGTTCGCGACGCTACGTCCCGGCGATCTGGTGCTGGTGCAACGTTGGCCCGTTTGGACCGGGGTCCGGCGCGGTGATATCGTGGTGTTCCGTGACCCTTTGAAGGACCACGTATCCATGGTACGCAGGCCCTTGCTGGTGAAACGCATCGTCGGGATGCCCGGGGACGTGGTGGAACTGCGCAAGGGACGCCTCTACGTGAACAACAAACCGGTGCAGTTCGGTGGCGAACCCACACGGGCGTACTTGGTGCGCTTGGAAAAAGCGGAGGATGTGGATGCCTTGCTCGATACGCTCGGACTGCCCAAGAGCATGGTGCAGGCCGGGCGCAGCGTCGTTGAACTTCCGTTGAACGAGGCGCTCGCCATGCAGGTGCGGCGAATGCCTTTCGTGGTCAGCGTGGAGGCCATGCGACTTTCGAGCGGCGCACCACGCCACGTATTCCCTTTCAGCCAAGCCTATCCGTGGAACAGCGACGATTATGGGCCGATCATCATACCTGCCAAGGGCGATACGGTCAAATTGAACGCTGCTAACCTGCCACTGTATGACCGCCTGATCGGGGTATACGAAGGCCATGAACTGGGTGTGGACAGGAACACCTTGCAACTGGATGGCAAGCCCTTGGAACGTTACGGATTCGAGCAGAACTACTACTTCGTGCTCGGCGATGGCCGGCATCACAGTGCCGATTCCCGGTACTGGGGCTTCCTGCCGGAGGACCACATCACCGGCCGGGCATCGCTGCTTCTTTGGGGCAATGGTTCATACGGAGCACGGAGCGGTAGGGACTGGAGCCCGCTGTAGCCGGTACTTTTGCACACATGCGTTGGACCTCCCTCCTGTTCCCCTTGCTCTTCGTTGCGTGCGCCGGACCATCCGGTAGTGACGCAGATGCCTGTTCACGTTATTTCGTTCCATATGAGGACCATGTGAGCCAACGGGAGCGCAACACCCTGAACAACGATTACATGGATGCGATGGCCTTGTACCGGAAGGCGGATTATGCTGGGGCCCGCGATGGGCTCGTGCAATACCTCTCCCGCAAAGGCGGTGAAAAGAGCGCGTACATGTACCTGGCCTGTTGCTACCTGGCGCTCGGCGAACCCTTCGAAGCGGAGTTGCAACTGGACCACTTGGAACGCAGCAGCACCTTGCAGTACAGCGATCAAGTGGAATGGTACACGGTGCTATGTTGGCTGTGCAGCGATCAACTTCCACGCGCACGGAAAGGTGCGGAGGTCATCGCTGGTAAGAAGGCCCACACCTACCGCGCAGAAGCGATACGCTTGATGAAGGAGCTTGGCGCGCAGGATTGATGGACCCCGTTCGAACGATAGCCGGATTGCGTGAGGTGCTGACGCGACCCCTGCCCGGCCACGATGGCTTTCTCGAGCTATCCGGGTACAAGCGGATGGATATCGAGCGGGCCCGTGCGCAGGATCCACCTCCGCGTGAAAGCGCGGTACTTGCATTGATCTATCCGAAGCAATTGGACCTGTACTGCCTGTTGATGGTGCGTCCGATCTACGATGGTGTGCACAGCGGCCAAGTGGCCTTTCCGGGCGGGAAACGGGAACCGGAGGACCCGTCGTTGCAGGACACGGCCTTGCGAGAGTTCGCAGAGGAAACAGGTGCACCGACCAATGCCGTGGAAGTGCTTGGCGAGTTGAGCCCGGTCTACATCCCACCGAGCCGCATGCTCGTTACACCGTTCGTAGGGCACGTGGAGGAACTCGGCGCCTTGCACCCGGACCCCTCCGAGGTAGCGCGTTTGATCGAGATGCCATTGTCCCACTTGATGCGGAACGATATCCTGAAGCGCCGTGAACAGTACATCCAGTTGATGGAACGTCGCGTGCAGATACCGTACTTCGATGTGGACGGAGAGGCCGTGTGGGGCGCCACCGCAATGATGTTGGCCGAACTACGCGAGCTCCTGCACCGCCTCTGACACGCCGATCTCCTTCAAGAAGCGTGCGTTGGGCACGGTGCCCTCGGGGTCCGCGCTGAATTCCGCTTTGATCCGCCGCACGAAGTACATGTCGATCTGGCCCTTGTTCTTTGCTTCCACCTTGCCCCGGTGCTCGCATTCGAACCGGTCCTCGATCAAGGCATAGGTCGCACCGCTCACGTTCACCTCGCCGGGCACACCGCTGCTTTCCATGCGGCTGGCTGTGTTCACGGTGTCGCCCCATATGTCATAGGCGAACTTGCGTTTGCCCACCACACCTGCCACCACCGGTCCGGAATGTGCACCGATACGTAAGATCCAGGGTTCCTGCCCCTTGGCCTCGCGTTCCCTTCTCCACTGGTCCATCAGAGTGCGCACCTCCATGGCGGCGAGCACGGTCTTCTGCGCATGATGGGGATCCCGGTGGGAACACCGCTGGCGCACATATAGCTATCACCAATGGTCTTGATCTTCTCGATCCCGTAGCGCCCGATGATCTCGTCGAAGCCGATGAAGCACTGGTCCAATTCGTTCACCAGCTGTTCCGGCGTCATCTTTTCGGCGGCCTTGGTGAAGCCCTTCATATCGGTGAACATCACCGTGACCTCTTCGTGCCTGCGGGCCGTCGCCTTGCCCTTGTCCTTCAATTCCTCACTGATCTGCTTCGGTAGGATGTTCAACAAGAGGTCCTCGATCCGCACCTTCTGGCCTTCGATCTCCTTGCTCTGCGCCACCACTTCCTCCGTGCGTTCCTGCACCTTCTTTTCCAGCACCAGGTTACGCATGCGTAATTGTCGCTCACGCACCTTGATGTAGCTGAACAGGACGACCGCGATGAACAGGACCAGCGCGGTGTAGAACCACCAGGAGCGGTACCACGGCGGAAGTATGGTGAATTCAAGTTCGGCAGGTTCGCTCCACTCGCCCGAGCGGTCCATGGCCTTGATCATGAACGTGTATCGCCCAGGCGGAAGCGCAGGATAGTACGCGTCGGTCTCGTCGGTGATCGGTTGCCAATCGGCATCGAGCCCTTTGAGCATGTATTGGTACCTGACGGCGCCCGGATCGCTCAATGAAACGCTTCCGTATTCGATCCGGATGTTCCGCTCGGTGTGGGAAAGAGAGCCGTCCTTTTCCATCGGGCGGTCCTCCAGATTGACCTTCCAGCCGCGGATCGCCACCAACGGAGGTATGGTCTTGTCGCTACCACGTTCAGCACCCACACGCGTTGCGCCATTGGCGGTCCCGAACCAGATGTCGCCACGCCGATCGGTCCATACGGCATTGGATTTCACTTCGATCCCGACGAATCCGGCCCGTTCCGTGAAGGCGATGAACCCGCCCTTCTTCGGTCGCCATTTGTTCAGGCCTTTGGTGGTTCCTATCCAGACGTGCCCTTCCTTGTCCACACCCAGTGCTTTGATCGAGTTGCTGAGCAAGCCTTCCTGCTGAGTGAAATGGGACTTCTCCTTTCGGCCCTCCAGCACGATGAGGCCTTGCCCTTCGGTACCGACCCAGATCCTGCCGTCGAGATCCTGAGCGAAGCACGTGGCCGTGAACGACCTGCCCAGATCAAGGGCGTGGGCCCTTCCGTTATCGATCACCGTAACGCCGTTGACCGTGCTTCCGACCCAGATGGTCCCATCCTTGTCCTTGAAGAGGGAAACGACATTATCACCGGCCAGGCCATCGTTCACCGTATAGATAGTTGGCACCGTGCCGGAGCCCGGCAAGTAGCGTCGCACCCCGTTGATACCACCGACCCATAGTTCCCCCGACTGTCCGGTTTCCAGCGCTGTGACCTTTTGCTCGGCGAGGCTTCCGGACAATTCAGGATCGTATTGCGCCTTCCCGGTCCGCGGGTCGTATCGCAGCAATCCTCCGTTCAAGGTGCCCACCCACACATAGCCCTTGTCGTCCTCGCGCAGGCAGCGGATGAAGTTGTTCGTGAGCACACCGTTCTGGGACCGGAAGGTCTCCACTTTTCGACCGTCCTTGGTCTCCTCCAACACGACGATCCCATCATTGGTGCCGAACCAGATCCGACCTTGTCGGTCCTCCATCACCGCCCATACCTGCGGGTCCGAGAGGCCATCTTCCTCGCCGAAACTGACGAAGCGATCACCCTTGAACACATCCAATCCACCTTCGTTGGTGCCGATCAATAGGTTGCCTTCCCGGTCACTGGTGATGCTTCGGACGAAATTGTCGTGAAGCCCATTGTTCTTGTTGTAGGTGTGGATCCCCCTGTCCGTTACCACGGCCACCCCAGCATCCAAGGTCCCGATCCACACGTGGCCATCGCTGTCCTCTCCGAAGCAGAACACGACATCACTGGGCATTCCACTTGGTATATCGTATCGCTTGATGCTCCCTTGGGCATCGCGTCGGAATGCACCTCCGCCTACCGTTCCGATCCATAGGGCACTTCGGCTATCCTCGAAAATGGAGGTCAAACGGAATACGCCACTCACACCGGGTACATCCACCTCTACGAAAGCATCGGCCGCGGTGTCGAATCGCCTGATACCACCGCCGTCCTCGACAACACATAGACCTTCGGCCGGCGTGAAAGTGGCACCCAGTAATTTCGAACGCACCCCCTGGTCCGGGCCGTAGCGCTTAGCAACCAACTCGTTACCATCACTCGGCAGATCATCCAATCGGATGGCACCATCCCCTGCGGTGATGAGCCAGATCGCCCCTTGCGCATCCTGTAAGATCGCCGTGATCGCGCTGACCATGCCACCAGCAACCTGGTACGCACGGAAATGGTTGTCCTCCAGTACGGTTATCCCTCCGTCCAAGTGTCCGGCCCATAAGCGTCCGTCCTTATCCAGCATCAAGGACCTGGCACCGCTGCGTGCCACGCCTTCCTCGGTGCCATGGTTCACCACCACGTTCCCATCATAGCTCGCCAATCCGGCCTCGGTGCCGATCCACACGATCCCGAAGTCGCTCTGTAAGGCTGCATAGACCTTGGAGGCAGGCAGTCCGTCCTGCACACCTTTGTTCTCAAAGAAGAAACGCTGGGCCATGCTTTGGCCTGCAAGGACCGCCGCGAACACCAGAACGAGTGCACGGTACAATGGTCGGTGGTGGATCTGCATGGCCGTAAGTTAGAACGCTGCGACCTTCACATGATCCTTGACCTATCGGGTCAGCTCGTAGAACGAAGCATCCGTTCCCGCCGCATCGGATACCACGACGGTGTTGTTGACGCTCTCGCTGTAGTTCTGCATCTGTGCCTTCAGCGAGCCATAGTTGAAGTAGCTGTATATATCGTCCTTACGGGCATCCACCGGAACCCAGTAGGCCTTACCACTGGCGCTGCGGCCATGGCCACTGTACCAAACAAGGATGGTGTTCACCTTGTTGCTGCGTATCAGGTCGCGCAACTCCACATTGAAGAAGCGTTCCATCTGTTCCTTGCTCATGTTCTTCTTGCTCAAGGTGCGCTGAACGGAGTAGTTGGCGAATGCTTTCTGCATCTTGCCCGCATCATTCCCTCCTTGGATCGCCGGGAAGTTCTTGTTATTGCTGTTGTCGATGTGGATCAACCAGGTGGTACCCGTGGTGCTTGATGATGTGCTCGCGGCCGGTGTGGCTTGTTTGACCGGTGCCGCGGCCACGACGGGTGCCGCAGCCCGCACCAGGTTGTACACCACCTCAGTGGCATTGCCGAACTGATCCTCGGCATGGATGGCGATCTGCTGCTTGTCCTTCACATCCACCTTGATGCTGAACTCCGGATCGTTCCGGTCGGGCGGATAGCTGGCATTCACACCGTTCACTTGGATCGATCGGATCGGGCTGGCATCAATGACCCGACCCTCGATGAACAAACTTTCCTTATCAGCAGGGATCGTGATCACACGCGATGCGGATGCCACGGGCGAGGTGAGTTCCACCCCGGGTGGCGTTCCCTCCGTGCGATCCACGGTGAGGACGGTGGTGCTCAAGTTGTCATAGATATCCACTGCCTGAACAACGATCTCCTTGTCCTCAGGCCCCCACGCGATCGAGGAATAGAACTGCGGGTCCTTTTCCTCCTTATCGAAATCCACCGGGCTACCGTTCACGGTGATGTCCTTCAACAAGCTCTTGTCCAGTACATGTCCGGAGATCTTCAGGTAGTTCAAGGAGGTCGAGACCTTGGCCACGCCATCCTGACTGTAGGGCTCGACGACCGTTAGGCGCGGTGGATCACTTTCCCGGTTCATTTCGAACACTTGTGCTGCGATCCGGTCCCGGGTCTCCGCCAATTTGGAGAATTCAACCGCGCTGTAAGTGCCCTTTTCCTTCATCGCCTTCTCGGCCAAGGCCAGATCCTTGAGTGCCCCCTCCATGTTGAGGTTGGCCTCCTTGTTCTCTGCACGGAGTAGCAGGTCCGGCACCGATGATGGATCCTCCAGGATCACCTTGTTCAGGTCGTTCACCGCATTCTGGTGTTGCCCATAACCGCTGTAGTACAAGGCCCGCTGGTGGTAGACCGCAATGTCCGTTCTGCCCAATGCAATGCATCGGCTGATATCATCGATGGCCTTGGCGTATTCCTTCTGCAGGGCATATGCCTTGCTACGGGTGAAAAGCGCATCGGTGCTCTGCGGATTGAGGTCCAGGGCGAGGGTGCATTTCTCGATCGCCTTTTCCAGCACCCGCATCTGCATGGTCAGACCGGAGTATTGCTCATATAGGTTGAGTTGGACCTCGGCCAATGCCACATAGGCCGGTTCGTACATGTGGTTCCACTCCAGCACCCGGTCCAGGTCCGATTCAGCGGTCTTGTAATCCTTCACCGCTGCACGTACGAGTCCATGGAGGTAATAGGTGTCCGTGGTACCCTTCAGTGCCAATGCTGCGTCGGAGGACATGGTGGCCCCGTCCAGATCCCCCAAGGCCAAGCACGCACGGGTCTTCGTCTGTAAGGCCTCCATGTTCTTCTTGTCCACCAAGAGAGCGCGGTCACACAGGACCATGGCCTTGTGTGCGCTGTCCAGCTCCATGTAGGCCTTTGCAGCGACCGCTACGGCATCCGCATTGGCGGGCTCCAGGTCGGCCAAGCGTTCCCGATCCCGGGCCACGAGTTGCTTGTTGCCCAACAAGGTGTTCACCTCCGCCCGTGCCTGGTATGCCTTGACGAATTCGGGATGCACGGAGATCGCGAGATCGTACTTCTCCAAGGCCTTGGTGAGGTCGCCCTCCTTTCGGTATGCATCTCCCTCCTTCAGGAATGTTTTCCACCCTGTGCTTGAATGCCCGTGGAAGGCCAACGAACAAGCAAAGATGGGAACAACAGCAGGGACCTCATGAGCAGTAAGCTAAATTAGGGTGATCAACGCCCAACAACGTTCTCTTTGCTCCATTGAATCCTGTTCATCGGGGCATCGCTCACTCCTCCTTCATGAAGTGTGCCATCACCTCGGGTGTGACACCGGTCGTACTGAAACCACCGTCGTGGAAGAGGTTCTGCATCGTTACGTACTTCGTGAGGTCGCTGAACATCGCGATGCAATAGCGCGCGCAATCGATGGCCGGTGCATTGCCTAGCGGGCTCATTTCCTGGGCGAATCCGAAGAAACCATCGAATCCCTTGATCCCAGCTCCAGCGGTTGTCATCGTGGGGCTTTGGCTCACGGTATTCACACGCACTCCCTTCTCCTTGCCCAAGCGGTAGCCCCAGCTGCGACCGATGGATTCGAGCAAAGCCTTGGCATCGGCCATATCACCATAATCCGGGAAAACGCGCTGCGCTGCTATGTAGGACAAGGCAACCACACTGGAGCCGGGCGCCAGCGCATCCTTCTTGTGCGCCATCTGCAGCATGCGATGGAAGCTCATTGCGCTGACATCCAAGGTCTGCTTGTACCACTCGTAGTTGAGGTCGTCGTACTTGCGCCCTTTGCGCACGTTCGGGCTCATGCCGATGCTGTGCAGCACAAAGTCGACCGGACCACCAAGGATCTCGACCGCTCCCGTGAAGAGCTTTTCAAGGTCCTCGTCGTTCGTCGCATCGGCGGGAATGATCTTCGCGCCAGTGGCTTCGGACAACATGTTGATCTCACCCATTCGCATGGCGACAGGCGCGTTGCTGAGGACGAACGATGCGCCTTCGGCATGCGCCAGTTCGGCCACTTGCCAAGCGATGCTCTGTTCGTTCAATGCCCCGGTGATAATGCCGCGTTTACCTTTCAGAAGTCCGTATGCCATGGATGGTCGAATTGATGGCGGTGAAGATAGCGCTCCCGATCGGCCGCTTTCGATCCCGATCTCGGGTGATCTCTGACTTGCATCCCGATCCCTGGTCCTGTATTTTGCCCATTCAACCTGCTCCGAACATCATGCGATCATTACTCCTTCCTGTCCTTCTTATGGCCGTCGGTGCCATGGAAACGAGCGCCCAGTGCGTCACGTCCTACCCGATGAACGAGACCTTCAACGGGTTCACGGCCGGAACGCCCGGCACTTTTCAGAACAACTGGACCAACATCACTGGCGACGATCTTGATTGGTGGGCCGACCGGAATGGCACGCCCACCGAGGGTACCGGCCCCATCGGGGACCACAGCACCTTGAGCACACGCGAAGAGTACATGTACGTGAGTGCCGCTGCTGCAGGGAACACGCCGAACAAGTCCGCCATCCTTCAATCGCCTTGTTTCGATCTCACAAGCCTCACCTCTCCATATCTCACCTTCTGGTATCACATGCGTGGCACCCAACAGGGATCTTTGCATGTGGACCTGAACGTGAACGGCTCGATCGTGAGCGACGTCTGGGTGATCAGCGGGAACCATGGCCTGCTTTGGAAGCAAGGTTGGCTTGACCTCAGCGCCTATCAAGGCCAAACGAACCTACGCATCCGCTTTCGGGGCGTGACCGGTACCGGCCCCTCCAGTGACATCGGACTCGACGATGTGTTCGTCGGGAACCTGACGCCTGTGATCGGTTGTAACGAGAGCACTGCGGCCAATTACAATGCGGCCGTGAACATCAACGATAACTCCTGCGACTACAGCTGCCCGGCTGGACAGAAACGGGTCAAAATCGACATCGTTTCGGACAATTACCCAAGCGAAACCACGTGGACGCTCAAGAACGGGTCGACCGGTGTGACACTGGCGAACGGGACCACCAGCGGAACGTCGCTCTGTGTGCCGAACAACACCTGTTTGGTCTTCCGCATCAACGATACCGCCGGCGACGGCATCTACCATAACAGCTATGGATATGGCGGATACTGGATCTACCTCGACGGTGTGTTGATCAAAGAGGGCGGCGTGTTCGGATCCTTCGAGGAGACCACCTTCAACTGCCCACCGGGTTTCAGTTGCTCCACCGAATTGCCGTTGACACTGGCACCGGTCGGCAGCACTTATCCGGTAACGCTCACGACCTTCACCACCACCGCGGTGGAGCAGTGGTACGCATTCACCCCTCCGCAATCGGGAGCCTACACCATTTCCACTTGTGGCACCAATAGTTGTGATACTCGCTTGTGGTTGTATGACATGGCCTGCGGTTCCATCGTGCTGAGCAGCGGAGTGGAAGGAGCCACCTTCGCCGATGACAATGATGGTGGTTGCGGAACGCAAGCGGTTGTCAGTGCGAACATGCCGGGTGGCGTGCTCCATCATTTGAGGGTCGGTGACAATGCGGGTGCTTGTTCCGGAGCCGTTACGGTCACCATCACGTACAACGGTCCGGTGGTAGGATGCATGAACACCAATTCCTGCAATTATGAGCCGCTCGCGACCGTGGCTTGCAATGATTGTTGTATCGCCTTCGGTGATCCGGATTGTCCCGATGGACCTGACCTGACCTTGAACCAGACCTCACTGACGAACAGCTTGACCATGCAAACGGTGAACATCACCGATGCCTGTGCCCCCGTGGAAGGTTGCACCCGTGGACTGGGCCAACGCCGTGTGATCCGTTTCACCACACGTATCGACAACATCGGCACCACGGATTACTACATCGGGAACAACAGCACCTATCCCGGCATGTTCGATACGAACAACTGCCATGGCCACGCGCACTTCGCGGGCTATGCCGATTACATCCTCTTCGATCAGAGCGGGGAGGCGATCCCCGTGGGCTTCAAGAACGGCTTCTGCGTGATCGATGTGGGTTGCACCCCAGGGCACTCCGGACAATTCGGCTGCAGTAACATGGGTATCACGGCAGGGTGCTATGATGTGTATGGTTCCGGCACCACGTGCAACTGGATCGATGTGACCGATGTAGCTCCCGGCACCTATACCCTTGTGCTGCGCACGAATTGGCAACGCGCTCCTGATGCCTTGGGCCGACATGAGACGGACTACTCGAACAACTATGCACAGGTATGCATCAACCTTACGGCTACCTCCTTCAGCATCGTTACGGATTGCCCGCCATTCACGGATTGCCTCGGTCAGCCATACGGCGATGCCCGCATGGACTGCAATGGTGTATGCGCAGGCACCACCAAGCGCGGCGACCTTAATAGTGATGGGAACATGACGCAGCCCGACGCGCAGGAATACATCCAGCGCATCATGGGCGAGGATATCAGTCCGACCGCTTGTAACGACCTGAACAACGATGGTCGGATCACTGTCACTGATGCGGCCCTCTTGGCCAACTGCTACAATCAGCAGGATTACCACGACCAGAACAACCACGTGTTGCACTATCACCCGTGGTGCGATTTCCCGCGCGGCTATTTGAGCACTACGGACAATGTCGAGTTGAGCTTGGCGAATCTCGACCCCGTGGCAAAGACGGTTGACGTGCTGATCCGCAACCCGGCCCGACGCGTACTTGGTTACGAATTCAACATGGGTGGGCTTACGATCCAGTCGGTGCAGAACCTTGCGCCGAACCTGGTGGGTGAGATATCGATGAACAGCACCCTCGGGGGCACGAAGGTGATCGGCATGTCTTACATCGACAGTTCGTTGGTGAAGAGCGCTGTGTTCCAGCCTTTGTGCCGGATCACCTACCTGAGCCTCACGGGCGGTAGCGTGTGCATCGCATCCATCGATGACATCGTGAACGAGGAGGCCAACAACATGATGACCTCCATCGTTGGTGGATGCTTGGCCGTTCCGAACACGGTTTCGATCAGCCCGAAGGTGTGGCTGGATGGCGCCTATGACCCCGTTACCGGTCTTATGCGCGATGACCTGCGCGCAGCCTCCTTGATCCCGACCACCGAACCGTACTCGGCCTTGGGTTTCACGCAAGCTGGCGGTGGTGGCGGAGAGCAAGTGAACGCGTCGGTGTTCGCAACGACAGGTAATGATGCCATCGTCGATTGGGTCTTGGTCGAACTACGCGACGTGGCCGCACCGCACGGCATCCTCGCTACGCGAAGTGCTCTGTTGCAGCGGGATGGCGACATCGTGGCCATTGATGGCACCTCCCCCGTTCAACTGCAATTGGCGCCCGGTAACTACCACGTTGCGATACGCCATCGTAACCACTTCGGCGTGATGACAGGCACTCCGGTCGGTCTGGGGTCCGCCAGTACCGTTGTGGATCTGCGATCCAGTGGCACGAGCACTTGGGGAACCGGAGCACGTAAGGACATGTCCGGTGCCATGGTGATGTGGGCAGGGAATTCGAACGCCGACCGTTCCCTGAAATATACCGGCGGGGCCAACGATCGTGACCCGATACTGGTGGTCATCGGAGGTGTGATCCCGACGGGGACCGTGGCCGGGTACTACCTCGAGGACACCAACCTGAGCGGGCTCGTGAAATACACAGGAGTGGCGAACGACCGCGACCTGATCCTGCAGAACATCGGTGGAGTGATACCAACGAATTCACTTTCCGAACAGATCCCTCGATCCTTTCCTTGCTCCGCTTTCTTTCCGCCGTCGCAATGACGCTGTAGGGAGTGGCGTGCGCATACCTCACAGCTTTCAATGAACCCGACAAATTCCTGCTCCGTGTACCGTACCAGTTCCATCCTCGCCATCCTGCTGGTGGCCACCACTATCTCCGCTCAGGTCGAACATGGAGGCATTCCAGCGAGTTTGTCCCGCAGCTTGGCCCCACCGGCCGGGGTCAGAATGCCAGTGGTGGACATCAATGCCCTGAGCGCGGAGGATGCGATCAATGATCTGGACAAGTCGATACCATGGCGCTTCGGAAAGAACCACGCAGTCGATCTCGACCTGAACAATTCGGGATCCTGGACCACCTTGGAGGACGGGTCGCGCTTGTGGAGGCTTGGGATCGAATGCCCCGGAGCGCTCAGTGTGAACTTCGAATTCCACGACTTCCGCCCTGTTCCCGGAGGAAAGATATTCGTGATCGACGGATGGGGACGACACATCGGAGCATTCACACAGGCCAACGACCATGGCGAACACGTGTTGGGGGTACAAGCCATGAAAGGCTCACGCATCACGGTGGAATACCAAGTGCCAGCCACCGGTCCTGTCGGACAACTTCGGATCGGACAGGTCACGCACGGCTACCGCGATGTGTTCGCCTACGACCGCGCATTGGGCTCCTCCGGTTCCTGTAACAACAACGTGATCTGTTCCGTGGGGGACGCATGGCGTGATGAGATCCGGTCGGTCGCCATGATCACCGTGAACGGAAGTGGTATCTGCACAGGCACCTTGATCAACAATTGCGCACAGGACGGCACCCCCTATTTCCTGACCGCCAACCATTGCTTACCCGGTAATCTGAACGTAAGCACCTGGGTCTTCCGCTTCAACTGGAACAGTCCATCCTGCACCCAGAACCAGAACGGGCCGACCAATCAGACCATCAGCGGGGCATCCTTGCTCGCCAATAGCGCGGCAACTGATGTTGGGCTGCTTCGGCTGAACAGCACACCACCGGCGAGCTACAACGTTTACTACAGCGGTTGGGACAAGAGCGGGGCATTCCCCACGAGCCAAACGGCCATCCACCACCCCAGTGGCGACGTGAAGAAGATCAGCTTCGATACCGACGCTGCCGGCCAGGCGACCTATGGTGGTGCCTCTTGCTGGCGGATCTTCACTTGGGAGGATGGGACCACCGAACCGGGCTCCTCGGGAAGCGGGCTGTGGGACCAGAACCACCGATTGATCGGACAGTTGTACGGCGGACAAGCCACATGCAGCAACAATGTCAACGACTATTATGGTCGCTTGGACCTCAGCTATGCCGTGTTGCAGAATTGGCTGGGGAACTGCGGGAACACCTTGAACGGGTATGATCCGAACGTGGCCGCAGTGGCCTTGGATGCGCAGTTGAACGGCATCGCCGGAGTGAGCGGTGATCCCTGCAGTGCCTCACGGACCCCACAGATCACGGTGCGGAACGGAGGCTCCACCACGCTGACCAGTTTCGTGGTGAACTGGAGCGTAGCCGGTGGCGCAAGCGGCACGATCCCATGGAACGGCAGTTTGGCCACAGGTGCCACTGTTGTGCTTTCGCCCGGTGCGCTCAGTTTGGTCGAAGGAACGAACACTTTCACTGCGACCGTTACGGCTCCGAACGGGGGAAGCGACCAAGCTCCGGCCAACGACCAGGCCTTTGGTACAAGCTATTACGGCACCATCGCTGTGAACTTGGCCTTGACCCTGGACCGCTACGGCGATGAGACCACGTGGGAGATCAGGAGCGGCACCACCGTTGTTGCCAGCGGGGGTCCCTACGCCCGCGCGGCCAGCAATGGAGCTTATCCCCAAGCACCGATCACGGTCTGTTTGGCCAGCGGATGCTACGATCTGGTGGTCTTGGACTCGTATGGTGATGGCATGTGCTGTGCCTACGGCAATGGAGCGTTCACCCTTTCCGATGCGCAGGGAGGGCCCTTGGCATCGGGAGCCTCGTTCACCAATACCTCTACCCATCCGTTCTGCGTGACCGCCACCGCTCAGGTGCAGTTGTCCGCCCGCGTGTTCCTGGAAGGGCCCTTCGACAGCGGGACACAGTTGATGAGCGACGCCCTTCGCAGCGGCGGTTTGCTCCCCTCGTCAGAACCCTATACGGCGCTGGGCTACACGCAATCAGGTGGCGGCGGTGAAACGGTACAGGCCGGCGTGTTCAATACCACAGGAAGCAATGCGATCGTGGATTGGGTATTGGTGGAACTGCATTCCGTAGCACCCGCTTACAATTTGGTGGCCACGCGGAACGGATTGGTTCAGCGGGATGGCGACATCGTGGACATGGACGGTACTTCGCCACTGGTGTTCAATGCCGGTGCAGGGAACTACCATGTTGCGGTGAGGCATCGGAACCATTTGGGTGTGATGTCGGCCAATGCGATCGCCTTGAGCGGAAGCACCACCGTTGTGGACCTCCGCATTCCCGCCACGGCCACTTATGGGACCGAGGCCACCCGAACGATCGGAGCCGTGCGGGCACTGTGGGCCGGGAATTGCTTGAACGATGGCCAACTGCTGTACACGGGTTCAGGGAACGACCGGGACCGCATCCTGGCAAGGATCGGAGGTTCGGTACCCACGAATACCGTGAACGGCTTCTACCTAGAGGACGTGAACATGGATGGTCAAGCGAAGTACACCGGTGGCACGAACGATCGCGACATGATCCTGTTCAACATCGGCGGCACTGTACCCACCAACTCGCGGAACGAGCAGCTGCCCTGATCAGCGATCGCCTTTCAGCAGGACGCGGGCGTTCTCCAGGGCGGCCTTGGTGAGCTTTCGACCGCTCAACATTTGGGCGAGCGCCTCCACGCGCTCCTCGGCTTGCACGGCCCGTATACTGGTATGCGCCGACGTACCGGCCAATTCCTTGGAAACGACCATATGCGTGTCCGCCTTGCTTGCGATCTGCGGAAGGTGCGTGATGGCGAGCACTTGACGATCGGTCCCCATGCGTGCCATCAAGGAGCCCACGCGATCGGCCACTTCCCCGCTCACACCCGTATCGATCTCATCGAAGATCACGGTCGGTAGACCTTGGGAGTCGGCTGCGAGGGAGATCAGCGCAAGCATGACACGGCTCAACTCCCCACCTGAGGCCACCTTGTCCAATGCGGCCGGGGCCCGCTCCATGTTGGCACTGAACACCGCTCTGATGCTGTCCATGCCCTTCGACCCGGGATCTCCGGTCCGATGTTCGAATTGGAACACGGTGTTCGGCATGCCCAGTTCGTGCAGGATCCCTTCCACCTTGTTCGCCAAGGGCTTAACGGCGGCAATGCGGCCTTTCGAAATAGCTTTTGCTTTCGTCGATACGATGTTCCGCAGCCGTTCTTCGTCCACCTCCAACCCTGCGATGCGCTCGCTCAGTGAGCCTATCCCGGCCAACGCGGTCCGTAGTTCCTCACGGATATCGATCAAGGCAGGGACCGAATCGACCCTGTGTTTCTGTTGCAGCCGGATAAGCGAGTCGTAGCGGTCCCGGAGTTCAGCGGCCCGTGCCGGGTCGATGGAAATATGCGCCATCGCGCGTTCAGCTTCCTCGCCGATGTCCTTCAATTCGATCCGCACGGTCTCCAACCGTTCCATCAATGCATGAAGTTCTGGATCGACCCGTGCTGCGCGGACCGTGGCTTGTCGCAACGTGGCCAGTCCGATCATCGCACCACGATCACCGGAAATGCCCTGCTCCAGCGCCTCGTAGGCCTGGATCAGTTCCTCGGCATGCTCGGCCCGGGTCAGTTCCGCACTGATCGCTTCCTGTTCATCCGCCACCAAGGTCATGCCGTCCAGTTCATCCAACTGGAACTGCAAGAAGTCCTTTTCGCTGCGGGCGCGTCCCTCCTCTTCCTTCAGGTCCGCAAGGCGCTGCACCAATGCTCGCCATTCATGGAATTGTCCGGTGTACTCAGCGACCGCTTTTCGTTGACCGGCCACATGATCGACAAGTCCCAATTGGAAGCTCGGGTCGTTGAGCAACAAGGTGTGGTGCTGACTGTGCACATGCACGAGCCGTTCGCCGAGCTCGCGCAACTGCTCCAAACGCACCGGTGTCGTTCACGAAGGCCCGCGACCGCCCGCCGGGTTCCAGTTGGCGTCGCAGAATGGCTTGTCGCTCATACGCGATCTCGGCGGAACGGAACCAATCCTCGATCTCCAGTCCGTTGAGGTCAACCTCCAGTTCGATCACGCATCGCTTGGCCGGATCGCGCTGGGCTCCGGCTTCGGCACGTTCTCCCATGGCCAGCGCCAAGGCACCGATCAAGATGCTTTTGCCACTGCCTGTTTCACCGGTGATGATCGTGAGGCCCTTCTCCAGTGGCAGGTCCAACTCCTCGATCAAGAGGTAGTTCCGGATGTGCAAGCGGCGAAGCATTCCTGCGGATATGGGCTGTGGGTGACACCGGAACGCGGGTGGATGTCCTTCAGGCAAGGGCCTCAGGAACCGCGCATCATGTTCTGGTACTGGCTGATGTGTCCAGGATCGATGATCTGCAGGGTGTTGAAGAGCTTGGTCTTCTCACTGGGATCGGCGGGCTTGAAGATCTCCACCAACTCGTTGTACTTGGCGTTGAAGAACACTTGCAGGTTATAACTGGCCGGCTTGGCCTGATGTACGGTCTTCAGTTTTTCGATGCCGGTGGCGAATACACGCCGTCCTGCGGCTGCGTCCTCAGTCATGGTGTCCATGCCGATCCGGTGATAATCATAGAGCAACTCACGAAAAGGACGGAACACGGCCTGCACCTGATTGTCCATCAACCAGTAGCGGTTACGCTGGTTCTCGAAGGCCTTCCAACCGGATTCGGGTGCGTTCTGTGCGTTGTTCACCACGTTCTGAGCGATGTTATAGAATTCGGATCCACCCATGGGCGAGAACGTGTCGGCATCAACGCCCAAAATGAAGTACGCGTAAAAGCCGAGGATCGAGGAGAGGTTGTTCAAATGCCGCTCCGGCGTGAATTCGACCTGGGTGTTCTCCAAGTAGTTGAACTGCACATCCACATCCACCAGGTCGAGGATCGGCGTATTGTAGTCCGTGCCATAGACCGGCCTTGCATAGATCACCTGCAAGGACCCTTCATAGCGCGTTTGGTCCACCTGACTGTTGATCGTCAACAACAGATTGATGTCGATCCGTTCCTCAGGGGCATAGTTCCTATTGGAGAACCTGCGTGTCTGGTAGAATTCCTTGATGGCCGTTTCCAACGCTTTGAAGACACCGGGCTGCGCATTCGCCACCTGTGGCGCGATCACGCTCACCTGGCAATTGAATTCCTGGGCGGACAAGGTGCCGGAAAGAAGCAAGGAAAGTACCGCTGCGAGGAATTGCCGGATGCGCATGTCAGATGATGGTTTCCAAGTGGTCCAAGATAGCACGGGCCGTTGCGGCCTTGCTCATCAACGGCAATGTCACAGCTTTCGTGCCTTTCTCTATCAGGGTCACTTTGTTCGTATCATGTCCGAATCCCGCGCCGGCGTCCTTTAGGGAATTCAGCACGATCAGGTCCAGGTTCTTGCGCTCCAACGTGCTTTTGGCATGTGCTTCGGCATCATCTGTCTCCAAGGCGAATCCAACGAGGCACTGGGCTTTCAGCTTGTTGGCCCCCATCCAGGCCAGGATGTCCTCCGTGGGTTCAAGTTCGATGGCCAAGGCCGTGTCCTTCTTCTTGATCTTGGATGCCGCTGGTGCCGAAGGGCGGTAGTCCGCCACTGCCGCGCTCATGATCACCACATCGCATTTCGGTGAACGCTCCTTGCACGCTATCGCCATTTCCGCTGCACTGGTCACGTTCGTTCGGGTGATCCCAGGGCGATCCAGTTCAAGTTCCACCGGACCTGATACCAGTTCGACCAAGGCACCACGCAGGGCAGCCTCTTCCGCCAAGGCAAAGCCCATCTTACCACTGGAACGGTTCCCGATGAAGCGGACGGGATCGATCGCTTCCTCGGTCGGACCGGCCGTGATCAGAACGCGCTTTCCATTGAGTTTGCTCTGCCCGACCAGGTCGCCATGTAGGTGTGCAACGATCGCATCGGGCTCGGTCATGCGACCTTCACCGCTGAGCCCGCTCGCCAATTCCCCGCTGTCCGGCCCAATGGTTCGCACGCCTCGATCGCGCAGCACCTCCAAGTTCCCCTGTGTGCTCGGGTCCCGGTACATCTCCAGGTCCATAGCGGGGGCGACATATACCGGGCAGGTGGCGCTCAAGTAGCATGCCAAGAGCAGGTTATCACACTGGCCATGCACCATCTTCGCCAGGGTGTTCGCACTCAAGGGAGCCACGAGGAACACGTCGGCCCAACGCGCCAAGTGCACATGATCGTTCCAGGTCCCTTCACCCGAGACCAGTTCTGTCAAAACCGGCTTCCCGCTCAAAGTGGCCAGTGTCAGCGGGGTCACGAAATCATGCGCCGCGCGCGACATGACCACCTGCACATCGGCACCGGCCTTGACCAGTTCACGCACGAGCAGTGCGGCCTTATAAGCAGCGATGCTGCCCGAAACGCCGAGCAGCACCTTGCGATGTAGGGATCGTTCCACCATTCGGAGGATCGTTCCGAGGACCGGGATCAGGCCTCGGTCGTCGGGGTCGTTGCGGGAGGTGTGGCCTCCGGACGACGGAAGTACAGCTTGCCCTCGATGAGCTCCTCGATCGCCAACGCGGTCGGTTTCGGCATCCGCTCATAGTGCTTGCTCACCTCGATGCCTGTTCGCGGTTCTCATACACTTCCTCAAGGTTCTCGCTGCTCACGGCGAACTCTTCCAACTTGGCGCTGAGCTCTTCCTTGATGGCAACACTGATCTGGTTGGCGCGCTTTCCGAGGATCGCAACGGTCTCGTAAACATTGCCGACCTCCTTATCGAGTTCGGCCACATCACGGGTGATCGTGGACTTGGCGGCGTTGGTGTGCTTCGTGTTCATGGCGTACTGGTTCGGGTCTTCTTTTCGATGGCGGCCTCGATCTCCTTGTTCAGCTTATTGGCATCCTCCAAGAGGACGCTCTGCGGAAAAGCGTCCGCGAAGTTATGATATGCGCGCACAGCATCCTCCAAACGTTCCAACTTCTTGGATTCCACGCTGTTCACCGAGAGGTAATAATGGCTCTTGAAGGTGAAGAACATGGCATCCTCGCGGAAGCGGGAATTCGGCCAAACACGGTTGAAGTTCGTGAACGCCACGCTCGCCGCTTGGAAATTGCGCATCTCGTAGTATTGGTCGGCAGCATGGTAGTCCTTCACTTCCAGCTTCGTCCGCATCTTGTCGATCGAGCATTGCAGCTGTCCTTCAACGTGGTGTTGGGGTAACGCACCAAAAGAGCTGCATCTGGCTCATCGCGCTACGCGTATCGGTCTGATCCAGCTCATAGTTCGGTGAGTTCTGGTACTGGCAATAACCGCTCAGGAAAGCACATTCCTCGGCATATCGGCTCTTCGGGAAGGTCCCAGGGAAATTGGCCAAGTAGTACGCCGCAAGGGTATAATCCTTGATGCCATAGTTGCACATGGCGTGTAAATAGTTCACCCGTTCGCTCAGCTCCGATCCGCGGGTGACGACGATCGATTCCTCCAGCAGCGGGATGGCGCGGTCATAGCTCTCCTTGGCCATGTACTTCTCCGCAACTTCCAGCTTGTAGTTCACGTCCGTGCTCTTCACGGCCTTGTTGTAGTCGCTGCACCCGATGGTCAGGGCGGCGATAAGAAGAAGAGCGGTGAACTGGCGCATACGGCGAAAACGGCGGCGAAGATAGCTTCCTTGGAAGGATGACCGTTCGTTGATCATCAACGGGGCTTCGTTGGATCCAGTATGTGACTACGGTTACATTTGCCCAACCGCTCCGGCGGAACATGCTTCAACCATTTGTCCCAATTCCCGCCTTTTCGGCGGCCATGGCACGACCACATGAACGATATTTTCGACAAGATCCGAAAGGACGCAGGCCCGATCGGCCGCCACGCAAAGGCCAGTCACGGCTATTTCAGCTTCCCGAAACTGGAAGGTGAATTAGGGGCCCATATGACCTTCCGCGGTAAGAAGGTCCTGGTGTGGAGCTTGAACAACTATCTCGGTTTGGCCAACCACCCGGAGATCCGGAAGGTCGATGCCGAAGCTGCCAAGGAATGGGGGCTCGCCTACCCCATGGGTGCCCGGATGATGAGCGGCCAGACCAAGTACCATGAGCAGTTGGAGGATGAACTGAGCGAATTCATGGGCAAGGAGGACAGCTTTTTGCTGAACTACGGGTATCAAGGCTGCATGAGCGCGATCGAGGCATTGCTCTCGCGCCATGATGTGCTCGTGTACGATAGTGAGTGCCATGCTTGCATGATCGACGGCGCTCGCTTGCACCATGGCAAGCGCTTCGTGTTCCAGCACAACGACATGGAGAGCTTCGAGAAACAGCTCGAGCACGCCAAAAAGGTCACGGAACGTACCGGTGGAGGCATCATGGTGATGACCGAGGGCGTGTTCGGCATGGCCGGCGACCAAGGCAAGCTGAAGGAGATCGTAGCCTATAAGAAGAAGTACAACTTCCGCCTCTTCGTGGATGATGCGCACGGTTTCGGCATGTTGGGCAAGGACGGGCGCGGTACGGCCGATGCCCAAGGCGTGCAGGACGAGGTGGATATCTACTTCGGCACCTTCGCGAAGGCCATGGCCAGCATCGGTGCTTTCATCAGCGGTCCAGAGGATATCATGATGTACATGCGCTACAACATGCGCAGCCAGACCTTCGCCAAGAGCCTGCCCATGCCGATCGTGATCGGTGCGCTGAAGCGTTTGGAGATGCTGCGGTCCATGCCCGAGCTCAGCGAAAAGTTGTGGGTGATCACCAATGCGCTGCAGAGCGGATTGAAGGATGCCGGGCTCGATATCGGCAATACGAACAGTTGCGTGACCCCTGTCTACATGACCGGCGGTGTGCCCGAGGCCACCAACGTGATCATGGACCTGCGTGAGAACCACGGCATCTTCTGCAGTATCGTGGTGTATCCGGTCGTGCCGAAGGACACCATCCTACTGCGCTTGATCCCGACCGCAGCACATTCGTTGGAGGACGTGAAGTACACCGTGGACCACTTCAAGACCGTGAAAGAGAAGTTGGTCGCTGGCGCTTACAAAGGAGACACGGTCGCTGCCACGAGTTAAGCGAGCGCTCAGGACCCGATCTTCTTGAGAATGCCGCTGGGCACCGCCTTGCGGTTGAGCAGGATGGCCGTGGTCTTGTATTGAACATAGGGCTTGCTCATGTACATGAAGCCCTTGTGGTCGTTCGTAGTGCCCCAGGAGTTCTTCACGATGTACCATTCGGTCCCGTTCTGGTCCGTGGCGATGCCGGTAAGCTGCATTCCGTGATCATCGGTGGTGGCGTAATTGTCAAATGCCTGCTGCCTCATTTCAGCCGTGATCGCCGCTTCGGGCTGCGGGCTCTTGAACAAGGCCGACTTCTCCTCCCGGGTCAGGTTGTCCCGTGTTCGTTAACGTGGTGAAGGCCACCGTTCTTCCAACTGAAGGTGGGTTCGCTCACATCCCCACCCCATGCCACGGTGTATCCGGCGCGCAAGGCGTTGTCCACAATGGTCGTAGATCTTCAGCGGAACGTTCCACGCAGGGTGCATCGCCCAGTTGTCTGGCACTTTCAGCAGGCTCTGCGAATAGTATGGGACATCGGTCCCTGAAATGAACTCGATGTATTCGTTCGGGTCCACTTTCACCACGTTCGTTGCGAAGCTTTGTGGCGTGTACATCTTACCGTTGTACGTGAATTCGGTCGGGACCTCCCCGAGGTAGGCATCCAACACGCCGCTCAAGGGCCTGCCGCCAAACGGGTGTCAGTTTCCCCTTGTTGGGTGCTTCGATCAATGCGTCGAGCATACCCTTATGATGGCCTGCATCTCAGCGAACTCGTTCTTCTCATTGCCGAAGTTCAGTCCCGTGTAGGCCTCCACCGGAATGGCCCCGTACTTGGCGTACATGTTCAGCACGTCATGCGCCAGTCCCCCATCACCATAGTTCAGGGAACCGTGCATGCGCAGATAGTTCACAGCTTTCTCCTCGTATGAGCAACGTGCCGTATAGATCTTGGACAAGGGGACCGCAGGGCCACCTTGCTTGATCATCTCCGATTCCAGGAACGAACCTGCCGAATAGCTCCAGCATGTGCCGGACGACCCTTGGTCCTCCACCGGGGTCACCTCTGCGCTGACCAGCGTGGTGAAACGGAACCCTACCGTGTCACTCTTGTTGGCGCTGATCTTCTTGATGAGGTCTTCTTGGGCGAAAAGCGATGGCACAAGAACTGAGAGGGCGATAATGGTGAGGGTCCGTGCGAACATGTTGTTTGGTCCAATGTTGATCATGTGGAGATACATCACAAATAAACGGCCTGAAGCCCCGAAGACCCGACACGAGTTGTGGTTGACGGTTGGGATCGCCACGTTGCGCCGCCTTCGGGTCACGAGCAAGAAAGAAGCACGACCTTAGCCCACCATATGTCACACCTCGCGATCATCTCTTCCAGTGTCCGAACAGGGCGGAACAGCCACCTCATGTAGCCAAGCATCTGGAACAACGCGCAACGGCCATGGGCCACAGCGTTGACCTACTGGACCTCAGCGCTTTCAACTTCCCGATATTCGAGGAACGCTTGAAGTTCATGAAGGACCCTTCTACAGCCGTCCTGGACTATGCCGAGCGGTTCCGGAAAGCCGAAGGTGTGATCGTCGTTACACGGAGTACAACGGTAGCTTTCCCGCCAGCCTCAAGAATGTGATCGACCTGCTGACGGAGGATTGGAAAGGAAAGCCTGTCTCGATCTGCGCCGTCTCCAGCGGTCAGTTCGCCGGCACCCAGGTCATGGTGGAACTACTGTTCCCGCTCTGGAAGATCGAGGCTTGGGTGGTGCCTTCGTCGATGCAGGTGCCCAAGGTCCTGGATGCGTTCGCAGAAGATGGTAGCGTTGCGCAGGATGCAGAAGGCTGGGAACGCCGTACCGGTGTGTTCTTGCAGGACCTGGAGTGGGCGATCGAGGCGAAGCGACGGATGGCGAAGCCCTGACGTTCAGGCCTTTTCGGCCACAGGGACGAGGATCCTTTTCAAGGTATCCACCACGTGATCCACCTCTTCCGCCGTACTGAAGCGGCTGAACGAGAAGCGGATATTGGCACCGGTCATCTCCGGATACAAGGCACCCAGTACGTGGCTACCCTTGTTGCTGCCGCTGCTACAGGCACTTCCGCCACTGCATGCAATGCCTTCGATGTCGAGGTTGTAGATCAGCATTTCGCCCTTGCCATCATCGGGGAAGCGTACACTGAGCACTGTGTACAGGGCTTCTTCAGACGTGTCGCCGTTGAACCCGATACCAGGCACTTCCGCCAATAACCTCCGTTTCATACGGTCCTTCAGGCCTTGGATATGACGATGGTGACCTTCAAGGTCGTCGTAGGCGAGTTCCATGGCCTTCGCCAAGCCGACGATACCGTAGATGTTCTCCGTGCCCGCCCGCATGTTGCGTTCCTGGGAACCGCCGAGGATCGAGGGCTTCAACGTCGAACTCCGTTCCGCATGTACGGAAGCCTACTCCTTTGGGTCCGTGGAATTTCAGTGCGCTGCGCAGGACAAGAAGTCAATGGGCAGGGCTTCCAGGTCGAATTTGTAGTGCCCCATGGTCTGCACGGTATCGCTGTGGAACAAGGACTGCATACTTCCTGCACAACTTCCCGACCGCCGTCAGGTCCAAGCGCGTTCCGATCTCGTTGTTAGCGTGCATCAAGGAAACGATCGTCCCCTTGCCCCTTCGTGGCGGAAAGCGATCTTCAAGATGCACGAGGTCCGGCTTCCATCAGCCTCCAAGCGCACCCAATGGACCTCCGCATCGCCGGAGCGAGCAATGGCCTCAGCCGTGTATTCAATGGCATGATGCTCGATCCGGGAGGTGATGATGTGCTTCACTCCAAGGTCCCGCGCAGCGCAGTTCAACACCATGTTGTCCGCCTCGGTCCCGCCGCTGGTGAAGATGATCTCACCTGGCGCGCAATTCAGGAGGGCGGCCACCGTACGTCGCGCCTGCTCCACTGCTGCAGGTCTTCCTGCCGTATGCGTGGATCGCGGAAGGGTTCCCGAAATGCTCACGCATGTAAGGAAGCATGGCTTCCAGGACCTCGGGGTCCAAGGGTGTGGTAGCAGCGTTGTCGAAGTAGATGCGGCGCATGTCGAACGGATGGGAGTTTGCTCCCGATAGCGATGAAAGGACGCGAAGTTATTGGACCTGCGCGGGAAGGCCTGCAACTTGGGCCAGTTCGCTCAGGATCCTACCGGCCAAGGCATCCGCTTCGGACATCGTCGGCGCCTCGGCGTACACCCTGATGATGGGCTCCGTATTGCTCTTCCGCAAGTGGACCCACGTGTTCCCGAATTCGATCCGAAGGCCATCGACCGTACTATGCGGTTGTTCGCGGTACTTCGCCTGCATATCGTCCACGATAGCCTGCACGTCCATCCCGGGCGTCAATTCGATCTTGTTCTTGCTGATGAAATAATCCGGGTAGCTCTTTCGAAGTGCGGCGCAGGATATTCCACGTTTCGCGAGCAGGGTCAAGAAGATCGCGATCCCTGCCAATGCATCACGGCCGTAGTGCAGTTCGGAGAGGATGTACCGCCGTTGCCGCTGCCACCGATGGGTGCCCCGACGGCCTTCATCGTATTCACCACGTTCACCTCGCCCACCGCGCTAGCATGCCGTTGACGACCATGCCGTTCGGCGATGTCGTTCAGCGCGCGCGTACTGCTGAGGTTGCTCACGGTATCGCCAAGCTCGGCTCGCCAACACATGATCGGCGCATGCCACCAGAGTGTACTCCTCACCGAAGAGGCTACCATCCTCACACACCAGCGCTAGGCGGTCCACATCGGGGTCCACGGCGATCCCAACATGGGCCTTGTGCTTCACAACGGTATCGCACAGGTCCTTCAGGTGGGCGGGCAGCGGTTCCGGGTTGTGCGGGAAATCGCCGTTCGGGGTGCAATGGATCTCGATCACCTCCATTACGCCGAGCGCGGTCAACAGTGCCGGCACCACGGTCCCTCCGACTGAATTCACGGCATCCACCGCCACGCGGAACTTCGCCTTGGTGATGGCCTCCACGTCCACCAGGTCCAAGGCAAGGATGGCATCGATGTGTTTGCGTGTCCAACCCGGGACCGATCGGGTGCGGCCCAAGCGTTCACGGCTGCGAAGTCGTACTCATCGGCCCCGGCCAAACGCAGCACCTCTTCGCCGTCCTCCGCGGTGATGAACTCGCCGGCTTCGTTCAGCAGCTTCAGGGCGTTCCATTCCGCAGGGTTGTGGCTCGCGGTAAGGATGATCCCCCCTTGCGCCTTTTCCCCTGGCACGGCCATCTCCACGGTCGGAGTCGTGGCCAGATCGAGGTCGACCACTTCGAAACCCAAGCCGTTCAAGGTGCCCACGACGAGGTCGCGCACCATGGGACCGCTCATGCGCGCATCCCGCCCGAGGACCATTCTTGGCGCAGCAATACCCGAGCGTCGTTTGATGAACGTGCCGAAAGCAGCCGTGTAACGAACAATATCAAGTGGGGTCAGGCCCTCGCCGGGCGCACCGCCGATGGTGCCACGAATGCAGGAAATGGAGCGAATCAAGGTCAAATTTCGTGTCGCAATAAGGCTTGGGGTGAGCGTTCCCAAGACGTGGACAAACTTACCGGACACCGGCCTTTTACCCATTCGTTCGTACGGTCCACGTTCACCTGCGGCTGTTCATAACCGTTAGTTCGTGACCTCGGGCCAGTGCCGGGTTCGCTATTTTTGTGCGACGACCCCGACCGGCCGTCCCCACCAACCGGTTCCCAACCCATGAACGAAGGACCTTCCGCCCAGCCCGAGCGCGACGACCTGCACGACTGTGTCGAGCGGTACGAAGCCATGTGCGAGCAGAACGCGCACTACTTCTTCGATGTCGAGGAATTCGAGATCATCATCGAGCACTACCTCGAGGAAAGCGATGCCAAACGGGCCAATGAGGTGCTCGGGTACGCTCGCCAGCAGCACCCGGGATCACAGGACCTGATGTTCTGCGAGGCGCATGTGCTCATGAGCATGGGGAAGTTGAACCGTGCGTTGGAGGTGTTGGATGCCATCGAGAAGATGGAACCCTACAACGAGGATATCCAGTTGCACAAGGCCAGCATCTACAGTCAATTGCGGAACTACCGCCGTGCCGTGGAGCATTACAAGCGGGCCTTGGAACTAGCTGAGGAAGGGCTGGACGACATCCACTTGGACCTCGCCTTCGAGTACGAGAACCTTGAAGCCTTCGATCTGGCCATCGAGAGCCTGCAGCAAGCGTTGGAGATGAACCCGGAGAACGAGGCGGTGCTGTACGAATTGGCCTATTGTTATGACCTCGCCGATGGTCATCAGGCGGCCGTCAGCTTCTTCCGCAACTTCACCAACGAGCATCCTTATTCGTTCGTTGCATGGTACAACTTGGGCAACGCCTTGGCACGTTGGACCGATTGGATGAGGCATCGAGGCCCTGGACTACTGCTTGGCCATCGAGGAGCGCTTCACCTCCGCGCATTTCAGCAAAGCGCGCAACCTGCTCGTGCAGGGGAAGTTCCAAGAAGCGATCGACTGTTATCAGGAAACGGTCGAATTCGATGGAGCGCAGGCGATCGCGTTCAGTTACATCGGCGAGTGCTATGAGAAGATGGACAACGCCGAACAGGCCTTGATCCATTACGACCAATCCATTGCGCTGGACTCGAACTGGGTGGATGCGTGGATCGGTCGTGGTGTGGTGAAGGATATGCAAGGGCGTTTGCCCGAAGCCGTGAAGGACCTGGAGTACGCCGTGAAGCTGGCTCCCGAGCACGGCGATGGTTGGTTCTACCTCGCCAATGCATATGCGCGAAGCGAGCGGTATCCGGAAGCGTTCGAAGCGTACATCAAACTGAACGCCTTCGAGCCTGAGAACCTTGATGGTTGGCTGGACCACTCGGACCTGTTGTTGCGCATGAAAGGGCCCGATGCGGCCGTGAAGAAGTTGCGTGAGGGTGAGCAGGTGCACAAGTTGAACAGCAAGTACCGCTATCGGATGGTCAGCTACCTCTTGCGTCTTGGCCACCAACAGCAAGCCCTGCTCCGAATTGGAGGAGGCGTTGATGGCGGACCATTCCGGTCATACCCAATTACTCGAACATTACCCGGAGGCGGCCCTGCTGCCCGAGGTGATCCATTTGTTGGATCTCTATCGCCAATGAACTATACCCTCTCCCACATCCCAGCGCGGGCCAACAACCTCGCGAGGAGGGGCTCACCATGGTCATGGACAAAGGTCTTTCGCTCAGGCAGGCCGCGGACTTCATCGATGCCAGCGGCCACTGACGCGGATATCGTTAAGCTGGGTTTCGGTACCTCGTTCGTTACCCCGAACCTGAAGAAGAAGGTCGATCTGTACCACAAGGCCGGCATGAAGGTCTATCTCGGCGGCACCTTGTTCGAGGCCTTCGTGGCCCGCGGAAATTCAAGGACTACCGCAAGTTGATGGACACCTTGGGACTGGAAACCGCCGAAGTGAGCGATGGCTCCATCGGTATCTCCACCAAGGAGAAGTACAAGTACATCAGCGACCGGCCAAGCATTACACGGTCCTGAGCGAAGTGGGATGCAGGAGACGGGCATCCTGATCGGTCCGGCCAAGTGGGTGACCATGATGCGCACCGAACTCGACGCCGGAAGTTGGAAGGTGATCAGCCGAGGCGCGCGAAAGCGGTACCGTTGGCATCTACCGGCCGAGCGGCCATGCCCACACCACCCTGGTGAACAGGATCGTCAACAAGGTGCCTTCGAAGGATATCCTTTGGGAAGCGCCGCAGAAGTCGCAACAGGTATGGTTCATCAAACAACTCGGTGCGAACGTGAACTTGGGCAATATCGGGCCGGAGGAGGTGATCCCGTTGGAGACCCTGCGCTTGGGACTACGTGGCGACACGTTCTTCCAATACCTGCCGGAGGACGTAGCGGCCAAGCTTCGGCAGCAGAAGCCCGAGTAACCGCGGGGCATCGCTCCCATCAACGTGCCGAGGAACTGCGCTCCGGGCCACAATAGGAATTCGAGAACGACGATGAAAGAGATCGCCAGCCAAGGAACTGAAGCAATGGAAGGATGACGCGACCGTCTTCCAATTGATCGATGTGCGCGAACCGTACGAAGCGGAGATATGCAGCATCGGCGGCGAGCTGATCCCTCATGGGCGAGTTGATCAGACCGGATGATCGGCTGCGCAAGGACATCCCGGTGGTGGTGCACTGCCGTAGCGGTGGACGATCCGCCGCGGTGATCAATGCGCTGGAAAGCCGCTACGGGTTCTCGAACCTGTTGAACCTGAAGGGTGGGATCCTGGGGTACGGAGCTGAAGTGGACCAGACCCTGCAGTGCGAATGAGCATGTTGATCGCGGATCGCGCCAAGCTCTTCCTCAAAGGCATGGCCATGGGCGCAGCGGATGTTGTTCCCGGGGTCTCCGGTGGGACCATCGCATTCATCAGTGGCATTTACGAGGAACTGCTGTCCTCGATAAAGTCGATCGGGCCGGAGACCTTGACGGTCCTTCGCAAGGATGGCCTCAAGGCCGCGTGGGAACAGATCAATGGTGATTTCCTGGCTACGCTGGTGGCGGGGATCATTTGCAGCGTGTTGTTGCTGGTAAGGCCCATCACGTGGGCATTGGAACATCAACCGGTGCTGATCTGGAGCTTTTTCTTCGGTCTGATAGCCGCCAGTGTCTGGCTGTGCGGCAAGCTGCTCCGGCATTGGAGCGTAGGTCCATTGATCGGACTGCTTCTCGGTGCAGCCGTCGCTGTTGCCATCGGGCTGCTGAACGCGGGTTCCGGGTCGACGAGCCTGTTCTTCATCTTCTTCGCCGGCGCGCTCGCGATCTGTGCCATGATCCTGCCGGGCATCAGCGGCTCGTTCATCCTGCTGCTCTTGGGTGCCTATCTGCCGGTCATGAGCGCGATCAAAGCCTTCGACATTCCGGTTGTCGGTGTGTTCGTGCTCGGATGCATGTTCGGCCTGATGGCCTTCTCAAGGGTCCTGTCCTGGATGTTCAACCACCACCATGACCTGACGGTGGCAACATTGACGGGATTCCTGTTGGGCTCGCTCACGATCATTTGGCCGTGGAAAGAGGTGGTTAGTGTGCGCATGGTGCACGAGGGAAGACCCGATGCACACCTCGAACCTTTCATTCGACGCAATATTTGGCCCTCGGATTACGCTTCCATCACGGAAATGGACACCGCACTGGGCATCACGTCGAAGGATCCACAGCTCGTTTGGGCCGTGATGCTTGCCGTGCTGGGTGCCGCCTTATTGGTGGTGCTGGAGCGGTTCGCACCACGGAAGACATGACACGTTATGGTCTGATCGGGAGGTCCCTCTCCCACTCCTTCAGTGCACGTTACTTCACCGAGAAGTTCGCGAACGAAGGCTTGCGCGACCATCGCTACGACCTGTTCGAGCTGAACGCCATTGATGAGCTGGGTGGACTACTTCGCTCCACCAAAGGGCTTCGGGGCCTGAACGTGACGATCCCGTTCAAGCAGGAGATCATTCCACTGCTTGACGAACTCGACCCGACCGCGGCTGTGGTCGGCGCCGTCAACACCGTGAAATTGATCGATGGACGGACCATCGGTTTCAACACCGACGTTGCGGGTTTCCGGTCCACATTACTCCCCCTGTTGAACGGCAGTAAGCCACGGGCCCTCGTACTTGGTTCAGGTGGAGCGAGCCGTGCAGTAGCTTTCGTGCTGCGCGAACTTGGCATCAAGTTCCGTGTCGTCAGCCGCAGCCGTGAGCGTGGTGACCTTAGCTGGGACCTCGTGGAGCCCATCGTTGTGGAGGTGAGCACGCTGATCATCAATACCACGCCCTTGGGCATGGCGCCAGCAACGCATGCGAAACCCGATCTCCCCTATTCCGCGATCGGTCCGAAGCACATTCTGATCGACCTGGTCTACAACCCGGAGCGTACCGCGTTCCTGAAGGTCGGCGAAAGCCGCGGCGCACGTACCGTGAACGGCTTGGCCATGTTACACGCGCAGGCGGATGCGAGCTGGGCGATCTGGAACAACTGAACTCCACAAGTGCGGTCAGAGCAGGTCCTTCAGGTCGAGCTTCACGTACTCGGTCAGGATATCGGTATTGCGTAGCACCTCGGCCCATTCGACCTGCCTCAGGCCCAAGCGCATCCACAGCTCCACATGCAAACCCTCCAGTTGGTACAGGTGAACCTGATGTCCGCCATGCACCCGAGAACCGACGTAGGTGCCCAGCTTCCGCAGAAGCTCCACACGATCGATCAAGGGTAAGGTTCTGAAGGACCGCTCGTCCATGACGCAATTGTCAGCGGCTCATAGCACGTACGACCATCACCACCACGCAGAACAGGAACAAGAGAATGCTGATCCGGTTGATGCCGTGCATGAAGCGAACGCTACTGTTCTCGCCGCCCTTACCGAACAGGCTTCTGGGATCGAGATAGTACAAGATGCGTTTCAGGAACATGGTGTCACCAAAGTTAAGGTTGGCGTGCTATCCAAGTGAACGCTACGCCCCTGTCTATGTTCGCCTTGGAGCAGGCCATCCATCGAGGGTACCTTTGCGATCCTTCCGTCCCTAGCGAACGTGCCCTTCGAACTCATATCTGAATTCTCGCCCACGGGTGATCAGCCCGAAGCGATCCGCCAACTGGTGGAAGGCTTGAACGAGGGTGTTCCTGCGCAGACCTTGTTGGGCGTGACCGGTTCGGGCAAGACCTTCACGGTGGCCAATGTGATCGCCCAAGTGGATCGTCCGACGCTGATCCTGAGCCACAACAAGACCCTGGCCGCACAGCTCTACGGCGAGTTCAAGCATTTCTTCCCGAACGACAAGGTCGAGTACTTCGTCAGCTACTACGATTATTACCAGCCGGAAGCTTACCTGCCGACCTCGAACACCTACATCGAAAAGGATCTTTCGGTGAACGACGAGATCGAGAAACTGCGATTGAGTACAACGAGTGCGCTGCTCAGCGGTCGTCGGAACGTGATCGTGGTGGCCAGCGTGAGCTGCATCTATGGCATCGGGAACCCGGCCGAGTTCCACAAGACGATCATCCGGCTGAAGAAAGGCGAGAAGATCTCGCGCAATAAGATGTTGTTGGTCCTGGTGGAAGCCTTGTACAGTCGCAAGGACATCGATCCCGGTCGCGGCAACTTCAGGGTGCGTGGCGACGTGGTGGAGGTGTTCCTGGCCTACGATGATGAAGGGATCCGCATCCACTTCTGGGGTGATGAGATCGAGCGATTGGAGCGTTTCGCCATCGCGGACAACCGCACACTGGGCACGGAAGAGCAAGTGACCATCTACCCTGCCACGATCTTCGTTACCAGCCGCGAGACCATGAACGCCGCCATCCGGTCGATCCAAGAGGACATGGTGAAGCAGGTGGCCTTCTTCCAAGAGATCGGCAAACACCTGGAGGCGAAACGGCTGGAGGAGCGCGTGACCTACGACCTCGAGATGATGCGCGAGTTGGGCTATTGCTCGGGCATCGAGAACTACAGCCGCTACTTCGACCAACGCGATACGGGCCAACGTCCCTTCTGTTTGCTCGACTACTTCCCAGAGGATTTCCTGATGGTGATCGATGAGAGCCACGTGACGGTCAGCCAGATCTCCGCGATGTACGGGGGTGACCGTTCGCGCAAGAAGAACCTCGTGGAATATGGCTTCCGCCTGCCGAGTGCGATGGACAACCGTCCGTTGAAGTTCGAGGAGTTCGAAGGGATCATCGGCCAAACGCTCTTCGTTAGCGCTACCCCTGCGGATTACGAGCTGGCCCGCAGCGAAGGTGTCGTGGTGGAGCAAGTGGTCCGCCCCACCGGCCTGCTCGACCCAATCGATCGAAGTGCGTCCCAGCAAGGACCAGATCGATGACCTGCTGTATGAGATCCGCAAGCGCAGCAAGATTGACGAGCGTGTATTGGTCACCACCTTGACCAAGCGGATGGCGGAGGAGTTGAACGAATTCCTCGGGCGCAATGGCGTGCGATGCAAGTACATCCATAGCGATGTGGAGACCTTGGAACGCATCGAGATCCTGCGCCAATTGCGCTTGGGCATGTTCGATGTGCTCGTGGGCGTGAACCTGCTGCGCGAGGGCCTGGACCTCCCGGAAGTGAGCCTTGTTGCCGTATTGGATGCGGACAAGGAGGGCTTCCTGCGCAGCAATCGATCGCTTACCCAGACAGCTGGCCGTGCAGCGCGGAACGTGAACGGCCTGGTCGTGTTCTACGCGGACAAGATCACGGAGAGCATGCGACGCACCATCGACGAGACGGAGCGCAGGCGCATCAAGCAGATGGCCTACAACGAGGAGCACGGCATCACCCCTACCCAGATCAAGCGCGACCGGGGTGATGTGTTGCGCCAGACCGCGGTGATCGATATCCAGGAGGGTGGACCGAAGCGCGCATACATCGAACCCGATACGCTGAGTTTGGCCGCCGACCCGGTGATACAGTACATGACCGTGGACCAACTCCTCAAGAACGCGGATGTGCTTGAGACAAGCATGCGCAAAGCCGCTAAGGAACTCGACTTCATCGCCGCGGCGCAACTACGGGATGAACTCTTCGCCATGCGCAAGCTGATCGAGGATCGGGAAAAGGCCTCCAAGGAAGGGTGAGGATCGGCACAATGGCCGGGATCCCGCCTTCGTAACTTTGTGATGAAGCGTGTGTCCAGAGTGACGTCGACACTGTTGGTGTTGGACCGAACCGTTCGTCCACGGTATGCGTTTCCCGATAAAGACAGAACCCGATGCTCCGAACCACTTCCTTGCTTTCCGCCTTCATTCTGGCCGTACTGACGTTTCCGACCAGCGCACAGATCAGCTTTGGTGGTGAGCCATACGGGCTTGACCGTGCGAACGCTTTGCCCGAAGCTCCGGTCGTGGTCATGCCGGAAGTGGATGAAGAGGCCTTGAAGGCTGAAGATGCGATCCGGCTGCAGTCCGGAAAACAAGGGCCGTACCGCTTCGGGTTCAACCACGTGGTGGACCTCGGGCTCGACAATAGCGGGGTGTGGAAGTCGCTGCCCAACGGGGATCAGGTTTGGCGCTTAGGGGTCGAATGCCCTTCCGCCTATAGCATCAATTTCAAGTTCGACCGCTACGTGGTGCCGGAAGGTGCTCGGGTGTTCGTGTACAACACGGTCGGTGAGGTGATCGGCGGTTTTACCGCAGCGAGCAACCCAGGGCATCAAGTCCTCGGGGTCACGCAAGTGCCCGGCGACCGGATCACGATCGAGTACATCGAACCTGCGAACGTGGCCGGGCGTGGCGAACTGCACATCGATCAAGTGACCCATGCGTATCGCGATATCGTCGGTTCGGCACCATCGCTGAACGAGAGCGGATCGTGCAACAACAATGTGATCTGCCCGGAGGGTGACCCTTGGCGCAACCAGATCCGGTCGGTGGCCATGATCACGGTCGGTGGTGATGGTATCTGCACGGGGCAGTTGATCAATAACTGCGCGGATGATGGTACGCCGTATTTCCTGACTGCGCGTCACTGCACGCAAGGCGAGAACGTGGGTACCTGGGTGTTCCGCTTCAACTGGGACAGCCCGACCTGCTCTCCCACCTCCAATGCACCGACGAACAGGACCGTTTCCGGTGCGACGATGAAAGCCACCGTGAGCAATGCGGATGCGGCCTTGATCCAATTGAACAGCACACCACCTGAGAGCTACAACGTCTTCTACACGGGTTGGGACAAGCGGAATATCGCGGCCACCAGCGCCACCGCGATCCATCATCCGAGCGGTGATATCAAGAAGATCAGCTTCGAGAACCAAGCTGTCGTTTCCACCACATATGGCGGCGCACAGGTTTGGAAAGTGAACGCGTGGGATGATGGGACGACCGAAGGAGGATCCAGCGGTAGCGGTCTCTGGAACCAGAACGGTCTGTTGGTCGGGCAGTTGTACGGCGGTGATGCAAGCTGCGGATTCAACTTCAACGATTACTACGGCAAGTTGGCCACGAGCTATTCCAGCTTTACGCAATGGCTCGGTGACTGCGGGGACCAATTGGAGGGTTATCCTTTGACCACTGGTTTGGCCAAGGATATGAAGGGCGGCCAGCTGGGCCTTTACCCGAACCCTACCAATGGCTCGGTGACCATCAGCCTACCAAATACCTCAGGTACGATCGGCATTCGGGTACTTGATGCTGTTGGTCGCCTGGTCATGGAGAACACCTTGAACGCGTCCGGTGATCAAGTGACGGTCGATCTTTCCGGAGAGCCCGAAGGCATCTATTCCATCCAGCTGCTTACCGTAGAAGAGCGCTACGTATCCCGTCTTGTCTTGACGCGCTGATCACTGTCCAGCGATCAATAGGTGATCGCGTAGTACAGCGTCTTCACGTATTCGTTGTTCACCATGAGCAGCCCCTGCTCGGTGCGGTACCATTCATCGACCTCGTAATCACTACTCGGTGCGGCCTTCACGAGCACCGTGATCCCGGAGCCTTCGAATCGCTCTTCGAACACCTTATTCACACGCCTTGTATGGAAATCGGTGGTGACGAGCAGGATCGTGTCCACACCGATCGAGCGGGCGTGATGCAGGACACCGGCCGCTTCCTCCCACGTACTCGTTCCGTAAGGATATGGAAGCACTTGCGTTGGCAACGCACCTTCGCGGATCGCTGCTGTCCGCGTCAGTTCGGCTTCCGTGACCGAACGGCCTTCCGCCTTGTACGACCCGGGGATGTTCTCCCCTGTGCAATACGCACGCTGTGCACAACCTTGCTGCAACAACAACGCCGTGAACACACCACGGTCCAAGGGCGAACCACCGAGGGTATAGATCACGTCCGCACGGCAGCTGTCATCTTCATGGATCAGGAAATTCCCAAGCCCCCTCAATAAAGGAAATCGGAAGGCCCACATGATCACCGCCAACGCGATCAGGAAGATCAAGCAACGCAGCCACTTTCGTTCCGGAAAACGGAATGATCGCGTTGCTGCTGTGACCGGTCCGTTGGTCCCCATGGAGTTCAATAGGCACCGTTCCTTCGGCGGATGACCCACTCCGCGGTCACCAGGCCCAGGATCACGAAGAACAACCACCGGTTCGCGATCAGGTCGCTGAAGCTCGGGTGGGCGTACGATCGCGCTACGAGGTCCTTGCGCTGCTCCATGGCCTCCAGGATCGCTTTGGTCCCGTCCGGGCCCACCGATATTCCTCCGGTCCGTGCAGCGATATCACGCCATAGCCCGTGGTCCGCAACGGTCGAGACCTGTTCGGCAAGGAGCGCCTGCACGTGCACCTCTCCGCTGGCCGTGTAGCGCGTACCATCCAGTTCCGTGCGCGCTTGCCAGGTGTAGCTTCCTTCCGGCAGTCGACCGGCATCCAAGCGATAGCTGCTTCCTGCCGGATTGAAGGCGTACGGATACTCACGTCCTTCCTCATCCTTCAGGACGATCGTTACTTCCGCGGCATTCACCGGTTCGAAGGATGCATTGTACAACTCGGCGGAGAACAGGATCGGCTCGTTCTCGGAGAATTGCGGCGCATGTTCCACCCGGAAGCGTTCCTTGCTCACCTTCAAGGCCAGGAACTGCACCAGCTTGTGCACGAAAAGATCGAAGCGCGACTGGTCCCCGTTCATGGCCATGTCGGCCACACGCCAACGCCACAGCCCTTCTCCGCTCACGACTGCCATGCGACGATCCTGCTGTTGGGAGAACGCGACCAAGGGGTAGCTCGTGCGCACCATGCCGATGCGTTGGTGGAACAAGGCGGTGGAGGAGCGTCCCAACTCGTATTGTCCGAACGGTACTTGCAAGGGTGGGAAGCGCTCGATGGCCCGCTGCTGTTCCGGATCGAGGGTGAAGAAGGTGAAGTCCTTGTTGACGATGGCCTGCACATCGGTGAAGGAACCCCGGGCTGCGCTTACCTGAACGCCGGCGCCCAGACCATTGAAGGTGTTGAAGTCGACCGTGGCACCAAGAATGAAGCAGGCCGGGACACCTGTGACCGAAGCGCGTTCCAACAACGGCTTGATCGGATACTTCAACGACGGAAGGCCATGCAGGATCAGCAGGTCGTAGTCCTCCACTTTCCCATCGAAGTCATTTGCATAAGCGAGATCGGTGGCATAACCATCGAGGCCACCAAGCGCCAAGCGCAAGGCGCCCAGGTCCGGGTGTGGCGCAGCGCCGAGCAAGAGCACCTTTTGCCGATCATCCAACACATCGATCAGGATGCTGGCCCGGTTGTTCACCTCCGTCGCTTCCCCTGCGACCGGCCGTACCAACGCGGTGTATCGTTGCATGCCTGCGCGCTCGGCCTTGATCATCAAGGGCACTTCAATGAACGCCGGATCGCCAGTGATCACGAGGTCCTTTCCCACCACCTCGGCCCCGTCCTTCATGATCGAGACGCGCGTTCGGTTCCCGCTCATGTGGCGGGCTTCCACACGCACGAGCAAAGGCAGTTCGTTGCCGAGGTATCCGATGCGGTTGTGTTCCACGGAACGCAGCACCAGATCGGGATACACAGTGGTATCGCCCAAGGCGATGGTATGCACGGGAACACCCAAGCGGTCCACCTCCAAGCGCGGATCCCGGCCACGGTTGAAGATGCCGTCACCGTCGATGATCACCGCACCCAGATCGGGGCCGTTGTAGCGATCGTGCACCTCACGTAACAACAAGCTGATGTCGGTGAGCGCTTCGTCCTGCGCGAAATCCAGCGCTTCGGATATGCCTTGCCCGTAGGTGAACGAGCGGATATCAAAACGATCACCGAGGGTGGCGGCCAATTCTTCCAGGTCCTTCCTATATGCGCCGCGCAGTATCGACGTATCACCTGCGGCCATCAGTGAGGAGGAACCGTCGTGTGCGATGACCACCACCGGTTTGCGCACTTCGCGCAACATCACCCGTACCATGGGCTCAAGCAGGAAGAAGGCGATAAGCGCGATCGAGATGGCCCTGATGGTGGCCAATAGCAACGATAACCCTCTGGAGAACCCTTCCTTACCTGCGGCCCTTCGATACAGCAGCCAAGCCATACCGATACCGAGCAGCAAGCACAAGGGTGCGAGCCAAAGGCTATGCGCGGTGGTCAGTTCCATGGGGGGCAAAGGTCGGGTTCACGATGCGCATGTGGTCATCGGGTCATGCGAACATGCGCCCGTGCCGTTCGAAATGGTCCGGAACGCGGGTTGTCAAAAGCCCTACATCAGCAATCCGCCGCAGACGCTCAGGGTTTGGCCGGTGACGTAGCTGCTGAGGTCGCTTCCGAGGAATACGCAGGCATTCGCGACATCGGAAGGTGATCCGCCACGCTTCAAGGGAATGCCTTCGCGCCAGCCCTCCACCACTTTCTGGTCGAGTGCGGCGGTCATCTCCGTTTCGATGAAACCGGGGGCGATGGCGTTGCTACGGATGTTCCGACTGCCCAATTCCTTCGCCACGCTCTTGGTGAAACCGAGGATAGCTGCTTTGCTGGCCGAATAGTTCGCTTGGCCGGCATTGCCTTGCACACCAACGATGCTGCTCATGTTGATGATGCTTCCGCTGCGCTGTTTCAACATCGTGCGCAACACGGCCTTGGTCATATTGAACACGCTCTTCATGTTCGTGTTCATCACGGCATCGAAGTCGGCCTCGCTCATGCGCATGAGCAATTGGTCCTTCGTGATGCCCGCGTTGTTCACCAGGACATCGAGCTTGCCCCAAGCACCAACGACCTCGTCCACGGCGGTCTGCGCCGCGTTGAAATCACTCGCATCGCTTTGGATGGCGAGCACCTTGCGCCCGCTCTTTGCGGCCAACTCCGCGGCCAACGCATTCGCTTTCAGGGCTGCTCACATACGTGAAGGCCACATCGGCGCCTTCCTCGAGGAATCGTTCACCAATACCCTTCCGATACCGCGCGATCCACCCGCATCAGGCGACCTTGTCTTGTAGTAGTGCCATGCGGCGAAGGTATCGGATGTTCTCCGATACATCACTGAAGACCGAGGTCGTCGCCCCCGACCATCCCTCCCCTTTCAGTCGTTGCAAGCTTCTTGCACGGCGATGGGGCCATCACTCACATCATCCGAACGGACCTCACCGCGGCACCACGCTGCAAGGTCACCACGTGATCCCTTCGCCTGCATGGATGTACAGTGCATTGCCGTTCACCGAATGAGCGACTTGCCGGCCCAGCAGGTCGGTCACGCGCATCCCGTCAATACTGCCCGCGAATTGAATGGACGAACCCACTGGTGCTGGATTGGGTCCGCTCAAGAACAGTTCTACATTGCCGATGTGCTCAACGGCCACTACCGGAGAGTGGGTCTCGTACCGTCCAGATCCACCTGCACCAGGGTGTAATAGTTCGAACCGAACAAAGGCGTTCCATCGACTGCATGGTAGTCCTGCCCTGTCTGGCTGTTACCGGCTCCCTGGACACGGATGACCTCCTCCCAGTTCTCCAGGTCCGCCGAGCGAAGCAATCGGAAATGGTCGTTGTTCTGCTCCGAAGCTGTGCGCCAGTGCAGGTGGATCCGTCCCATGATGGCCTCACCGGTGAAGGACACGAGCTCGATGGGTAGCGTGTTCACCAGCACTTCCACTTGGTCGCTCAGGACCACCGTGCTACTGATGGAGATGTCGTCAAGGCCGAAATCGTTCCCGACCCCATCACCTGACATCACCTTCAGGCAAAATGAAGCAGTTGTTTGCCCAACTCCCGATGTCCAGCTGTGCGAAACGGTCTGCCAGCCTCCGAACGAAGGCAATGTCACTTCTGGGCCGCTCATGGTACCTCCTACCCACCACTGCAAACGTGCCGGCTGTGAGTTCGAAATGGTCCGGACCCTGTAGCTCAGCGTATAGGTCTGTTCAGGGCATACGTTCATCGTTTGGCACCACACATTGAAATGGGCCGAGGGCCAGCCCGAGTTCACGATCATGAAGTTCCCCGATCCGGTTCCTACGAACTGTGGATGGTAGGAGGCGGCATTCGTTCCGATGTAGTAATTCCCATCGGTGACCAAGGTGGAGGAATAGTTGAAATCCGTGTTGAACCCGTTGTTACCGGAACTGAAGTTGCCATTGGTGATCAGGTTGCCGGTCGGGTAAGTAACCTGACATGTGTACGTCCCCGGCGTGTTGACGATGATGCTCGCAGAACCTGCGCCCGTACCCCAAGTAGTTACTGAAGCCTGCCGGTCCGTTGATCTGGATCGGGTTGCCAACGTACGTGATATCCGGCCCAGATCGATCGCACAGTTCAAGCTGGGAATACGTAGAGATACCAATACCCCAAGATGAACAACAGCAGAAGGACGCTCAATAGCAAATACGATATTGACCCTTTCGTTCATCAGCGCTTATCAAATATCGCATCGGGTAAGCCGAATTCCAAGACATTCCTGCCGCACCGCTGGGCGGAAGTCCCTTGCCAGGTCCGGACCGATCCGCTGAACACGGCGATCATCAACGAGTAGATCGCTCGCGCAGCACCGATCGCACAGGAAACTCTTCCTATTTCGCAGTGTAGCCTATCAACGTCGCTGGAAACGCTACTACCCGAGCACCTCCTTCACCTTCGCGCCGATCGTCGCCGGACTGTCAACCACATGGATACCACTGTCGCGCATCACTTTCTTCTTGGCAGCGGCGCTTTCGTCGGCACCGGAAACAATGGCACCGGCGTGGCCCATGGTACGGCCCACAGGAGCGGTCTCACCGGCAATGAAGCCGATGACGGGTTTCTCGCAGTTGGCCTTGATCCATTTGGCGGCCTGGATCTCGAGGTCACCACCGATCTCTCCGATCATCACGATGGCCTTGGTCTCGGGGTCGTTGGCGAAGAGCTGAACAGCTTCGAGGGTGGTGGTGCCGATGATCGGGTCGCCACCGATCCCGATAGCTGTAGTGATGCCGAGTCCGGCCTTCACGACCTGATCGGCAGCTTCGTAGGTAAGCGTTCCTGACTTGGAAACGATGCCGACGGAACCCTTTTTGAACACGAAGCCGGGCATGATGCCCACCTGCATTCGTCGGCCGCATCACACCCGGGCAGTTGGGACCGATCAAGGTGCAATCCATTCCACGGAGGTACTCGCGCGCTGTCACCATGTCCTTTACCGGAATGCCCTCGGTGATGCATACGATCACTTTGATACCGGCCTCGGCTGCTTCCATGATGGCATCCGCAGCGAATGGTGGAGGAACGAAGATGATGCTGACGTCGGCCTTGGTGGCCTTCACCGCATCGCTCACGGTCTCGAACACGGGGCGGTCCAAGTGTGTTTGTCCGCCCTTGCCCGGTGTTACGCCGCCGACCACGTTCGTTCCGTACTCGATCATTTGGCTGGCGTGGAATGTGCCTTCGCTGCCGGTGAAGCCTTGTACCAGGACCTTGCTTTGCTTGTTGACGAGTACGCTCATGGTTCGTTGTGGTTCGGTTGGAACGGCGGCGAAATTAGCCGAACGGAGGGAACAGGCCGGAATGTTCCGTGGATCCTAGGCGGAACGGGGTAGTTGACCCCTGCCCGCACGTTGGTAGGCCAGCACGAAGACCAAGGCACCGGCCATCAACACCGCTCCTGCCACATACGGACCGGTGAAATGCCAGCCGTACAGCAGGCCGCCCATGGTGGGGCCGGCGATCCGGGCCAAGGAGCCGAAGCTCTGGTTCATTCCCAGCACTTGGCCTTGCTCCTTGTCGGTGGCATTGCGGCTCAGGAGCGAGGTGATGCTCGGCATCATGCATCCGTTCGCGAAGGCAAGCATCAGGATCGGGATGAACGCCAAGGGCACGAAGTAGGCATCCGGCACGAAGGGTATCAATAAGAGGCCAAGCCCCATGAAGACCGATCCGATGACCATCAGGCGCGGTTCGCCGAAGGTGCGTGCCAACCAGCCGACCATCGTACCCTGCACGATCGCGGAGGCCAGACCGATAAAGGCGAACATGTAGCCGATGTGCGCTTCATTCAGTCCGTAGTGCTGTTCCCAAAGTAAGGCCACGGTGATCTGCATCATGCTGAAAGCCGTGATGTAGATGAAGCTCGTGAGGAAGAGATCGCGGAAACGTTCGTTCCGTAGGGCTTTGATCGCGCTTGTCACCGGCTTCAGCTCCAGCTTGTTGCCCGGGTCCTTTTCCTTCAAGGACTCCGGCAGGAACAACAGAATGAGCACGAGATTCAAGAGGCTTAGCCCCATGGCCGTGTATCCAACGGCGTCCATGCCGTAGTGTTCCTTGATGAAGCCCCCGACCGGCGGTCCGAAGATGAAGCCCAGGCCGAACGCTGCGCCGATCATGCCCAAGGCCTTTGCGCGTTTTTCAGCTGGTGTGACATCCGTGATGTAGGCCTGTGACGCTGCGATGTTCGCCGAGCCGATCCCTGCCAGCATCCGTGCCGCAACGAGCAGTGCCAAACTGTGGGCGTTCGCCAACAGTAGGAATGCCAAGGCCGTGATCAGCACCGTGAAAGCGATGACCGGGCGCCGGCCATGACGATCACTCATGGTGCCCCAGAAAGGCGAGAACACGAAGTTCATCAGCGCATAAACGGCCATCACCAGTCCCACTTCGAAGGACGTGGCACCCAACTGTGTCGCGTAAGTGGGCAGGATCGGGATCACCAGCCCGAAGCCCAGCAGGTCCATGAAGACCGTTAGGAAGAGTATGGATAAACGGGAACGCAAGATGAAGTGAAGAGCTTTCGAGGAAAGCGGCGCGAAAGTAGCCCCTATCAACCGGGCCTTCTATTCATGCGCAGCGAAGGGACGCGATACCGAAGTATTGCGCCGAACGTACGGGCGGATGATCAAGCGGATCGTGTTCTTCCAACTCAAGTATTTCCAGCCCCAGTTGAAGAGCACGGTCATGCGATTCCGGAAGCTCACGAGTTGGATCACGTGAACGAACATCCAGAGCAGCCATGCGAACGTGCCCCCAAAGCTGTACGAACCGATATCGACGACCGCCTTGCGACGCCCGATCACGGCCATGCTGCCTTTGTCCTTGTACACGAACGGTTCAGGTGCGAGGCCCTCCGCTCGTCTGAGCAGGTTCTTCACCAAATGCTTTCCCTGTTGAATGGCCACGGTCGCCACCTGCGGGTGACCGCGTGGCCAGTCCTCCACGCCGGTCATCAGCGCGCAATCGCCCAGGACGAAGATCTCCGGATGCCCCTTCATGGCATTGGTCGCATCCACCTCGTACCGGCTGGCTTGTTCATTCAGCGCACTCTCCAAGCCGGGCACCACCACGCCCTTCACGCCCGCAGCCCAGATCACCGTGTTAGTTTCCATGGTCGTACCGTCCTTCAACTCAATGCGATCCTCGTCGCCACCTACCACCCTTTCCCCCAGGCGCACCTCCACGCCCAGGTCCTCCAGATAATGCTGCGCGTTCGAACTGGCTTTCTCACTGAAGTTCTTCAACACCCTGTCGTTGCTATCGATCAGAACGATACGCATCATGTTGCTGTCCATCTCGCGGTATTCCCGCTTTACCACGGTGCGGCGGATCTCGGCCAGTGAACCGGCAAGCTCAACGCCGGTCGGGCCGGCGCCCACGATCACGAAGTTCAAGCACCTGCGACGGTCCTCTTCATCGCTCTGTGCCATGGCCGCTTCGAAGTCCTGTAGCAGGTCGCTCCTGATGTCGAGCGCCTGACTGATGCTCTTGAGCTGCATGGCATTGAGTTCCATGGAGCGGTTCCCGAAGAAGTTGGTGGTACTTCCCAAAGCCATGACCAGGATGTCGTAGTCGAAGTCGCCGATGTTCGTTGACACCACTCGGGCCTTCGGATCCACGCGTCGCACCTCGGCCATCCGAAAGGCCACATTGGACATCGGCCCGATGGTGCGTCGGAAGGGATGGGCGATGCTGTCAGCGCCCAAACTTGCTGTGGCCACTTGGTAAAGGAGCGGCTGGAAGCAGTGGTGGTTCTGTTTGTCCAGCAGCATCACCTTGTACGGCTTACCAGCCAAACCGCGCACGATCTCGAGCCCTGCAAAACCGCCGCCGACCACGACCACCTTGGGGTATGTCAGCGCATCGTACTCGATCTTGGCCTTGCTTCTCATCTTCTTCGCGGTTCGGGGGGTAAAGATCCGGATCTTTGCGCCCCGACCAAGTCGGACCCCATGGAACACCTCGATACCATCGCCGCACTATCCTCCCCACCGGGTACCGGGGCCATCGCCCTGTTACGCATATCGGGACGGGATGTGCTGCGTATCGTGCATGCGGTGGCACCCGCGCTTCCGGTCGAGTTGAACGCAAGACACGCCTATTTCACGGAGTTCCGTGATGGCGAGGGTGCGTTGGATGAAGGGGTGGTCACCTTGTTCAAAGGTCCTAACTCCTACACCGGGGAAGATCTTGCTGAGTTCTCCGTCCATGGTTCGCCCTATGTGCAGCAGCGCTTGTTGGAAGCGTTGCTCGCCGCCGGTGCCCGCGTCGCCTTGCCCGGCGAATTCACGCAACGTGCCTTCCTGAACCGGAAGATGGACCTGAGCCAAGCCGAGGCCGTGGCCGATCTGATCGCAAGCCAAAGCGCAGCCCAACATCGATTGGCCTTGCAGCAACTGCGTGGCGGCTTCGGTGAGCGGATCGAAGAATTGCGTCAGCAACTGATCGATTTCGCCGCCTTGATCGAACTCGAACTCGACTTCAGTGAAGAGGATGTCGAGTTCGCCAAACGGATCGAACTACAGGCCTTGTTGGACCGCATCATGGATCTCTGCACCGAACTGATCGACAGTTTCAAGTATGGCAACGCCATCAAACAGGGTATCCCCGTGGCCATCCTCGGCGCGCCGAACAGCGGAAAGAGCACCTTGCTGAACGCTCTTTTGAACGAGGACCGGTCCATCGTCAGCGATATCCCTGGCACCACGCGCGATACCGTAGAGGAGACCGTAAGCATCGACGGCGTGCTCTTCCGCTTCATCGATACCGCCGGGCTGCGCCAAACGAGCGATATCGTTGAGAAGTTGGGGATCGAGCGCAGCTACAAGAAGGCGAAGGCCGCCAGTATCGTGGTGTTGCTGGGTGATGCCTCGAAGCAGGCCGAAGGATCATTGCGCACCGAGGCCAGCTTTCTCGAACAACGCATCGGCGAAGGTCCTACGGTGATACCGGTGTTGAACAAGTGCGATGTGCCAGGTGTGGCACCGGCGAAGGGCATGCTGAGCATCAGCGCACGGGATGGCGTAGGACTTGGTGCCTTGAAGAAGGCGTTCACCGATCATGTGAATGAACTGCGGAACGGTCCCGGCGATATCGTTGTGACCAATGCCCGCCATGTGGATGCCTTGGGAAAGGCCCGTGCAGCGTTGCAGGAAGCACAGAAGGCGATCGAAATGGGCATCAGTGGCGAACTGCTCGCCATCGACCTGCGGCGCGCGCAGCACCATTTGGGCGAGATCACGGGCAAGATCACCACGGACGATCTGCTGGGAAGCATCTTCGGCCGGTTCTGTATCGGGAAGTGAGGTAGGCATGATCCGATGACTTTTACCCAATCTCTTTTGCCGCCCACGATCCCGTTGGGCGGCATAGGACATTGGACTTCGGAAAGCAACGAGGCTCGAGAGAAGCACATCCCAGTGAGGCTGTAACACCGCCCGAAGCGGCACACTGTTGCAATTACGGTGATCACCGTAGCGATCCGCGGGAAACCACGTAGTCCTGTTCCGCGTAACAGGGGGAGTTTTGCTGAAACCTCCCCTTGTGTTCGTTCCCTCCCTTCGTACGATCTTCGAAAGCCGCTCCGCTCCCGCTCTCATCGCCACCGCAGTCGCCTGTCTTTTGACCTTGGCGGTCGTGGCCCAGAACGACGGGCAGGAGTTCCGCACCATCCGGGTAGGTGGACAGCGCACCGCCTCTGGTTACTTGATCTCCTGGGTGGATGTATCGCCCGATGGGAATTCCATATCGGTAGCCGCAACACAAGGATTCCCCTTCCGCTTCTATCCGATGGACAAGCCGGAGGAGACCACGGAGATCGACGTGGGAAACTGGTATGCCGGAAGCCGCGCCCGGTACAGCACCACGGGCAACTACATGTTGTTGCAACAATTGTTCTACCTCGACTTCGCTCCGAACAAGGACAAACCGATCAAGTACGAGGTGATCGACGTGGCAGCGGGGACCGTCGTGCGCAGCTTCGAGGACCTGTACGCCGCATCCCTGACCGCGGATGAGAGCACCGTGCTGACCCTCGATAAGGACGGGGTACACTTCGTGGACCTGCATAGCGGCCAGCGCAACGATGCCAAACACCTCGAACGTACAGGCAATGCCATCGCCGCAAGTCGCGATGGCACCCGCTTCGCCGTGGCCCATCGACCTACCAAGGAGGAGGTGGAACAGCTGCCGGCCGTGCGGAACGACAAGGACGCGATCAAGAACGGTGTGAAGAACGGACAGATCGTGGTGGTCTACGACATGGCCACCCTGAAGCCGCTGTTCACGCTACCCGAGCTGTTCGACAAGGTGTTCCGACTGGAGTACAGCAGCGATGGAAAGGACCTATGGGTACACGCCAAGCCGCATACACGCAAGGGAGGGAACCCCAACGCCAGCCAGAGCTACGTGGAAGTAAGCGATGCGCTCACCGGCGAAATGCGCAGGACATCCTTCCCCTCCTTGTCCACGTTCGAACCCGACTTCCGCATCAGTTCGGATGGGAACATGTTCGCGATCGGAAGTACCAGCGGCAAGTTCCAGGAAGTACATGTGTACGACCGGAACACCGGTAGCATGGTGAACCGCTTCGTGGTGAACTGGCGCCTCTGGGAGAACCTGGACAAGGGCGAATTCACCGCTGGTGACGGGCGCTTGAGCTTCGTGTTCCTACCCGACAACAAGCGCATGCTCCTGACCAGTGGTAACCGATTGATCGAATGGACCTACGCACCATGAAACCTGCACTCCTCATCCTACTGTTGGCGTTCTGCACGTCCGCCTTCGCGCAGAAGAAAGAACTGATCCAGGACAAGAAGGCCATTCAAGAACGGGCCGATGCCGAACTGGATGCTGCGATGGCTCCTGGTGGTCCCTTGTACACGGTGATCCAGGAGAACGGCCTCAAAGGCAAGATGGACGCCCAGATCAGCTTCCGTGAAAAAGGTGATGTAAGCAGCGTGTTCGTCGTGGCCTTCGACGGGAGCATCGAGGACCAGAACCGCTTCCGATCCGCGCTGCATGCCTTCCGATTCCACTTCAAAATGCCGAAAGGACAGCAATACCGCATAGAGAAACACTTCGACTTGAACCCGTGAAAACCAACCTTAACACGAACAGACCATGAAACGCGCATTAACGACCTCAGCACTCTGTCTTGCGCTCTTGGGCACCTACGCACAAGAGGACATGACCACCGTATGGGAAATGAAACTGGACCACCGCTTCGACTACACCGGAACGGGGACCGAGGACCGTGGCTACAGCTACGCGGCCGATGACAAGGAGATCACCGTATTCAACAACAAGACCGGTGCGGTGCGCTGGAGCGGTAAATACAAGGACTTCGCACCGAACCTCCGCAAGGTGGATGAGCTGACCCCGTTCTGGGAGAACAGCACCCTGTTCCTCTTCGACCGGAAGATCGGCAAGGACCAGATCGCCTGCTTGGACCTGGCCACCGGCAAACTGCTGTGGACCACGGACAAGTACCAGGACGTGACCGATGAGAGCATCGTGTACGTGCCGGAACTGGATGGTTTCGCGATCACCTTGAAGGACAAACTGGTGTGGATCCTGGCCCGCACGGGCGAAGAGCGTTGGAGCACCGACAAGTTCAAAGGCGTCGTGGGGCAGTACGTTGTAACCCCCGATAGCAAGTTGGTGATGGTGAACTTCATGCCCACAGCTCTTGGGGCCCTGTTCTCCGGCTACAAGAACCAGATCGCCAAGATCGACCTGACCAACGGGAACATCCTGTGGGAGAATACCTACGTCGGGCGGGCGGAGCGCACGGTCATCAGCAAGGAATTCCTGTACGACCTGAGCATCGATGGCGATAAGGTCTTCCTGCGCATGAACGGCATGCAGGTCTATGACCTCAACACGGGCGCGAACATCTACAGTGCGGCCTTCGACTTCACACCGGACAAGATCGTAGGCGCGCCGGCCGGTGCGAAGAAATTCGGCGTGTACAATGCCGTGGCCGATCCTGTGGTCGTGGGCGATGACCTGTACGTACTGGACATGAGCAGCAAGAAGAGCCAGTACATCAAGAAGTACGACCGCAACAGCGGCAAATTGCTATGGACCAGCCCCGAGATCAAGGAGGCACGCGCTATCCCCAACATGTACGTGGAGGGTGACAAGGTGCTGTTGCAGATCGGCGGGTTCGTGGAAGCCCAAGCATACATCTACAAGCGCGAACGCCAAACCGATGGTTCCTATGAGATCACCGAGGAGTGGCGCATCTGGCACCCGGAGGTGAAGCCCTTCGGCGTGCAAGCCTTCAACACCAGCGATGGTAGCATGGCATGGGACAGCGAACGCTTCAAGAAAGGCATCACCAATGCCATCGTGGTGAACGACAAGTTCATCGTGTGCAGCGGCAAGGAGCTGTACAGCATGGATGTCCAGACCGGAGCAGAGAAGTACACCGTACCGGTAGCGACCGGTGGCGTGGGACAGGCCAGCATGATCCTCCCCTTCAAGGACATGGTGGTGGTGGTCGGTGACAAGGGTGTAAGCACCTTCAGCACCGAGACCGGAGCCCCCGTTGCGCAGAACAAGTACAAGAAGAGCGAAGTGGAGGACTACGAAGGCGACCGGATGATCCTGAAGACCGCCGGAGCCGATATCGCCTGCTTCGACCTGAACACCTGCCAATACAAGGAGTTCAAGGCCCGACGAGGAGCCGTGACCAGCTTGAGCACCGAGGGTGACTTCGTCTATGTGTACGACAAGAAGAACGTGACCAAAGTGAGTACGCGCTGAGGTCGGCACGTGCGAACGTTCCGTCCGAGAGCGGGCCGTACCGAAAGGTGCGGCCCGTTTCTTTTTCATCGACCTTTCATTCGCAGCGTAACAGTTGTCACGCTTCGACAGGCCATCTCTGCGTTGCTTTACATTTCGCTTGAATTCCGCCACGAATTGGATCAACAGGAACGTCTTATCCGCCTGCGTGAGTTGTACGCAAGCGACCCGGTCGAAGCGGATCGGCAGGTCTTCGGTCGTGAGAGCGACCCGGGATCACGCCGCGGTTTCCTTCGCAATGCAGGCCTCAGCGCCATGGCCATGGTCCTAGGCGGGCCCATCGTGTTCGCCAGCGAAATGCCGGCCGGACTGCTGCCCGCGCTGCTCTTGGAAGGTGGCGATGAAGAGGCCTTGGCCAAGCTCGGCAAGGACAAAGGGCTCGTGATCCTGAACGACAAGCCATGGAACATCGAGACTCCTGCGCACCTGCTCGACGATGAAGTGACGCCTGCCGCACGGATGTTCGTCCGGAACAATGGCCATACCGACCGCGTATCGACGCAGCCACTTGGACCTTGACCATCGACGGCGAGTCCGTGGAGCGCAAGGTGAGCTTCACGCTGAACGACCTCAAGACCAAGTTCGCGCACCACACCTACCGCTTGGTGTTGGAGTGCGGTGGCAACGGGCGTGCGGAGTTCGACCCGCCCGCACAAGGCAACCAATGGACCACGGGCGCTGTGCAATGTGCGGCATGGACCGGCGTGCGCTTGCGCGACCTGCTCGAAAAAGCCGGTTTGAAGAAGAACGCGGTCTACATCGGGTACTACGGCACCGACACACACCTGAGCGGCGACCCCGACAAGGTCGTGATCTCGCGCGGCGTGCCCATGCGCAAGGCCTTAGAGGACGAGACCCTGGTCGCGTTCGCCATGAACGGGAAGGACATCCCCCTCGCGCATGGCCATCCCCTGCGCTTGGTGATCGGCGGCTGGCCCGCAAGTGTTTCGGGGAAGTGGTTAAAGCGGATCGCCGTGCGTGACAAGGTGCATGATGGTCCGAAGATGACCGGCGATAGTTACAAGGTGCCCATGGTTCCCGTGGAGCCTGGCGAGGTCGTTCCGGAGGACAAACTGGCGATCATCGAAAGCATGCCGGTACGTTCGGTGGTCACCTATCCCAAGTCGGGTGCGACCCCGAAGCCCGGCCAGAGAGCTCAGCGTGCGCGGCCACGCATGGGCAGTGTGACCTCGCTGTGAAGGAGATGCACGTGTCCATCGACTTCGGTGCCACTTGGCAAAAGGCCGCATTGCAAGCACCGAAGAATCGCCTCGCTTGGCAACGTTGGACCGCGGAACTTTCGTTACCGATGTCGGGCTATTATGAGGTCTGGGCAAAGGCGACCGATAGTGAGGGCCGTTCGCAACCCATGGTGGTGCCGGGCTGGAACCCGAAGGGCTACTTGAACAACGCCTGCCACCGTATCGCTGTGCGCGTGAAGTGATGGAAGAGCGAGGCCGACCCGTGCCGGAGGAGACCCTTCATTGGCCGTCCGCATCGGACGACATGTGAACCGCTTGGCCGCTGTGACCTTGGTGCTGGCCGTGCTCTTCGTGTTCATCGCTGTGTTCCCGGAGGTCTTCGAGCGCGCGTTCATCGCCCAGCGCTGGTGGAGGTGGTGACCGAGGTGGCGTCGATCGCGTGGACGAAGGGATCGCGAACGCATACACGTGGAGACCGGTCCTATCGTGGACGAACACTGGGAACTGCGGGCCACCTGCACCGCCTGTCATTCGGCCAAGTTGGTCACCCAGAACCACGCTGACCGCGAGGGCTGGACGAAGATTTATCCGCTGGATGCAGAAGACGCAGAACCTCTGGGAGCTGGCGATAACGAAGCCTGATCCTGACTACCTGGCAAAGAACTATCCACCACAGAAGAAGGGTCGTCGTGCGCGATTGACCAATATCGAATGGTACGACCTGGAACCCCGATCATTGGTGTGCTGCTGTTGTTCGGTGGATGCAATACGCCACTGGAAAAGGCTGCGTCACCTCCGACGCTCGCACCGCTCAGCCACCGTGCAGCCGGACGAGTTGAAAGCCTACATCGATGCGGGTGACCCCGTGTTCGCGATCGATGTACGTCCGATCGGATCCTACCAGCAGGGCCACATCCCTGAGCCGTGCAGGCTTGGCGCGATGCCTTCACACGGAACGACCTCCCTACACCGGCATGTCCGCCACTTCGGGGACCATGAGGCATCTTCTTGATTCGCTCGGCCTTCGCCCGGACCGGCACGTTGTGGTCTACGACGATATCGGTGGTTGCGATGCAGCGCGCTTGTGGTGGATGCTCAGGGTATGGTCACCGTAACGTTTCCTTGTTGGATGGTGGCATCCCGCATTGGCGTGCCCTGGGATTTCCGGTCTCCATGGAGTGGGTGAAGAACAGGCCTTCCGGTTACAACTTTCCGGACCCGGCGGACAGCAGTCTTGTGGCCACCATGGATGAAGTGGAAGGCATGATCGCTCCTCACCGTGGCGTGCTCATGGATACCCGTTCCGAAGTGGAGCACAGTGGGGCGGAGATGAAGCAAGGCGCGTTCCGGGCAGGAACGATTCCGGGTAGTATCCTGTATGACTGGGGCAATGCTGTGGCATTTGACAAGGACCAGTGCTTGAAGGATACCGCGGTCCTTCGCCAACAGTTGCTCGCTTTGGGTGTTCACCCTACGGATACCGTGATCACCTTTTGCCACTCCGGTGTGCGTTCGGCACATACGACGTTCGTTCTTACTCAACTGCTGGGCATGAAGAACGTGCGCAACTATGATGGCTCCTGGACCGAATGGAGCTACCACAAAGAGCTACCTGTGCAACTTGACACGAATTCCATAACCATACTTCCCTGACCCTATGGACCGCTACCTCGATGCCTTCCTGAACGCTTTCACCAACTACGGCGGCTATGTCTGGCGAGAGATCACCTTCCGTACCGAACCGTGGTACGTGAACTACTTCTATTGGCTCATCGCCCTCTCGTTGGTGGTATGGGGCTTGGAACTGGCCTTCCCTTGGCGCAAGGACCAGAAGGCCATCCGCAAGGACTTCTGGTTGGACGCCTTCTACATGTTCTTCAACTTCTACATCTTCAACCTGGTCATCTTCATCGCCTTCAGCGAGGTGGTGAATATGGCGATGAACGACCTATTCGGCACCTCGATCCAGAAGTTGCACCTCTTGGACCTGAGCGCCATGCCGCAGTGGGCGCAGTTGCTCATCTTCTTCATCGCCACGGACTTCATCCAATGGTTCACGCACGTATTGTTGCACCGATACGATATCCTTTGGCGATTCCACAAGGTGCACCACAGTGTGGAGGAGATGGGCTTCGCGGCGCACCTGCGCTACCACTGGATGGAGAACGTGTTCTATACGCCCATGAAGTACATCGCCGTCATGCTCATCGGTGGCTTCACGCCGGACCAGGCCTTCATCGTGTTCTACGTCGCCATCGCCATAGGGCACCTGAACCACGCCAATGTGCACTTCACCTACGGGCCTTTACGCTACATCTTCAACAATCCGGTGATGCACCTTTGGCACCACGTTTACAACCTACCTGAAGGGCGTCGTCATGGCTTGAACTACGGCATCTCCTTGAGCATTTGGGACTACATCTTCCGCACGGCGAGCATTCCGAAGGACGATGGACACATCAAGCTCGGTTTCCCCGGCATGGAGAAGTTCCCCAAGGACTTCGCCCACCAGATCACCTATGGGTTCAAGGCAGGGCAATAAGGCGCGAAGGACATTCGCCTGACCTGACCTGGCGTAGCACCTTGTCCACGAAGAGGTACTCCTCCTCGTCGTTCCCTTCCATGGCAGGTCCCATGCCCAAGTGTGCTTGGATCTCCACCACCAAGGGCTTCCTATTGCTGTCGTCCCGCTCGGAATACCACATGGCCATTTCCAGACCGGCCTGTTGCATGCCCAATGGCAGATCCGCGCGCATGCCACAAGGACGCATGGCATGGGTCTCATCCGCGTACGAATAGATGCCGCTGATCCGCATGGGGCGATCGAGCAGTGTGCCTTGGATGCGTTGCAGCATAAGCGGCATGCTCCCGCTGGGTGCTTTGCCGCTGGCATCCATTTGCTGCAGGCCTTCCGCCGCGAACGCATAGTGCATCAACGGGCTCCGATCCTCAAGCAACACGAGCCGGCCCTCTCGTACCTCCCAGTTCCCCATGGTCCCGAAGGGCATCGGGTCGCGGTCCAGGTAGGTCTCTTGGAAAAGGTAGCTGCCGTCGGCCCGCACCCACAGGTCGGTAACGATACCCGGACAGTCCGCGCAAGGCATGGTATCGTGGTAAAGACCCACGGGATCCGCATCGATCACCAGCTTGCTCGGGGTGGCTTCACTACTGGCATCCACAGCTTCCGCCTCCGGTGCAGGTGCGGCACAGGAACAAAATACCAGTACCGGGATCGAAAGAAGGAGCTTGCGCATTAACTTGGTATGAGGCTTCGAAATTAGCGAACGACCTTCGCGCCGGATGGCAACCCCGCTCCTCTCCGCATTCTACTTCGGTACCGTTGATCATTACCGGTTGATCGCGCAGCACGATCGCGTACTGATCGACATCGGCGAGCACTTCGAGCGCCAGAGCTTCCGCACCCGCACCAGTATCGCAGGGCCCAACGGAAAGCAGGACCTGGTGGTACAGATCGCCCGCAAGAGCGGCGAGAAGATGCCCATGCGCGAGGTGGGTTTGAGCTATACGGAGACCTGGCAACAACAGCACCTGCACGCGATCCGCAGTGCCTATGGAAAGACACCGTGGTTCATCCACTACATCGACGACATCGAGGCCGTGCTGACCAAGAAGCACGAACGCCTCGTGGACCTGGACCTAGCCACCATGCGCTTGGGCTTGAAATGGCTCGGGTTAGTGACCGAGCTGGTGGTG
>JAWKNF010000014.1:0-96832 GCA_041391825.1 Flavobacteriales bacterium | reverse complement strand
TCCTATTCGGCCATGGAGCATCGCTTGCTCAATGAACTGGAGCGGGTGGGCAAGCTCGGCCTGGATTCGGACACGAAGGATTGGATGTACGCGCACATCCGCCTGCTGAACGCCAAACAGGCCTTGAGCGAAGTGCGCGATCGGCTGAGCATCGGGTCGGGCGGTGTTTCCAACGAGAACGACCTGGCCGAGCTCGGGGACCTGGTCTCGCAATACGAAACGAACCTGTTGCTCTTCGAACGCGACGCACCGCCGGAGGTGATGAGCGCATACAGGGAGCTGTTCCAAGGGGCCGATGTGAATTTCATGCGGGCCCTGATCGGTACGGTGAAGGAGCGCCGCACGAGCGACCCGGTGGGCATCGCACCCCGCCAATGGTGGCAGCTGTCCCTTCAAGCATTGGACAAGTTGAAGCTCGTGGAGGACCATAGCCTTGGCCTGATCCAACAGAACACGGCCGAGAACTCACGCAGTGCCGAGATCCGTTTGCTGATCGTGCTGGCCGCGTTGATCGGCGTGGTGGGTGCGGTGACCGTGATGGGGTATGTGATCCTGCGCGGCGTGCGGAACACCGTGACCGAGGTGAGCCAAGCGGCGCGCTCCTTGGCCATGGGTGACATCAGTGCGGAAGTGCCGGTGAACAGCTCGGACGAGATCGGGCAAATGGCGCTCTCCTTCAATGGCATGATCGACAACATCCGTTCACAGGCCTCCAGTGCCGAGGCCATCGGCAAAGGGAATTACGACACGCAGGTCATCGTGCGTGGCCCGCAGGACGTGCTCGGGATCGCCTTGAGCCGGATGAAGGAGAACCTCACCGCGGCCCGCTTGCGCGACAACGAGCAGACCATGGCGCTGCAGGCCGAGAAACAGAAACTGGAACAAGCGAACGAACGGATCCGCTTGCTGATCAAAGAGATGCACCACCGCGTGAAGAACAACCTTCAGGTGGTCGCCAGTCTCTTACGCTTGCAGGCCAGCACGATCCCGGACGAACGCTTACAGCATGCCTTCGACCAGAGCCAGAGCCGTGTGACCTCGATGGCCTTGATCCATGAGAAACTGTACAAAGGCGACGAGCTGACGACCTTGGGCCTTGCGGCGTACATCCACGAATTGTTCGCCGAACTGGTGCGGGTGAATGATGTGGGGGACCGCATCCGCTATAGCACCGATATCGACAGCGAACTGGCCTTCGACATTCACACCATGGTCCCCTTGGGCCTGTTGCTGAACGAGCTGATCACGAATTCGTTCAAACACGCGTTCAGCGGCAGGGCGCATGGGCAGATCGAACTTTCCATCGCCAGCCAAACGGACGGCACTTATGACCTGAACTATACCGACGATGGCATAGGGATCCCCGTGGACAAGATGCAGTCGGATGGCCAAACCCTGGGCGTCTCGTTGATCGAGAGCTTGGTGGACCAGCTGAACGGTCGTATGGCCGTGGAGGGTGGAGAACAGGGCACCCGCTACCACATCCGCTTCAGGACAAGGTCCGGTGCGCCGGACGCGTAAGGATCAGCCTGCGGCCAGTTCGGCCTCCACATCCTCGCTCAGCTCCATGTTGTGGTACACGGCGTTCACGTCGTCATCCTCATCGAGCATATCGACCAAGCGCATCACCTTCCGGGCCGTCTCGAGATCCGCCGGTACGGTCGACAAGGGGAAGCGTTTGAGCTCGGCACTCTTCGCCTCCACACCCAAGGCATCCAGCTTCTGTTGGATGTTCCCGAACTCCGTGAAGGGGGCCAGGATCACGAATTCGGTCTCGTCGCGGATCACATCCTCGGCACCGGCATCGATGCACTCCATCTCGAACTCGTCGGTATCGCGTCCTTCAAGCACCGCGTTGTCGATAACGAATTCCGCCTTGCGGTCGAATACATGTGAGAGGGAACCGGAAGTACCCAAGGTCCCTTCACACTTGTTGAAGAAGCTGCGAACGTTGGCCACCGTGCGGGTGGGATTGTTGGTCGCCGTCTCCGCGAAGATGGCCACCCCTCCCACGGCATAGCCCTCGTAGTTCATCTCGGCGTAGTTCGCCTCATCGCCGCCTGCGGCCTTCTTGATGGCGCGCTCGACCACGTCCTTGGGCATGTTCGCGCCCTTGGCGTTCTGGATGGCCATCTTCAGCCGGGAGTTCGAGTCCGGGTTCGGGCCGCCGGCCTTCACGGCCATGGAGATCTCCTTACCGATGCGGGTGAAGAGTTTGCTCAGCTTGGCGTTGCGAGCGAAGATCTTGTGTTTGCGCGTTTCGAAGATGCGGCCCATGTGGCGAGGTGTTTACGTATGGTCCACCAATGGCGAACAGGGCCCAAAACTACACCAGCCAGCGTCAACGCGAAGGCCGCAGGCCGCCACCGCGATCCTGCGGAAGCCCCTGCGGCCCGATGGGTCCAACCCCCTGGTCGCCCGGATGGGGGCTCGCCGTGCGGAAAGCCCGACCCGTGTGCTAGTTGAACCCGATGAGCGTGATGCCCACATTGACCGGCACCAGCTCCGGACCTTTGTTGTTCTCGAACAGATCGGTCAACGCATACTCCGCGAAAAGATTGAGCGCACCATAACCGAGCTGCACCCGACCCGCGACCCGATAAGGCAAGAGGTTCAGCGAGGACTTCGTCCGGTCCTTCACATCCTCGCCGTTCGCACGGTATTTCTGCTTGTACATCGTGTCGAAATACCAGCTGCCCACCACCCCAACGGCCATGTGGAAGTTCCCCTTCCGGTCGTAGGACATGCTTTTACCGGAGCGTGTGAACTCCTCGGTCGGCAGGGGTGCTTTCTTGGTATTGAACTCGAACATCACGGGCACGCGCAGACCGGTCTGGCGGATCTTGTTCTTGCTGTATTCGGGGATCCCATCGGAAAGGGCATAGGTGGAGTCGCGGTCGGCCACGAGCAACACGTTGTTGGCCAAATGGTAGCTCGTGTATTCCAGGCCCAGTCCGGTAACGATCCCTGCGTGGTGTGAGCCGAACTCGATCTTCTGTTCCATGAAGTTGATCGCGAAGAAGCGCGACCGCCCGGTCTCCAACTCCATCCACTCGTCCTCCTCCGGTAGCTCAAAACTTCCGCCGGGCGTCATCCAGTTGTTCAGGCCCAGTTCCACACCCGACCAATAGGTGAACACATTGCGTCGCTCCCGACGCGCCTGGCGTAGTTTGGCATCCACGTCCACCGTGCCGGGATCGAACTTCCGATCCTCAGTGATGATCCGGATCAGCTTGTTCTTGGTGGTGATCTTGATCGTGTCCGTCCCCGATGTACCGGTGCTGTCCACAGGGCCGTTGACTTCGGCATAAAGACCTTTCCCGGACTTGATACCCAGTTCCAAAGAGCCTTTCCCAAGCCCTTCCTGTACCTCGGTGGTGTCGTTCTGCCCGTTTGCGGTGATGAAGAGGAGCAGGGTGAGCAACAATGTGGATACGCGCATGTCGTGTAGGATTCGTTCGTTGTGGATAGGACGGCTGCGATCCCGGTTTGTTACAGACGGCCGGAAAACAAATGGCCCCGATACCGGGGCCATTCGCATGGGTCAAGGATCAGCGGATCAGGACTTCTCCGGATGGAAGCGGAACCGGATGTACGTGGTCTTCCAGCTACCCTCCGGATTCTCGCCGATGTCGATGTGCGATAGTTTGCGAAGCACATAGGACTCGAGTTCTTCGTTCTCGGAATGACTGTCCAGGACCACGACCTTTCCTTCCTTGTCGATCACGAAGCTCACGGTGACCTCTCCGTTCATGTCCGCCTTTTCGAACAAGGGGTATGAGAGGTTGTGGTTGAGGGCGCGCTCCAAGGTGCGCTCCATGGTGGTGCGCTTTGCATTGTTCGCCTTGCGGAAGGGTTCTGCGGCGCGAGCGTAACCGAGGGTGAAGACAGTTGCCAATAGTAGCAGCGAGCGGGAGATCTTGGTGTTCATGGCGGTGTGGTGTTGTGGTTGTTCTTGTCCATTGGACGGCCTGAACACCGCAGCAGTTACAGCGGAATGGGCGGATCGTGATGAGCGGTGGATGAGCGATGATGAACGGAACAGTTCACCGCGATCAGCCCAACAATGCAGATGCACGCACGGCACGAAAAGATCGAGTTGCGCTCCGGATCAACGCTGTGCGCTGATCGCGAGATTGCGCCCTAGGCGTAGGTTGAAACTGCGCAAACGGCCAGCTTCACCGCGCTCCATATCAAGTCCTGCATCATCGCCTCCAACAGCCTTCAAGCCACGGTCCACCATGGCAACAGCGTCATCCTTGTCCAACGGACGCGGTTGCGATGCGGGCTTCTCGAGCACCCGTTCCCGCAAGGTGGATGCAAGCAATTCAGGGACCGTCATCGCCTGTGTGGCCTTGGAAGGCGGCTCCGACCCGATGGCCGGGCCCTCACTGGATACAGGCACTTCCGCGACCTCGACGCTTACGGGTGTTCCAAGGTCTATCGGCGGAACAGGATCAACGCGTTGCATGCGCGGCATGGTGGTACGGGCGTTGCGCGGCGACGAGGGTCCATTGTCCACGTCCTGTTGCGCTCCTTCACTTTCCTCAACCGTTCGAGCAATGGCCGTCCCCGCACCGTTCTCAGCAATGCTCGCCGATGCCTCATGCTGCGCCGACCCCGGTCGCTCTCCAACAAGGTCATCCGCCTCAGATCCGGTACCGTTGACCTGACCTGAAACCTCCGCCGTCAGCGTATTCGAGGTCGGCGGCGTTCGCAGGAACCAAAGGCCCATGCCCAGCACAAACAGGATCGAAGCCGCAGCGGAAAGACGCACCCACGTACGTGACGTGAAGGCGATCACACGTCCCCCTTTCTTCAACCCGGCTTTGTCGGGATAGATCATGGTGTTGGCCTGCACCTTGGCCAACTGAACTGTACGCCAGGCCCGTTGCGCTTCGGAATTCGCGGCGAGGTAGGCCGCGAGAGCTGCCTCTTGGTGCGCATCGAGATCACCTTCCGCACGTGCGATCAGGAAGTCGTCAATGTGGTACGCATCGGGCATTCCGACCGGCGGGACCTGACGGTACAAGACGCTCTTATCCTTGAAGCTGACAGGTTGATGACCCGTTCTGGTGAAGTCCACGATGCGTGCATCCCGTTGATGGTGCGGGTGAGCTTCCAGATACGCCCCCAGGGACCTCTCTTGTTCCGGGTCGAGGTCGCCCTCTGCCCGCGCGATCAGGTGGTCCAACACATTGTGCTCGGCGATCGGCCCTAACGGCGGGACCTGCCGTTTCAGGGTCTCCTTATCGAAATGGACAGGGCTGGATCGTTCATCGCGAACGGTCGGTAATTCACCCTCGTCCGGCACCAGCTCCGGGTGTTGGTGCAGGAAGGCGTCGAGCAAGCGCTCCTGCGCATCGGTCAACGTGCCGTCCAGCCGATCCAAGAGCCAAGCCTCGTAGTTGCTATGGTCGATGCGGTCCTTCAAAGCACAAGTTCCAGTTTACCGATGTATTCCTTCAAGGCGGTGCGTCCGCGGTAGATGTACACTTTGACCTGCGCAAGGTTGAGCCCGGTGAGTTCTGCGATCTCCTCATAGGTGTAACCTTCCAGATCACGCAACAACACCACGCTGCGTTGTACGCTGGGCAAGGTCGCCAAGGCTGCATCCAGCACCTCTTTCAGGTCTGGCTGGTCCTGGCTCACCGAGCGCAAGTTGTCGTGGTGATCCTCCATACGCGTGCTGCGCCCTCCTTTTCGAACCTCGTCCACCATGGCATGATGCGCCGTGGTGAACAGGTAGCTCTTGACCTTCGCTGCATCCACTTGGTCGGCCTTCACCCAGAGCCGCGCAAAGCTTTCCTGTACCACGTCCTTCGCGAGGTCCTCATTGCGCAGATGCTTCACCGCGAAGCGATAGAGGCCATCGGCATACTGATCAACAGCGGTGTTGTATTCGGCGGGTGGTCATCGAGGTGAAGGAACCCGTTCTTCTGGGACGGCCCATGGAAGTGAAAATTACAGCAAGCGGTAAGCCGTTATCCGACAATGGGTCCGGTCCATTCTTCCCAACTTCGTACTCCTTGCTCCAACCACAGACAATGCTCCGCACCCTGTTCGCCGGCCTTTGCGCCGCCATCTCCATGGGCTACGCTTCCGCCGGCGCCGCCATCTCATGGACGGCTTTTTCAATGATTGGGGTCCGGGGCTTGCCACGCTGGTCGATAGCAATAGCCCGACCAGCGGTGTTGACCTCCTGGGTATGCAAGTGACCAACGACGACGAATACCTGTACATCAAATTGGACCTCGGCGCGGAAACGGATCTATTGGACAACCTCATCCCACAAACGATCCGCCTGTACATCGATGGCGACAACAATGCATCCACCTCTCCGCCCAAGCAGGATACGGTGCCGAATTACGAATCGAGTTCGACACACGAACGGTGACCGAGTACTTCGGTGCCAGGCTCAACAGTGTCTGGAGCACCTTGGACCTTGTTCCATTACCAACCGTGACGAGCGCACGATTCGAGATCGCCATTGCGCGAAATGCCAGGCCTGACGGAACGAACGCACTGTTCAGTTCGAACACCATCAGGCTGCTCTTCGTCGAATCGGACGGCGGTGATGCCATGCCCAACGTCGGTAGCACGTTCAGCTACACCTTCGATGCGACCCCGGTCCCGCCGGCCCCGGTGATCACCCTGCAAAAGGGCGCGGCGTCCGATGTCCGCGTACTTTCTTGGAACGTGCTGTCCGATGGGATCACGAACAGCGGCCTACAGGATCGATTTCAGCGGGTGTTGACAGCAACCGCGCCGGACATCATCGGCCTCAGCGAGTGTGTCACTTCCACCGCCGCCCAAGTAAAGACCCGCCTTGATGCCTGGCTACCGATCGGTGGTGCGGGCTGGCAAGTGGTGAAGGATGACTTTGATCTGATCATCGCCGCGCGCTGGCCGATAACGCAGACCTGGCCTGCGTTATCCAGACAGTTCCCGGCGCTGATCGACCTTCCCTCGACCTACCGCACCGACCTGTTGTTCACCGCATCGCACCTGAATTGCTGTACCGCCGATGCGACCCGTCAGGACCAAGTGGATGCGTACGTGCAATTCGTTCAGGATGCCAGGACGACGGGTGGGGTGATCGACCTTCCCGAGGGAACACCCATGATCTATGCCGGCGACATGAACCTGGTGGGCTATGCCCAACAGCTCAATACACTGCTCACCGGCGACATACAGAACAACGCCAGCTATGGGCTGGACGGGCCGATGGACTGGGACGGCGGTGCGAACACGGACCTGGTGTGCCGCCAGACCGAAGGTCGAATGGCCTATACCTGGCGGAACAACAACAGCGCCTATCCCTGCGGGCGCTTGGACCTGGTCCTGTACACCGATGCGGTTGCAAGCGTGGCCAAGTCCTTTGCCCTTCGCACGGGGATCATGTCAAGCGGCGCGTTGGCCTCCTCGGGGCTGCTGAGCAACGACGTGGAATCAGCGAGCGACCACTATCCGATCATTGCGGACATGGTGCTACCGCAAGCGTCCATCACCCTCCAAGCCCGCGTATTCCTGGAGGGTCCGTTCGACCAGAACACCGGGATCATGCACGACAGCCTGCGTGTCAAAAGCTTGGTGCCAGCGAACGAGCCGTACTCCGCACTCGGTTTCGCACAGGTCGGCAATGGCGGTGGCGAAACGATCGAACCAGGTGTACTGGCGATATCCGGAGCGGATGCGATCGTCGACTGGGTCATGATCGAGTTGCGCGATGCGACGGACCCTGCGGTGATCAGAGCTACGCGTTGCGCATTGCTCCAACGGGACGGGGATGTGGTCGATATGGACGGGACCTCAGCTTTGCCCTTCGCGATGGACCCGGGAAATTACTTCGTGGCCGCACGTCATCGGAACCACCTCGGCGTGATGACCGCCGCCCCATTGCTTCTTGGTCCTATATCGAACAACGTCGACTTCGCTGCGACAATGACCCCCTCGTTCGGCACCGAAGCACTGAAGGCCGTTGGCGGCATACGGGCCATGTGGGCTGGGAACACGGTACGGGACGGCATGCTGCGCTACACAGGGCAAGCCAATGACCGGGACCTGGTCCTCTCCAGAATAGGCGGTGTGGTGCCTACGAACGTAGTGGGCGGGTACTTCGTAGAGGACCTCAATATGGATGGCCGTGTCTTGTACACCGGTAACGCCAACGACCGCGACCTGATCCTCACCAACATCGGTGGCGCGGTGGCAACGACCGAGCGCTTGGAGCAATTGCCTTGACCACTTGAGGCTGGTGCCGGACCATGGACCTCGCAGTACGGGACAACCGCAACCCGATCCTAACGTCTATGATCTGATGAAGCTCCTTGCAACCCACCGTTTCCCGGTCTTGTTACTGATCACTTGGTGCGCTTCGACCCAAGCCCAATTCGGACCACAGCACTTCGTGTTCGAGAGCGACGTGAAGTACCCGGGCAGGATCTGGTGTGACGACATCAATGGAGATGGCCACCAGGATGTGTTGGCCATGGACAGCAACAACCTGTACTGGTGGGACAATGATGGAAGCGGTGAGTTCGGTGACCGCAAGTTCATCTTCAACCAATTCCTGAGCAGCAACAACCTATTGACCACTGCGGATGTGGATGGGGATGGCGACGTGGATGTGATCGGCCAACCGGGCTGGTGGGCCAACGATGGCAGCGGCGTTTTCACCTTTATGAACAACATCAACCCCTACTTGATCCTGGCGATGGTGGGAGACCTGGATGGGGATGGGGACATCGATCTCGTTGGTCGTACGGGTGTCTTGAACGGGAACCTCATCACCACCTTCTTCGGAACGATCATCAATGACGGCAACGGCAACTTCAGCAATGGGGTCCAGTTCAGCTCCAACGCCACGAGCACGATCAATAGCACGCAGGCGGATTTCGACGGCGATGGCGACCTTGACCTCGTCATCGGCGGTGACGCCAATAACAACGGCTACTACCCGAACATCGGTGGGGGCAACTACGGTGCAAGGCAACTGATCACCGATCTCATCGGATCACCCGTCGTTCATGCCGGTGACGTGGATGGCAACGGGATCCAGGACCTGGTCGTGTTCGGTGGTTCGCCTTCGGGCCGTTGGTTCGCGAACGATGGCAGTGGGGTATTCGCCGTGGCCGATACCATATTCGGAGCTTGGCCTGCGATCGACATGGACAACGACGGCGACCTTGATCTGTCCCGTGGGACCGGCACCTCGTGCGATGCGAAGTGGTACCGCAACGATGGGATCGGACTGGCCTGGAGCGATCAGAACGTCGAAGCGTTCAGTGGATACAACTTGGTCGGAACGCGTTATGCTTACGCGGACATCAATGAGGACGGATTCCCCGACATGGCGATCTGCCACGGCCTCGGCATGATCGCTTGGTACCCCAACAATGGCGATGGCACATTCGCTCCGCGCGAGCGTGTGGGCGATGTGCTGAGTGGTGGCAACGGCCTTACTGTTGAAGACCTTGACGGTGATGGGGACAACGACGTCGTTTGCGCAGGCTTCTATGCCGATATGCTCACGGCCTACCTGAACAACGGCGATGGCACGTTCGGGCCACAGATCGTGTTGGCGGAGCACTTGGACCAGATAAGCGCAACCGCCACAGCGGACCTTAACGGCGATGGTCTGCCGGAGATCCTGACGAACAAAGCGCAGGCTGCTGTATTCTGGAACAATGGCAACGGGAATTTCACATCGAGCACCTTACCCAACGATGGTGTGTCCTTCTTGGCCGCGGACCTCGATGGTGACTTCGACGAGGACCTGATCGCAAGTGGGAAATGGTACCGCAACGACGGTGGAGGCACCTTCACCGAGATCACGGAACCGCTCTTTGCGATCGCTGGTTCGGCTCCTGCGCAAGCGGTGGATCTCGATGGCGATGGAATACTTGACATACTCTGCCGCGGCACCAGTATCAATGCCCTGATGAACGATGGAAATGCCGGATTCACTAACATGACCAGCACGACGAGCGTCACATTGAGCTTGAGCGATGTTGCGGACATGGACCAGGATGGGGACATCGACCTGCTCGCCATGTTCGGCACCTCGATCTGGTGCTATTACAATGATGGCAACGGTGCTTTTTCAGAAGTGCAATTGAGACCGATGGAGGTTGGTCAGCCACGACACATCATTGCCCGTGATGTGAACGGCGATGGCTATCCAGATGCCTTGTGGGCGCGGAGCAACGGTTACGACCACAAGACCTTCGCCAACCTGAACAATGGCGACGGAACGATCGGGGCAGCATTCATCATCGATCCGACGGCCGAGAGCACGGCTTCCTTGGTGTTCGCTGATATGAACGGCGATGTGGTGCCCGACCTGGTGGCCGCCCGATTCCACAGCATCACGTGGCAGGAGAACCATTTCTTCGACGCCTTCCGGCTGCGCGGCAACGTGTTCAAGGACTTCAACAACAACGCGGTCGAGGATGGCTTCGATGAACCTCTGGCCTATCTGCCGATGCGCACCAACCCGGTAGGCTATCTCTCCTGGACCAATACGGCCGGAGGTTTCGACCTTCCAGTGGACAGCGGTGTCACCTATCAACTGTGGCCGCAACTGGCTTCACAATACCTGGTCACCACCACGCCTGACACCGCCGTTGTGCAGGCCAATGCGAACGAGCCGATCGTGGACAGCCTAATCTTCGGCGTAGGTCCCTTGTTGGATGAGAACATCGAGGCGGTCTCGTTCTCTCGCACCTTGCTCCGTTGCAACACCGCAGGGAGCTTTTTCATCGATGTGCGCAACGCCGGAAGCAGCATCCTGTACGACATCGACATCAGCTTGGCCCTTGATGCTGACCTCACTTTCGTGCAAGCATGGCCAGCTCCTGATTCCGTGGTCGCGAATGTCGTGTACTGGCAACTGGACAGCATGGCGTGGTGGGGGCTGCGGCACTACCGGATCGACGTGGTCGCCGGACCCGTGGGCTCATCCGGCTTGGCCACTGTCGATGTGCTTTTCGGGAGCACCGGGGAACACTTCTCTGAAACCGGTGGCCTCCCAACGGTCACCTGTGCATACGACCCGAACGACAAGCTGGTCCTTCCCATTGGAAGCGGGGTCCATCACGCGGTCCCCATCGATCAGGAGTGGCTGGACTACACGATCCGTTTCCAGAACACAGGAACGGACACCGCATTCAACGTCCTGCTGATCGATCGCCTGAGCCCATACCTGGACCGCACGAGCATGGAGGTCCTTGGTACTTCGCATCCGCTGACGCACATCTTCATCGAGGATGATCGCGAACTGAACTTCCGCTACGACAACATCCTCCTACCGGACAGCGGAGCCAACATGGCCGGCAGTAACGGGTACGTCCGCTTTCGGATCCGGCCACTACCCGAAGCACCCAACCTGACGGAGATACACAACACGGCCGAGATCTACTTCGACTTCAACCCGCCGATCATCACCAACACCACGTTGAACACCTTGGTGGATTGTGAAGCCTTCACCGCCACGGCAACCGACCTCGGGGGCGGCCTGCTGGAGGCCAGCGCCGGGGAAAGCTATCAGTGGTTCGAGAGCGGTGTACCGATCGACGGTGCTACGCAGCGGGAACTGGTGGCGGGCGCTTCCGGCTTCTATTCCGTTGCGGTCACCAACGTGTACGCTTGCGAATTGCATTCAGAGGAGGTCCAGGTCCTGATCACCGGTGTGGAGGACGTGCCTGGTGTGCGCATGGCGATCATGCCCAACCCGATGACCAACGATGCCCGCGTGATCTTCAGCGCACCGCTTTCGGCAGCGGCTTACGTGGAGCTGATCGACATCAACGGCAAGGTGCTGCGCACGATCCAAAGCGGTGGCCAACGCGAGGTGCTCTTGCAGCGGGATGGGTTGGCGAGTGGTTTGTACCTACTGCGCGTTCTGGATCATGAAGGCGCGTTCGCGACAAAGCGGGTCGTGATCGACTGAACGCACAGGTTTCACGGTGACTTGAGCCACGAACCTCGAGCCGATAGAAATCCGACGGGCGCTTAGAACCCCAGCCCCCTGAAACCTGTGGCGCATACCCTTCGGATAGGGAATGTCTACCAACCTGTTTCCAATCGGTTGAGCAAATCGCGTAGATTCATTCTCATGATCAACAGCGGTCGGTTGCTGCCTTGTGCCTCGGTTATAGTCGCATCCTTTTTCCAATTGGTCACATTTGGACAATGGAACCTGCAATGGAGCGAAGCTGAATACTCGGGATTCATCAACTATTTCGACGAAAGGCCGATCGTCCTGCTCTGTCCTGACGGTGGAGTCGTTGTGAAGACGGGCAGAATCGGATTCACCACAGGGCGGGATATTCAAGTGCTCAAGTACGATGATTCGGGAAGTTTACTGTGGTCATACGTGTGGAATGGGCCTGTCAATGGTAACGACCGAGCGTATAACATGGCTTTGGACAACGATGGCAATATTTACGTTGCAGGCTCTGCACAAGTCGGCCTGAATGATGATGATGCCTTGGTATTGAAACTGGGCAGTAACGGTGACCTTATCTGGTCGCAGACCTTGACCGGTATTGTACCGGGCAGCGATCGGGCTGCCACCCTCGTTGTGGATGACACTGGACACGTATACGTTGGAGGCTGGCTGGCTACGACTGGAACATCAAGCGGGCGTGTGATGCTCGCCAAGATCAGTGCCGCAGGTTCGGTGGTATGGCAAGTTCCGTTGGGAAGTGACGAACATTGGCTGCGAGTGATGGTTGCAGCAATGCGCATCATCGATGGCAATTGTCGCTTCCTATACGGTTACTGGGGAAACTCCGGTAATCGTTATCGCAATTTGCTCTATCGCCATCGGGACAGATCATCACTGATGGAAATGGAAGATGCTCGCAAGGTTCTGGATCAGATGCCTATGCCATCGATGCGGCCGGGAATGGATACATCGGTGGTATTGGGCAATGTCTGTATACCGTGTACAAATGTGCCCCCGACGGGGAATTTCAATGGGCCTTCGTTGAACCGACTAACCTTCCGTCATTCTCCCTGAACGATCAAGTGATGCGGATCGTTGTCGACGACAACGGGTATGTGTACGCCACGGGCCGGCACTACGGACCAGATTTCAACGGTCCAACCTATACCAACGCTGATATCCTAACGATCAAACTGGACACTGCGGGGAACCTGATCTGGAGCCATCGATTTAACGATCAAGGGAATAACAGTGGAGAGGTTGGATACGGGCTTCATGTTTCATCGGACGGGCATGTATTGGTAAGTGGCTCTGCGAGTGGCCCCATACCTTCATGGAACCTTTCCTATCTCGCTATTCTGCTGTCGCCAAATGGTGATCAGATAACGACGGTGACGTTTGACGGGTCAAGCGACCATGAATGCGCTTGGTCGATCGTTGGCGGAGCAAATGACATGTACCTCACGGGTCAGTCCATCGACGGGGTCGGGTTTGGACATACCGTTACGCAACGGTACGCACTCCCCACCTCAACTGGCAGCGCGCAGGACTCGGGATTAAACATCATTGCTACACCGAACCCTTTCGTTGAGAGGACCACACTCCGATTTCCTTACACCCTATCCTCCGGTTCGGTACTGGAGGTGTTTGATGTGAGAGGGACCATTGTGGGGAAATGGCCCGTTGAAGGGTCGAAGAACATCGAGATACGTAGTGAAGTATTTCGCGGCAGCGGAGTGTACATGGCTCGCATCGTTACGAATGGCATACCCGGTGAAACAACACGTCTGATCAGAATGCACGAATGAACAGAGCGCGGAACCTTCTTGTCGCAATGGCATTGTTGCCTCTCGTCATATCAGCACAGTCCTGGTGTACGACAGGAGCTGACTGGCGATATCGTTTGACCCAATTCGGGATCGATTTTGAGCGACACATGTGGTATGAGTCGGACCTAATGCTCGGTGGACAGAATGTCCAACGTATAGCAGTACGCGACTCAAGCCTGATCAGTGGTTCCCAAGGAATTTACGAAGGCTACTTCTATTCCTTGCGCATTGACGACGCTGTTCTATTACGCGCCTCGGGGTCCCAGTATTGGGACACCTTGTACTTCTACGGGAATCCAGGGCAGCGTTGGTGGCCGATCGGCGGTCCGGACCCGGACTGCCTCGGCTACTATGGGATGTTGGAGATCGCAGATACCTGCACAGTGTATTTCAACAATGTGCCAAAAAGAAAATGGGAGTTGGTCTATTTGGATGAATTTGGCCTGCCTGCTTCGAATGGATTTGACATGATCGAAGGAGTTGGGACGATACCGTTCGACATGCACCCTTGGTATTGTTCCTCAATAGTTGAATGGTACTGGTGGGAATTCCTATCCTATACGGATGATCAGATCGGCTTCGATACATGGCCAGCTTGGGATGACTGCAATTCCATCCCCACTAGTTCTTCAGAAATTCCCGGCGAAGTCGGTTTTACCCTATTCCCAAACCCCGGCAACAATGTGCTTCACATCTCAGGATCGATCGGCGAGGATTTCCGAGTTCGTATTCACGACGGCACGGGTAGGTTCGTTTCAGAAACGATGATCAACGGACGATCCGTGAGCCTCAACACCGAAAATCTCATGCCTGGTCTATACAACGTGACCATCTCAGGATCCAACGGGAAAATGGTCACACGGCAATGGTCCAAAGTGCCGTGGTAACAAGAAGAGAGCTCGGCTGCCTCAATCCAACTTCAGCACCGCGAGGAAGGCATCCTGCGGTACTTCCACCGAGCCTACTTGGCGCATGCGCTTCTTGCCTTCCTTCTGCTTCTCCAGCAGTTTCCGCTTACGTGAAATGTCACCGCCGTAGCATTTGGCCGTGACGTCCTTGCGCAGGGCCTTCACGGTTTCGCGGGCCACGATCTTGGCGCCGATAGCGGCTTGGATCGGGATGTCGAACTGTTGGCGGGGCAATAGCTCCTTCAACTTGCTGCACATCTTCTTACCCAGCTCGTGTGCGTGGTCACGGTGTATCAGCGCGCTCAGGGCATCGACCTTTTCGCTGTTCAGCAGGATATCCAGCTTGATCAGGTCGCTCTCCTTGAAGCCGATCGGATGGTAGTCGAAGCTGGCGTAACCCCGGCTGATGGATTTCAACTTGTCATAGAAGTCGAACACCACTTCGCCCAAAGGCAACTCGAAAGTGAGTTCCACGCGGTCGGTGGTGAGGTAGTTCTGCCCCGTGAGCATGCCGCGCTTCTCGATGCACAGCGTCATGATCGAGCCGGTGTACTCGGCCTTGGTGATCACCTGCGCTTTGATGTACGGCTCTTGGATCGTGTCGATGTGCATAACCTCCGGCAATTCGCTCGGGTTGTGCACGTCCACTACATCGCCGTTTGTCTTGGTGACGATGTATCCCACGTTCGGCACGGTGGTGATCACCGTCATGTTGAACTCACGCTCCAGCCTTTCCTGGATGATCTCCATGTGCAGGAGACCGAGGAAGCCGCATCGGAAACCGAAGCCCAGCGCCGCGCTGCTCTCGGGCGTCCAGGTCAAGCTGGCATCGTTGAGCTGCAGCTTCTCCATGGCATCGCGCAACTCCTCGTATTCATCGGTATCCACCGGAAAGATGCCCGCCCAGACCATCGGCTTCACATCCTCGAAGCCCTTGATGCCTTCCAAGCACGGGCGATCGCGGTGCGTGATGGTATCACCCACCTTCACCTCGCTGGCCGTTTTGATGCCGCTGATGATGTAGCCCACATCGCCGGCCCGCACCTCGGGCTTCGGCTTGATCTCCATCTTCAAGCAACCCACCTCATCGGCATCATAGACCACGCCGGTGTTGAAGAATTTCACCTTGTCGCCCTTCTTCAGCACGCCGTTCATCACCCGGAAATAGGCGATGATCCCACGGAAGGGGTTGAACACGCTATCGAAGATCAGGGCCTGCAAAGGTGCTTCGGGATCGCCTTTCGGGGCCGGCACGCGCTCCACGATCGCTTCCAGCACCTTGTCCACGCCGAGGCCCGTCTTACCGCTCGCACTCAGGATGTCCTCCAATTTGCACCCGATGAGGTCCACGATCTGGTCCTTCACTTCCTCCGGATTGGCGGATGGCAGGTCCATTTTGTTGAGTACCGGGATGATCTCCAGGTCATGCTCCAGCGCCAGGTACAAGTTGCTGATGGTCTGAGCCTGGATCCCTTGCGTGGCGTCCACGATCAGGAGCGCTCCTTCGCATGCCGCGATGCTCCGGCTCACCTCGTAGCTGAAGTCCACGTGACCCGGCGTATCGATCAGGTTCAGGATGTACTTCTGCCCGTTCAGGGTGTAGTCCATCTGGATCGCCTTGCTCTTGATGGTGATGCCCCGTTCGCGCTCCAGGTCCATGTCGTCGAGGTTCTGCGCTTGCATGTCGCGGTCGGCGATGGTGCCGGTCATGTGCAACAGGCGGTCGGCCAAGGTGCTTTTACCGTGGTCGATGTGGGCGATGATGCAGAAGTTGCGGATGTGCTCCATGGGGTCGGTCAGGGCCTGCGCCGGATAGGGTCGAAAAAGTTCGCAAAGGTAGCTGATCGGGGGCCGTGGCACGGAGGCGTCGTATCTTGCAGTACCAGCAAAATCGGATCGGGGCAGGCAACTTCGAAGGCCCGGATCGCATCATCACCCGGATGGTCATGACCGATGAACAACTCGCAAGTGGTTGCGTCAAGGGCGATCCAGTCGCACAAAAGGCTCTATATGAGCAGTTTGCGCGGAAAATGATGAGTATTTGCATGCGTTACGCAAACAACCGCGACCAAGCCCAGGACATCCTTCAGGATGGCTTCGTGAAGGTGTTCCAGAAGATGGACCACTACCGCGGGGACGGGCCCTTGGGTGGTTGGATCGCACGGACCATGGTGAACACTGCTCTGGACCACATCCGGCGGAACAAACCTTACGACCATAGTGTGGACCTGGATGGCGCGGAGCATCTGCACAGTGAGGATGAGCATGTGCTTTCCGGCATGAGCACCGAAGAATTGATGGGCCTGATACAGTCGCTACCTACCGGCTACCGTACGGTGTTCAACCTCTTCGCCATCGAGGGATACGCCCACAAGGAGATCGCGGAGATGCTCGGTGTTTCGGAGAACACCTCGAAATCGCAATTCATGAAAGCGCGGGCCTACCTGCGCAAGCTGTTGCCCAAGGAGGTGGTGGCACAATACGGCTATGGGCATGAGGGATGACATGAGCACCCTGTTCAGCGAACGGTTCCAAGGGCACGAAGCCCCGGTGGACCCGGGTGTGTGGGAAGGGATCCAACAGCAGTTGGCAGCTTCCGCGGCCGCAGGCGGCGAGGATGGCCTGACCGACCTGTTCAAGGAACGTTTCCAAGGCCATGAAACAGCAGTGGACCCCTCTGTATGGCAGGCGGTCAGCAGGCAACTGGGCCACGCGGCCACCGCCGGCACCACCAGCGCGGGCATTCTGGGCTGGGCAGCTGCAGGGACCGCCGTTGTGGTGGCAGGTATCGCGGGTTATCTCTTCCTGTCCGATCCCCCTGCACCCGGTTCCATTGCGAGCACTCCGGCCGTGATCGAACAGGTCGAACAGGACAACGATCGAGGATCGGATGTTCGAATGGAACGCACGATCGACGCGACCTCCCCAAGCACCGACCGGACCGAAGCGCGGACCGTTCCACAACCCGTGCCCCCTGCATCATACCGACCAACGCGAACCGAAAGGCGCGACCCGGCCCCGCTTCCCATGGCACCTATTCCTGCAACGCCGGCCAAGGACCTGCGTCCAGCACTGGACCCCGTGGACCAGCGGGCCCAGGAAGGGTCAGCACGCGTGGAAAGCATCATTCAGGAGTTGACCAATGAGGTGGAGAAGAACGTGAAGGCCAGGCCAGCGGCCGTGAGCAGCGAGGTCACGCTGATCGAGCCGATCCAACAGAACCCGGACCTGAGCATCGCCGCAGAGGAGTTGGGACCCTTACCTGAACTTTACATCCCGAACACCTTCACGCCCAACGGCGACGGCATCAATGACACGTACATGGTGAACATGGCCGAATTCAGCTCGCTCCTGCTGCGCGTGTATTCCATTTCCAGCGATCGATTGGTCTTCAGCACGAATAGCGGCGAACCGTGGAACGGAGAGGGTTGTGCGGACGGTATGTACATGGTCGCGGTGGAGGCTGTGACCAAGGATGGGCGCACCGTTTCGGAAGGAAAGGTCGTTTGGCTTACCCGGGAGAGGGCCAACTAAGGCGGCGGATAATGATCGATGAACCAGTAAGTTTGTCAGCCTTGCCCGGACCGATAATGTTGAGATCATGAATGCAATACCGACCATAGCGACCTTGAGGACGACCCTCTTCGTGATCGTAGCGGTGCTTTGCTTACCGGGTTTCGGCCAGAAGGTGTTGGAGTTGGATGCTGCCGAATACGACCGTCGGAAGGCCGCAGGGATCGAACTCCCGGCCCGTGTACAACTCAAGCCAGGCACCTTTTCCACCTATGTGGATCGGGGGCATTGAGGCCTGTGGTTCGACCGAAAGGAGGTGGCGGCATAGCCGCCTGCGACCTTTGGCAAGACCCCACCGACTGCACCTTGGCGTTCGGGCCGCATGATGATCTGCCCAGCCTTCAAGTGAACCTTCCGTTCACCTTCAACCTGTATGGCACCAACTATAACTCGCTGTGGATCAACAACAACGGTAACGTCACATTCGACGCGGCCTACGGCACCTTTTCCGCCAACCCCTTTCCGAACAACGCCTTCGTGATGATCGCTCCGTTCTGGGGGATGTGGATACCGGGGATGATGGGAATGAATTAGGCCAGGTACGCTATTGCCTCTCGCCTACCCGCATCGTGGTCACGTGGAACAATGTGGGCTACTACAATACCAACGGCGACCTGCGTAACACCTTTCAGGTGATCCTGACCGATGGTACCGACCCCTTGCTCGGAGTGGGGAATAACGTGGGGTTCGTATACCAGGACATGCAATGGACCACCGGTGATGCCTCACAGGGCACGGACGGCTTCGGTGGGATACCGGCAGTTGTCGGTGCCAATTTGGGCGATGGTGTGTCGTACATCCAGATCGGTCTCTTCGACCATGAAGGAGATGATTATGATGGTCCAGCCGGGAACAATGACGGGGTGAGCTGGTTGGATCACCGCTCTTTCGTCTTCTCAACAGAGGTCCCCGATGCCAACATACCGCCCTTGGCCAGCGGCAATATCCTTTGTGACACGATCGTGGTCTGCGCAGGTGAGGTCTTCGATTTCAATGCTGAATTCTACAGCCCGGAGCCGGACCAGAGCACCAGCATCGTGGTGGAGTCACCGACCTTGTCCGGCGTGCTGGTCACGGAGAGCACGACGGGCGTGATCGCCACGGTGGAAGGGGTCATCAATACCGTGGATAGTGACGTTGGCTCACACCAAGTGTTCATCATCGGCACGGACGATGGTAGTCCATCGGCGTCCACGACGGTCGGCTTCATTGTCACGGTGATCCCGAACCCGAACGAACCCCCGATCATTGCAGGGAACAACGCTTTCTGCGATGGAGGGATCACCTTCCTGAACGTGGTGGGGACCTACGACACCTACGAATGGAGCAATGGCTCCGTAGGCCCGAACATCTCGGTCTTCGAACCCGGCAGCTATACGGTAACGGTCACGAACGGCGGACAGTGCTCCAGCACATCCGACCCGTTCGTGGTGAGCACGTTACCACAACCCGACCCTGTGATCACCGGACCGGGCTTCAGTTGCGGCGGTGCGCCAGCCATCTTGAGCACAACTGTGCCGTACGCGAGTTATGTTTGGTCCAATTCGAGCACGGATCCTTCGATCTCGGTCGGTACCGGGACCTATACCGTGGCCGTCACGAACCAGGAAGGTTGCAGTGCGACCTCAGCGCCTTTCGCCGTAGTGGTCGGCAGTGACCCACAAGCCTCCTACATTCCGAACCCTACTTCCCCCTCGACCATCGGCACCACGGTGCAGTTCAACGATGCCTCCAATGGCAGCGGAGCGCCGATCACCGATTGGGACTGGGACTTCGGTGTTGGAGGAGCGGGAAGTTCTGATCAGGACCCGAATTTCACGTACACGCTTCCCGGCACCTATATCGTCACCTTGATCATCACCACGGCCGATGGCTGCCAGGACACGTTGGTGTCCTCCTATACCATCGTACCGCTGGACGTGATCATCCCGAACGTGTTCTCGCCGAACAACGATGGCCTGAACGACACCTTCGTGATCGAGAACGGCAAGTATTTCGAGAACACCCTCACGGTCTACAACCGTTGGGGCCAAGCGGTGTACGAAGCAAAGAACTACAAGGACTCGTGGCGCGCCAATGGTGTGCCCGAAGGAACCTACTACTACGTGTTCACCATCATGAACGACCGGGAATACACCGGTCATCTTACCATTGTGCGTTGATCGACGGCTGAAGTGGGAACGACCTGGAAATTGGAAGAACAATCGGACGGAGCGAATCAGAGAACATGAGAATCACGACCCTTACAATCCTTTTGTTGGCCACGAGCTTAGCCGTGGTGGGACAGAAGTCGTACACGATCGCAGATGGCCAGATCAGTACCTGCCAAGCGTCCTTCCTGGATACCGGCGGCGAAAGCCAGAACCCCTATGGCAACAACGAGAGCTTCACGGCCACCATCTGCCCGAACGAAGCGGACCGGGCGATCTCTATGAATTTCGTGGCTTTCACGCTTTCCACCGCAGGTACAGCTCCGATCGATCAGATGTCGATCTATGACGGTGACGATACCAACGCGCCCCTGATCGGCACCTGGACCGGATCGAACAGCCCAGGGATCATCTCTGCCAGCTTCGAGAATCCCACCGGCTGCCTTACCGTTACATGGAGCAGCAACGAGACCGGCGTGGGCGACTTCGCAGCTTTCGTAACCTGTTACGAGCCTTGCGAACCACCATTGGCTGTCGCTTCCATGCTGGGCCTGTCGACCTTGCCGGCGTTGGTCTGCCAGAACGAGGTGATCACCTTCGACGCCTCAGCTTCCGTTCCGGCGGAGGGGTTCAGCATCGCTGAGTACAAATGGGATTTCGATGACGGAACGGTGGACAGCTTGAGCGGCCCTGTGGTGACACATAGTTTCCCGATCCCCGGTGAATACGTGGTACAAGTGTACCTGACCGACGATAACGACTGTGCCAGCACCAATCTGGTGGACTTGCAACTCCTTGTGAGCACCACACCGAGCTTCGCTGCGACCGCCATCCGTGATACCACCATTTGCCAAGGCCAGACGGTGGTGCTTGATGCGACAGGCGTGGTCCCTACGGAATGGTCCGCGGTTCCGATCGCCGACTTCGGAGAGGGGATCTATCTGCCGGATGACCAGAGCGAAGGATTCAGTTCCACCTTGACATTCACTGGATTCTCGCCCGGGGGGACCCTAACGACCATTGATGACCTCATCGGCGTATGCGTGAACATTGAACACTCCTTCATGGGCGATCTGGTCATCGGGCTGACCTGTCCGAACGGCCAATCGGTGACCTTCCACCAGCAAGGTGGCGGCGGAACCTTCCTCGGTAACGCCTTGGACGGCGAGACCGATCCGCCCACCCCAGGCGAGTGCTGGGAATATTGCTGGTCGCCCACTGCGACCAACGGGACCTGGGTCGCGAACAGCGGAACCTCACCGTTGCCGGCCGGCACATACCAAAGCCTCAACCCCATGAGCCAATTGGTGGGGTGTCCCTTGAACGGGACCTGGACCATCAACATCGCCGATCTCTGGGGTGCGGATGATGGCTTCCTGTGCTCCTGGCGCATTGAATTCGACCCGGACCTCTACCCGGATCTCACGACGTTCACCCCGAACTTGGGCCTGTCCACTATGGACTCCTCCTTCTGGAGCGGCCCGGAAGTGGTCACCGACCCGAACACACCGTTGGTCGCTATCGTGACCCCTGCGGAACCTGGCGTTTACGATTACGTGTTCACCGTAACGGATGATTTCGGTTGTCAGTACGATACGACCATGACCGTAACGGTGAATCCGTCACCACAGGCCCCGATCCTGATAACGGGCAACAACACCAATTGTGAAGGAGGTATCACCTACCTGAACGCCCCTCCAGGCTTCGACTCCTACGTATGGAGCAATGGCTCCTTCGGCCCCAACATCAGCGCAACAGCCGGGACCTATACAGTGGTCGTGAGCTACGGTGTGTGCCCCTTGGAATCGGAGCCGTTCGAAGTGATCGAATTGCCTAGCCCGACCCCGGTCATCACCGGCCCTGGATTCAGTTGTGGTGGTGACCCGGCCCCACTGAGCACCACCGAAGCATACAGCACCTACCTCTGGTCAACGGGTAGCTCGGAGCCAACGGTGAACGTGGGCACCGGATCCTACACGGTGACGGTCACGAACAGCAACAACTGCAGCGGCACCTCCGATCCGTTCGCCGTGGTGCTCGGTAGTGATCCACAAGCGTTCTTCAACACCGACCCGCTGTCGCCGCAGCCCATCGGGACCACGGTGGATTTCACCGACGCCTCCTCGGGCAACGGATCGCCGATCACAGACTGGTCCTGGAACTTCGGCATCATCGGCGAGGGCAGCAGCATGCCGTCCCCGACCTATCTGTTCCAAACTCCCGGCACGTATCGCGTGGTCCTGACGGTCACAACGGCCGATGGATGTGAATCTTCCTATGCCTTCGATTACACGATCTACCCGGAGGATGTGATCATCCCGAACGTGTTCTCACCGAACGGCGATGGCTCGAACGATACGTTCGTGATCGAGAACGGCGAGTTCACACGGAACAGGCTCACGATCTACAACCGCTGGGGACAGGCCATCTACGAGGCGAAGGACTACCGGAACTCGTGGCGCGCGATCGACGTTCCGGACGGCACGTATTACTACGTGTTCACCTTGGAAAGCGGTAAGGATTACAGCGGCCACGTCACGATCCTCCGCTGATCACCGACCGATAACACCGTACAGAAAGGCTTCGCCCATGCGAAGCCTTTCTATTTTCGCTGCCCATCGTATCCAGCACGCGCACATGAAGGTCATTGAGCATCTCCGTAAGGCCAAAGGAACCCTGTTGTCCTTCGAGATCCTGCCTCCCTTGAAGGGCAAGGACATCCACTCGATCTACGAAGGGATCGACCCCTTGCTGGAATTCAAGCCGAGCTTCATCAATGTGACCTACCATCGGGAGGAGGTCCTGTACAAGGAACGTGGTCAAGGACTATTGCAGAAGATCCGTGTGCGAAAGCGGCCAGGCACGGTAGGTATCTGCGCCATGATCAAGGCGAAGTACAACATCGACACGGTACCTCACCTGATCTGCGGAGGCTTCACGAAGGAGGACACCGAGGATGCTTTGATCGAACTCAACTTCCTTGGCATTGACAATGTGCTGGCCCTGCGTGGTGACGCGATCAAGAGCGAGTCCAACTTCATTCCGGAGCGCGAAGGCCATGCCCATGCGGAGGACCTCGTGCGCCAGATCGCAGGCCTGAACAAGGGCAAATACCTGCACGATGAAGAGCAGGAGGCCGCGCCTACCGACCTGTGTATCGGTGCAGCGTGCTATCCCGAGAAACACGCTGAAGCATTGAACCTGAGCACCGACATCGCGTACCTGAAACGCAAGGTGGATGCCGGTGCCGAGTATCTGGTGACGCAGATGTTCTACGACAACAGCAAGTACTTCGATTTCGTGGCGCTGTGCCGTGCCGAGGGGATCAACGTGCCGATCATCCCCGGATTGAAGCCCTTGACCACCATGAAGCACATCGCCTTCATCCCAAAGACCTTCGGGATCGACCTTCCGGATGACTTCGCCAAGGCATTGGTGAAATGCAAGAACGATGCGGAAGTGAAGGACCTCGGCGTGGAGTGGAGCATCGCCCAGACCAAGGAGCTGATCGCGAAAGGGGCGCCATGCGTTCACTTCTACACCATGGGCAAGAGCTCCGCCGTCCGCTCGATCGTGGCGCAAGCCTTTTGAGCAACGGGCCAACGAATTGCGCCCTTCCTGCGTTACTTCGTAGGATATGCGCCCTTGGGTCCTCATAACCTTGCTTTCGTCGTTGACGAGCTTCGGGCAATCGTGCTTCGATGAGGCATTGCTGCATACCATCGCTGCCCATGAAGCCCGCGCACCGCACGGAAAAGCACGGAGCGGGCCGGAGCGGGCGTACGACCTCGTGTACCATCGTTTGGATCTCGAAGTGGATCCCGCAGTGCGTGCGATCGCCGGTACCGTGACCCATTATTTCGTGACCACGGCGGAATTGCCTTCCATGGAGTTCGACCTGAGCGGGTCCCTGCTCGTTTCCGAGGTGGGTTACCACGGCTCTGCATTGGCGCATGCACAAGGCGAGGACCTCTTGACCATAGACCTGCCCGTCCCACTCTCCACTGGCACATTGGATTCGTTGTCGATCACCTACTCGGGTGAACCGCCGAATACCGGTTTCGGCTCTTTCGTGCGATCCGAACATCAAGGCGCACCCATCCTTTGGACCCTCTCCGAGCCCTTCGGTGCCAAGGACTGGTGGCCATGCAAGCAGGACCTGGAGGACAAGGCGGATTCGCTGGACGTGCTCGTGACCGCTCCGATCGGTCAACGCGTGGCCAGCAACGGCGTGCTTATCGCAGAAACGCCCGTGGGTGCCGACCGGGTCCGGGCCCATTGGCGACACCGCTATCCGATCAACTACTACTTGGTGGCCTTCGCAGTTACCAACTACGTTGAGTTCAACCAACAGGCCGCGATCGCCGATGGATCCGTGGCGATCCAGAACTATGTGTTCCCCGAGGACCTCGCTTCCGCACAATCCCAAACGGTGGACATCGTGCCCATGATGCAACTCTTCAGTGAACTGTTCGGCACCTACCCCTTCATCAACGAGAAGTATGGCCATGCCCAGTTCCTCTGGGGCGGTGGCATGGAGCACCAGACCATGAGCTTCATGGGCGGCTTCTGGTATGAATTGATGGCCCACGAACTGGCGCACCAGTGGTTCGGGAACACCGTGACCTGCGGAAGTTGGGAGGATATCTGGCTCAACGAGGGCTTCGCCACCTACCTCGCCATGCTGTGCTACGAACGTCTCGAACCCGAGCTATGGAGGGGCGTTCTGGAGGAACGGCAACGGATCGGCACCTCCGCGCCTGATGGAAGTGTGCGTTGCTCGGACACCACCTCCGTCGCTCGGATCTTCAACACGCGACTGTCATACGTGAAGGGGGCCTACCTCCTGCACATGCTGCGCTGGGTCTGTGGGGACGAGGCCTTTTTCACCGCGTGCCGGAACTACCTGAACGACCCCGAACTGCGCTTCAACTCGGCCCGCACCCCGCAATGGCAAAGGCATATTGAACTTGCCAGTGGCATGGACCTGAGCGAATTCTTCGCGGACTGGTACGAAGGCGAAGGATTCCCCAGTTACGACGTGGTATGGAGCCAAACGGTGGATGGCACCGTTCGCTTATCGCTCGCACAAACAACATCGCATCCGAGCGTGGACCTCTTCGAGATACCGTTGCCAATTCGGTTCACGAACGGAACGCAGGATAGCACCTTCGTGTTGGAACAGACACAAGCCGTTCAGGAATTCAACTTCCATCTCCCGTTCCAAGCAACGAGCTTGGCCGTGGACCCCGAGCTATGGGTCCTGAGCGGCCCGGGCAGTGTTACGCGCGTACCGGTAGGTGCCTTCGGCACGCATCGTCCGATCCTGTACCCGAACCCGACCGCCGGACAAGCGGTGCTCTTCTTGAATGATGCGATCCAAGGACGCGTCGAACTCCGGATCCTTGACACTTCAGGCCGTACAGTGATCGAAAACGCCACCACCGTGCAGGACCGCGCGATCAATGTGGAACTGGGCACACTGGCCGCTGGGCATTATGTGCTCGAGGTCGGTGTCGGCTACGAGACCCTTCGCATAGCACTGGTCAAGGAGTGATCCGCGAAGCGAGCATGCGTTGCACGTACTTGCCGAGCACGTCATATTCAAGGTTCACCTTGTGCCCTGCTTTCAGTCCGCGGAAGGTGGTGTGCTCATAAGTGTACGGGATGATCGCCACACCGAAGCCCTCCGCATCCAACTCGGCGATCGTAAGGCTGACGCCGTTGATGCAGATGCTCCCTTTGTGGACGAGCATCTCGGCCTCTTCCGGAAGGCGCAATCGATAGCGCCAACTGCCGCCGAGCTCCTCCACCAAAGTGCATTCGACAACCGTATCCACATGGCCTTGTACCATGTGTCCATCCAGACGATCGCCCACCCGAAGACTCCGTTCCAAATTCACGCCATCGCCAGCTGTGATCGTTCCGAGGTTGCTGCGTTCCAAGGTCTCTTTCACCGCGGTCACCGTATAGCTATCGCCTTCGATACGGACCACCGTCAGGCATACGCCGTTGTGCGCAACGCTTTGGTCCACATGCAGGTCCGGGGTCATTCTGGCACGGATCGTAAGGTCGCGATTGGTGCCATGCGCGCTCACGGACAACACCTCACCCACCTCTTCTACAATGCCCGTGAACATCAGTTCGTATCGCCTTGACCTGAACCTCCCAAGATGTGCACGTAACCCGTGAGTTGAACGGGTTCTTCACCGGCCAAGCGCACGAAATAGACCGTGCAGGTGTAGTAGTACACCCCGTCAGGCAAGGGGTCAGCGGTTTCTTTGTAGGTGCCTTTCCAATCGATGTCCGGGTCCCGCGTCTCGAACACCACCTGGCCCCAGCGGTTGAAGACCTGCAGGTCGATCGCGTTGACGCCGCGGTAAGGGAACGGACCGAAGCGGTCGTTCGCGCGGTCCCCGTTGGGCGTGAAGATGTTCGGTAGGGTGTACTCGGGGCAGTTGTCACCGCATACCGCTGTAACGAAGTCGCTCTCATTGCCCAAGGTGTCCAGCGCGGTCACTTGGTAACAGCCTGCCACTGAATTCCCGTTCGTGTGGGTGAACGTGGTATCCTCCGCGCCGATCAACGCGGCGATCAGCATGAACTCCCCGTTCAGGCTATCGGCGAAATACACGTTGTAACCGTAAGTATCATCCGCGCAGCTGTTGTTCGGGTTGTTCCACGTCAACGTGTTCAGTGGCAGTTCACAGTCGTTCTCCAGCGCCACAGTTGGCGCACAGGGCGGCGTGCGATCGACCGGTGTGCCGCATACCTCTTGGCTCCAATTCAACAAGGGCGAAACAATACCAGGGTCGCTGTATGCGCCGGTACTGACCACGTAATAGCAATACTCCTCCCCGTTCACCAGACCAGTATCAACGTACGTGGTGGTGGCGCTCAGGCCGATAGAAAGCCACTCCGCTCCGTTCCAGCGGAACACCTCATAGGAACTGTTGGTCCATGGGGTGTTCAAGGCCCATTGCACCGTCAATGCCTCATCACTCGGTACGGCGCTGATGAACACGGATGAGGCCACACTACTGGAGCCGATGAGGTCCGCTCCATTGTTCCCATAGAACTCCACGCGATACACGTTCGCCCGATCACGCGTGTTGAGATCCATGATGATGCGCGTCGTGTCCGGATGCGCCAGGAAGGGATGCAAAGGGCTTGTCCAGATCAACTCGGATGCCGTGAGGAAGCCATCACCTCGATAGAGCTTGAATTGATACGGTCCGGGCCGGGCCACGGTGTCCAGATCATAGGCATTGCTCCACACCACCGTGTCGACGCCGAGGGACACGTCGGTAACCCCCACGCTCACCTTGGTGATCACAGGTACCTGCCGGTCCAGGATGGCACAGAATTCAATGGATGCGTAGCTCTCCGCTCCTCCCGGGAAATCCGCCACCACCATGTAGCAATACTGGTTCCCGATCACGAGCCCATCGCTGTCCAGGTAGGACGTGTTGTTCACTCCATCAATAGAGGCCAAGAAAGTATACCCGGTGTAGGACGGAACTCCTGTTTCACAATCATCGGGGTCGAAGCCGTAGATGCCACTTCGCCGGTAGATGCTATAGCCGCTGGCGTTGCTACAACTGCTCACATCCCAATTCAGCTGGATCGAGCCCCCGCTCGGTGTGGCCGTAGGGTTCTGTGGCGCGGGTGCGACCACGGTGATGGTCATCGTACGGTACGACTGCAGGTTCACCGGCGTGCCATTGTCCACCGCTTTGAACGTGATCTGATAGGGCAACAGGCGCACATGGCTGCAATTCGTTGCCCAATTGAAGCTTCCGTTCACCGTGTTCGCTGGTGTCGGGCTGATGAAGGAGGCCGGTGAACTGGCCACTACGAATGGTTGGCCCAAGGCCGTAAGGGTCACGTTCTGCCCGGCGTCCGGGTCGCTCGCTTGCACGCTGAAGCTCAAGAAGGTCCCGGCCTCCACACAGGTATCAGCCACTTGGGAGATCACGGGCGGCTGGTTGTTGCACGGCACCACGGTGATCTGCATATCGCGGGTCACGTAGCCCACCTCGACCCACGTTCCATCGCTCCTCCTACGCCATTCGCGAACGATGAAGGCGATGTTGTATTCGCCGGTCAACGACGGTGCGTTCCACGTGATCGTGCCGGTGACCGGGTCGATGCCATAGATAGGACCCGGGAATTCATAACCCTGGATGGGCAGTCCGCCCAGACCGAGACAGACGGCAGGCTCATAAGAAAGGCTATCACCATCGGGGTCGTAGGCGGCCGGATTGTGCACCCAGGTCTGGTTCAGACACGCGTCCTGTATCGGCGAGTTCAAGAATCGTACGGAGCAGTTCCCACCGGTGACCGGTGATATCACCAAGCGAGTGCTCACGCTGAACGATTGGCCGATGGAGCCGGGTATATTGATCACGCCCCCGTTCCGGTTCTGGTCGTCGATGGCCAGGATGTACACGCCTGGTCCTACGTACACATGCTCCGTCACGTATTCGCTTCGGCGCAGGTCCTGATCAGGAGTGTCCGTGATCAGGGTACGAGGGATCGTGTCCCAGATCGGTGAGTCGCCGTAGTTGATGGCAAGCTCGGGCCGATCCGCCGGAGCGCTCAGTTTGGTGTGCGTGATGATGGTGATCCGGTAGGTGTTCGAGTTCCCCACGCGACACACGATGATCTCTCCCGCTCGGTTGTGCGTGGCCGAGGCAAGCGCTGCCCAGCCCAAGCCAAGCATGATGATCAGGGTGCGGAGAAAGGTCATTCCAGAGGAAGTACAAAGTACGGCATTCCCATTGGTCGAACGCACCGCAACGATCACGAATTGCAGGTCCCGACCACCGTTCCGGCCCCTTATCGCAGCCAAGCTGCATGCTGTCCGTGGAGGGCTATCTTTAGCGCCAACGGGACGGCCTTCGTTCGTTCCCGTACAGCCAACCCATGATCACGCTACAAAAGAGCACCCGACCGGCCGCTTCGCGCGACACACTGGTCATCCTGGATAACGTGTCCCAGCTCCGGAACCTGGACCTCGTTCGCAACGATCGCCAATACCTCACCGAGCAGCTACAAGCCGATGCGGCATTCGCTGTGTGTGACGTCAGCGGTAAGTTGTTCATGGCGCATCTGGTACAGCCCGGCGAGATCAATGTCCAGTCGGAAAAGGCCCGTGTAGCCGGGGATATGATGGCCGGGCGCCTCAACAGTGCCAAGCGGGCCGACGCCCAAGTGATCAGCCTCCAGAACAACGGAACGCTCACCTTGGCCCTGGCCGAGGGTCTTGCCTTGGGCAGCTATGCCTTCCGCAAGTACAAGAGCGACGCCAAAGGCGCACCCACACTCACGAAAGTAGGCATCGTTGCGAAGGAGGTGAGCGCCTCCGATGTGGAGGAACTCGCCGACATCGTGGAGGCGACCTGCACTGCTCGTGACCTGGTGAACGAACCGGTGAGCTTCTTGAACGCCGTGCAATTGGGTGCCGAGATCCGCACCTTGGCAAAGAGCGCCGGTTTCAAGGTGGAGGTGATGGAAAAGTCCCGGATCGAGGCCTTGGGGCTATGGGGCCTACTTGCCGTGAACAAAGGCAGTGTGGACCCACCCACCTTCAGCGTGATGGAGTGGAAGCCCAAGAACGCAGTGAACAAGAAGCCGATCGTGCTGGTGGGCAAGGGCGTGGTATACGACACTGGAGGCCTCAGCTTGAAGCCCACCGCCAACAGCATGGACCAGATGAAGTGCGATATGGCCGGCGGCGCTGCCGTGGCCTGTGCCCTCTCGCTGGTCGCCAAGCGCGAACTGCCGGTACATGTGATCGGTCTAGTGCCCGCCACCGATAACCGTCCGGGCGGCAACGCTTATGCACCGGGCGACGTGGTACGCATGCACAGCGGCCTCACAGTGGAGGTCCTCAATACGGACGCCGAAGGGCGCATGATCCTGGCCGATGCCCTGAGCTTCGCCGAGCGCTACAAACCGGAGCTGATCATGACCATGGCCACCTTGACCGGTGCGGCCGCCCGCGCTGTTGGAACGTACGGTACCGTGATCATGGGCACCGCGAAGGATGATGAGTTCCAGCGCATCGGGTCAGCCGGGGAGCGCGTGTTCGAGCGGGTGGTCCGCTTGCCCTTTTGGGACGAGTACGGCGAAGAGATCAAAAGCGATGTGGCGGACATCAAGAACCTCGGCAGCGACCTTGCCGGTGCCCAAACGGCGGGCAAGTTCCTGGCGCACTTCACCACGCATCCGTACATCCATCTGGATATCGCCGGCCCCGCCTTCCTCAGCAAGAAAAGCGCCTATCGCAACAAGGGGGGCACCGGAGTTGGTGTGCGCCTGTTCTATGAATTCCTGAAACAGCGCGCGAAGAAGTGATCTTTGTGGCCCCTTCCAGGACGACCGACCCTTTTCGAAGACCCTGAATGACAGAACGCTCCCCCCTACGCATCGGCATCAGTTGCGGCGATCTCAATGGCATCGGTATCGAAGTGGTGCTGAAGTGCTTCGTGGACAACCGCATGATGGCTGACATCACACCGGTGCTCTATGCCAGTTCCCAAGCGGTCAGCTTCCACCGCAAGGCATTGAAGCTGGACGAGGCACAGTTCCATGGCATCACGGATGCACGCGATGCGGTGCCCAAGAAATTGAACCTTGTGAACGTGTGGGAAGAAGACCTGGAACTCGAACTTGGCAAGCCATCCAGCGAATTGGCCGCCTATGCGATCAAGAGCTTGGAAGCTGCGGCCCAGGACCTCGCCAGTGGCAAGGTGGACGTTCTCGTAACGGCACCCATCGACAAGCACAGCATGCAGCAGGCCGGTTTCGCATTTCCTGGCCATACCGAATTCCTGCAGCACATGGCCGGAGCGGACAGCGATGTGCTGATGGTCCTGGTGGGCGAAGGCCTGCGCGTGGGCACCGTGACCGGCCATATTCCGCTGAAGGATGTCGCCGAGGCCATTACCACGGACCGCATCATGTCCAAGGCACGCTTGCTGCACCAAAGCCTGTTGCGCGACTTCGGCGTGCAGGAACCTCGGATCGCCATCTTGGGCCTCAACCCACATGCGGGTGACGGAGGTACCTTGGGCAGTGAGGACAAGGAGCGTATCGCTCCAGCCGTCCGCCGCTTGAACGACGAAGGGATCACGGCCATGGGGCCATACCCGGCCGATGGGTTCTTCGGCAACGGCAGCTACAAGCATTTCGACGGCGTTCTGGCCATGTACCATGACCAAGGCCTTGCCCCCTTCAAGGCCCTGAGCTTCGGGCATGGGGTGAATTTCACGGCCGGCCTGCCCATCGTTCGCACCAGCCCCGACCATGGCACCGGGCTCGGGATCGCCGGACAGGGCATTGCCGATGAGGGCAGCTTCAGGGCAGCGGTCTGGTTGGCAGGGGACATCAGCCGTAACCGTGAGCACTACCGCTTGATCACGACCGACCCGCTGCAGCCACAAAAGCGGGAAAAGGAGCGGAAATAGGGCCTTGGCCCTGTCCTGACACAATGCTCCATGGCCAAGTCGTTGAGCCAAGGACCCTTACGCTCCATGCTCAATGGGACCCGCTCATGCGCCGGGATCCACCAAACAGCTACATTTGCGGTCCGCTTTGCGGCAGGTAGCCCTATGGACGCGCTCCAAGAACACACCATCGCCTTCTCCGGACTCAGTGACGGTGAACATGAATTCCAGTTCCTGTTGGAGCAGGATTTCTTTGCTGCCACTGGCGAAGAGGACCTGGAGGGCGGGCGCTTGCAGGTGGATGTGATGATGGACAAGAGCTCCACGTTGATCGTCGTGAACCTGCACATGACCGGTCCCGTGGCCCTGCGCTGCGACCGTTGCAATGGACCCTTGGAGCTTACCGTGGACGGGAAACAACGGCAGATCTTCCGCTTCACGACCGAAGAGGAGTATGATGATGATGAGCTTGTCGGCTTGGACCCACAGGAACACAGCATCAACCTGACACATTATTTCTACGAATGCCTGCGCTTGGCATTGCCCATTCGACACGTGCACGCCCCCGGTCAATGCGACCCGGAGGTGGAGCAGGTACTGAGCAAGCTGATCGTGGAGAACCAACCCCACCCCGACCCACGCTGGGCGGTATTGAACGACCTGAAGACCAAGCGGCCCTAGGCCATAACGACGAGTAGCCATGCCAAATCCGAAACGCCGACACTCCAAGACCCGTACCGCCAAGCGCCGTACGCACCAGAACGCGGCAGTGCCAACGCTGAGCAAGGACCCGAACACCGGTGAGACGCATTTGCGTCACCGTGCCTACAAAGTGGGGGAGGACCTCTACTACAACGGCAAGCTGGTGATCTCCGGTGACGAAGCCGCAGCATAGATCCCTTTCCCGCATCATGTCGGATCCGACCCTTGGCAAATGAGGATCGGGCTTGACATCATGGGCAGCGACCACGGTCCGGAAGTGACCGTGCGCGGCGCCGTGCTCGCCTCGCGCGAGTTGCCTCCTGACGTCCGCCAAGTGCTTATCGGGGATCAAGCTCGGATCATCGAGCTCTTGAAGGCCGAGGGTGCCGATCCCGCGCAGTTCGATATCGTACCCAGCGAGGACGATATCACCATGGACGACAACCCGACCAAGGCCCTGCAGGCCAAGCAGCGCAGCAGCATCAGCATCGGCTTCCACCTCATGAAGGAGGGCAAGATCGATGGCTTCGCGAGTACCGGTAACACGGGCGCGATGTTGGTGGGCAGCATCTTCAGCGTGAAACCCATTCCTGGCGTCCTTCGACCTTGTATCCCCACCTTGGTCCCAAAGGAAGGTGGCGGCCTCGGTATCCTACTGGATGTGGGCGCCAACGCCGATTGCAAACCCGATGTGCTTTCGCAGTTCGGTCTGCTTGGTGCCATGTTGGCCAAGCATGTGTACCACATCGAAAATCCCAAGGTGGGCCTGCTGAACATCGGCGAAGAGGCTAAAAAGGGGGACCTGCTTCGTCAGGCCACCTACACAGTGATGGCCGAACAGGACCAGTACCGCTTCGCCGGCAACGTGGAGGGACGCGACCTGTTCACCGACAAGGCCGACGTGATGGTGTGCGATGGCTTCACCGGGAACGTGATACTGAAAGTGATCGAAGGGTTCCATGACCTATTGGAGGACCACGGCGTGGACGACCCGTTCCTGCACCGCTTCAACTACGAGAATTACGGAGGTCTGCCTGTGCTGGGCGTGAACGGAAATGTGATCATCGGGCACGGCATCAGCAATGACATCGCCATCAAGAGCATGGTGCTCGCCACCCGGGACGTGGTGGAAAGTCGCCTGAGCGAGCGCATCCGCGAAGCGCTATCCTGATCCATTGGCCTTTGTGCCGCCCGTCCCTGCCCGCCCTATCCCCGTATTCATACCCCTTCTCCGACCCCGAGCATTTTGACGGGGACCGTCGACGAGTACCTTGGTCCCCGGATCCGAACCACGACCCATCATGAAGACCCGCGCCGCCATTACTGCAGTGAACGGTTATGTACCTGAGTTCCGCCTCAGCAACGAGGTGTTGGAAACGATGGTGGAGACCAGCGATGCATGGATCACTGAGCGCACAGGTATCAAGGAGCGCCGTATCCTGAAGGGCAAGGACCAAGGCCTCAGCGTGATGGCCGCGGAAGCCGTGAAAGGATTACTGAAAAAGCGGGGCATCGGCCCGGAGGAGATCGACCTGATGATCGTGGCCACGGTCACGCCTGACAGGGTGTTCCCCGCCACGGCCAATATCATTTGCGATGCCATCGGCGCCAAGAACGCCTGGGGTTTCGACCTGATGGCAGCGTGCAGCGGCTTCCTCTACGCACTGACCACGGGTAGTAAGTTCATCGAGAGCGGTGCCCACAAGAAGGTGGTGATCGTCGGTGGTGACAAGATGAGCAGCATCATCGATTACGAGGACCGCACCACCTGCATCATTTTCGGCGATGGTTGTGGTGCTGTATTGTTGGAGCCCACCACCGACGATGTCGGGGTCATGGACTCCATCCTACGCAGCGATGGGAGCGGATGCCAACACCTGCACCAGAAAGCCGGTGGATCGATGCGCCCCAGTACGGAACGCACCGTGGAACGCAAGGAGCATTACGTCTATCAGGAAGGCAAGGCGGTGTTCAAATTCGCCGTGACCAACATGGCCGACGTGAGCGCGGAGATCATGGAAAAGAACGGCCTTACTGCGGAGGACGTGGCCTGGTTGGTCCCGCACCAAGCGAACAAGCGCATCATCGACGCCACGGCAAACCGAATGGGCTTGGACGATAGCAAGGTGATGGTGAACATCGAGAAGTACGGCAATACCACCAGCGGCACCATTCCGCTTTGTTTGTGGGAATGGGAGTCCAAGCTGAAGAAGGGGGACAATGTGATCCTTTCTGCCTTCGGGGGAGGATTCACTTGGGGCGCCATTTGGTTGAAATGGGCCTACGGGTCCTGATCCACCTACGGTACCATCGCCCCACGCTCCTACGGAACGGCATACAACACGATCAACACTACCCTATCTTAGCCCGCTATGGCGGTCAAACAAGCGCAAGCACCGATGAACCTATCACAGATCCAGGACCTGATCAAGTTCGTGGCCAAGAGTGGCGTAAGCGAAGTTGAGATCGAACAGAAGGACTTCAAGATCACCATCAAGACCCCTGCGGGAAAGAAGGAGGTCCAGGTCATTACGGCCGCCGCTCCGCCTCCTCCAGCAGCCGTGGCACCGGTGGCCGCTCCGGCCCCGGCAGCGGCTGCGACGGCTCCTGCAGCTGCGCCGGAAGCGGATGCCAAGTACATCACCATCAAGGCACCGATGATCGGCACGTTCTACCGGGCCTCTGGACCCGGCAAGCCGATCTTCGTGAACGTTGGTGACGAAGTGAAGCCGGGCAAGACGATCTGCATCATCGAGGCCATGAAGCTCTTCAACGAGATCGAGAGCGAAGTGAGCGGCAAGATCGTGAAGGTCCTGGTCGACGATGCCAAACCGGTGGAATACGATCAGCCCTTGTTCCTGGTCGATCCCAGCTAAACCCACCGGACATGTTCAAGAAGATCCTGATCGCCAATCGAGGTGAGATCGCCCTACGCGTGATCCGCACCTGCCGTGAAATGGGCATCAAGACCGTGGCCGTGTACAGTACAGCGGACAAGGAAAGCCTGCACGTGCGTTTCGCGGATGAGGCCGTTTGCATCGGTCCGCCGCCGAGCAAGGACAGTTACCTGAACATGTCCCGGATCATCGCCGCGGCAGAGATCACGAATGCTGATGCCATCCACCCCGGCTACGGCTTCTTGAGCGAGAATGCCAAGTTCAGCAAGCTCTGCCAGCAACACAACATCAAATTCATCGGTGCCACCCCGGAGCAGATCGAGGCCATGGGCGACAAGGCCACGGCCAAAGCGACCATGATCGCGGCAGGAGTGCCGGTGGTGCCCGGCTCGGAAGGCTTGGTCACCGACCTGAACGTAGCGAAGAAGGAGGCCAAGAAGATCGGCTACCCCGTGATCCTAAAGGCCACAGCGGGCGGCGGCGGCAAGGGTATGCGCTTGGTCTGGAAGGAGGAGGAGTTCCAAGAGGCTTTCGAAAAGGCCAGCCAAGAGGCCGGAGCAGCCTTCGGGAACGCTGGCATGTACATGGAGAAGTACATCCTTGAGCCACGCCATATCGAGATCCAGATCGCCGGTGACCAATACGGTACGTTCTGCCACATGAGCGAGCGCGATTGCAGCATCCAGCGTCGCCACCAGAAGCTCGTGGAGGAAACGCCTTCACCCTTTATGACCAAGACCCTTCGGAAAAAGATGGGCGAGGCCGCGATCAAGGCAGCTGCCAGTGTGAATTACGAGGGTGTCGGCACCGTGGAGTTCCTCGTGGACAAGCACCGGCATTTCTATTTCATGGAGATGAACACCCGGATCCAGGTGGAGCATACGATCACCGAGGAGGTCATCGACTACGACCTGATCCGCGAACAGATCAAGATCGCGGCCGGTATCCCGATCAGCGGCCTGAACTACGAGCCCACGCGTCACAGCATCCAATGCCGCATCAACGCGGAGGACCCGTACCACAACTTCCGCCCCACGCCGGGTAAGATCACCAGCTACCACAGTCCCGGTGGGCATGGGGTACGTGTGGACACCCACGTTTACGCCGGGTACACGATCCCGCCGAACTACGATAGCATGATCGGCAAGCTGATCGTGAGCGCACAAACACGCGAAGAGGCCATCACCAAGATGGAACGAGCCCTGAGCGAATATGTGATCGAAGGTGTTAGTACCACGATCCCCTTCCACCTGCAATTGTTGCAGAATGAGGAATTCCGTAAAGGGAACTATACCACGAAATTCTTGGAGGATTTCGACCTGAAGAAGGCCGGGGCGTAGGTCCGCCTAACCTGCTCGATCCCGAGCCCATGGCCGAGTAGCTTTGACGAATGGCCAAGGAATTCCGCAGCTCCCGCTCGACCCCTTGGTGGGCGCTTCCCGTGCTCGTGCTGCTGGCTTTCGTGGTCCACCGGCAGGAGCTCGACCTCTCTCCGTTCAGCGATGACCACTCAGCGATCTGGAATTCCGGCGCAAGCGACATTCCGTGGCGTAGTAGCTTCTTCCGCCCGATATCGGACCTCACGTTCCGCACCGGACACCTGATCTCGGGTACCTCAGTGGTGGGCCACCGTGCCTTCAACGTGGCCTTGCACGGGTTGAACGCGTTCCTGCTCCTTCTTCTTTCAACGCGCGTTGCGGCGCTTTGGGGCTCGACGCGGCGCTTGAACGCAGCCATGCTCGGAGCCTTACTGTTCCTGGTGTACCCTTTTCATCAGGAATCCATCCTGTGGTTGGTCGGAAGGGAATCCTCTCTGGGAATGTGCTTCGTGCTGCTCGGGTTGCTGTCCTTGATGGGCGAAGGCGCCGTCCGGTCCAGGATCGGCGGATCCGCCGTCGCCTTGTTCGTTGGTCTTTTGTGCTACGAAGGGGCCATCCTCCTTCCCTTGTTGGCATTTGCCCTCCTCGCCTTCGACCTGCTTCAACGACGCACCCCGCTGCGCCCCCTGCTCGTCGGATACGGGATCGCAGGTTTCCTCTATTTCCTGATGATGCGCGCAAGCGGTCCGGCAGCCGAGGATGCATACGTTGCAGCGATGCTACCCGAAGGCCTGAGCGGGTTGTTGAGCAATATCCCCAAGGTCGGTGCTCGTCTTTTCCTTCCGCCTTCGGCCGACCCGGATATCATGGTGCAACGCGCAGTGGTGTTGTTCATCATCCTCGTTGTCCTCGTGGTGGTGATCCGAAGGGCCTGGCGGAACGAACAAGCCGAACGATATACGGTCCTTACCATGCTTTTGCTCCTGGTCCTGTCCTGCTCTGTCGCGCTGATCGGAGGGGTCAGTACTCGGACCTCGGAGAGCGACCGCTTCCTCTACCTACCGAGCGCATTCCTGTGCGGACTGCTCGGCCTGTTGATCGGGCACATCCCACGAACCGTCATCAGGCTCGGTACGGCCGTAATAGTGCTCATCCTCTTCGTTACATTGATGGAACAGGAGGTTCAACACTGGCGCGTGGCATCAGCCAAGACCAAGCGGATAATGCGCGAACTCCCGACCGCACCGAAGAATGGTACCCTGTTCGTGAGCGGATTGCCTGATTCGTATGGCGGGGCCTACATCTTTCGCAACGGATTCCGCGAGGCGGTGGCCTTGGACGGCCGCAGCCCCGAACGCTACGTGGACGTGCAGGAAGATCCAATTTCGGGGGTGGTCGTCCACTTCCGTGGCGTAGCGCTTGTGTTCGGTCCGGATGATCGATGGACCAAATGGACGGACAATGGTTTCGTTGACCACTGATCCCTCGTCGTATCTTTTGTCCATGCGAATGGTGCTTGTACCGATCCTTAGTTGTTGCGCGCTCATGAGCATCGCACAACCTGCTCTGGATGTCGGCATCTTCCCTTCGACAGGTAGTGTGTTCGGCTATCATGATGTGCCGTACATGAAACCCGGTGTCTCGGGTGAAGGTGTGCGTTGGGACGTCAGCAGCCTGCCGCCCGGCACGATCGTGCCCCATGTGTGGTCCACCACCGATATCGCTCCCGGGGCAGGTGCTTTCCCGAACGACGCGCTCGTGCGCCAGGTACCCGGAGAACCGGCCTCCTACTTCCTACGCAGCGACACGGCCATGTTCTGGATCGGCACGTACACCGATACGGCCTTGTTGCGGTTCGATCCGCCCTTGCGTGAGTTGGTGGTCCCTTGTCAGATCGGCGATCGGTGGTCCGATACCTCCATTGTTGCCGTGACCGGAGCGGGACGGATACGGATCCTGGACGTGTATTACGCTGGGCGGGCCGAATCCTGGGGGGACTTGATCATGCCCTATGGGGTGGTCGAGGATGTGATCCGCGTGCGGACCGAAGCTGGCCATGGTGGATCGCAGGTACAAGGAGTGGCCGCTACGCACCGAAACACGCTACTCCTGGTATTCTCCACGCACGCCGATGCCCTTGCTCGTGATGTCCGAACGCAAAGGCTGGGCGCCACCGGACCGCGTGTTGCGCTGGCTGGACGGCTCGTGGCAGGATGACCCAGCGGCGCTGTTCCGCCCGGTTGTTCTGCGTCCTTTTCCGACCCCTGCGTGGACCTGATCGCGCTGGACCTCGAGCACTTCGAGCGGATCGCACGATCCTTCCAGTTGGTGGATGCTTCAGGGAACGTGGTGAAACAATGGCACGAGGAGTTCAATTCCCGCAAACGCGGCGCTTGGTGCTGGATGTGGTGAGCGTGCCTTCCGGGCTGTACACCTTGACCTGGATCGGCACGAACGGAACGCTGGGCAATGCCCGTTTGACGAAGCGGTAGGGTCAGGCGCTCGCCCGCTTGCCCTTCGCGCCTTTCTGCTCCGCGAGCAACTCCTTCACCGCAGCGATCAGCGCAACGTCGTCGAAGCCGCACTCGGCGTAGAGCTCTTGCTGGATCCGTGCTCGATCCAACGATCGGGGATGCCCAAACGCTTCAGCTGCGCTGTAGCCGTGGTCGCCCATGAACTCCAGCACAGCGCTGCCCATGCCACCCATGATGGCGTGGTCCTCGATGGTGATCACATGCTTGAACTTCGCGAAGACCTCGTGCAGCAGCATCTCATCGATCGGCTTGGCGAAACGCATGTCGTAATGGGCCACGCTGTAGCCTTCGGCCTGCAGGCTTTCAATGCCCTTGGCCGCGATGTTGCCGATGTGTCCGATGGACAGCACCGCGATGTCCGTTCCGGAGCGCAGCTTACGCCCGGTCCCGACCTTGATCTCCTTGAACGGGGTCTTCCACTCGGTCATCACCCCCTCGCCACGCGGGTAGCGGATGCTGAATGGGCCTTGGTCGGGTAGCTGGGCGGTGTACATCAGATTCCGCAACTCCTCTTCGTTCATGGGCGCGCTGACCACCATGTTGGGGATACAGCGGAAGTAGGCCAGGTCGAAGTTGCCGTGGTGCGTGGGGCCATCGGCTGGCCAGGCCACCGCGATCCAGACAGAACACCACGTTCAGCTTCTGGAGGGCGACATCATGCACCACCTGATCATAGGCGCGTTGCATGAACGAGCTGTAGATGTTGCAGAACGGCACCATGCCCTGCGTCGCCATCCCAGCACTGAAGGTGACGGCGTGCTGCTCGGCGATACCCACGTCGAAGGCGCGGTCGGGCATGGCCTTCATCATGATGTTGAGCGAACAACCGGAAGGCATGGCGGGTGTGACCCCCACGATCTTCGGGTTCTTCTCGGCGAGCTCCACGATGCTATGCCCGAACACGTCCTGGTACTTGGGCGGCTGCGGGCTCTTCGGCACCACCTTGATGATCTCGCCGGTCTCTTTGTTGAACAAGCCCGGTGCATGCCAAACGGTGGGGCTGCCGGCTTCTGCGGGTGCATAACCCTTGCCCTTCACGGTAACGGTATGCAGGATCTTCGGGCCCGGGATGTCGCGCAGGTCGCGGAGTACTTTCACCAAGTGGTCCACGTCGTGGCCATCGACCGGACCAAAGTAGCGGAAGTTGAGGCTCTCGAAGAGGTTGCTCTGTTTGAGCAAAGCGCTCTTCACGGCGTTCTCCACCTTTTGGGCGATCGCCTGGGCATTGGGGCCGAACTTGCTCACCTTGCCCAAGAGGTTCCACACCTCGTCCTTCACCTTGTTGTAGGTGTGGCTGGTGGCGATATCGGTCAGGTATTCCTTGAGCGCTCCCACGTTCGGGTCGATGCTCATGCAGTTGTCATTGAGCACCACGAGCATGTCCGTCCCGGCACCACCAGCGTGGTTCAGGGCCTCGAAGGCCATACCGGCGGTCATGGCACCGTCTCCGATGATCGCCACACACTGGCGGTCCTCCTCACCCTTCAGCTTGCTGGCCACGGCCATGCCCAAGGCGCCACCGATGCTCGTGCTGCTGTGGCCCACGCCGAAGGTGTCGTACTCGCTTTCGCTGCGCTTGGGAAAACCGCTCAGCCCTTTGTGGATGCGGTTGGTGTGGAAGGTCTCCCGACGCCCGGTCAGGATCTTGTGTCCGTAGGCCTGGTGGCCGACATCCCAAACGAGCTGGTCGTATGGGGTGTTGAAGACGTAGTGCAACGCGACCGTCAGTTCAACAACACCCAAGCTGGCACCGAAGTGCCCGCCTTTCACGCTCACCAGGTCGATGATGAATTCACGCAACTCCGTGCAGACCTGCTGAAGCTGCTCCTCGTCCAACTGGCGCAGGTCGGCCGGCAGATGGATCTTTTCCAGCAGCGGGTGGTTCGGGGCGGTCTTCTTCATGGTGCAACCGGTCTCGGTACGCAGAATAGACAAAAGTAAAGCTTGAAAGTTCGCGGGTCCCAACGTTCTCCAACGGGTGGATGTTGTGCCAACAGGGTCCCGGCCCTACCCTCAGCGCACGAATCGCTCGTGGAACGCCCGCTCCAATGCCTCCCGATGGTCCGGGTGGGCGATGCCGATCAATGCTTTCGCACGCTGCTGCAGGTTCTTGCCGAAGAGGTAGGCCACCCCATGCTCCGTGACCACGTAATGCACGTGTGCCCGGGTGGTCACCACCCCAGCACCTTCGCGCAAGAAGGGCACGATCTTGCTCTCGCCTTTGCGCGTGGAGGAGCACAGGGCGATGATCGGTTTCCCACCTTCGCTAAGCGCAGCACCTCGCATGAAATCCATTTGCCCGCCAACACCACTGAATTGGTAGGTACCGATGCTGTCCGCACAGACCTGACCTGTGAGGTCCACTTCGATCGCACTGTTCACGGCCACCACTTTGGGGTTCTCGCGGATCACCTTGCCGTCGTTCACGTACTGCGCATCGAGGAACGCGAAGAACGGATTGTCGTCGACCAGGTCGTACAGCCCTCGTGTTCCGAAGGCGAAGGAGGTCACCACCTTGCCGCGGTGCTTATTCTTGAACTTGTTGGTGACCACGCCATTCTTCACGAGGTCGATGATGCCGTTGGAACACATCTCGGTGTGGATACCAAGGTCCTTATGCCCACCCAGTCCGCGTAGGATCGCATCCGGGATCGCACCGATGCCCATCTGCAGGGTAGCACCATCCTCCACCATCTCCGAGATGTACCGGGCGATCCGCTCTTCGTTCGGGCCGATCGCGGTGCCATAGTCCACCTCGGGCAAGGGGCTATCCACCTTCACCATCGCGGCGAAACGAGAGACGTGCACCTGCCCGTCGCCCAAGGTGCGCGGCATGTTCGGGTTCACTTGGGCGATCACCGTTCGTGCGTTGCGCACGGCGGAGCGGGCCACATCCACGGACACGCCGAGCGAGCAGAAACCATGTCGATCGGGCGGCGAAACGTGCACCAAGGCCACGTCCAACGGGAGGATCCCCTTATCGAACAAGCGCGGGATCTCGCTGAGGAAGACCGGGATGTAATCGCCGCGCGGACCATCCACCGTGGCCCGCATGTTCGCTGAAACGAATAGTGCGTTCAGGAAGAAGCTCTGTTGTACCTCGGGGCGATCGAAGCCCACATCGCCGAAGGTGCTGATGCTCACCAGTTCCACGTCCTTCAGCTCCGCATGCCGCGCTGTCATGGCACCCACCAGCTCCAACGGGGTGGCCGCACTGCCGTGGATGAACACGCGATCACCGGAGCGGATCGAAGAGACGGCTTCCTCGGCCGACATCCATGGCATTGTTCCCATGCTGCAAAGAAGGTCGATCCACTCGGTTATACGGTTGACGAGGCTCAAGGACAGCGGCACCGACCACTTATATTGCCTTGGGTTTATTTTCCATGGTATATATTTGCGAACAACGAACACGACCATGGACCGCAAGAACTTCCTCCGTAAGAGCCTGCTCGGCACCGGCATGTTGGTCGGCGGGGCTGCCGCCGCACAATTGATCCGGAACGAGGTGGATGAATTACGTCCCCTCGACCCCGTGGGCTTCGATCATTTACCACCAACACCACCTGAACACATGGACAACATGGTGATCCACCGCGCCAACGAGCGCGGTACCGCCGACCACGGTTGGCTCCAAGCGAATTTCTCCTTCAGCTTCGCGAACTGGTACGACCCCACCCGCATGCACTTCGGTGTGTTGCGCGTGATGAACGATGACATCATTGCAGCGGGCAAGGGCTTCGGCACGCATCCGCACGACAACATGGAGATCATCACGATCCCACTGAAAGGTGCATTGCAGCACAAGGACAGTATGGGCAACACCAGCATCATCAATGCGGGTGACGTGCAGGTGATGAGCGCTGGAAAGGCATCCAGCACAGCGAATTCAATCCGTACAACGACAGGGATGCGAACACCTTGCAGATCTGGCTCTTCCCGAAAAAGCGCGATGTGACACCGCGCTACCAGCAGATGACCTTGGACCCAAAGGAGCGCGAGAACCGATTCCAACAGGTATTGTCCCCCGACCCGGATGACGCCGGCGTGTGGATCCACCAGGACGCTTGGTTCCATATCGGCCGCTTCGACGCAGCGCGGACCGTTGACTATTCCCTGAAGCGCCAAGGCAATGGTGTCTATGCTTTCGTGATCGAGGGCAGTGCCACGGTGAACGGACAAGCACTCGGCAAGCGCGATGCACTGGGGGTGTGGAACACGGGAACATTGACCATCCAGGCCGGTCCCGAGGGTGCAGAGATCCTGTTGCAGGACGTGCCCATGCAACTGTCCCTGGAAGCGGCGCTCGGCATACCTTGCGCCGAGAATGAAGAAGATCAACGACCACACCATCGCTATTGATCGATGGTGACAACGCTGCGCCGAAACGTTTGGCGCCTTCCGATCCTCAGAAAAGAGGTGAGCAAGGTGGGCACCATCACCATCCGACGGATCTATGGCGATTGGACCACCACGGGCATGACCGGGTGGAAGGACCTGCTCAACGCGAACGCGATACAGCCTGTACAACAATTCGCCTATACGAAAGGCAAGAACAGCACGGACAGCGCACTGATCATCGATGCCATGGACATTCTGCATGGTGATCAGGTGGATGCCTTTTGCATCGTGAGCAGCGATAGCGACTACACCCGCTTGGCCACCCGCCTACGCGAAAGCGGGATCTTCGTGATGGGCGTGGGCGAAAAGAAGACCCCCTGACGCGTTCGTGCAGGCCTGCGAACGCTTCATCTTACGTTGAGAACCTGGATGTGCAAGAAGAACCACGGTCCGGGCCCAAACGCGGCGGGAAGAGCCGTTCCACAGCATCGAAGCCAGCCCTTTCCACCAATGCTGGCTTGATGCGAAAGTTCAGAAAGGCCTTTAACATCGCACGCGGTGAGGAGGACGAGGTATCGCTCAGTTTGATCGGCCAAGCGCTACGCCGCCTCGATCCCGGCTTTGACCCACGCAGCTACGGGCACCCTTCGCTATCCTCGCTGGTGAGCGCTCTGAAGGACCAACTCGAGACCAGACGAGAAGAAAAGGGGAACACTGTGATGGTGCGCTTCAAGGCTTGATGAGGGGATAACCCAGCCCACTACTTCCTTTCACTGCGATCCGAACCCGGTCCATTGGGACCACGCATCGACCATTTCGACGAACGCCACATCCCCACATGTGGGTATTGTACGGTCGGCGGCAATTGAGGAACTTGGTAAGCGATAACAAAAGCCCATGCTGACCCGGAGGTCCATATCACGTGTCCTGATCAACTTGGGGATCATCCTGCTGACTATCCTCGGCGTATGGCTCGAACAATGAGAACGCCCTGTTCATTGATGGAAAGGTGCGCGTGCATGGTCTCTCGATGGATGGCGCTCGGCTTGTGGTGAACCGCGATGGGGTCCAATTGAGCCTGCTTTCCGGGGATATCGGTCGAGTGGAAATGCGCTTGGATCCAGGCCATGTGTATGTTCTTTCTTTTGAACGCACCGGCTGCATGACCAAGGAGTTGCTCTTCGACACGAACCTCCCGGAAGAGGCGATGGAACTCGGCCCCTTCACATTCCCGTTCCTGGTGACCTTGGAGAAGCGCGAGCCCGGCACCGACTTCCGCTATGCCCAGCCTGTCGGGTACGTGCGCTACTACCCGGAGAAGAAGGATTTCGGCTATGACACGGATTACACCTTGTTCCGTGAACGAAGGGAGAAAGAGGCGCGCATTCGGGCAGCGAGGAACAACGCGGTTGACCCGGCAGTGAAACAGCTCCGATAAGTCGGGCATGCGCGTCGAACACGCCATCGACAGCGCACCTAATGACCCGGCGAACGGGGTAGGGCCTGCAGCCGCCACCCACCATGCTCATGTGCCAAGCACCACCTTCACCCGTGAAAGGGACACCGAGGTGATGGACCGGACCTCGTTCATGGGAACCAGCGGCAACGAGCGACCGAACACATCCGTACCCGGAACCCCTTACCCGGTGGAACCAAGTCCCTTGGCCGCCGCGCTGCCCGATGGTCGCACGGACGAGCTGATCGTGGAACCCACCTATGTTGCACGGGTGATCCGGATCACAGAATCGGGTCATACCCGGGAATATCGCCGTGTGGTGCATCGCTTCGGCGACACGTACTACTTCTGCAATGGGTCGAGCTGTGGTGAGGTCACGTACAGCACGGCCATCGCAGAGTCCCCGTGAACTATATGAAGGCCAGCACCATCAGCTGGATCAACGCCATGCGCTACAACCTGATCATACCCACACTGTTCGCCGTGCTCGCGGTAGCGCCACTTTCGGCGCAGCGCGATGATGTGAACAAGATGGGGGTGATGCTGGCCCGGGGAGAGACGAGCATGACGGTGGGGCGCGTGCGCTACGATCTCGTCGGGGCGGATGAGCCTGATGTTGAAAAGCCCGAAAACCTCCTTCTTCGTGTGGCCCGCGCGGCGGGATCCGGCTGGTCCGTTCGCGTCTATGGCCACGAAGGCATCCTGATGATGACCGGCTCCTACTCGGATGATTCGCTCACCATTGCAGAAGGCGCTTTCGTCTTTTACCACCGCAACGGGAAGATGGAGTCCAGCGGCAACTTCCACAGGGGGGTCAAGACCGGGGTTTGGAAACGGCACAACCAGCGCGGGGACGAGCTACCAGAACGGTTCTACGACGAACGCGGGAACCAAGAAGTGGTGAAAGTGTGCGGCTGGACGATGTCTTGCAGGCCCGAGCCCGTTGCACCCGAAGACCAGCGCTGATCCGAAATTCCTGCCTGCATCTTTCCGGTCGATCTTTGCTCTGGTACGGCCGACAGGCATGGTCCACTGGACTCCCGGCCCCATCGATCTATCTTTGCCGCCCCTTTCGAAGCCCCTGATGCCCAAGCATTTCAAGCAATACGACGAACTCGATCTGCCGAAGGTCGCCAACGAGGTCCTGCAGCAATGGGACAGCGAGGACACCTTCGGCCAAAGCCTCGAACTGCGCAAGGACGCGCCGCCCTTCGTGTTCTATGAAGGTCCGCCGAGCGCCAATGGCCTGCCGGGCATCCACCATGTGATGGCGCGTGCCATCAAGGACATCTTCTGCCGCTACCAAACGCAGAAGGGCAAGTTGGTGCACCGCAAGGCCGGTTGGGATACGCATGGTCTGCCGATCGAACTGGGCGTGGAAAAGGAGCTGGGCATCACGAAGGAGGACATCGGCAAGAGCATCAGCATCGCCGACTACAACGCGGCGTGCAAGAAGGCCGTGATGCGCTACACCGACGTGTGGAACGACATGACGCGTCGCATCGGGTTCTGGCTGGACCTGGAGCATCCGTACGTCACCTACCACACCAAGTACATCGAGAGCGTGTGGCACCTGCTGAAGCAGCTCTACGACCAGGACCTACTTTACAAGGGCTACACGATCCAGCCCTATTCCCCCGCGGCGGGCACGGGGCTTTCCTCGCATGACCTGAACCAACCCGGCACCTACAAGAGCGTGAAGGACACCAGTGCGGTGGCCATGTTCAAGGTAAAGGAGGACAGTGCCAGCGAGTTCCTCTTCAAGGACGCGTTCGGTGAGGTGTTCATCCTTGCTTGGACCACCACGCCGTGGACGCTCCCGAGCAACACCGCGCTTACGGTGGGTCCGAAGTTGGACTACGTGCGCATCAAAAGTTTCAACCCCTACACGCACGAGCCGCAGACCATGGTGCTCGCGAAGTCGCAGGTTGCGGCCTACTTCAACGGAAAGCACTTCGTGGATGGTGGTGCGTGGAAGGAAACCGTTCAAGCCTATGACAAGAGCGGTAAGAACGTGCCGTGGACGATGGACCTGGAGTTCTACGGCCACCAGCTGGAAGGCATCCGCTACGAGCAATTGCTTTCCTATGGCACGCCCGAAGGCGGCGATGCCTTCAAGGTGATCGGCGGCAACTTCGTGACCACCGAGGATGGCACCGGCGTGGTCCACACCGCACCCAGCTTCGGCGCGGACGACATGCGCGTGGCCAAGGAGCACGGCATCGGATCGCTCACGCTCGTTGATCTGCAAGGGCGCTTCACCCCCGAGATGGGCGAGTTCGCGGGCAAGTACGTGAAGAACGAATACTACCCCGCCGGCACCGCGCCGGACAAGAGTGTCGACGTGGAGATCAGCATCAAGCTGAAGGAGATGGGACGCGCTTTCAGGGTGGAGAAGTACGAACACAACTACCCGCACTGCTGGCGCACCGACAAGCCGATCCTCTACTACCCGCTCGACAGCTGGTTCGTGCGCACCACGGCGAAGAAGGACCGTTTGATCGCGCTCAACAAGACGATCAACTGGAAACCCGAAAGCACCGGCACCGGTCGCTTCGGCAATTGGCTGGAGAACCTACAGGACTGGAACCTCTCGCGTTCGCGCTATTGGGGCATCCCGCTCCCGATCTGGCGCACCGCGGACCGCGACGAGGAGCTCTGCATCGGTTCCTTGAAGCAACTGAAGGAGGAGATCGCGAAGAGCGTGAAGGCCGGTGTGATGAAGGCCGATCCCTACGCCGACTTCGACCCGGCGGACATGAGCGACGCCAACTACGACAAGGTGGACCTGCACCGTCCTTTCGCGGATGACATCGTGCTCGTTTCGCCCAGCGGCAAGCCGATGACGCGGGAGACCGACCTGATCGACGTATGGTTCGACAGTGGATCCATGCCCTACGCACAGCTCCACTATCCCTTCGAGAACAAGGATGCGCTGAACGAGAAATTCCCCGCGGAGTTCATCGCCGAAGGGGTCGATCAAACACGCGGTTGGTTCTACACGCTGCATGCCATTTCCACCTTGTGCTTCGACAGCGTCGCGTACAAAGCGGTGGTGAGCAACGGCCTGGTCCTCGACAAGCACGGCCAGAAGATGAGCAAGCGCCTCGGCAATGCCGTGGACCCCTTCAAGACCTTGGATGAATACGGAGCCGACGCCGTGCGCTGGTACATGATCAGCAATGCATCGCCGTGGGACAACCTGAAGTTCGACGCGGACGGCATCACCGAGGTGCAGCGCAAGTTCTTCCGCGCGCTCTTCAACACCTACAACTTCTTCGCGCTGTACGCGAACATCGACGGCTTCGACAGCACGGTGGAGCAGGTGTCGATGGACAAACGCACCGAGATGGACCAATGGGTGCTCTCGCGTCTGAATTCGTTGATCAAGCTCGCCGACACCAACTACAGCGACTACGAGCCGACGATCGCGGCACGCGCCATCCAGGACTTCGTGGTGGAGGACCTCAGCAACTGGTACGTGCGCCTGAACCGTCGTCGCTTTTGGAAAGGCGAACTGGGCACCGACAAGACCGCGGCCTACCAGACCTTGCACCGCTGCTTGGAGGTGGTGGCGATGTTGAGCGCACCCATCGCACCTTTCTTCAGCGACCGCCTGTACCGCGACCTCTGCGGCAGCAGCGTACACCTAAGCGATTGGCCGAAGCACAACGAGGCCTTGATCGATACCGAACTCGAAGCGCGCACGAAACTCGCGCAGCAGCTCACGTCCTTGGTGCTCAGCATCCGCAAGCTGGAGGGCCATCGCGTGCGCCAGCCCTTGCAGAAGATGCTGGTGCCGGTGCTCGATGACACGATGCGCACCCGCTTGGAAGCCGGATCCGCGAACTGGTGCTGAGCGAGGTGAACGTGAAGGAACTGGTGATGCTGGACCCCAGCGAGAGCAAGCTCACCAAGAAGATCAAGCCCGACTTCAAGAAGCTCGGCGCCCGTATGGGGAAGCTGATGAAGAGCGTGGCCGCGGCCGTGAACGGACTTGACCAGGACGGCATTGCCACCTTGGAGCAGGATGGCAAGATCACGTTATCCGTTGAAGGTCAGGATGTTGATGTCAACCTGGATGAGGTGGAGATCACTGCCGAGACCGTTCCGGGGCTGAGCGTGGCCAACGAAGGACGCCTGACCGTAGCCTTGGATATCACCCTGAACGACAGCTTGATACAGGAGGGAATAGCCCGGGAATTGGTGAGTCGGATCCAGACCTTGCGCAAGGAAAGCGGCTTCGATGTCACGGATCGGATCGAGCTCCGGATCCAGCGGAACGGGAACGGACAATTCGAACAAGCGATCAGCAACCATATTGGGCACATCCTGGCGGAAACACTGGCCATTACCTCTGAGGAACAACTACTTGTGCAAGACCTGCCCGCCGGTGGCCCGCAGGTGCATACCGTCGAGTTGGACCCCACCATGGTCTGCGCATTGACCCTTAGCCGATCGGCCAACTGACGCGGGAAATCTCGTATATTCGCGGCTAATTTTCCAACCTCGGGACCGTCATGGCAAAGAAAACCGCACCCAAGAAGGCAGCCAAGCCCGTAAAGAAGGCTGCCAAGGCCGCACCCAAGAAAGCGGCCAAGACGACGGCGAAGAAGCCCGTGAAAGCAAAAGCCAAATCGGCTGCGAAGAAGGCCCCGGCCAAGAAGGTCGTTGCGAAGAAAGCCCCTGCGAAAAAGGTCGCTGTGAAGAAGGTGGTGAAGAAAGCCGCTAAGACCCTGGCGAAGGCGAAAGTGTCCAAGACCGCGAAAGCAGCACCTAAGAAGACCGTAAAGGCGAAAGCCGCTCCGGCAAAAGCCAAGAAGGCTTCACCAGCCGCTGGTAAGGCCAAAAAAGCCGCTCCTGCAAAAAAGGTGACCAAGCCCGCACCAAAGAAGACAGTGGCACCGAAAAAGGTGACCGCACCAACAAAAGTGGTCAAAAAGGAAGTGGTGAAACCTGCCAAGGTCACCAAAGCCCCGACCGTGAAAACACCAACGGCCAAGAGCGTGAAGAAGGAATCGAAGAAGAAGGAAGCCCCGAAGGAGACCAAGGCGGCATCGAACAAGCCGTTGGTGACGCAGCATCGTCGCTCCGAACCGTCCCATGCCGGCACCTGTGGTCAAAAAGCAGGTTTCCACCTTGGAGCATGCTTCCAAGGTCCGGTACAGCGATGAAGAGCTTGTTGAGTTCACCACCTCGATCAAGCGAAAACTGGACGAGGCCCGCAAGGACTACGACCTCTTGAAGCAGACCTTGGCCAACACGGACAACAATGGGACGGACGACACGAGCCCCTCATTCAAGATGATCGAGGACGGCAGCGAGACCCTGAGCCGTGAAGAGACCGCCCAATTGGCGGGACGTCAAGAGAAGTTCATCAAGCACTTGGAGGATGCACTGCTGCGCATCCGGAACAAGACCTATGGCATTTGCCGGGTCACCGGTCGTTTGATCAGCAAGGAGCGTTTGCGCTTGGTCCCACATGCCACCCTGAGCATCGAGGCCAAGCAGCAAATGGGCAACTGAACCCGGTGAAGATCGTTGCAGCGCAACGCGGCTGTCAGGTGGTTCCCACCACTTCACCGTGCATCACACGTCCTAACCGGTCGATGATTTGAAGCGCGCGTTGCTCATCATCCTTTCGGTGCTGGTCGCGGACCAAGTGCTCAAGGTCTGGGTGAAATTGAATTTCTTCTACGACAGTGCCATCCCGATCCTTGGTGACAAGGGCTACCTGCACTTCATCGAGAACCGGGGCATGGCCTTCGGCATGGAGTTCGGTGGCGAATGGGGCAAGTTGGTGCTCACGCTGTTCCGCATCGCTGCGGTCTCGCATCGGCTACAGCCTCTTCCACACGATCAAACGGGGCGCGACCACAGGACTGGTCGTTAGCGTTTCCTGATCCTGCCGGTGCGTTGGGCAACATCATCGATAGCACCTTCTATGGCATGCCTCTTCAGTGCCAGCACTCCCTTCGGAAAAGGCGGTATTCCTGCCTGCCGACGGCGGCTACGCGCCCATGCTGCACGGTGCTGTTGTGGACATGTTCTACTTCCCGCTCTGGGAAGGCCGGACTTCCCGAATGGATCCCACAATGGGGTGGCGAACATTTCGTGTTCTTCCGACCGGTGTTCAACATCGCGGATGCGGCCATCACCATTGGCGTGGTGCTGTTCATTCTGGCCCAACGTTCAGCGAAACGGGAGGAAGAGCGACTGGACGCCCAAGTGGAAAGCCCTGCAGAGGAGACTCCTGCAGAGGATGCAGCCGTTTCCTGATCGGCACGATCAGCGCAGATCGATCCGCAGGCCGAAGAGTTGCTGCACCGTGCCGTAGGCATAGCCATCGGCACCCGGTACACTGCCGAACTGGATGGCAGGACGCAATTCGTAATGCAGGTTGAGCGTGCTCCAGAACGGATGCGCCTTGCTCAAGCGATAGTCCAATCCGAAGACACCGTGGACACTGCCCCAGATCGAACTTCCGATGCGGAAGCTCTCGCTTTCGACCAACTGCACGCCGTAGTAGTATTGATCATAAGGTCGGTTCCCACTTCCAGCGAAGCGATCGACATTGCCTTGAACGTTCAGCGTGGTCCCCAATGAACCGCCGGCACCGATGTTCCATTTCCAACGCGAGGCGTTGTTACCGATGAGCAGATAGGTGGCCGCGATACCGATACGCGAAAAGCGCGCCGAGACCACGGTCCGCTCGCTCCATGTCGTGTCGAACAGGATCTCCTCACCGGTCTGCTGGGAGACCAGTGTGTCGTACGGTCCGGTGAGCGATCGTCGCCAGGCATCCGTCAGTTCATCAGCACCCACATAGGTGGCCGAGATACGGAGCTGCTGCCTCACTTTCGCTTGTTGCGGTCGCTTACGGCCCAGGTCCAAGCCGACCCCCATTTCGAACATGCCCGTTGCACTCTGGTACTCCGGCAGGTAGTAATTATAGTCAGCGCCGGGCGCGTTCGGGTCAACCTTCTGCAGCAACCTGGAGTCCGGGAGGACGGCCTTCCAATCCGCCAATCCCAATGGAACGCTTGCGCTGTATACGGCACCACCGATGACGTACGCATCACCCACCAACGGCCGCACCGCTTCGCCGGTCCCGGATTGAGCGAACGAAGCCATACCAAGTACGGTGCATGCGCAAAGCAAGGCGAGGCGGTGTGGTCCCATTGTGAAGGTGTTGGTCGGTTCCGATGCCGGCGATAACGCGAAGTTGTTTTCCCTATTGCTCAAACCTCCCTCAAGCGGTCACGGCCTTTCCGTGCAGTGCAAGCACCCGCTCGGCGATCTGCACCGCGTTCGTTGCAGCTCCTTTCCGCAGGTTATCGGCCACGATCCACATGTTCAACGTACGGTCTTGGGTCTCATCACGACGGAGACGTCCCACGAAGACCTCGTCACGGCCGTTGGCGATCAAAGGCATGGGGTACTCATCCTTGTCCACGTCGTCAAGCAGTACGATACCCGGTGTCGAGCGCAACAACTCCCGCACCTCTTCGATCTCGAACTCCTTGGCGAACTCCACGTTCACCGCTTCACTATGGCCGCCGGTCACGGGTACACGAACAGCGGTCGCCGATACCCGGATGGCCGGATCAAGGATCTTCTGTGTTTCGTGCACCAACTTCATTTCCTCCTTGGTGTAGCCGTTCTCCGTGAACACATCGCAGCGTGGGATCACATTGCGATCGATCGGGAACGGATAAGCCATTTCGCCGGTGACGCCGCGGCGTTCGTTCTCCATCTGTTCGACAGCTTTCACCCCTGTGCCGGTAACGCTCTGATACGTGGAAACGATCACCCGTTGGACCGTATATGCCTTGTGCAAGGGCGACAAGGCCATGACCATCTGTATCGTGCTGCAATTGGGGTTCGCAATGATGCGATCCTCCGCCGTGAGCACATCACCGTTCACCTCGGGCACAAGCAGCTTCTTATCGGGATGCATGCGCCAAGCGCTGCTGTTGTCGATCACGATGCAACCGACCTCGGCGAAGCGCGGCGCCCACTCCAAGGAAGTCCTGCCACCGGCCGAAAAGAGCGCGATGTCCGGCTTAGCGGCGACCGCTTCCGTCATGCCGATCACCGGCACTTCCTGACCACGGAACACGACCATCCGACCAGCACTTCGATCGCTCGCTACGGCAAGGAGCTCGGAAACCGGAAAGTCCCGCTCCTCCAGAACCTTCAACATGACCCCCCCGACCATGCCGGTGGCACCCACAACTGCTACTTTCATCACTTATGCTGAACGTGCTTAGGAGCCCGAAAGTACTACCTTTCCATCCCTTTCCCCGAACATGCTCGGACCGCTCCGCACCCTTGTGATCATCCTTTCGGCGCTGCTCTCCATGCAGGCCGTAAATGCCCAGTTCAGCGATGATTTCGCCGACCTGGACTTCACCAATGGCGTGGCCTGGAGCGGCGATGCGGGCCTGTTCACCGCCGCTTCCGGACAGCTGCGTTCGCAAAGTCCGGGCGCAGCCAACTACCACTTGAGCACGCCCAGCACGCTGGTGGATGATGCGGAGTGGGAGTTCTTCATCGACCTGCGTTTCGCCACGAGCGGTGCCAATTACGTGGATGTGCACGTGATGAGCGACGCGGCCGATCTTTCCACCGCTGTGAACGGTTATTTCGTGCGGATCGGGGGCACGGCCGATCGTGTCGAGATGTTCCGTCGCACGGCCGGCACGGCCACCAGCATGGCCTTACAAAGCCCGGATGGTGTGGTGAACAGTAGCTCATCTAACCCGTTCAGGATCAAAGTGACACGTACCGCCGCCGGATCCTGGGCCCTGTTCTTCGATGACGGCGCCACCGGCACCTATGTGAACGCTGGAAGCGTCTTGGATGCCACGCACACCGCGGCCTCCCACTTCGGTATCCGGATCGAACAGAGCACCGCTTCCTCCGCGGTGAACAACCACTACTTCGACGATATCGCTGCACGGGCGATCACCGTTGACAACACACCGCCCACCGTGACGAGCGTGGTGGTGATCGATGCGACGAACATCGACGTCCTGTTCAGTGAGAACGTGGATGCCACTACGGCCAATGACGCGAACAACTACGATCTGCAGCCCTTCGGCTCGGTCAGCACGGCACAGCGCGACGGTACACAATTGAACAAGGTGCACTTGGCCCTTGGGCTTCCCCTATCGAGCGGCACAACGTACACACTGTTCACCTCGGGTGTTGAGGATCTGGCCGGCAACGCCATGTCCTCAACACCCTTCGTGTTCGACTATTTCGTGCCGGCAGGAGCGGAGGTGCGCGATGTAGTGATCAATGAGATCATGGCCGACCCGAGCCCGGTGGTCGGCCTGCCGGAAGTGGAGTTCATCGAACTGTACAACGCTACCGCCGACCGCACCTTCGACCTGGCCGGATGGACCTTCAGCGATGGCGGAACGCCGGTGGTGCTGCCGTCCTACACCTTGACGCCCGGCGGGTACGTGCTGGTCGTGGCCAATGCGAACTTGCCCTTGTTCCCGACCATTCCGAACAAACTTGGGCTTGCCAGCCTTCCCGCTCTGAACAACGACGGCGACGCTTTGGTCCTGAAGAACAGCACAGGCACGACCATCGATGCAGTGAGCTATGCGTTGAGCTGGTACCAGGATGGTGTGAAGGACGACGGCGGCTGGACCTTGGAACAGATAGACCCGACAGCGCCTTGCAGTGGCGCAGCGAATTGGCGGGCGAGCAATGCGCCGGCCGGCGGCACACCGGGTGCGCAGAACAGCATCTACGCCTTGGTACCGGACAACCTCGCGCCATCGCTTCTCGCCGTGCAAGTAGCGAACGCCAGCAGCATCACGCTGGTCTTCAGCGAAGCCATGGATGCGGCCGGTCTGAGCAATGGGATCTATACGGTCGAACCGGCCTTGACCGTGGGTTCCGCCGTTCTTGTCAGCGCAACGAACGTACAGCTCAACTTCGCGACGCCGATGGACGAAGGGGTCGTGTACACCATCGTTGTGACAGGCGTTACGGACTGTCCCGGAAATGCCATCGGAGCTACGAACACCGCCTCCTTCGCGATCCCGGAGCCGGTGGAGGTGGGAGATGTCGTGATCAATGAGGTGTTGTACGACCCCATCGGTTCCGGTAGTGACATGGTGGAACTGTTCAACCGCAGCAACAAGGTGCTGAGCTTGGCCGGTTGGAAATTGGCCAATGTGAGCAACGGAGCCGTGGGCAGTGCGCTGACGATCACGAGCAGTGCGACCCTCCTGCTCCCTGGCGCGTACGTATTGATCTGCGAGGACCAAGCGAACATCGTTCTGAACTATCCGCAAAGCCGCACCGACCGCTTCTTGGTGACCGACATGCCGAGCTACAACAACGGTGAGGGCTCGGTGGTGCTTCAAGATGCTGCCGGGACCCTGCTCGACCGCTTCGATTACAGCGATGACCTGCACTTCGCACTGCTCAACAACACCGAAGGCTACACCTTGGAGCGCGTGGATCCGGATAGACCAACGGCCGACAACACCAACTGGCAAAGCGCGGCGGACGTGGCCGGGAAAGCGACCCCGGGCTATGTGAACTCCCAGTATGCCAGGCTCCTGCACCGAGCGGCGAGATCACCATCGAACCGGCCATCTTCAGTCCGGACAACGACGGCTACCAGGACCTGCTGACCATCTCGTACCGCATGGACCAAGCGGGTTTCGTGGGCAACCTGACCGTTTATGACATTACCGGACGGGAGGCTCGGAAACTCATGGAAAGCGAATTGCTCGGAACAGAAGGCTCGATCTCCTGGAACGGCCTCTTGGACAGCGGCAGCCTCGCTCGCATGGGGCCATACATCGTGTTGCTGGAGGTGTTCGATCTGAACGGCAATGTGGAGCGGTTCAAGAAGACCGTGACCCTGGCCCACCGCTTGGACTGATCCACTGTTCTCTTTGTGCGGACCAGCGGGTTCTTCAGCACAGAAGCGCGCTGTTGGTATCTATTCCCACCCACGGGGCTCGGATATCCACGAGGAACGAGACCTTTGCACCCGAATTCCAGCACCGTTATGACCGAGCAACTTACCAAGAGCCAGGAACTGATCGCCCGTCGCAAGGCCGCTATTCCCACGGGCGTTGGCATGTTCAACTACGCCACCGCCGTTTCGGCCAGCGGAGCAATGATCACCGATGCCGATGGCCGCGAGCTGATCGACTTCGCTGGTGGTATCGGTGTGGTGAACGCCGGCCACTGCCCGCCACCGGTCGTGAAAGCGATCCAGGAGCAGGCCGAGAAGTTCCTGCACGTCAGTTTCAATGTGGCGAGCTACGAGCCCTACATCGCACTTTGCGAGAAGCTCAACGCCTTGTTGCCGCATGGCGGACCCACCAAGACGATGTTGGTGAGCACCGGCGCCGAGGCCGTGGAGAACGCGATCAAAATAGCGCGTCAGGCCACCGGTCGCCAGGCGGTGTTGTGCTACACGGATGCCTTCCACGGTCGTTCGTTGATGGCCATGACCCTGACCAGCAAAGTAGCCTACAAGACAGGCTGCGGACCGTTTGCACCGGAGGTGTACCGTATTCCCTTCCCGAACGTTTACCGCTATGGTAACGGGCGTAGTGAGGAAGAATTCGTTGCCGCGAAACTGCGTCGCTTGCACGAAGTGAAGTTGAACACCATCGCGCCGGAAAGCCTTGCGGCCATCATTATCGAAGTGGTGCAGGGAGAAGGCGGATTCAACACCGCACCTGCGGGGTACCTGCGCGGCCTGCGCGAGTTCTGCGATGAGCATGGCATCGTACTGATCTTCGACGAGGTGCAGAGCGGCTTCGGGCGCACCGGTGCTTGGTCGGCATATGAGCATTTCGGCGTTACACCCGACCTGAGCACTTGGGCCAAAAGCCTCGGCAGCGGCATGCCCATCGGGGCTGTCATAGGCAAGGCGGAGATCATGGATGCGGCGGCCCCGAGCACCATCGGTGGCACCTACATCGGAAGCCCTGTCAGCTGCGCGGCGGCACTGGCCACGCTCAAGTACATGGAAGAGATCGACATCAACGCGAAAGGTGCGCATGTCGGCAAGGTCATCCGGGGACGTTTCGAAAGCTGGAAGCGCAAGCACTCCGAGATCGGCGATGTGCGCGGCCTGGGCGCCATGATGGCCATGGAGTTCGTGAAGAACAACGACCCCATGCAACCCGATGCCGAGATCTGCACCAAGCTCATGGAAGCTTGCGCCAAGCGGAACCTGGTGATCATCCCCGCCGGCACATACAAGAACATCATTCGCGTCCTGTGCCCCCTTGTGATCACCGATGAACAACTGAACGCCGGGCTGGACATCATGGAGCAGGAGTTGGACAAGCTCCTGAGCTGACGCTTCCGAACAGCCAAGGATGAGCGGCGAATACGGACCGTTGCCTTTTCACATTCGCCATTGACCAAGAACAGATGAAGCCTTTCTCGATAGCCGGTATCCAAATGCGCGTCAGCGCTTCCTACAGCAATGTGGAAGCCATGAAGCTGAAGCTCGACATCCTGATGAACATCTACCCCTGGGTGGACATGGTCGTGTTCAGCGAGCTGTGCGCCTATGGCCCGCTCACGCACAATGCACAGGAGGTGCCGGGCGCCTTCGAGCAGGAAATGTGCGCGGCAGCGGCCAAGCACGGCGTGTGGTTGTTGCCCGGCAGCATCTTCGAGAAGCGCGATGGAAAGATCTACAACACCGCCTCGGTGATCGACCCGGAAGGCAATGTGGTAACGCGATACAGCAAGATGTTCCCTTTCTACCCCTACGAGGTGGGCGTTGCTGCAGGCCACGAGTTCTGTGTCTTCGATGTACCGGATGTCGGGAAGTTCGGTGTCAGCATCTGTTACGACATGTGGTTCCCGGAGACCACGCGCACCTTGGCCGTGATGGGTGCCGAAGTGATCCTGCACCCCACCTTGACCGGTACGATCGATCGCGACATCGAGCTCAGCATCGCGCGGGCATCAGCGGCGATCAACCAGTGTTACATCTTCGACGTGAACGGCCTCGATACCGGCGGAAGCGGTCGCAGTATCGTGTGCGGCCCGGACGGTCGCGTGATCTATCAGGCGCAGAACAATGAAGAATATTTCCCGATCGAAATAAATCTTGAAAAGGTCCGTAGGAGCCGTGAACTGGGCGTTCTGCGCTTGGGCCAACCGCTGAAAAGCTTCCGCGATCACCTGATCGACTTCACGATCTACCAGAAAGGCGCCAAACATCCGTATCTTGAAAGCCTCGGACCCTTGATCAAGCCGAGCCGCGTGAAGGAATTGGGAGAGCTCCAGATCCGCGAAGAAGCGCGTCTCGTGGACCCGAACATCACACCGGTGGTCAGCTCGCTCCGGCCACCCATTGAACCGAACAACGACTGAATCCCATGGGAAGCACCTCATCCGTCATGAACAACCAACGCCCGAAGGACTTCATCAGTTGGTTCGAGATCCCGGTCTATGACATCCAACGTGCCTCGGCCTTTTACAACGGCATCTACGGCATGCAGATGGAGATCAGCTACAATGGGGACTATGCCATGGCCTTCTTTCCCACCGACTCCGGTGTTGGCGGCGCCTTGGTGGCCGGCCCCGGATGCATCCCGAACGATACCGGCGTGCTCATCTACCTCAATGCCGGTAACGATCTCGACAGCGTGCTCGGTCGCGTGGAACTGGCCGGTGGCCGCGTGATCATGACCAAGACCTTGATCAGTGCGGAATCAGGCTATTTCGCCTTGTTCATCGACAGCGAAGGCAACCGCTTGGCCTTGCACGAAGGGCCACGTCGCTCCACCAAGGCACCGGCGAAAAAGGCCGCAGGGCAAAGCAAGGCCAGCAAGGCCACCAAGCCGAAACCCGCCGCCAAGAAGGCTGCGGCCCGCAAACGCTGAGCGCGTAAGGGAACAGTGTGCTGCCTTGGGGACACCTCCGCAGCAACATTCGGCCATTCCATGCTAGCGCATTACCTGCGCGCGCTCGGAACTCATTTATCCTTCGGCATGCCGCAGGGTCGTGCGTCCGTAACATCAACTTGGAGCGGCCGCGAACTATCTTTCAGGACGAACGCATATGGAAGCAACGAACAACGCCCAGAACAGACAACACTTCAACGCTGCACGGCTTCGTTCCTTCACGTGGAACCAGCTGCGTTTGGAGGTGGCCTCCTTGGATGAAGGACGCGGGAACAAGGACGCGGCCGCCGCACTGCTTACGGACCTCGCTACCATCGAGCGCTACTGGGCCTACCCCGGCTGTGAACGCGTTGCGCGCCTGCAAGAGCTATTGGTGGCAAAGGAGTATCACAGCATGAACCATGCGGTGGACCACGTGGTGCGCAACCTCGTGAGCGGCGCGTTCCGCAGCGACCCCATGGGCAAGGACGAGCTGATGGGCGGCCCGGAGGAGGAACTTGAGGATCAGGAAAAGTCCCGCCAGAACTACTTCGAGGTGCTCTTCGTGGACGAGATCGACCATGCAGAGGAGCAGTCGCTGAAACAGAAGCTGCGCAAGAGCCGCGACCGCAACGACCCCTTCACTTACGATGTGATCGTCGTGCGCACCGTGCAGGATGCCCTCATCGCACTGCTCTTCAACCACAACATCCAGGCCTGCGTGGTGCGCTACGGCGTTCCCTTCCGCAGTCCCTACGCAAAGGGGATCCTACAGCCCTTCCTGCGCGCTTTCGACGACCTTGACCTCAGCGACCGAAGCAAGTCGGACATGGGGCCCTTGTTGGGGAACATCCTGCGCGAATTCCGGCCCGAGGTGGACCGCTACTACGTGACCGATACGCCGGTGACAGGGCTGCTGGACGATACGCTGAAGAACTTCCGTCGCATCTTCTACCGCACCGAGGACCTGCAGGAATTGCACCTCACGATCCTGCGCGGCATCCGCGAACGCTACGAAACGCCCTTCTTCACCGCGCTGAAGGAGTACAGCAAGAAACCGATGGGCGTGTTCCACGCGATGCCCATTTCGCGCGGCAACAGCGTGTTCAAAAGCCGCTGGATCCGGGACTTCGGCGATTTCTACGGACGCAATCTCTTCCTCGCGGAGACCAGCGCCACCACCGGCGGACTCGACTCCCTGCTGCAACCCACCGGACCGCTCAAGAAGGCGCAGGAACTGGCATCCAACGCCTTCGGTTCGCAGTACACCTTCTTCGCCACCAACGGTACATCCAGCTCCAACAAGATCGTCGTGCAAGCGCTGGTGGAACCCGGCGACGTGGTCCTGATCGACCGCGACTGCCACAAGAGCCACCACTACGGCATGGTGCTCAGTGGGGCCTATCCCGTGTACCTGCACAGCTACCCGCTGCCCAAGTACAGCATGTACGGCGCGGTGCCGCTCGCACACATCCGCGAAAAACTATTGGCCCTGAAGAAGGCCGGCCGGTTGGACAAGGTGAAGATGCTGCTGCTCACCAACAGCACGTTCGATGGCGTCGTGTACAACGTGGAACGCGTTATGGAACAGGTCTTGGCACTGAAGCCCGACATCGTGTTCCTCTGGGACGAGGCCTGGTTCGCCTTCGCCAGCTTCAGCTACATCATGCGCCAGCGCACGGCCATGCACGTGGCGGCCAAGCTGCACCGCAAGTACCGCACCGAGGCCTACCGCAAGGAATACGAAGCGCACATCGCCTCGCTCAAGCCCGGCGAGGAACCGCGCATGCCCGATCCCGCCAAGGTGCGCATCCGTGTGTACGCTACACAGAGCACGCACAAAACGCTCAGCTCCATGCGGCAGGGCAGCATGATCCACATTTGGGACGAGGACTTCAAGCGCAAAAGCGAAGCGGCCTTCCAGGAGGCGTACATGACGCACACCAGCACCAGCGCCAACTACCAGATCCTCGGCAGCTTGGATATCGGTCGTCGGCAAGTACAGTTCGAAGGCTTCGAGCTGGTGGAAAAGGCGATCGAATTGGGCATGATGATGCGCCGTACCATCCGCGAACACGACAAGCTCCGCAAGTGGTTCGACATCATCACCATCGGCGAGCTCATCCCCAAGGAACATCGCCAAAGCGGCATCGAAGGCTACTACTCGCGCGAGAAAGGGTGGCAGGACATCGAACGCGCCTGGGCCGAGGATGAGTTCGCCTTGGACCCCACCAAGATCAACCTCTTCACCGGCAAGACCGGGATCGACGGCGACACCTTCAAGAACGAATACCTCATGGACAAGTACGCCATCCAGGTGAACAAGACCAGCCGGAACAGCGTGCTCTTCATGACCAACATCGGCACCACACGCGGCTCCGTCGCATACCTCACCAAGGTGCTGCTACAGATCGCCGAGGACCTCGAGCGTCGCAACGCCGGCATGGACCACGCTGAGAAGAAGATGCACATCGGTACCATCCGTTCGCTCACCGAGGATGTGCCACCACTGCCCGACTTCAGCGGCTTCCACAGCTCCTTCCAAGCCGTGCCCGGCGTGCCCGGTGGCGACCTGCGGGCGGCGTACTTCCTCAGCTACAAAGAAGAACGCTGCATGCACGTGAAGCTGGAGGAATGTCTGGCCCGCATGAAGGCAGGCGAAACCCTCGTCTCCGCGTCCTTCGTCATCCCCTACCCGCCCGGCTTCCCGGTGCTGGTGCCCGGTCAGGTCGTCAACCACGAGATCATCGACTTCCTCATCGCCATCGATGTAAAAGAGATCCACGGCTACCGACCGGAGCTGGGCCTGCGCCTCTTCAACGAGGCCGCCATGGGGCGCCAACGCACCGGAACAGCGATGGGTGGAATGCGCAAGATTTCCGCTCTTGGGAAGAGACGGAACAGAGACGAACCAGTCGGTTGGAAGAAGAAGAAATAGCGCGTTTCGACATTAAGGCCGTAGTTCAATCGGTTGCATTGGCTCGTCAAAGTTGCTTGTGGACATTTCGTTGCGATCGCTCACCTATGCTCACGCGATGCCTGTCAAGCAAATGGACGCTTTCTTGACTCGTGTGTCCGCAACGAGTGGCATCCCTTTGTACTGGCTTAACTCTTGAACGGTAGATTGCCGTTGTCGATACTTTTGTTGATGTCTTTTTTGACAGGGCTTTGATGTTTTTATCCGGCGTCTTTAGGTTTGTCGAAGCAAGCTTCTGAACCACATGCGTGAGGAAATTGTCGATTGTTGAGAGGCCCAAATCAAGGTTATGGAGGTCTGCCGTTAGGACCCAATCTTTTCAATGGCCACCAACTGGAGAAATCTCAACGAATTGGTTCTCAAATGGCCGATAACACTGGATTCTCCTTTTCGAATTCTTCGCCGGTGGTGGTATGGCTCGTGCTGGTCTCGGGGCCAATTGGCGCTGTCTTTCGCCAATGACTTTGATTACAAGAAAGAGTGCTGCTCTACATCCACAACTGGGGTGATGGCCAGTTAATGACAAAGGATGTAGAGGCTTCAGACCAAATTTGCCCGGAACTCGGACCTCGTTTGGGCCTCACTTTCCGTGTCCAGATTTGTCTTAACTCGCTGGAATGGGTGCCGGTCTTAAGGGGATCTGATCGGGTACGTTTGGCCCTTTTGGCGTTTGATGAAGAAGCTGAGGAGTGAAGCTCGAGCCCCGCGCGTGATCGTTCTCGAAAACGTCTGCGGAACACTCACCTCACATAATGGAAAGGATTTTGCGGCGATTAGTGAAGCGCTGAGCGAAACCAACTACAGGTTCGGCGCGATAATACTGGATGCGGCGGAGTTTGTACCACAGTCGCGCCCTAGGCTTTTCATCATTGCAGTGCGAGAGGATATTGCTATCCCACCGCCGCTGATTGCTGGCTCGCCGATGGCACTGAGACATACACGCACTTCGGCTTGCACACAGCAGAGGCTCTCAGGAGGAGTCATCACAAAGCAAATGGCTCTGGTGGAACGTTAAAAAGGCACCAAAGCGGAAGAGCCGGTTCGTGGACTTAATTGAGAACAACCCACTAGCGTTCGGTGGCACACAGAAGAGACCCGGCAACTACTCGCAATGATGAGTAATGTTAACCGTAAGAAGTTAGCAGAGGCACAGAGCTTGGGCAAATTACAGAAGTTGGGGCAATTTACAAGCGAACGCGCCTCGACGAAAACGGAGAAAAAAGTTGCAGAGAGCAGAGGTTCGGTTCGACAACCTTGCAGGCTGTCTCCGTACTCCATCGGGCGGCTCCAGCCGCCAATTGGTCATCGTGGTAAAAGGGAAGCAAATACGTTCGCGGTTGATATCAAGCCGTGAAACGGCAAAGGTTGATGGGGTTACCCGACAGCTACGTCCTCCCTCGAACTATAACGAGGCCTATCCTTGACAGGAGACGGAGATTACGCCGGTGCCAGTAGTGAGGCATATTGCCCTCTTGCATCGAGAGCCGCTTCTCCTCTCCAATCAGGTGATATCAATTGACATGAGCGATAATATAATCCTTTGCAATCAGAACAGAACCTCAGAAGGAAACAAATCGATGGCTGCCGAAATGCCTCAAGACCGAAGCGCACCACTTGGGGTCACACGGGCTTTCCGGAGACGAACTCTTATCAGGGAGGTTTGTTTTTCGCGGCGCTATCAAGCCGTATTCGCGGCCAGTTCACTGGCAACCATGAGATAAACGCGACAAAATCAGTCGCGTTCTCAAACCGGCGCTGGAAGATTACCTGAGTCATTTCGAGTTGGGCATCATCAGAGGCGAACCGCCACGACTACACTATCACCTTGAATGATGGACGCACTTCAGTTGTCGAACTGAAGGGTTGTTTGGATAAAACAACACGAACATTTTCGGGTGACATGCACATGCTCAAGAGTTCATCATTTGGAGCGTCTGTAGTAACCCTGGTGCCGACCCAAGACACAACGCGTGGTCTGGAATACATACTCGCTTGAGTGCTGAAGTTATAGAACGTGAGTCGGTAGTTGACGGGCTAATCATTTGGGACTGGATTTGCGGAACCATCGGCCGCCCGCTTGTCCTAAATTGCTCCGTGCTGAAGTCGTTCAACAGAGGTGGGGCCATACAAGCTCACTCCACCATGCTTGTATTTTGTTTCCGCGTCCACCATTCCAAGCGAAAGCGTTCGAAACAATCCTAAACCGCAACCTCACAACTTGGAAAACGTAGGCTTCATGCATGCGCTACACGTGCTTCGGTGGCATTGACGATGAAGTGAACAAGGTCAGGTTTGAAGTCTCTTACCGTGGTTCAAGAAGTTGTCCGCGTAACAACCATCGAACGTAATGGCACGGTAATTCACGCGTCGGAAGCATCCGCCATTCGGAGGCGTTGATTTCATGTCATCTAAACCAAGCCCCCCGGTACCGGCTATCTCTACTGAGTCCTCCCCATGGGAAACCGCATCACTTCGGGATGAGCTTACGCAATTTCTAAAGCAGAAGATTTTGGGTGGGAATTCCGAAAAGCCCAAGTCCCTTGGGAGCTTCAAATACGCCGTGTATGCCTTTTATGACTACGAGGGCGAACCTATCTATGTCGGTCGCACAGCCGAAAAAGTATCCACTCGCATCCGACGCCATCTAACCAACCAACGGACAGATGCGGTGGCGATGAGTGTCCTCGATCCTTACGAGGTGTATTCAATAGAAGTTTGGCCGTGCACATTGTTCGACTCCGGGGTGACTCCAAAGGAGGACATTCACTCGCACTTGGATGCACTAGAAGCGACGGTCTTCCATCAGCTACTCAAGAAATCGCGGTTCATGGCCGTTTTGAACGAAAAGATCCCGACTTCTACACGGAAGGTTAAGCTTCCTAAAGCCTATAGAGGCTCGATTGTCACTGACGCCGTGAAGGATTTAAGGGGACATCCTGATACGAGACTTGCGAGACGCGCTGGGACCATAGCTCGGTTGGCCCAAGTCATCAATGAAAGGGAAGTACAGCCGGGTTTGCGTAGGACGCTCAAGATTCAAGCAGAACGGCTCCTTTGGTTAGCAGAACAACGATATCTCCCATTCGAGACAAGAATTACGATTCAAGACGCGAAGAAGGTCCACAAGGACAGTTGATTGACTTAGTGTCTAAACAAGGCACGTAGAAGAGTGGTGCTTTAACGAGTAAACCCCGGCCATCAGGCCGGGGTTTACGCTTCCCACTTCAGGTGAGCGGGGGCGGGTTACCGCTCTACGCCGCCAGCGCCTCGTCATCCTTCTTCTTCTCCGTGCCGCTATTGATGATCATGCGCGCATCGAAGTACTCCTGGAAGAAATCAGGGTGGCTTTCCTCGAACTCCGGCATCAACTTGTCCATCCGGTTGTTCAGGATCTTCATGCTGTCCTTCACCAAAGCCGCGATCTCAGCGGTGGCACCCTTGCGCACGGTCAGGGCTGCACGTGGTGAACCCACCGTAGCGGCGTAAGCATCGATCGCGTCCTGCTGTGCCGTCAGGTCTGCGGCTACCAACCCGTACGGTTCCAGGTCGGCGATCACCACGTTCACCACATCATGCACGTTCTGGCACGTTTGGGCCACAATGGCATCACGCGTTTGCATCAGTCGGCTACGGCTGTAGTCCACCTGCTCCCGCAATACCACATCACCCTTGTCCTCAGCATAGGCGAACGCCACCTGTGCTATCTCGATCGTCTTCTTCACCATCTTCTCCTTCTTGAACCGCTTGTCCAGTGCAATACCCGCAAGGCTGTTCTCCTGCGTCTGTGTTGCATCCTCCAAGCTTGCCACGTTCCCTTCGAATTCCGCTTCCGCATTCTTGAAGGGTACGAGGTCTGTCCATACAGCAGTATGCTTTTTCAGCACCTGCAGCAGAGCATAGAACATGCTCAGCCGGTCTTCGTTTTGCTTGTTCATTGGTATGCCGTGTTTGTGGCAAGCATTGCAACGGAACACAAGTTCCCATAGTTACAGGAACAACTGAACTTTTTTATCTTTCCCAGCATTTACGGCCTTTTACAGAGGCCTCTGGGGTGGTGGCCTCCGGCCCGCTATCCACCGTGCAGGGAGTGCAAGGGATCCCTCCGGATCCGATCAGCTAATCCGCACTCCCCGAAATCCCGCTCTAAATATCCATTACAGCACCCCACATGTACAATATGTCACCTAAAGCGCCGCATCCGCCTCATGGCCTACCGACCAAGGGGCCTTATTCCGTCATTCCTACAGGAGCGATGTGCTTTTTGTCAGGCCACGAGATCCTTCCGCCGTTGGCCATGGCCTTTCCGACAAGTGCTGTCTCGATCACGACCCCTCGTACTGCCTTTCCGACAGCCACAGCCTCAATTCCGACCGATCCAAAGCCTTTACCTATATTACGTGAGAGCCTTCCGACAAGGACCTATTGACCTTGGGCCTTGGCCTTGGGCCATGTACTACCCGAACCAACAGCTTTATCACCCCAACCATCCAACTGGATAGGTCGGACACTTTACTTTGTTGACCATATGAGCAAGAAGACCACCTCCGTTGCCAAGAAGACCGCTAAGCCTATTGGCCAAAAGCCCGCCAAACGCGCCACCCCTGCCAAGCGCAAACCCACCGTCAAAGGCGTCAGCGACATCCGCCGTTTCTTCTACCGCAACGAAACGCCCATCTACTTCATCAGCGCCACCAACTTCAACCTCCTGGGTGCCGACGAGTGGATCAAGGGCTTCAAGTTCATCACCTACATCGAGTGCTTCGACGGCCTGCACCCGAACCTGATGAGTCCCATGAACGAGGAACCCCACGAGGAGTTCCAGAGCATCGAGGACATCAACAACTACCTCCTCACCCACAGCGAGGTGCGCGACTACATCGAGAGCCGAAAGGTCAACGGCAAGGCCGGCAAGGTCCTCTTCCTCATGTTCGATGAGAAGACCGAGAAACTCGCCAAGAAGCTCGGCCTCGAGGTCATGTTCCCAAGCGCCAAGATGCGCACCTTCATGGACAATAAGGTGAACACCAACCGCATCGCCGAAAAGGCCGGTGTGCCATGTGTTCCTTATGTGCTCAGCCCCGTCAAGAACTACGAGCACCTCAACAAGGTATCCGCGAAATTGGGCACCGACCTCGTGGTGCAGACCCCTTTCGGCGATAGCGGTCACACCACCTTCTTCATCAAGAACAAGGCGGACTACGACAAGTACGCCAAGGAGATCGAGGACGAGAAGGAGTGCAAGGTGATGAAGCGCATCAACTGCCGTGGTGCCGCCATGGAAGCCTGCGTCACCCGCCACGGCACCATCGTGGCACCCCTCATGACGGAACTCGTGGGCTTCAAGGAACTCACGCCCTACAAAGGAGGGTGGTGCGGTAACGAGATCTACGCCGAGGCCTTCACGCCGTCGATCCGTCGCAAAGCCCGCAAATACGCACAGCTTTTCGGCGATCAACTGCGCAAGGAAGGCTACAAGGGCTACTTCGAACTCGACTTCCTCATCGATCAGGACAACGGTGCCATCTACCTCGGCGAACTGAACCCGCGCATCACCGGGGCGAGCAGCATCACCAACCACGCCGTGTTCGCCATGAGCGATGCACCGCTCCACCTCTTCCACATCATGGAATGGATGGATCAGCCCTACGAGCTGAACGTGAACGCCCTGAATGCACGTTGGGCCAAGGAGGAGAACATCGACAGCTGGGGACAGATGGTGATCAAGCACACCCAGGACGATGTGCGCCGCGTGACCGAAGCACCGCGCAGCGGCATCTGGCGCATGCGGCCGGATGGCAGCATCTACTTCTGGCGCATGGACACCCATCGCCGTTACGTCGAGAACGAGAACGAAGCCTTCTTCCTGCGCATCACACGCGTGGGAGATTGGTTGTACGAGGGTGCCGACATCGGCATCCTCGTCATGCGCGGCCGCATGATGACCGATGAATTCCAGCTGCTCGAGCGGTCCAAGAAATGGCTCAAGGCCATCAAGGCCCAATACAAGAGCGTTGTCCCCGGGGCCAGCGCAACGCCGGGCCACGAACACCTGCTGGAGATCGGCGGATTCAAGATGATGTGAGCGTGTTGAACCTCAAAGGCGCAGAGGCGCATAGAACAGAACCGCAGCGAGGCGCTCCTTGGCGCCTTCGCGTCCTTGCGGTCAATTAAGCCCCGTATGTACGTCCACCTGAAACTCGTCCACGAACCCTTGCCAGGCGATCGCTGGCAACGGTTCTTCGATCGCGCATGGCCCCTTTTCCGGATCTGGTATGTGAGCGAAGGAGAGGATGCGCGACCGGATGCCATCACTTGCCGTTCGGTGTTGGAGCTGCACATGCCGGAGCTGGTGCCGGTGTACAACAGCCTTTGTCGGCTTGCGAACAACGACGACATGGCCGCCCGCTTCCTGAGCATGTGGTGCCCACCCCCGTACATGGCCGGCTGCTCCCAGGTGGCTTGGACACGGGGCGATGCCACCTTGGTGCGTAACTACGACTTCGATCCGCGCTTCTTCGATGGCCGCATGCGCTTCACCGAATACTGCAAGCCCGTGATCGGGATCCAGGACAGTGCATGGGGCTTGTTGGATGGCATGAACGCCGACGGCCTTGCCGTGGCCTTGGCCTTCGGTGGGCGAAAGATCAACGGCATCGGCTTCGGCATTCCGCTGGTGATCCGCTACGTGCTTGAAACGTGCAGCAATGTGGAAGAAGCATGCATCACGCTTTCGCGGATCCCAGTGCACATGGGCTACAACGTCACCCTGGTCGATAAGAGCGGGAAGTACGCCACGGTATACATGAACCCGGACCGTCCGGCGCAGGTGGTGTACCAGTCCGCTGCCACCAACCACCAGCACCAAGTGGAGTGGGACGAATACGCTGCCTTCACGCACACCATCGAGCGCAAGCACGTGTTGGAGCAATGCGTCGCCGATCCGAAACTGACACGTGCGGCCTTGATCAAGCGCTTCCTGAAACCGCCCTTGTACAGCCAGCAGTACCTCCGCGGCTTCGGCACGCTCTACACCGCCGTTTACGACGTTGCCAAAGGCCAAGTGAAGATCATTTGGCCGGACAAACAGGTCGGTGCCAGCTTCAAGAAGTTCGAGGAGCAGAAGGTGGATGTGATCCTGTTGCGGCCCGTGGGGCGCTATTTGGCGAAGTAGTCCCTTCTTCAGCTTCCTGTTCAACCCGCAGCGCTCCGCTGTTCACCCGTTCACGCGACCACCGGCCGTAAATTCGCACCATGTCCAGCATTGCACCTGCACCCGCTTCCTCGTCCAAGAGCAACGCTTTGTTCCCGAACGCCAACCTGATCAATGGTGTTTGGGCTTCCGAAGGCGACGGTACCTTCAACACCGTGGTCGACAAGTACCACGGCACCGAGCTGGGGCGGATCCCGCACGCCACCGAAGCGCAGATGGAAGAGGCGATCGCAGCCGCGTACGCCAGCCGCGAAGTGCTGCGGAAGATGAGCGCAGGCGAACGTGCGGCCAAGCTCGAAGCCTCGTTGCGTCGATCACGAAGCGACAGGACGAGCTCGCCATGCTCATCGTGCAGGAAGGTGGCAAACCCATCGGCTATGCCAAGGGCGAGATCGCGCGTTGCATCTCCACGGTGCGCACAGCCGCATCCGAAGCCTTGCGTTTCACCGGTGAAACGGTGCCGAATGATCATGACGCAGGTGTCGGCAAGACAGCCTTCACGAAGCGTTTCCCGATCGGTGTCATCGCCATCACACCCTTCCAACTTCCCTTGAACCTCGTGCTGCACAAGGTGGCACCGGCCATGGCCTTGGGTTGCCCCGTAGTGCTGAAGCCTCAAGTGCCACAAGCACCCTCAGCGCATTGGCCTTGGGGAACATGCTCGAGGAGATCGGTTGGCCGAAGGGCGCGTTCAACGTCATGCTCTGCGGCATTCCCGTGGCAGAGAAGTTGGTGACCGATGATCGCATCGCCATGCTCAGCTTCACCGGCAGCGACAAAGTGGGCTGGCACCTGAAGGCCATCTGCGGCAAGAAGAAAGTGGCGCTCGAACTCGGCGGTAATGCCTCGGTGATCATCGACGAAGGCGCGGACCTTGCGGCGGTGGCGAAGACCGTGGCCATGGGTGCGAACCTCTACGCCGGGCAGACCTGCATCAGCACGCAACGGATCTACGTGGTCGGCAGCGCCTTCGATGCTTTCACCGATCACTTGGTGAAGGAGTACAACGCGCTAAAGGCCGGGGACCCCAGTGATCCGTCGGTCGCCGTGGGACCGATCATCGACAAGGGCCATTTCGAGCGGATCGGAAGCTGGGTGGATGAAGCCGTGAAAGGCGGCGCGAAGCTCCTGGCCGGAGGAAAGGCGGTCGACGCGGAACGCAACGTCTACGCCGCCACCCTGCTCACCGAGGCCGACCCGCTGCTGAAGGTGAGCTGTGCCGAGGTGTTCGGCCCCGTGGCCGTGATCGAAGGCGTGAAGGACTTCAGCGAGGCCATCGCCAAGGTGAACGACAGCAACTACGGACTGCAGGCCGGTGTGTACACGAACAACTTCGCCCACGTGAAACAGGCTCACGAGGAGCTTGAGGTCGGCGGCGTGATCATCAACAGCGTACCTGGCTTCCGGGTGGACAGCATGCCCTATGGCGGGATCAAGGACAGTGGCCTCGGCCGCGAAGGCTTGAAGTACGCGATGGAGGAGATGAGCGAGCCGCGCTTGCTGGTGTATTGAACTTCAACCGCAACGGCGCTAAGACCCAGAGCCGCTATCGTCCCTGGTTGCGCGTGGCTTCGAAGCGGTCAGCCCTTCTTCTCCAACTTCTCCACCCGCTCCACGATCTTCTCCAGGTTCCTGAAGTGGATGTAGCTCTTGCGGTATTTCTGCACCTCGAAGGCCGGTGAGCCCATGTAGGCCTCGCCCGCCTTGGTGTTCTTGCTGACCCCGCTCTGCGCCGCGATGATCGTGCCATCCGCGATCTTCAGGTGACCGATGATGCCGACCTGGCCGCTGAACATGCAGTTCTTGCCGATCTTGGTGCTGCCTGCCACCACGCCACCTGCGGCGTAGTACGTGTTCTCCCCCACCTCCACGTTGTGCGCGATGTGGATGAGGTTGTCGAATTTGACACCCTTGCGTAGGATCGTCGAACCCAGTGTCGCACGGTCGATCGCGCAGTTGGCACCGATCTCCACATCGTCCTCCAACACCACGTTGCCGATCTGCGGGATCTTCTGTCCACCGTCCGGTCCCGTAGCGAAGCGGAATCCGTCACTACCGAGCACCGTGCCACTGTGAACGATGCAATTCTTTCCGATCACACAATCCGAGTACACCTTCACCCCAGCGAAAAGCGTGGTGTTATCGCCGATGGTCACGTTGTCGCCCACATAGCACTGCGGGTAGATCTTCACGTTCTTGCCCAACTTCACGTTCTCGCCGATGAAGGCCAGTGCGCCCACGTAACAGTCGGCACCCAGTGTTGCGTTCTCTGAAATAGCGGCTTGGAGTGAAACGCCCTTCTTGTCCAGTTTGATCGTGTTGTACATCTCCAAGACCTTCGCGAAGGCCCCTTGCGCATCCGCCACACGCACCAAGGTGGTCTTCACCGGAGCGGTCAATTCATGGTCCTTGCCGATGATCACCACGGAAGCAGTGGTCTCGTACACGTATTGCGTGTAGGCCGGGTTGGCCAAGAATGAGAGCGACCCTGCTCCGCCTTCCTCGATCTTCGAGAGCTTGGTCACGGTCGCGTTGGCATCTCCTTCAACGGTGCCCTGCAGCAACTGGGCGATCTGGGTAGCGGTGAATTGCATGGGGACAAGATATTCCGCCGAACGCTTCTTTGGGTCGAAGCTTGCGATCGGTCGAACTTTGTCGTGCATGTCCGACCTCGACGTCCGTGAGAAAGTGAAACTGCTTCCCCATCAACCGGGGGTCTATCAGTTCTTCGACTTCAGTGGTCGCATCATCTACATCGGCAAGGCCAAGGATCTGCGGAACCGGGTCAGCAGCTACTTCAACAAGCAGAAGTTCGAGACCGGAAAGACCGCCAAGCTGGTGGCCAACATCGTCGACCTGAAGGTGATCGTGGTGGAGACCGAGTTCGACGCACTGCTCTTGGAGAACTCGCTCATCAAGCAGCATCAGCCGCGCTACAACGTGATGCTGAAGGACGACAAGAGCTATCCCTGGATCCGCATCCGCAACGAGCGTTTTCCGCGCGTGGAAGGCATGCGCAACCCGGAGAAGGACGGCTCGGAATACTACGGCCCCTACGCCAGCGCGCGCGTGATGAAGACCGTGGTGGAGCTGGTGAACCGCATGTACAAGCTGCGGAACTGCAACTACGACCTCAGCAAGAAGAACGTGGAAAAGGGCAAGTACAAGCGCTGCCTGGAATTCCACATGGGCAACTGCAAAGGGCCCTGCGAAGGCTTGGTGGAAGAGGCGAACTACGATGCGGACATCAAGGTGATCCGCCAGATCGTGCGCGGTCGGACGCGTGGCGTGGCCAAGTTGTTGAAGGAACAGATGCTGGAACACGCCGAAGCGCTCGATTTCGAACGTGCCGAGGTATTGAAAGTGCAGGTGGAGCAACTGGAGCGTTACCAGGCCAAGAACACCATCGTGCATGCCGACATCGGCGATGTGGACGTGTTCAGCTTGGCCATCGATGCCAGTGGTGGTTGCGTGAATTACCTGCGCGTGATCGACGGTGCGGTGGTGCATGGGATCACCGTCGAACTGAAGCCGAAGCTCGAGGAGACCGAGGCCGAACTGCTGCAATACGCCATCACCGAACTGCGTGAACGTTTCCGCAGCGATGCACCCGAGGTCATCCTCCCATTGGACCCGGAGATCGAGATGCCGGGAGTCTCCTTCACCGTACCACAACGCGGCGACAAGAAGGCGCTGCTCGACCTGAGCCAACGCAACGCGCGCTACTTCCTGATGGACAAGCGCAAGCAGGAAAAGCTCGTGGACCCCGACGCCGCGACCAACCGCGTGTTGGAGCAATTGAAGCAGGACCTGCGCCTGAGCGAACTACCGAAGCACATCGAATGCTTCGACAACAGCAATACGCAAGGCACCGATCCGGTCAGCGCGTGCGTGGTGTTCAGGGATGCCAAACCGAGCAAGAAGGACTACCGCCACTTCAACATCCGCACGGTGGAAGGGCCGGATGACTTCGCCAGCATGGAAGAAGCGGTGGAACGACGCTACAGCAGGCTCGTGACCGAAGGGCAGGAACTGCCGCAGCTGGTCGTGATCGATGGTGGCAAAGGTCAATTGAGCGCTGCCATGAACGCGATGGAGCGATTGGGATTAAGGGGAAAGGTCGCTGTGATCGGCATCGCGAAGAAACTGGAGGAGATCTACTTCCCGGGCGACCCCTACCCTTTGCACATCGACAAACGGAGCAGCAGTTTGCGTGTGATCCAGCACATGCGCAACGAGGCGCACCGCTTCGGTATCACGCACCACCGCGGCAAGCGCAGCAAGCGCATCATCAAGACCGGCCTGGAGGAGATCCCCGGCATCGGACCCGGCACCGCGCAAAAGTTGCTCACGCGCTTTGGAAGCATCAAAGGGGTGAAAGAAGCCGACCCGCAGGATGTGGTAGCGGAGATCGGAGCGAAGAAAGCGGAGGTGGTGTTGAAGGCTTTGGTGAGCGCCTAGCCATACCTTTCCCACATGCAGCCTTGCACCAACTGCGGCCATCCCTTCGAGAGTGCCTACTGTCCTTCCTGCGGCCAAAAGCGCGTGCCGCCGGGCATCAAGCTGGGCGAGGTGATCAGCGAGTTCGCCTCCGGGCTGTTCAATGTGGATGCGCCGATCCTGCGCACCTTTCGGGAGTTCCTCAAAGGGCCGGGGCAGTTGACCCGTTCCTTCCTCGCCGGCAAACGCGCCTCGTTCACACCCCCGGTGCGCTACTTCCTTTTCGGGGTCGCCTACTACTTCATCATGCGCTGGCTGCTCGATTGGGACCCAGTGGACGCCGCCGTGGAAGCCACCACCGGTGCTGGACCCGCGCAGACACCCGCCATGCAGGTGAACCATTGGATGTCCAGCAACGTGAACCTGCTGCTGCCCTTGTGGTTGATGATGATCGCGCTGTTCGATCGAGTGCTCTTTCCCGGGACCGAACTACGCTGGGTGGAGCGCTTGGTCCATTATCTATTCGCTGCGGGTACGTACCTCCTGGCTGCGACAACACTCTTACCTCTGAACAAACTGTGGCCGGTGCTGCAGGTCCTGAACTTCTTCATCATCTTCTCCATCATGATCTGGGCTTGTATCGCCCTGCATAAGCGTTCGACGTGGATTCGGTCAAGGCACTGGTCATGTGCCATTGAGCTTCTTCCAGCTTTGTACGTGCTGCCGAGCACGGTGCTGGTGGCGCTGATGTTAGTTCCCTTGGGGGATGTGTTCGTGCGGCCATCTTGAGCACACGCTGCGATGCGCGTCTCCGTCCTCCGCCCTTCCGAGCCGCTGCCACCCTCGATGCGGCCATCGCCAGTATCGCGGCACAATCGTTGGGCGAATGGAAGTCATCCCATCGACAATGCGTCCACGGACAGCAGCCCATCGACATCGCCCGGAGTTGGAGTAAAAAGGACCCACGCATCGCCGATCGAAGATCCGTGATCCAGGGGATAGCGCATGCCTCTTGAACACCGGCACACAACACGCGCTTGCACGTACATCGCCCGCATGGATGCAGACGATAACTGCCATCCGGAACGGCTCGCGAAGCAGGTCGCTTTCCTCGATGCAGTCATCCGGTATCGGCGTGGTCGGCACGCGAACCTCATTCGAGACCACGGTGGAGAAGAGCGGCGGCATGGCCTGGTTCGTGCAATGGCAGAACGCGATCCTTTCGCCACGCGACCACTACGTGAAACGCTTCGTGGACGCCCCTTTGGCACATCCCACGGTGCTGTTCCGCCGTGAACTGATCGATGACTTCGGTGGGTACGATACCGGGCCACTCCCCGAGGACCACGAGCTGTGGTTGCGTTGGATGCATCACGGCGTACGCTTCGCGAAGCTGCCGGAGGAACTGCTCACCTGGCACGACCACCCCCATCGCCTGAGCCGCACGCATGCCAACTACAGCGTGGATGCCTTCTTCAGCACGAAGGCAAAGTGGATAGACGCATGGTATCGCCGGAAGTTCGCTGATGGCCGCCCGATCATCATCGCTGGGACCAGCAACCTTTGCCGCGAGCGCGCTCGTCTGTTGGAAGCACAAGGTCTGCGGATCGAGGCCTTCACCGATGTCCGTCCACGGGAGGTCCCGGGCTATCGTTTCATTCCGCATGACGAGCTGCCCGGCCCCTGCGAAGCACTCGTGATCTCCTTCATCAGTCAGCGCGGCACCGGAGATAGGATCGCGGAGTTCCTTGCCTCACGCGGGTTGGTGGAGGGTACGGACTTCATATTGGCGGCGTGAGCCATCTTGATCTTCAGCGTCAGGTCCCCGTTACCATCAACCACGAACAGAACCTCGGCACATTGGTTTGTAAAAGTTGGTTCAAGGACCCAACATCGCCTTCAAGCGTTTCGCATAACTATCGCTGATCGGAAGGTGCGTGCCCGCCAGCACCACATGGTCGCGCTCCACACGCTCGATGGCATGCAACGCCACCATGTGCGAACGGTGGATGCGGCAGTAACGGTCCGCAGGAAGGCGCTGCTCCAGATCCCGTAGGTTCTCCAAGCTCAGGATACGGCCTTTGCTGCGTGTGTGCACCGCCACGTAATCGCGCATCGCGGAGATGTGCGCCACGTCCATATGATCGATGCGCAGCACCTCATGGCCGCTTTTCAGGAAGAAGTGGTCGGCCGCGTGTGGCTCCTGAGAAGCATTGGAACGGGTGCGCAACTTTTCCACCGCCACCAGAAAGCGCTCATAGCGCACTGGCTTGAGCAGGTAGTCCACCACATCCAGCTCGAAGCCTTCGATGGCATGCTCCGCGTAGGCGGATGAGATCACGAAGCGGCACTTTCCATGCGCCAACTTGATCAGCTGCAACCCACTGAGATCGGGCATCCGGATGTCGGTGAACACCACGTCCACACCACCTTCCTCCAGCCTTCGGAACGCGGCGATGGGATCCGTGAAGGAGGCAGCGAGCACTAGGCTGGGCGTACGTTGCACATGGCCCGCAAGCACCTCCACGGCAAGAGGTTCATCGTCCACCACCAGACAGCGAAGTGCTTCCATCTTTACAGGGAAAAGGGGAACGAAAGCCCGGCGATGTACCGGGCATCATCGGTGTTGCGGAACGAAACAGAAGCGCGCGTACCGAACAGCAGTTCGAGTCGTCGCTGAAGGTTGTGGTTTCCTGTAGGCAAGGATCCATCACCGCCATGTGCACCGACCCGGTTGGTGCAGGTGATGCGAACGCGTTCGTGATCCTTGGTGAAGCGCAGGTGGAGCGGCTGCTGCGCATCGCAGGGGTCGCCATGCTTGAACGCGTTCTCCAGCAGGGGCAGCAGGAGCATGGCGGGGATCCTCACGCTACGCAAGGCATCCTCCACGTCGATCGCGATGTTCAGCGGACGATCGTAACGCAGGGCCTGCAATGCGATGAAACGTTCCACCTGTTGCAACTCGGTGCTGATAGCGACGAACTCGTCCTGGTGCTTGGCGATGTAGCGCATCAGATCGGCGAGGTCCATGAGCGCCGGGCCGAGGTCGGTGCCGGGACGTTGCGACAGCGCGTAAAGGTTGTTGAGCGTGTTGTACAGGAAGTGCGGCGCCATGCGGGCACGAAGCATGTCGAGTTCACTGAGGCGTTCGCGGTAAACCAGTTCGCTGCGCTCCTGGTGTTGCACCAGTTGTTGCTCGACCAGATACACCAGCGTGGCGAAACCGATGGGCAGCAGAGCATAGAGAATGTTGTCCAACGCGAAGGATACGAAGCCTGTTCGCGGCGGGTAGTTGGGCTCGGTGCCAAGTGCAGGTAACAACCACTGGTCACCCGTCCAGCGAAGCGCGAAGAAGAGGAGCATGCAGGCGAACATGCCCGTGAACATGCGCAGCAGATCGCCATTCCGCTTCTGCGCATTCCGCAGGACAAGGATGTGCATGGCCGCTGCGGTGAGCGCGTGGTAGGATGCAAAGAGCAGGGAATAGGGCCGATCGGTGAAGGAGGCATCGCCGGTCCGCATCCACCAGATAAGGTTGGCGCCGAAGCCCATGAGCAGACCGAAGCCCGTGTGCAGGAGCATGGCCGCGGCGATGCGGAAACGCCCGTCGTGCCGAAAGAGCGGCGATCCTGTTCCGGTGATTACGTGCGTTGACATGGCGCAGGGTGCGGCAACGAAGCTATCACCCCTGACCTCGCTCGGCCTCGAACGATCGGCGGATCACCCCTTACGCTCTGCGAACGCCCCGCAGAGCATTCTGCCGTCCCTGCCGATCCGCAGGCACTTCCGCCGATCCAGTGCCACAGGTGCAGCACAGCGACAATAGCCTTGTGGCATCAACACGATCAACTACCATGCGCACCATCGAGCTCTTCGTTCTGACGGCCCTGCTGCTCGCCACATCAACACTTTCCGCACAGGGCACCATGCCCGATCCGGATGCGATCCTCATTGGCCACGATCCGCTCCCGCAGGTGTTGTTGCTGGGCACCTTCCACTTCGGCTATCCGGACCTGGACGCGCATGTAACTGCCGAGGACGACCGCGTGGATGTGCTTTCGCCGCAACGGCAACAGGAGCTGAACGAGTTGTTGGACGTGGTGCTGAGCTTCAAGCCGAACAAACTCTGCGTGGAGACCCAGGGCGGCTGGCTGATGCACGAGTACAACGAATATCGGCGCGGCGAAAGCAAGCTGGACCGCAACGAATTCTACCAGATCGGCTTCCGCATGATGGATCGCGCCAAGCTGGATACGATGTACGCCGTGGACGCCATGCCCTTGGTGATGGACCTGTACAACAGCCCGGACAGCCTGCGCTACACACCTTGGTTGGACAGTCTTTACCAAGGCTGGGACTTCGGCGGCGAGGATGCCATTGCCGAGCGCTACTCGCAGTGGTACACGGCCACGGACAAGGCCAAGAAGCACAACACCTTGCTGGATATCTTCCTAGCGATGAACGACGACCATGCGCTGGACCGCGGCTACGGCGCCTACCTGAACGGCTACTTCAAACTCCCAGGACACCGCGGAGCCGATGTACACGCCATCCACTGGTACGACCGCAACCTGCGCATCTTCCGCAACATCCAGGACATCACCACATCACCCGATGACCGTATCCTCGTGCTCTTCGGGGCCGGGCATATGGGGATCCTGAAGCACCTGTTCCACTGCTCGCCGGAATACAAGTTGGTGCGATTGGCGGACCTGGTCCAGCCGTAAGGTCGCGCCCGCTTAGCTTCGCTGGCATGAGCGAAGCCATCCCCTGCAAGAGCTGCGGAAGCGTGGTGGTCGGTCGCTACTGTTCCGCCTGTGGCGAGAAGGTCCTTACACCGGACGACCACACGTTGAAGCACTACCTCGGTGCCCTGCTCAATGCCTTCACCTTCGGACAGCAAATTCTGGAGGTACGTTGAAGGCCGTGGTGCTCAGGCCCGGCGAATTGAGCTTCTTCCCTGGCCAATACATGACCAGACAGCGCGTGAAGTACATGCGGCCCGTGGCCTTCTTCTTTCTGGCCAACTTCATCTACTTCGCCATACCGGTTTTCCAGACCTTCAACACCACCCTGGATGGTCATATGCGTTACATGCCATGCAGCGCTTGGGCGAATGAAATGGTGGAACAGCACCTGAACACGCGGGCGTCACCCTGGAGAATGCGATCGTACACTACGCCCCTGCCTCCGGCCAACAATGCCAAGCTCTTATTGGTGTTCATGGTATTCCTTCTAGCACTTCCCGCGGCCTTGCTCTACGTTCGGAAACGGTCGTATATCAGTGCGTATGTGACCGCATCCTTCGAGCTGATGTCCTTCCATGTGTGGGTCTCCACGATCTTCTTGGGCACGGCCTTCGGTTTGCTTGTCCTCTTGTTGAACACCTTGGGTCTGAACGCCAACTTCGTGGATGTGGATACATACCTGAGCATCCCGCTGATACTCCTTCACCTCTGGGTCACCATCGGCATCGGTCAGCGCTTCTTCGCTTGCTCCTGGGGTGGTGCCATTTGGAGGGCCGTGGCCATGCTGTTCGGCCTCCAGTTCGCACTCGGCCTATCGCTTCGTGTTGTTCGTCGTAACACTTTGGCAGGTGAGTTGAGCGTTGGCCGCAGCCACTCGGCGGTCCATTTCACGAAACACATCCCTTTAGTTCGTTCCTTCGCTGTGTGAAAGACCTGAGCGAACGGATCGCGGCACTGCGCGAACACTTCGAGCGCGGCGCAACGCGCTCCTGCTGCTCGGCGGAGAGCGCTGCAGGACCTCCGTGCGGCCATCAAAAAGCACGAAGAGGCGCTCTAACGGCCATGCACAGCGACATACGCAAGCCGCGCTTCGAGGCCTACGCAGCGACGTCCGGCCTGGTGTACGCGGAGATCGACCACGCACTGAAGCACATGAAGGCGTGGATGCGGTCGAACGACCGAGCACACCACTTTCGTTGCAGCTCGCGACCAGTGAAGTGCGGCCAGAGCCGCTCGGCGTAGTGCTGATCATCGCTCCATGGAACTATCCCGTGCTCCTGGTGCTTTCACCCTTGATCGGTGCCCTGGCCGCCGGGAACTGTGCCGTGGTGAAACCAGCAGCAAAGCACCAGCGACCTGCGTTGATCAAGACCATCATCACAGAGGTCCTTGCTCCCGAATATGTACTGGTCGTTCAGGGCGCAGGGCGCGAGGTCGGTCCGCAGTTGATCGAACCCCATCGCTTCGATCACATCTTCTTCACCGGCAGCCCGAACGTAGGCCAGGAAGATCGCCATGGCAGCGCCGCACCTGACGCCAGTGACCTTGGAGCTGGGCGGGAAAAGCCCGGCCATCGTTGATGCAACGGCCGATGTGGGCAGCGCCGCACAACGCATCGTGTGGAGCCGTCTTCAATGCCGGGCAGACCTGTATCTGTAGTGATCATGCCTGGTCCATGCTTCCGTGATCGATCGCTTCCACGAGGCCCTTGGCGAAGAACATCTCACGCTTCTATGGTATGGAGCCGAAGGAGAGCCCACATTTCGCGCGACTGGTGAACGATAAGCGCTTCAATGCCGTGAAGGCCTTCCTGCAAGATGGTCGTGTGGTCGTTGGTGGTCAGCACGACGCTTCGGAGCGATACATCGCACCCACGGTGCTGAGCAACGTTTCGTTGGACAGCCCGGTGATGAAGGAGGAGATCTTCGGGCCGATCCTACCGGTGATCCCGTGGACGGAGAAGGAAGAAGTACTTGCGACCGTGGCGCGCAACCCGCACCCCTTGGCCGCCTATGTGTTCAGCAATGACCGGAACGCGCAACGCTTCTTCACGGACCGCTTTCCCTTCGGCGGGGGCTGCATCAACCACTGTTTACTGCACTTCGGGAACCCCGAATTGACCTTTGGAGGCGTGGGTAACAGCGGCATGGGACGCTATCACGGCAAAGCCACGTTCGACCTTTTCTCACATCACAAGGGACTGGTGCGCGCTAGCACCTTGTTCGAGCATGGGCTGCAGTTCCCGCCCTACACTTCGCTGAAGGAGCGTATCATCCGCTGGTTCGTTTGATGCCCTATCAGTGACATTCATCACAGGACGCTCGGCGGCCACCGCGCAGCTTTGCGGAAACACCCTTCCCTCATGCGTCCATCGTTACTCGTAGTCGTCGCGATCCTATCCGTCCTCCCCCTAGCTGCGCAAGACCTCGGCGACCGACGCATCGTATTGGAGGAGGTGACCATTCCCGGCATGCCCGGCGTACAATCCTTTGCATGGGGGCAGATCGGCAACGACTGGCTGCTTATTGGCGGACGCACCGATGGCTTGCATCAGCGTCAACCCTTCGCCGCCTTCCTCGCTTCGGCCAACAACACCATGGCCCACGTGGTGGACCCCACCACGAACGAGGTGTGGAGCGCGAGCATCGCCTCCTTGCCCACGGCGTTGTACGAACAACTACAGTGCACCAACATCGAGTTCTTCCAACGCGGTAACACCCTGTACGTTATTGGCGGCTATGGCTTCTCACCAACGTCGAACGACCACATCACGCACGGCCGACTGGCGGCCATTGATGTGCCCGGCGCGATCGCGGCCATCAAGAACGGTACGTCCCTAACCCCGCATTTCCGGCAGCTGGCCGACAGCCGCATGGCCGTTACCGGCGGGTACCTCGGCTACCTGAACGACGAGTTCTACTTGGTCGGCGGGCAACGCTTCATGGGGCGCTACAATCCGATGGGCCCTGATTTCGGCCCGGGCTTCATCCAGGAGTACACCAACGCCATCCGCAAATTCCGGATCGCGGATGACGGCACGACCCTGTCGATCACGGACTACGCACAGACCGTGGACACCGCCAACCTCCACCGGCGCGATTACAACCTCGTTCCGCAGGTGTTCCCGAATGGCGAGTTCGGCTTCACGGCCTTCTCCGGCGTGTTCCAGTACACGAGCAACATCCCCTGGCTCAACACAGTGGATGTCACCGCTTCGGGCTACACGGTGGTATCGGAATTCGAACAATTGCTCAATCAGTACCATACCGCCCACCTACCGGCCTTCACGAGCAGCTCCAATACCATGAGCACGGTATTCTTCGGCGGCATCGGCCGCTACTATTTCGATGGCAATGGACAGCTTTGGGATGACGTGAACGTGCCCTTCGTCAACACCATCAGTCGGGTGCAACGGAGCGGGGACGGGTCGATGCTGGAAACGGCCATCGGCACCATGCCCGCGCTCCTGGGTTCCAGCGCGGAGTTCATTACGGCGCCCAACGTACCAACGGTCTTCAACGACGTGATCGACCTCGACGCGCTGGAGAGCGATACCGTGTTGGCTGGCCACATCGTAGGCGGCATCCAGAGCAGCGCGGCGAACATCTTCTTCGTGAACAACGGCACACAGAGCTCCGCCAGCACACGCGTGTTCCGGGTGTTGCTCGTACGCGATATCAGCACCGGCCTGATCGACCCTACCGCCACGTCCAACACCCTGGAAGTATCACTCTCCCCGAACGGTGAGCAGCTCCTCATCACCCTGGATCTGGAACGCGCAGCGACCGGCGAACTGAACCTCTTGGACAGCAGCGGCCGCTTGGTACGCAAGCTGCTCTCGGCGCGGATGCCAGCCGGCACGCAGCGCTTGCACAACGATGTACGCGGTATCGATCCCGGCGTCTACCTCGTTGAGTGGGTCACCGGCGATCGGCGCTCCGTGGTGCGCTTCGTGCGCTAAGGCCTCAGTCCTCCAATACCCGCTCGCCGCGCACGGGCTTCAGGGCATCGCGCACCACCTTCAGGTATTGCTCGTCGCACTCCAGCACCGCCGTGCAACGCACCGGATGCTTCGTAATGGCATGTTGGTAGTCGCGGATCCCCTCGCGGTCGCAGAACTGGTCCACGTGCTTGAGGAAATGCTGTGCGGTGATCGGCGCATCGGGGCCGAAGAAATCCCAGTGGAAGCGTAGGCGGGGCATGGGCTTAGCGAACCAAGACAGGGGTCAGGTGGTCCAGCACAAAAGTATCCCCACGCATCCCATGGGGCTTTCGACCTGTCCTGTCGGAGGGAAGACCTTCCCCGCTCCGGGTCAAGGTAGCTTGGCCGGATCGGTAAGTTGTTCGCTGAGCCGCTCCGTAAGGGCGGCGGGCCGAACAGCCGGATCGCTCGGGATCAGGCGGAGAAGAAATACACCACCGCAGCGAAGGCCACGATGAGCGCATACAGACCGAACGCCAGTGCGGTCGAAGGTATACGGCGAATGATGGAGCTCATGGTAAGTAGGCTTTACAACTGAAAGACGCGACCACCTACCAAAGGGTTGCCGCTACCAGCCTACTTTTTCTTGTGCGTTGACAACGACAAGTGCTCAATCGGCTCATTCGGCGGCCAAAGGCGGGCCCACCACCCGCATGCCGTGGGCCTCGAAAACACGCGCGACCTCTTCTTTTGTCGGCGGGGCATTCCAACTGGCGGTCTCTCGGAAGAACCCTTCCATTTCGCCTGCGGGCTGGTACACCACCATCATGCGGGCATTCTCGGTCAGCTGGATGAAGGCATGCGGAACGCCACGTGGAAGGAAGATCAGGTCGCCCGTGGTGCCCAAATAACGATCTTCGCCCACCTGGAACCGGTATTCACCTTCCAGCACATGGAAAAACTCGTCCTGGTCCGGGTGGATGTGCAAGGGTGGTCCGCCGTTCGGGCTTTGTCCGATCTGCTCAAAAACCGCCATTCCGCCAGCGGTGTCAGCACTTCCGACCTTCAGGTCCAAGGTGTTGGTCGTGACGCCCTTCATCTTGAAGTGCTCTCCGTTCCGCGTTTCCCCGGCCGCCACCTTGTACCCTTTGGTCGTGCTCATGGTCATTTGTTGTGCTCTACCGATCAGCGCCACAACACTTGAAGCGAGCGTGGCAAGGAGGAATCGTTTGCGGTCCATGATGCGCGGCTTAGGCATGTGGAAGGTAGTGCCGGGATCCCATGCCGGATCAATAAAAACGTATCAGGATATTCAGATCGGCCAAAGCACCCGATCCGAGCTACAGCACTCCCGGAAATACCGCCTTACGCTCCTTCGGATAGTCCGTAAAAGTGCGCTGGTACCAGCGATGATGGTCCAATGCGCGCGGTACCAGATTGGCCAAGGTCCACAGCATGAAGCTGAAGGCCGGTAGGTTCCAAGCCATCACGGCGAAGCCCGTCCACTCCACGATCTCGCCGAGGAGATTGGGTGCTGTGATGCGATCGAAGAGAAAGCCGCGCGGGATACGATACCCTGTTTCGCCCTTGGCGCGCAAACGGATGAGGATCCCATCGGATCGCCAGTTAAGGTAGAGGCCGGAGAGGAAGAGGGCCATGCCCAACGCGAATTTCGGGCTGCCGAGCCACCCCGTGCCATAGCTCCCGACCGGCGCTAGCTCCGCCAGGTAGTAGCCGTTCAGCCCTGCGTTCATGAGGTTGAAGAAGATCGCGTTGCCCACGATGAACAGTGGCATGCGCTTCGGTGTGGGCCGGATACGCAATGGGTAAATGAAGGTGCGGTTGGTGTAGTGCACGATCCACACTGCGAAGAGGATCCACGCGCAGCATTGCAAGGAACGGCTTCCGGTCAAGAGGAAGTACACCATGATGGCCAAGGACGGCAGCTCCATGATCATCCAGCCCGCCTTGTTGTTGATGCCGGGCCCCCACTTGGTGGAGCTATGCCGACCGAACGGTGCGACCACGAAGTGCAGCGCGATGTGGGTCACCACGGCCAAGGCCACCCAGCCCCACGTGATCCACTCGAAGGTGCGTGCGTCCATGCTCAGGTGATCGTTCCGGCCTCCTTCTGCCAAGTGTAAAAGTCGCGCACGCTCTCTTCCAATGGACGGCTGCTATGACCCAGTTCCCGTTGTGCCTTGGTGCTGTCCATGCGCGGGTGTCCTTTCCGCAAGGCATCGATGGCGCCTTTTGTGAAGGAAGGGGCGCTTCTTGTGAACCAGGCCCAAGCACGCACCAGTGGAAGCAGGAAGGTGAGCACGCCGAAAGACAATACCCGTCCGGGCATGCGTCGGCCGGTCACGCGTTCGATGGTTCGGGCAAGCTCCACCAACGTGCAGTACTTCCCGCTCAGCAGGTATACCTCTCCATTGCGCCCATGGGTGATGGCCGCCACCACTGAACGCGCCACATCGCGCACGTCGACCAGATCATAACCACCTGCCGGCACCACCGGCACCTTGCCCCGGTAAAGGTCGATCAAAGCCGCACCCAGCTTGGACGGCTTCGTATCAAAAGGACCCAGCGCGGCGCTCGGGCGTAACACCACCACTTCCGGTCCAACGTTGTCCACCAAGGCGAGCAGTTGTTGTTCCGCTGTGGCTTTCGAGAGGTCGTACGGACCATCGGCGGCGGTCTTGTATGGGCGTGTTTCGTCGTAAGGCAGCTCGTGTGGAAGTTCGGTCACGGCATGGACACTGCTGATGTACACCATTCGTCGCACGCCACAGGCCATGGCCGCTGCATGCACGTTCAGGGCCCCTTGCGTATTGGTATGGAACACACGGCCAGCGGGGTCCGGATCGACACTGATGATGGCCGCGCAGTGCACCACCGCATCACATCCTTCACAGAGGCGCAGCAGGTCGGATAGCTCCAGCACATCCCCCTGCACCAAGTCCACGTTCAAACCGGCCAACGCCCGCTTGTCGTCACGCACCAAGGCCCGAACGCGGTGGCCTTCCGCCAACGATCGGCGGCATACCACGTTCCCGATGTGGCCACTGGCACCGGTAACGGCTACGAGCATGGGCGGTGGAACATGGAAGCGAAAGGTAGGGGGCGTCAGCCGGTCCCTCTCGATGCATCCGGACCGCTCGCGTTCCCGTTTCCTTCAGGCCGGGTCGCTATGGCCTACCTTGGGGAACGAACCAAAACCCATCCACCATATGCGTAACCTACTTCCCCTTTCCACCTTCGGTGGCTTCGCTCTGTTGCTATCCTCCTGCGGCACCCGCCGCCGCCACCTGCTCCCGTTGTCGACATGGCGGCGATCACCGCTGAGATCCAAGCCATGGAAGATGCGTATGCCGCCGCGTCCGTTGCCAAGGACCCCGATGCGATCCTGGCCTATTACGCCGATGACGTGGTCAGCTACTCGCGCGAGAAGGAACCCGCAATGGGCAAAGAGGCCATGCGCCAGCGACTTGCGGAGAACCTGGCCAAGGACACCCTGGGTGTGAAGCCGACCTATAAAGTGCTCGAGCTCTTCGTTGGGGATGATCACATCACCGAGATCGGTTCATGGGTCGACACCGACCCCTCCGGCACGGAGGTGGACCACGGCACCTACTTCAGCGTGTTCAAGAAAAAGGGCGACAAGTGGGAATGCATCCGTGACATCAGTGTGAGCGCTAAGCCGAAGGCGGAGGCCACGGCCGTCATGCCGTGATCATCATACCCGATCCAGTGAAGTGCGCTCCTCGTGGCGCACTTCCTGTTCTGGGGTTCCATTGGTCGGCCATATATGCAGAAGAACGAACAGGATGGGTAACGGGCTTGTGGTGGTCGCGTGCCATTCGTCCCGATCACTGCGTTCCAGCCCGGCCAAGCATCGTTCCCGCTTTGGATCGCGTCACTACCGCAGAAGTTCGATGCGTCCCCTGTTCTCCGTATTGTTCCATGCCCTGCTTGCGAGCGCTTGCTCCGCCCAAGCCCAGCACGCGTTCTGGCCCTTCGGATTCAACGCAGGCCTCGACTTCTCCGGGGGCGTGCCCTTGGCCATCACCACCCCCCTCAGCACCGACGAAGGCTGCGCCAGCATCTGCGACGCCAACGGGCAGCTGCTCTTCTACAGCAACGGCGAGACCGTGTGGGACCGCAACAACAACGTGATGCCCAATGGGACCGGGCTGTTCGGCACCTTTTCCACCAGTCAGAGCGCGCTCATCGTGCCCTTCCCCGATGATCCCGAACGCTACTACCTCTTCACGGCTCCGGCCGAGGCGGGCCAATGGATCGGCCAGCCCAATGCGTCTTACAGCGTGGTGGACATGAGCGCGAACGGTGGGACCGGTGATGTGGTCACGGCCAACGTCCTGCTCGCTGGCCCGGTGACCGAACGGCTTACGGCCACGCGCCACGCCAATGGCCGCGATGTATGGGTGTTGTATCACCAATGGCAAAGCGATGCCTATCTGGCCTACCTGGTCACCTGCCAAGGTGTGGAAGGGCCCGTGGTCTCCAACATCGGAAGGGCGATGACCGGCAATGCCGATGGCTCCGGCTCCTCGATCATCGGGTGCATGAAGCTGGACCGCCAAGGCACGCGCTTGGCCAACGCATGGGGTAACCTGATCCCCTACAGCACCTCCCAATGGTGGTCCTCCACCTACTTCGATGTCCTCGACTTCGACAACAGCACCGGGCAACTTTCGAACATCCAAAGCGATAGCATCGGTGGCACTGCTGAACTTTTCAGCCGCGGCTACGGGGTGGAGTTCTCGCCGAACGGCCAGCTGGTCTACATGAGCGACCATGGCCTGCTGAACGGTGGCGGCTACAGCACCATCCGCCAATACGACCTCACCAGCGCGGACCCGATGAACACCGAGGTGGTGCTGGCCAACGAGAACCGGGCCTTCGGCAGCTTGCAGCTCGCTCCGGACGGTCGCATCTACTGCGCACGCTTGAACGGCGCCACCTACCTCAGCGCGATAAGCGACCCTGATGTGCCCGGACCAGGTTGCGGTTTCGTGAACAATGCCGTCAGCACCGGAAGCAACCCGAGCACTTGGGGCCTTCCCAACCACTGGGACACCTATCCCACCCCGCCGCCGGACGATCCGATCGCCTTGCGCGACACCTTGGTCTGCGAACCCGGCGAAGGCATTCTTCTGGATGCCGCCTGGACCCATCCTTTCCACACGCCCGCCTATTCGTGGAACACAGGGGAAACGAGCGCGAGCATCACCGTATACGCCAGCGGCCGCTATACCGTGGAAGTGCAGCTGCCTTGCAGCACCCTGTTCGATACCGTGGATGTGCATATCGGTGGCACGCCCTTCGACCTCGGCCCGGACGTGAGCACCTGCGATGATGTGCCCTTGCGCCTCGACGCCGGTGCCTTGCCAGGCAACTTGCTCTGGAGCACGGGGGACACGACCGCCAGCATCACCGTTCAAGAAGCCGGGAACTACACCTTGTTCCTCACCGACACGCTCGGATGCACCAGCAGCGACGCGGTGTTCGTGGATACCCGCAACTGCCGCTGTCCCCTCTACCTACCGAACGCCTTCACCCCGAATGGCGATGGCATCAACGACGCGTTCAGCGTACGCATGGATTGCACACCGATCGACTTCGAATTGGAACTATACGACCGTTGGGGGAACAGCATCCATCGCAGCATCGACCCCGACTTCGCATGGCGTGGCGATGAACTCCCGATCGGCGTGTACGTGTACACGCTGAATTATTCGTGGCAAGGACCGGAAGGTGCGCTACGCGCACAACGGAGTGGTCATGTTTCGCTATTGCGGTAGCGGCCAACGACCTACCTCATACAGCACCCGTTCGGACATGCAGCACGCCCGATCCCGGCTTCGGCTCCTCCAACCAAGCACGGGCCTCCGCCTCGCTCAGGAACACCTTCCACGGAAAGGTGGGTAGCCCACGTTCCACCACCAACTTCGTGATGTGCGCATCAGCGAGGTTGTGCGCCACCCATGCGACCGCTTCGGTGTTCGGCTGCGGGACATTCGTGTAGTGCTCCACCTGTACCATGTTCGGGTCGAAGTCGATCACTTCCGGCATCAACATCAACACACGATGCGGACCTGAAGCCCCCAGGCGAGCACGTTCCTTCATCATCTCGACGATGCGATCGGCCGTGAATCGCACACCGGACTTGAAACGCACTTCAACGCGATCCGACGCGGTGTATCGGATCGTGACCAGTTCGGTTTCGGCCTTTGGTAGTTCGGTCACCATGCCGCAAAAATAGTCCTCTCGATGCCTGGCGGCCGATGCTGGACCTCCGTGATCCCCGCTTACCTCAAGGATGATCCAGCTTCAATTGGCGAGGTCAGAACCCAGGACCATGCGACATTTCAGTAGATTGAACCGAAGCGCAGGCCGATCATGTGCTGGGTGAACACGCCCGCAGCATATCGGTCGTTGTCGAAGCTGGCATAGGCCACTTGGCCACTGCTACGATTGAAGGTGTAGCTGAGGAAGAAACGGCGCTTGGGCAGGATCGGGATGTCCACGCGGAACCCGTTGTTGCGTGTCCCTTCGCGGAAGTTGTCCCAGCCTGTGAGCATGATGCGGAACTCCTCAGAGTAGGCCGGACGGAACTCCACACGCGCCAGCCAAGGGGCGGTGGTGGCCAAGAGCGCGTCACCAGGCAAGCTGCTGCCACCGACCTCCGCGGCGCTCAGATCGACCCCCTTGCTACCGAGCACGCCGAAATGTTCGTTGCTATAGCCAGCCAGGAAGGAATAACCGAAGCGCATCACATAGGCAAAGCGGCTCTCTGGGCTGGTGTAATAGAACAGCGGCTCGCTGCTCATTCGCCCCATGCTGAGGCCCAGGTAGAAGGCGTCGGCGATCACGAAGCCTTCGGTCTTCTTCATGAAGCTGGACACCAGGCGCGCTTCGATCCGCAGATCCACTCCCATGCCCAAACGATCGGGCAATGTGTCCACATCGCTGATGCCGAATTGCGTGTAACCCACCGAGCCTCGCAACAAGCGTGCATCCACCAGGATGTACTTGGTCGGATCGTATGTAATCGCTGTTTGCTGGGCGACCACACGCATTGTGCTAAGCGCAAGACCGAAGCTCAGCAGGAGCCAACGTTGCGGACCGCTCAATTGGTGCGGTACTGCGTCAACTTCTGTCCGTCGAATTTCAGGAAGCGATCGCCGGTGAGGTCGAAACAGGGTCGAGGGCAATCCTCCAGCTTGCCGGCGATGGCGCCCGTGGTCGGATCGAAGCGGATGAAGGCGTTGCGGTCATCCGATCTCTTGCCGGTCCATACGATGAAGGCATTTCCTCGTGTTTCGGTCATCAGGCATTTGCCGGTGTTCACCGCATAGATCACGTTACCGTCCGGACCCAAGGCCATGATGCCCTCTTCCCCTTCGATCATGTACGTGCCATTGAACGCATACAGCCACTTCGCCTTGCCGATGGTCTTCGCATTGTAGTCCACCTGCTTCAACAACTTGCCGCTGGCCGCGTCGAAGGTGTACAGGTTCTTCTCCCCACAGGCCATCACTTGTCCGTTGCCGCTTATCATGCTGCACTCGCTCTTCTTGAAGTTATCCGAAAGGTCCATGGCCTCGCTGTTCCATACCGGCTTGCCCGTAGCAGTGGCATAGGCACGAAGCGAGGTGGAGCCCTCGAAAACATAGTCGACCTTGTAGACGTCCGGCTTGCCATCGATACCGGGAATGTATTGCTCCACACGGATGAGGCCGCCGAAACGGGCGATCAAGTTGCCACCATCCACGAGCAGCTCGGATACGATATCGTCCTTCGCGAGTTTGTCAGCCTGCCAAAGAACTGCACCGGTAGTGAGGTCGAGCTTCTTGATCGCCCGTTCACCTTTCGTGAAGTCGCAGATGTACACCCCATCGGACGCGATCAGCGGCGGTGCGCTGCGACCGATCTCCTGTTTCGCCTTCAGGCCACCGCTGTACTCCACATTGTCGAAGGTGGTGTTCCAAAGGATCCTACCGGTGGCCAGGTCGAGGCAGGTGATGCCTTCGTAGATCACGAACACGCGGCCATGGCCACTGCTCACACCCAGGATCACATCACCCTCTTCCGCCGGTAGCATGTCGTTGTTCAGGTGGCGTACCACCTTGCCTGTGAAGTTGGCCTTCCAGCTATGGCCACCCGAGGCTTCTACGGTGATGTTGAGGTCCGTGCCACCCTTGGCGCTCATGATGTTCTTCGCATCATAGCCGATGTCGATGGTGGTATTGGACGCCTCATCCTCGCAGCTGCTCTGGTTCACCCGTCGTGTGCGCATCGTTCTCGTGCGGGACCGGGCCGGCTCTTTGGTGCGAGCGGCCAGCTGGGTTTCAGCGACCACCTCACCGGTCCGATAATCCAGGAAGGTGCTCACGCGAGGGCCACTACTGCTTTTCTGGGTGATCACTTCCACGGTGCTGGTCTCGTGGTGCGTCTTCCAATCCTCGAACTTCTTCACGCCCTGCTTTTCCTTGACGTTGTAAACCCACAAGGACTTGCCCGTGGCGCCATCGATCACTTCGATCTCGCTCATATCGCCGCCGATCACGAAGGCGAGGTCCTCCGTATAGCCACGCCAGCGGGCATCCACCGAGAATTTGCTCTCCCAGGTCTTGGGGAACTCCTTTTGCGCCCACAGCAGGGCCGGCAGCAGGAGCAGGAGAAAGGCACTGCGGCGTAGTGGGTGCTTGCGTAACATGGCGTTGTGTTCGTTGTTGGGTGAAGTGGCGCAGTGGATCACTGTTTGTTGAAGCGGATCGCGCGGTCCTGGCCGTCGCTATCCATCAGCAGGATGTAACTGCCCGTGGTGAGGGCCTGGACATCGAGTTGCTGCAGACCCATGCCGTTGAAGGACCCGTTGCTTACAGTACGTCCTTGCAGGTCGGTAATGCGCCATGCGGTGTTGAGCGCACCTTCCACCACCAAGCGATCGGTGCATGGATTGGGGTACACCTGTACGGCGGCCCGTGCGCCGAAGCCTTCGATGCCCACGTTGCTCGCTGCGAACACCAGCACGGTGCTGCCATTGTCGATCACAAGCGGATAGAGCGGTGTCGTGTTCCACAGGACCATGTCCTCCTCCGTGCTCACCACTTTGGCCAGGTCCGTGAAGGTGCCCAGGGGGGTGATGCCCGTTCCATGCCCGGTGTAGCTCCAGGTCACGGAGGCGGGGCCGTCCATGTCCGTATAGCCATCAGTGAGGCTCTGCCCAAGGCTCATCGGGAACTGAAGGATCCGCTTCGGGTCGCTGTAGCTATTGGTCGCAGCAGGCACACGCGTGGCCAGCACTTCGATCCCGTCCATCGCGATGTTCAGGTAGGTGATCTCAGCGCCCACGCCGGTCACGGTCTGCACCCACGCCCAGTTGGCGGCCAGGAAGTTGGCGGCGTAGGCCGTGTTGCTGGCCCCGGTGAAATCAAGCGAACCCAGGGGTTGCAGCGTCACGCTGCTCAGGTCCCAGGTCTGGTCCGCCCCATCGGAAGGTGTGGTGGCGCTGCCCGGCGCGGTGACCATGTACATGGACAACTGCACGCCGTTGGGCGCGAGCATGCCGTGGTCCAGCGTGACCTGGGCCTGGAGAACGGTGGAAAGCAGGAGTGCGGAGAGCGTAAGTGTTCGTTCCATAGGGTGGTACATTGGTGTGCCGCAAAGCTCCCGCGCGGCGGCTCGCAGCGCCATACCACTTTCATGTGAAAAAAGGACCGCCCTACCGTGGGTAGAGCTTGTTCAGCGCATCGGTGCGCGAACTCACCTGCAACTTCTCGTACAGGTTGCGCACATGCGTACGTACCGTGTCGATGCTCAGGTGCAAGCCATCGGCGATCTCCTTGTAGCGCTGCCCTTTCGCCAATTGCTCCAGCACCTGCCGTTCGCGTTCGGTCAGCAGCTCGTACTCCTTGGGCTGTTTGCGGCTTGCGGTGAAGCTCGCGATCACGCGACGCGCGATGCCTGGGCTCATGTGCGAACCGCCCGCGTGCAGGATCCTCAGAGCCTCCAGCACCTGCTCCGGTCGGGCGTCCTTCAGGAGGTACCCCGTGGCGCCTGCGCACAAGGCCGTGAACAGGCTCTCGTCATCGTCCTGTACGGTGCATACCAGCACCTGTGTTGCTGCGCGTTGCTCCTTCAACCGACGGGTGCATTCGATCCCGCTCATGCCCGGCAGGTTCAGGTCCATGATCGCCACGTCCGGTGGTGTGGCAAATGCTTGTGCAAAACTCTTCCCCGCTGGCGAACGCACCGGTGAGTTCAAAGCCGGCATCGGCCTGCACGGCTTCCTGAAAAGCTTCGCGAAGTATGCTGTCGTCCTCCACGATATGCCACGGCGATCCTGCCCTCATTCATGCAAGCACGAAGTTCGACCAAAGACGCGCACCGTGGTACCGCCATCCTTGTTCACAACGCGTTCAAAATGTGCCTGAACCTCCTCGGCGCGTTGGCGCATGTTCCCACTGCCCTGCCCGCCCCTTGTGCCGGACCGGTCCCTGTTCCTCCGCCATCATCGCTCACGGCGAAGCGAAGCCTTCCGCATCCATGCGCCAGTGCAGGGTGATGCAGTTTGCGCCGCTGTACTTCTTCGCGTTGTGCAGGGCTTCGCGGCGGTCGACATCAAGTTCCGGCGGAAGGCGCCACCGATTGGTTGTGGGCAGTGGTTCCGGGAAGTCGCAAACGACCTTGGCATCGCTGTCCTCGAAGAGGGTCCAAGGCGAACTCCCGCAGGCGGATCGGCAGCTGGTCAAGTGTGCCGTTACGCGGGTCGTTCATCCACACCACGTCGCGCAGGTTGTCCAACAGTTCACTGCTGATGGCGCCCACTTTCTCGAAGCGCGCATCGGCATCGATGCTGCGTTGGGGTGATCGCGAAAGGGCCGCGAGACGGGCCAATCCGCTGCCCACATCATCATGGATGTCCTTTGCAAGCCGGGTGCGCATGCGCAGTTCCTTCACCTCCCGTTCCGCCTCGCGCATCCGTGCTTCCATCCGCTTCGGTAGGCCAACGCCCAGAGCCACGCGATGGCGGCGATCACCGCGGCGGACACCAGGGCGATGAACCACGGCGCTGCCCAGAAGGGCCGTGCCACCCCGATCGCGAGCATGGACGTGAGCGGTCCTTCCACACCATCGCCGTTGATGCCGACCACCTCCAAGGTGAATGCGCCGGGCGGCACGTTGTTCAACTCGATGGGAACCGTGGCCGCGGCGGTGGTCCACGCGTCCCGGTAGCCCAGCATGCGCCATTTGTAGCGATTGCGTTCGGGCGCCGTGAACTCCAGGATGGCCAGCTCGATGCGCAGGTTGTTGCGCGGGTACGGCAGCTCCAGCATCACGGGACCGCCCTCTTCGGTCGCGGCGATCGCACCGTTACCATCGGAAAGCGTGATCACGCGCACCAGGGGCGTGTCCATATCCAAGGGCGGTGTGCCCGGACCGAAGTATCGAAGCCGTTGACACCACCGAAATACAAGCGACCCCTGGCCGAACGGAAATGGGCGAAGCTGTTATACTCCTTGCTCTGCAGCCCATCGGCCGCCGTGTAGGAGCGGAAGGTGTTCGCGCGTGGATCAAGTGGCACAGTCCGTTGTTGCTGCTGATCCACCAGGTACCATCGCCGCTAGGCTCCATGCCATAGAGGAATTGATCCGGCAGCCCATCATGCACGCTGTATCGGCGCAGGATGCAAGTCCTTGCGAGCCAACTGCACCAGGCCGTCGTTGGTGCACATCCACAGAGTGCTCGCCATCGTCGTCCAGATCGGTCATGCGCATGAGCTGCGGCTGGATCGATCGATCTGTCGAAGGGTGGTGGCAGGCTATCGCTTTCCGTGAACACCCGCACGGGCATCCGTTCACTGCACATCAATAGCGACCAAGGCCATCCTGGATGAGCGCCGATGGCATGTACCAATTCTTGGCTATCGCAGCGAAAGCCGCGTTCATCGCGCCTGTGCGGAAGCGCACCGGACCGGGCCCCGGGAGCAGGTGTTCCGGCGGGTGGCAGGTGGAGATGCGAAGCACTTCGCCGTTGCGCCCTTGCCACATGCGATCGCCGCAAGCGGCCGTGAAGCGGTGCAGCACTTGTGCAGTGTGCGGGTCGATACACCGGATCTCGTGACCCTCCTGCATCCAGATCCGGCCTTCGCCATCGCGCAGCGGAAAGCCATGGTCGCCACTGGCGCCGAAGGTGCGCGGGTCCAGCGGTGCAGGCACGAGCGTAGCGTCGCGTTCATCGAACAAGGCCGAGCCTCCTTGGAAGAAGTTGACCAGCACGCGGTGTTCATCCCATTGCGCGAAGCCGCGCACGAACCAGGACCTCGGCTCCCACGGCAAGCCTTGGCCCGGCATCATGCGCCCCACCTTGTCAGTTAGGGCGCGATCTTGAAGACACCTTTCCCATCCGTTCCCACCCAGGTGTTGCCCTGCCGATCGAATGCGATCACCCGTGATGTTCAAGGGCCGTTGTTCCGGCGGCAGCAAGGGGTAGCGTTGCACGATTCGCAAGGCACTGTCCAACACCACCACGCCATGGCCGGAGATGCCCAGCCGCACCTTGCCGTCCGGCGCGCGCTCGGCATGCTTCACCCGGATGTCCGCGTAGCAGGCGATCCAATTCCGCCGGGAACGGCAACCGCCGGTACTGCGCGTCCAGTTGGTACGATGCGTATCGACCGAAGAGCAACCAGCCCGCCCCTGCCGCAGGATGGAGCTGATCTCGCTCGCGGTATCGAGCGGCAACTTGATGCTCTTCGCTGTGCGCTCCTGGGGATGCGTGATGCGGAGCGTGTCGCGCCGTTGGAACTGGTGGATCATTGCGGCCGTCCTCCTCCACGCGGTGGGCGTACGAATCCAAATGACCAGTGGGCCAGCGCTGCGTCCCTTGCCCGTCGATTCGCAGGAATTCCATGAGCAGGGGTGAATAGAACAGGCTTCCTTCCGGATCACATCGAAGACCTGCCAGCAGCCGTCCGGCCCGCCCACATGCATTTGCTCGAAGCGACCGGTGCGGCGATCCAGTCGGTCCAGTCCTGAGCGTGTACCCACCCACAGGTGGCGCTCGTCCGCCTCGGCAAGGCCCCAGATGCGGTTGTTCGAGAGGCTGCTGCTGTCCCGTCCATCATGCTTGTACGTCACGAAGCGATGCCCATCAAGCGGGCGAGCCCATCACCGGTACCGAACCACAGAAAGCCGTCGCTGTCCTGCAGCACATGGTTCACCATGCTCTGCGGAAGCCCTTGGTCCACATCATACCGCGACACCTCCACTTGCTGCGCAAATGCACGCGCGACGTGGAGTGCAAGAAGGAGGCCGGGTATGCGACGCACGCAACAAATATCGATCGTCGGCACCCTTGCCGGGACGGTCCCTAGGTGCCTCTTGTACAGCTCAGGATCCGGCGCCTCGTTCCACGAAGTACATCTCCATTTCCCCCTTGCCCTTCGCCTGCACCTTGCCACGCGGGGTGAAGGTGAATGCAGGGGTTGGTGAATATCCAGTCCCATCGCCTGTGCGGTGCGGGTCGACCCCGTGGGTCGACGCTACACCGTCTTCGCCGATAACTGCGTCCCTCACCAATCGATACGTCGCTTCGCTGATGTTCACCTGCCCAACCTCGCCGCTGATCTCCATGCGGGATGCCGTGTTCACCGTATCGCCACAAATGTCGTAGCTGAATTTCTTCACGCCCACGATACCGGCCACCACCGGGCCGGTGTGGATGCCGATGCGGATCTCGAAGAAGGGGAGGCCCGCCGATACTTTCCGCGCCTTGCCTTCGGCGATGAAGTCGCGCATCTCGAAGGCCGCCTTGATCACATCCGTGGCATGCGTGTTGTTGGGCGTGGGCAAGCCTCCGGCCGCCATGTACGCATCGCCGATCGTCTTGATCTTCTCGATGCCGTACTTCTCCATGATCCGGTCGAACTCCGAAAAGCACACGTTCAGGTCGTTCACCAGTTCCTTCGGGCTGAGCTGTTCGGCCATGGCCGTGAACCCCTTGAAATCGGTGAAGAGCACCGTGACGTGATCGATGAGAACAGCCTCGGCCTCGCCTTTGGCCTTCAACTCTTCCGCCACTTCCTCCGGCAGGATGTTCAGCAACAGTTCCTCACTGCGGTTCTTCTCCTTGTTGATCCGGTTGCGCTGGAAGAGGAAGACGCCGGCGAACAGCAGCACGACGGCAAAGCCACCCATGAAACCGTTGCGCACCAATTTCTGGCGTTTCAGTTCCTGCAGGGCGATGGCGTCCTTCCGATCCTGTTCCGCCCGGGTGGCAGCCTCCTTCTTGTCGAACTCGTACTGCATCTCGAGGCGGGTCAGTTTCTTGGTGTTCTCCTCATTGAATACGCTATCCTTGAGCATCACCATCTGTTCGAAGTACCGCAATGCCTCTTTGCCGTTGCCCATGGCCTTATACGCTCCGTACAGGCATTGGCAAGCTTCTTTCTGGACCTCCAGTGCTTCGATCCTCATTGCGATCTCCAA
>JAWKNF010000013.1:0-103511 GCA_041391825.1 Flavobacteriales bacterium | reverse complement strand
GCTGCGGATCTATCGTCGATCGTGGAACGGCACGAACGGCACGAACGGCAAGCCCTTCTGGAGACCCGGATGCGCAACAACGACCGGCTCACCATTCTTGCGGAGATCACCGCGGGCATCGCGCACGAGTTGAGCACGCCGCTCGGCAACGTGCTGGGCTACGCGGAACTGCTGAAGAAGGATGAAGCCCAACGCGAACGCCGCAGTGATCTACAGCGGATCATCGATTCGGCATTGATCGGCCGAGAGATCGTGAAGAAGCTGATGTACTTCTCGTGCGAAATGCCCGCTCAATTCCAGCTGGCCGATGCCAACAAGGCCTTACGGGACACGGTGCACCTACTCATGCATCGCCTGGATCAGCAACGGATCACCGTGGACTGGCGCTTGTCGGCAACGCCGCCCATGCTTCGCATCGATCAGGTGCAATTCGCCCAGGTGATCTCGAATCTTGTGCTGAACGCGGCCGCAGCGATGCCCAAGGGTGGTACCATCACGATCTCCTCCGTCCTCAGCGATGCCTTTGCAACGATCACCATCGCGGACACCGGAACCGGCATCAATGCAGAGGACCTCGAGAAGATCTTCCAGCCCTTCTTCACCACCAAGCCCATCGGCGAGGGCACCGGGCTGGGGCTTGCCGTGGTACATGGCATCATCAAGGGCCATGGTGGCAATGTGTCCGTTTCATCCACCGCGGGCGAGGGTACCACCTTCACGATCTCATTTCCGGCACCAAGCACATGAAGAAGCAACCCTCGGTACTGCTTGTGGACGATTCTCGTGATATGCTGGAATTGTTGCGTCGCTATATGAACGGCATGGGTCTGACCCCTTTCACCACCAACAACGTGGTGGACGCGATAGCCGTGCTGGAACAAAGCTCCGTGGACCTTGTGATCACGGACCTGAACATGCCCGAGGTGAGCGGCACGCAACTCGTCCGTTACATCGCACAGCATTTCCCGAAGGTGCCGGTGCTGGTGATCACCGGCTACCCGGATGTACAGGTGGCCGTGGAGGTGATGAAGCAGGGCGCTGTGGAGTTCCTGGTGAAGCCCGTGACGGAAATGGAGTTGCGCGCAGCGGTGGAAAAGGTGTTGGGCACGAACGCGACGGAACTGGCAGTGACCGCTGTCGAGACCCCAGCAAGCGTGATCCAGGGCATCATCGGCCGCTCGAAGGGCATGCAGGAGGTGTACCGGATCATTGAGCGGACGCGCAACAACAACGCAACGATCCTGGTGAGCGGCGAAAGCGGCACGGGCAAGGAAGTGATCGCACGCGCCATCCATTACAACAGCGATCGCTCCACTGCGCCTTTCCTTGCGGTGAACTGCGGGGCCATTCCCGACCAATTGCTGGAGAGCGAACTATTCGGACACACGAAGGGCGCCTTCACCGGAGCGGCCACGAACCGTGTCGGTTTCTTCCAGGCCGCGGATGGCGGAACGCTCTTCCTGGACGAGATCGGCAATGCCACGGCGGCCGTACAAGCCAAGTTGCTCCGGGCCGTGCAGGAGAAGGAAGTGACGATGCTGGGTGGAACGAAGCCCCAGCGTGTGAACGTTCGCTTGATCTCCGCAAGCAATTCGGACCTGAACGAAATGGTGCGCACGGGCACCTTCCGCGAGGACCTGTTCTACCGCCTGAACGTGATCAACATCCACATACCACCGCTGCGCGATCGCGCGGAGGACATCCCGTTGTTGATCGATCATTTCAACACCAAGTTCAGCAAGGACATGGGCAAGAAGCCGCTGCGCATACCGGCGCGTGTGATGGATGCACTGGAAGCATACGGTTGGCCGGGGAACGTACGCGAGTTGGAGAACTTCGTGCATCGCTTGGCGATCATGAAGGACACGGCCGCTACCATGGAGGACCTGCCGGCCACCATGAAAATGGAAAGTCCGGACCGTCCTGTTGAGCATGCGACGCTGACCCTGGCGGAAGTGGAAAAGCAACACATCCTGCGGGTTCTTGAACGTGCCGGACAGAACAAGACCAAGGCTGCCGATATCCTCGGATCGACTGTAAAACGCTCCGCGAAAAGTTGAAATAGCACCGGTACATTTTGTACCGGCCGTAGCGTTTCTCCCCGCTATTCCGATCGTGCCGGACTGTGGTCCGGCGGCTCATCGGCCCAAGGCGAGACGGACCTTCCCGCTTGCAGCAAGGCTTTCCGCCTATCTGCCCTTCCCACGGGCCAGCGAAACCTCCACTTGGCACGGCCACTTGGCAATGGTCGGTCCATGCCAACGCGAACCATTCGAACAACGCACCGGATCGCCCATCGCAGGGGACCTGTAACAACTGTCTGCATGCCGTTGATTGTGTATTCCTGCGGAACTCTCCCGGACCGATCAGCTTGTGCGAGGAGCATGCGACCGAGGTGGTTCCGGAAAGGGTGGCTCCATGCTGCAACTCCCGAAGTGATCCGACCTCCCACCGCACCAGGGCTTTGTGGCACCCGCGATCTTTTGGAAACCTGCGCGCTACGATCCAAAGCGCACGTCATTTACCACTGTGAACACTACCGATAACCCTTCAAATGACAACCACGACCATTGAAAAGCCTGAGCGCAAGCAAGGCATGTACGAAGTAGTAATGGAGCAATTCGCCCATGCTGCCGACATCATGGACCTCGATCCCGGCGTCCGTAAGATCCTGGCAAAGACGAACAGTGAGATCGTCGTTCACTTCCCGGTGCGCTTGGACAGCGGCAAGATCGAGGTGTTCACCGGTTACCGCGTGCAACACAACAATGCCCTTGGGCCCTACAAAGGCGGATTGCGCTACCACCCCACCGTGGACATCGATTCGGCTCGGGCACTGGCGATCTGGATGACCTGGAAGACCGCATTGGCCGGCCTTCCGTACGGGGGTGGCAAGGGCGGCATAGAGATCGATCCGAAGCTCTACTCCCAAGGCGAACTGGAGCGCATCACGCGACGCTTCACGTATGCGCTCGGTGACAACATCGGTCCCGAACTCGACATTCCTGCGCCGGACGTGAACACCAATGCGCAGATCATGGCATGGATAGCGGACACCTACTCGTCCACGAAATCGCCGGCCACACGCTTCAGCAACCTGCACGTTGTGACGGGCAAGCCATTGGGTGCAGGAGGTCTGGAAGGTCGTGACCGCGCCACGGGATTCGGTGTGGTGGCCACCTTGAAGTCCTGGTCCGCGCGCCGCAAGAAATCCCTGAAGGGCATGCGGTACTTAGTACAAGGATTCGGCAACGTGGGGTACTGGACCTCGCACTTCCTCCAGAAGGAAGGCGCCATCCTGATCGCCGTACAGGACGCCACCGCCACACTGCACGATCCGAACGGCATCGACATCGAAGCGCTGCTTGCACACAGCGATGCCAGCGGTCGTACCATCAAAGGCTTCACCGGTGCCAAGGAAATGGAACCGAACGAGTTCTTCGCATTGGACTGCGAGATCGTGGTACCGGCTGCCTTGGGCAACCAGATCACAGGCGAGAATGCTGGTGGTATCAAGGCCCTGGTCGTTGTAGAAGGTGCGAACGGGCCCACGAATACCGAAGGTGAACGGATCCTGCGTGATAAGAACATAGACATCATCCCGGACATCCTCTGCAACTCCGGCGGTGTGATCGGAAGCTACTACGAGTGGCTACAGAACAAGCGCAGCGAGATCTGGAAGATCGAAGAGGTGTTGGACATGTTGCAGGAGAAGCTGGATGATGCCTTCACGAAAGTGGCGGATACGGCTTCTGAATTCAAGGTGGATTGGCGGACCAGCGCCTACATCGTAGCCCTGCGCCGTTTGGAGAAGACGTACAAGGAACGCGGGATCTTCCCATAGGCCATGGAACGCATCGGGATCTTGAAGGAACGTGCGGACCGCCGCGTGGTGGTGCTCTCTCCTGCCGGGGTAGGACGCCTGGCGGCCAAAGCGGAGGTGTTCGTCCAGCGTGATGCAGGGCGTGCAGCGGGCTTCACCAACCAAGCCTATGAACATGCCGGCGCACAAGTGCTGGACCGTGAAGTGGAGGTAGTGAACAATGCGAACATCCTGCTGAGCTATGACCACCACTATACAGGCCAGCCGTTGACCTCGGACAAGACCTTCATCGGTTTCTTCAACTTCCTTGGCGCACCGACAAGTCTGTCCAATTATTTGAACGAAAGGGTAACGGCGTACAGCTTGGACCTCATGCCGCGCACCACGTTGGCGCAAGCAATGGACGTCCTTTCATCTGTAGCCTCCATCAGTGGATACCAAGCGGTGCTATTGGCCGCTGAGCGGTCCTTGGCCACCGTGCCCATGATCACAAGTGCCGGTGGCACCTTACGGCCTGCCAACTTCTTGATCATGGGAGCCGGAGTTGCCGGCCTACAAGCCATCGCCACCGCCCGTCGATTAGGTGCCGTGGTGAAGGCGTATGACGTCCGCACTGCATCGAAAGAGGAGGTGGAAAGTTTGGGTGCTGAATTCATCGAGGTGGAAGGTGCAGTGAATGATCGCAGTGCGGGCGGCTACGCCATTGAACAACCCGAGGCCTTTTTGGCACGAATACGCGAACGGATCCATCAGGAAGCGAAAGTCGCCGATGTGATCATCACCACGGCCCGGATACCCGGTAAGAAGGCCCCTCTATTGATCACGGAAGATATGGTCATGGACATGAAACCGGGAGCTGTGATCGTTGATCTGGCCGCCGCATCCGGTGGGAACTGTGCGGTAACACTCGCGGACCGGACCGTGATGCGCAATGAGGTCACCGTGCTCGGGCCAACATCCATTGAATGCAGTTGTGCGCACAGCACTTCCTTCCTCCTTTCCAACAACTACGCTACGTTCATCGAACACTTCCTACAGCATCATCACGAGGCGCAGCAGGACGAGATCCTGCGCACCACACTGGTGGTGGACCGTGGTAACGTGGTCCATGAACGCATTCGACCATTACGGACCGTATTGAACATAGAGCCATGAACTGGGCATACAGCATAACCACGATCGATGGCCATCTCATCCTAGCGCTCAGCATCCTACTAGGCCTGGAGGTGATCAAGAACATCCCGGCCATACTGCATACACCGTTGATGTCGGGATCCAACGCCATCAGCGGGATCATTCTCATTGGCGGCATCATCCAACTACTGAACGCACCCATGGAGCAATACGGAACCGTCATCGTTGCATCGATCGCGGTACTACTGGGCGCGATCAACATTTCCGGTGGCTTCTTCATCACCGATCGCATGTTGTCCATGTTCGTGATGAAGCACAAGTCGCAGACCAGTAAGAAACCATGAACCTGGAGATCGCATATTTGATCGCAGCGATCGGCCTTGTGCAAGGGTTGAAGTTCATGGGGCGCCCGGCCAAAGCCCGTTTGGGCAACGTGGTCGCAGCCGCTAGCGTGATCATCGCACTACTGACGGTCAGTGTCGCTACGGGGTGGACCGGCACATCGAATGTCGCCCTCCTGTTGGCTTTGGTGGCAGTGGGAACCATCATTGGAAAGATCTGGAGTGCACGCATCGCCATGACCGCCATACCGCAGGTGGTTAGCATTTTCAACGCACTCGGTGGGATCTGTGCCGTACTCCTTGGGCTCAACACGGTGTACGGAATAGGTACAACTGTGGACGAAGCACTGTTGGGTACAGTATTGATCGTAGCGAACATCTTCGGTGCCGTGGCTTTCAGTGGCAGTATGGTGGCATTCATGAAACTGGATGGTCTCAGGGTACCACGTCCTTCCAGCACTCAGAAATACATTGCCCGAACGCTCTTGACCTCGATCGTCCTGGTGATCGGCTATTTCCTTTCCGGCCTGAGCGCTCCCACCGACTACCCTCCACTACTGCTTGCCATATCCGGTCTCGCGCTGGCGTACGGGATCTTCCTGACGCTGCCCATCGGTGGTGCGGACATGCCTGTATTGATCTCCCTGCTCAATGCGCTCACCGGCGTGGCCACCTTGATGGCCGGTTTGCTCTTCCGGGACCCGGTGATGATCATCGGCGGAGTGCTCGTCGGTGCGACCGGCCTGATCCTCACGCTCCAGATGTGCGCCGCGATGAACCGATCACTCGCCAGTGTACTGGCCGGTGCCACGAAAGGGGTGCGGAAACAAGACACGGACGTGGAACAGGACATCCGCAGCATCACCGCGGTGGAAACGGCATCGCTATTGGCATTCAGCAAACATGTGGCAGTGGTACCGGGCTATGGCATGGCAGTGGCGCAAGCGCAACGGGAGTGCTTCGCCTTACAGGAGGTGCTCAAGCAAAGTGGCGTGCAACTCCATTTCATCGTTCATCCGGTGGCCGGTCGAATGCCCGGGCACATGAACGTACTGTTGGCAGAAGCGAACATCCCGTACGCTTCCGTTCTGGACATGGCCCAAGCGAACGACACCATGGAGCACTATGATGCGGTGCTCGTGATCGGCGCGAACGACGTGGTGAACCCGGCCGCGGAGAACGACCCCGGCAGCAGCATCCATGGCATGCCCATCATCCGTGCATACAAGGCCAAGCAGGTCATCGTGATGAAACGCGGTATGGCCAAAGGATATTCCGGGGAAACGAACTCCCTGTTCGATCGGCAGAACTGCAAGATCCTCTTCGGCGATGCCAAGCAGAGCTTGGAGCAGATCATCTCAGAACTAAAACGCATTTGACATGGAAAACCCCCGTTTGATCATCTCCGCAAAGGAGCGTGAACTCGTCATGACATGGATCATCGGTTCCACCCCGGCCGATATCACCATCCGAGAAAGCTTGGACAAGCTATACGCCGAACTGGAACAAGCCGAGGTCCGTGCCGAGGAAGACCTACCGAACGATGTGGTCCGTGTGAACAGCATCGTGACGATCCAATCGCCATCGGGTCGCAAGGAGGGCCTTCAATTGGTCATGCCCTTGGAGGCCGACCTGAAAGCGAACAAGCTTTCGGTTTTCACCGTGATGGGTTCAGCACTGGTGGGCTATCGCGAAGGAACAACGATCAATTGGAAACTGCCCAAGGGCGAGGAGATCATCTACCTGGAAAAGGTGGACAACTCCAAGGTGCTGAACAAGACCAGCAGCTTGAAGAGCGGAGCTTGAGGTCCACTGAACGTGCGATACGGGCGTCGGTCAGGCACTACTTTTGGAACACTGTACGCATGCCTGGACCCACCACGCTCTTAGCGTCCTTGCTTTCCCTTCTCCTTGTTGGATGGACCAGCAACAGCAACTCCGTTACGGCCCAGATCACTTCGGGATACGACCTGCATCACCCCAGCGCGACCATCATTCTGCCCGACACGCTCCACGAGGTTTCCGGCCTTACGGACATCGACCCACATACCATAGCGTGTGTTCAGGACGAGAACGGGGTGGTCTTCTTCTATGACCTGGAGACACGCACGATCGCCCGGCAATTCCAATTCCACTTGGATGGTGACTACGAAGGCATCACGCGGATCGGCGACGTGATCTACATCCTGCGCAGCGATGGTACCGTGTACTGCGTAGAGAATTATCGGGACCCGGACTTCAGGTTGCATACGTATACCACGGGCATCCCGGCGGCCGATAATGAAGGTCTGTGCCATGATCCGGTGAACGACAGGCTGTTGATCGCGTGCAAGAGCAAACTCGGCAAAGGGCCGGAATTCAAGGACAAACGGGCGATCTACGGCTTCGACCTGAAGACTAAGAAGTTGAGCAAGCAGCCGGTGTTCGAGTTCGATGTACAGAAGATGCGCGAATTCGCGGAGCAACGGAAGATCGACCTACCCACGCGTACCAAGGGAAAGAACGGGGGCACCGAAGAGCCGATCCTTAAGTTCAAGGCTTCAGCGATCGGTATGCATCCCATCCGCAACCATTTGTATGTGCTCTCCGCAGCAGACCACCTGTTCTTCATTTTCGACCTTGATGGCAAGCTCCTGTACATGGAGCCCTTGGATGCGAAGCTCTTCAACAAGGCGGAAGGCATCACCTTCATGGAGAATGGAGACATGCTCATTACCAACGAAGGACAGGACCAGAAGCCGACCCTGCTTCGTTTCCCGTACAAGAATTGACCGGTCCGCACCCGATCGATCACACCGATCGGGACCGTTCATGCTCAGGACAATCCGTGCGCAATTCAGCAACGGACAAACTCTTCTCCAAGAGCAGGCAGCGGTGCTTGTTCTTCTTGTCGCCCTCGTAATGTTCGCATGTCCAACACATCCGCTGGACGTTCAACCCACCCGAATGGAACAAGCCCTCCAGCACACTGAGCAGGCCGAGCATCATGGCCTCCTTGTCCGGCAAGGAAAGACCGCCAACCACCTGTCCCAGGGAGGTGCTCGTCGCCAATTCCCGCTTACCGACAGCCGTGACCTTCAAGGAATGCGCACGGGCGTCCAGCTTATCGGCTTTTCGCAGCAAGCGCTTTCGATCTACCAGGAGCTTCACGCTATCACTGATCGTGGGCTTGCTCACCTGTAGCTCTTCCGCCAAACGGGCCACGCGCTCTTGTATGATGCTGCTGTACCGGTGGCTAACCGAAGCGGTGCCCCCGACGGCCATCCTTAAGCCAAAGCGTGGGGATGGGCTGGCCATGATACAGGGCAAGCATCGGCCTGCGGGTTGAACGGGAATTCTTCCATTACACACGCACGTCCGAAGCCCCACCCTACGCGAACGCATACAGCGAGGAGCTACGGTACCAGCTGGACCGGATCACCTTCTTCGGCGCGCTGCAGGTTGGGCGGCTCGCGCAACATCCGCTGGGGAGGCGCTTGGTGGCTTCGGCGTCAGCTGGGTAGCGGCGCAAAGCGTGAGCGGCGTTCGGGTCTACGCGAACGGAACGGAACAGGATCTGATCCTGGGTACCGACGCCACGCAAGCAGCCTATTCACTCCTGCTCGGCCTGGGCTGCACCCACCAATTCAATGACCATATCGGGCTGCGGGCAGAACTGGTGCCGGTCTACCGCATCGGCCATGAATGGGTCGAGGAGCCGCGTGGGAATGGGTCAAGTTTACCTCGCCCCTCGTGCCCGACCCGTGCTCCTGATCGAAGAGATCGGAGTGGGCTTGGTGGTGCGCTTCGATTCTTCGGAGGGATAGGTACCACGCTTCCACCGTCCAAATGATACGTTTGGCATCCCACGCCCCCCTGTTCACAAGAAGCAATTCCGGTCCGATGTGCGCTCTGCGCGCCGCTAGTTTGGTAACACTTTCCCATGCCCATACCGCTGGACCTTGGAGTTCAAGTTGGAAGAAACGCGCCGCCTGTACCCGGCCGTGGAGCACAGCATGGGCTTGCGCGCCGCGCTCCTGGCCAACGCGCTGGCCAAGGGCCGGGTGCTGGCGCCCGAGGAGCGGGACTACATGTACCGGTACAAGCACGCAATGGCGCTGCCAGGTGCGCGTAACAGCGGATGGGGTCGAGAAGCTGCGCCCTGCGCTGGTGGTGGTATGAACCGAAGGGCTGGTTATTCGACGCTGGACGCCGTGCTGCTGCGTGGCGAGCGCATGCCGCTGCATTTCGACAGCACTTCTGGGGCCGTTGGGGCAAGCGCACCGGTGATGGGCGTGATGCTGACCAGCCTGATGGGCTACTTCCGGCGGTACCCGGACCTGCCGCTGTACCACGGCCAACCACACTTCTACAAGCAACCGGAATACGCAGCGGCCATCGACCAAGGCCTGGTCCTCGCCCGGCAGAACGGCCCCAAGATGCGTCTCCTGCGACACCTTCAAGGACCTGGGCCTCCTGAGCGCGAACGAACGCACGCTGTGGGGAAGGCTTGCGACGGAAGGATGATGAAGGGTGGCGGGCGGTGTGGTGCGCGCAGGTCCCAACCTATTTATCCCTATGTTCACCTTCTGAACAATGGACCAACGCGGGCAATGGATCCGCAGCGGCAGAATCTTAACTCCACCAACCAATACCAACATGAAGAATACCCTATTGACCGGCTTGCTTTGCGCAGCCGTAAGCACCACCGCTGTTACAGAAACTGCCAGGATTCGGCGCCGACATGGGCATGAAGACCGCCATGGGCAAGGAGGTCCGCGTGCCTACACCGACCTTACGAGCTATTACGGCTATGTGCAGGCCGATGCGACGCCGAACCGAGGAACGCGATGGCAGAAGTTCTACCTCTACCTGTAGGTGCCGGTCGCGGCCCCCGGAAATAAGCATCCGCATGCTCTCCCCGATCACAGTGGCATGGAGGCCGGCGAAGGCGACTGCAGGAGCCGACTACGAGGCGAACAAGGGCGATGACAAGAACTCTTCGACACCTGGATCGCTGGAGAAGGCCGTGGGCGTGACCAGCCTGGACGCGCATTCCACAAGCTCGAAAGCGGAATGGACCGCATTTTCAGGAAGAACGACGACTCCAGCGAGCTGCCGGAACAACCATCGGGCAACAAGTACAACTCGCAGCTGGTCACCGGCGAGGTCGGCGATGCGTGAAGGCCCTGACCATGGGCCTGTACCGCATCGGCTTCACCACCTACAAGAAGGGTGAAGTGCGAGGCAGCTTCCTAGCACAGGTAGGTGCACCGGTGAAGCTTCCGGGGTCCGCCATTGCCGCAACGCTGGAAGGCTTGATGGAGCAGCTGAAGAAGTAAGCCCTACCACGTAGCCCAAAGGCCATGGCGCATGCCAGGAAAGCCCCGGGATGTGCCATGGCCTTTTCGTGCAGTGTAACCGTGGTCACGGCCACACACTGGAAATACCTGCTGGCCACAGGGACCGCATGCCTGTGGCGGAATATCTGCGTCCATCTGCGACATCTGCGGATAATATCATACGGAAGCAGCGGCGGATAAGAGGCGGATGCCTTGGTCGGCCATGTGCCACACTGCTTCCTCCCCGCCATTCCCATTCTTTACGGCCCTTCGCTGGCCACCCGGCGGCGAAGGAACAGCCCATGAACTGCCTTTCCGTTGAGCGTGTAAGCAAGCGCTATGGCCCACGCCAACTCTTCAAGGACATCTCCTTCGGCCTCGAAAAAGGCCAGAAGACCGCCATCGTGGCGCGCAACAGCACGGGCAAGAGCACGCTGCTGAAGTGCATCGCGGGACTGGAAACGCCTGATGAGGGGATGCGTCACCTTCAACAAAGGCCTGCGCATCGGCTATCTGGACCAGAGCGTGCAGATGACCGCCACACTGGCTTGGTGGATGAGATGCTGGACCAGGACGACCCCGTGACCAATGCGGTGCGGGAGTACGAGCAGCACGCCATCGGCCGACACGTGGACGAGGCCACCATGCAACGCCGTGCAGACGGCCGAGCTGACGCCTGGGACCACGAGGCACGCGTGAAGACGCTGCTCTTCCGCTTCGGCCTGCGCGACCTGGAGCAGCCGGTGAACACCTTGAGCGGTGGGCAGCAGAAGCGTTTGGCCATGGCCAAGGTGTCATCCACGCCCCCGATGTGCTGATCCTGGACGAGCCCACAACCACCTGGACCTGCACATGATCGAGCAGTTGGAGGAGGAGCTCGGCGCACCCGGCGCTGGCCTTGTTGCGCAGTGACGCACGACCGTTACTTCCTGAACCCAACGTCTGCGACGAGGATCGTCGAAATGGAGTTCGGCGATTTCACCCGCTACAAGGGGAACTACAGCTACTACGTGGAGAAGGGGCCCTGGCCGATGAGGTGCGCGATGCCACCCAGCAGCACCTGAAGGGCTTGATGAAGAGCGAGCTGGAATGGGTGCGCAAGATGCCGCGCGCCCGGGGCACCAAGAGCAAGAGCCGCCTCGATGCCTTCGAAACGATCGAGGCCGATGCCACGCGCAATTTCGAGCGCGAGCAGGCGAAGATCGATGTGAAGACCGAACGCCTCGGCGGCAAGGTGATGGCGCGCAACCTCACGAAGAGCTTCGGCGACCCGTCGATCAAGCCGCACAAGCCCATCGTCGCACACTTCAGCTATTCCCTGAAGCGCGGTGATCGCATCGGCATCGTGGGTCCGAACGGCATCAGCAAGAGCACATCGACCTGCTCACGCGAAGGTGGAGCCGGACATGGGCACGGTGAGCATCGGCGACACGGTGATCCTCGGCACCTTCGATCAGCAAGGCGTACAGTTGAGAAAGCTGACCAACGCATCATCGAGGTGGTGCGCGACATCGCCGAATTGATCACATGAACAAGGGCCGCACCTTGACGGCATCGGGCCTCTTGGAACGCTTCCTCTTCGACAAGGACCAGCAGTACCAGTACGTGAGCACCCTGAGCGGTGGCGAGAAGCGTCGCCTCTACCTCTGCACCGGTGCTGATGAAGAACCCGAACGTCCTCATCCTCGACGAGCCGACGGGCGACCTCGACATCCCCACCCTGAACGCGCTGGAGGATTTCCTCGTGGACCTCGACATCTGCCTGCTGATGCGTGAGCCACGACCGCTTCTTCATGGACAAGCTCTACAACAAGCTCTTGGTGTTCGAGGGCGAAGGCAAGGTGAAGGAATGGGTCGGCAGCTACCGAACTGCGCGAGAAGCAGAAATACGAGGCCACGCAAGCGAGCAGCGTCCCGCACCCGCGCCCCCGCGGCCGCAACACCGGCGCCAGGAGTCCGCCCGCGAAGAAGATGACCTACGGCGAACGCTTGGAACTGCAGAAGATCGACAAGGAGATGCCAAGCTGGAGGCGAAGAAGGCCGAGCTGCTCACCTCCCTCAGCAAGAGCGGCACGGACCACCACAAGATGATGGATCTGTCCTTGGGCTCGAAAGATCACGGCCCAACTGGATGGGATGACGGATCGGGGTGGTTGGTGCTGAGCGAGAAGATAGGGTTCCGCGGTGGTCGGAGATGCATCCGCGTAGTGGAATGGTATCCACAGATCACGCAGAAAGTTCCGCCTAACGGCTCACGTGGGACGTGGCTGGGATGGTAGTATGGATCATCCGCAGATGGCACAGATGGAACGCCTAACGCCGTTCTTAGGGCATGGCTGGGATGGTGGCATGGATAATCTCACAGATGACACAGATGGAACGCCTAACGCCGTTCTTGGGACGTGGCTGGGATGGTGGTATGGATCATCCACCCAGATGGCACAGATGGAACGCCTAACGGCTCACTTTCTCCGAGGAGATGACGGGGGCTTTCTCGTGGTGGGAACGCTATCCGCGGATTACGCAGATGCGACTGCCTACCGGCAAGTTTGACTCTTGATGGTGTGGAGGTACATGGAAACTTTGGCTGGGGCATCCGCGGCACTTGAAATGCATCCCGCGTAGTGGAATGCTATCCGCTGATAAAGCAGATGTGACTGCCTACCGGCAGTCTGGGTGCGTAGGGTGTTCGGCATTTCGCATTCCCTTGCGAACTTCGTGGGAAAGAGAACGACCTATGTCATCGCAGGACCCTGAGACCTTCGCCATCATCGGAGCGGCCATGGAAGTGCATGCGCACTTGGGCCATGGATTTCTGGAGAACGTGTACCACGATGCCAGTGCGAAGAACTCCGTCTCGAAGTCGCTAACGCAGAAGTCACCTTCCACATTGACTATAAAAGGGTACAGACGGAAAACCATTACCGCGCGGATGCTCGTGTGCTACGGGTCCATCATCGTTGAGTTGAAGGCCTTGCAACGATTAAGCAACACGGAGACCTCCCTGCTATTGAACTACCTGAAGGCTTCCAGCTTGCAACGCGGTCTCTTGCTGAACTTCGGTGCCGCCAACTGCGAGTACACGAAGAAGGGTCTGGAACTACATCAGTAGGACGACCCGCACAAGGTGCCGTTAGGCACCTTCATCTGCCTGATACCCTTCACGGGACGTTGCTGCGGATGATACAGACCGTCCATACAAGAGGATAAGGCTTCACCAGACGGTGCCGGTAGGCACCATCTGCACCAATCTGCGGATAAATAGCCCTGCGGAGTCTAGAACTTCGCGCAAGGCACGATGCGCCGCTTGAGGTAGCCGCGCGCTTCTTGTGGCGCTGCACCAGTTCGTATCCGATGGTGATACCGTGCGCCCCACCACCGGCTGTCGCGAGGCGGGAGATGGTGATGTCGTAGCTGTAGCCGATCCGGAGGTCCTCGATGATGGTACCGACGAGCACGGCGATAGCGTCGTTGTTCATGTAGCCCAGCGCGTACTTCTTGAAGACCGGCAGACCGCGGTACCACAGGCCGGCGAAGAAGGGTTCCATTTCGAAGTAGGCGCCCAGATCGGATTGATCATTATTTGTCCTGGGCCTTGTAGTTGAAGGCGAAGACGAAGCTCTGCGGGTCCTTGCGCACAACCGGCGTGCGCACGCTCACGCGGTAGCCGCGATGCATGCTGAACTTCATCGGGATACAGGACTCGTTCAAGAGCAGGGATTGGTTCGGACGATTGAGGTGATGGACCGCCGTGCCCAACCACAGCTTCAGGTGAAGAAAGGCAGGCCGCCTCCATATCTGCGTATCCGACACTGGTACCGTCCATGTTCGCATAGGTGCCACGGTGCCGCCGCGCGCGAAGCTGGTCGCCGAAGACCAAGCGCGAATAATCCACCGCGTGGTTCACCCGTAAACTGCAGGGCCGGGCGCAGGAATACCTTCCGTTTCAGCTCGATCTCATACGCGTACTGGCCGGTGATGCTGGTATACCGCAGTGCACCGGAGCCGGCACGATCGTGGTGCACCATCGAAATCGAGCCCGCTGTTCAGGTCGCTCAGGTTGTGATCGATCGCGAAGTTGGCGGTGACAGAAGGCGCCGGGAATAGCCGGCCACTGGTCGCGCATCACCAGGCGAAACGCGTCTACCCAGCCCGGTTCCTGCGAAGGCGGGATTCACATAAGTGGGGGTTGCATAGAACTGCGTAAGCTGGGCATCCTGTGCGCTAACGCGCGGCAGAACGGCCCAGCAGAACAGCACTAGCGATGCGACCCTATTCCTCATTCCGGCTCAAACCATCACTTGCATGAATGGAATGCAACACGATGTCCAAGGCCATTTCCTGGGTTCCTTCTCCGCCCTGCGCCACCATCGTCCCACGGTAGGGCGCGAAGCCCGGTGCTTCCACGGTCATCTGGTATTCCGTCTCGTTGAAAGCACCATCAGGTAGCGGCCGGTGTTCTGGTTCGTGTTGTAGATCCCGACGATCTCATCGCCTGCCGCGTCCATCAGGATGATGCGGGCTTTCACCGGATCCTCGTTCAGGTCGGCCACCACGCCACGTACGAACACACGGTCCAGCTGGCTGTTCGGGAAGGTCACTTGGTAGATGTCCTGCATGCCGAAGCCTTCGGCGCGTTCGGAGCTGAAGTAGCCCGTGCGGCCGATCACCAGCTCAAGCAGAAGTAGATGTCGTCGTTCACCGTGTTCAGGGATAGCCCATGTTCTCGGGTGTGCTCCAACCGTTCATGTCGTAGTCAGTCAGCACGGTCTTGAAGATGTCGTAGCCGCCCATCGTGTTGTGGCCGTTCGAGCTGAAGAAGAGCGTGGTGCCATCGCTGTGCATGAAGGGCGCGTCCTCGTCGTTCGCGGTGATTTCACGTTCGGACCCAGATTGAGCGGAAGGCTCCACTCCCATTGGGCAAACGACGAATGCGGTACAGGTCCGCGGCCACCGAAGCCACCCGGGAGCGATCGCTGGTGAAGTAGATCTCCCTGTCCGCCAGGTGCGATGCTCGCGCTCGGCTCATGATGCTCGCCGTTGATGCGCGGGGTCATCAATTCGGGTTCCTGCCACTTCAGGGCGTGCATGCGTGTTTCGTACAGATCACCGCTCACGAGGTTCTGTTGGGTGCGGTAGATGATCATGGAGTGGCCGTCCGGGCTCAGACCCACGGTGGCGTCATGCACCAAGGTGTTCAAGGGCTCTCCGGCATTCACTGCGTTGGTCCACACCTCGTCGATGCGTTTCGCGGTGTAGATGTCCTCGAACCACTTGCCGTAGGGATCCTTCATCCGACCGGTCGTCCCTTCGCGGCGCGAGGTGAAGTACATGGTGTTGCCATCCGCAGTGACCAAGGGACAGTAATCATGGGCCGAGGAGTTGATCATGCCGCCCATGTTGCGGATCTTCAATTCCACCGGGGCCTGTGTCAAGCCTTTCGCGGTGACACACATGCCGATCAAGCGGTCCACCTCCACGTACCGACCATGCGACCCGTCTGTTGCTTGTATTCTCCGCAGAGGGCCACGGCCTCGTCGAAGCGTTGCTGGTGGCGTGCCTTGGCCAGTTCGATGTACGATTCAACGTAGCCACCGGCCACACCCTTCTCGAAGTACGCGGCGGCATTGGCCTTCTTGCCGGTGATGTTCCACTGGCACACGCCCATCTCGTGGTACACCTCCACGAAGGCGGGGTCCACGGGCAGGAGCTGTTTGTAGATCTTGCGGCAGCATCCTCATAGTCCTGGTGGCCGGCATGACGCTGGCCTTGTCGAGCATCTGGTTGTGCAGCCGTGTATCCCTTTTGCGAGAACGCGATGGCCGGCAAAGAAGGATGAAGCAGCGTGGTGGAGAGTTGCTTCATGGTCAACGGAGTAATGTGACATCGCCTTTCAGCACGGTCTCTTCACCGTCGCTGAACCCGGCATAGGCTTTCCAGACGTATACGTCCTGTTTCGCGGGTTGACCACGGTAGTAGCCATCCCAGCCGACCTTCACATCCTCGGACACGAACAGCAGTTCGCCCCAGCGGTTGAAGATCTCGAGCTTGTATTCCTCCACACCCTGATAGAGCGGGTAGAAGTAGTCGTTGTCGAAGCTGCGCGGATCGTACACCCCATCGGTGGGTCCGCTGTTGCTCGGTGTGAATGCGTTCGGGAAGCGGATGCGCCAGCGGCCAACGCGGTAACCGCGCTCGGCAGCAGGAAGGTGTCCGGACAGTTCCATGCGTTGTTCGCGGTCCGGCATACGTCGAACTCGCCGGCCTGTTGTGGTAGTAATGCACAGGGTTCATCTCGCTGGAGCTGGTGCCATCGCCGAAGTCCCGGTGTACTGGGTGGCCGTTGCTGGAGAGGTTGTACGTGAACACCGGCTGAGGTACAGTGACCTTCGTCGGGTTGCAACACGAAGAAGGCGTTGGCGCGCGGATGCACCACCACGGAGTCCACCTTGGTCATGGTGCTCACGCTCCCTCTATGCCTGTTGCGGTCAAGGTCACGGTATAGACCCCTGGTACGTTGTAGATGTACGTCGGGTTATCCGCCGTGCTCATTCCACCATCGCCGAAACTCCAGGAGTAGCTCTGCGCGCCGAAGGAGGTGTTCGTGAACTGCACGGTGAGCGGGGCACAGCCTTCGCCCTGGCCGATGAAGCGCGCTGTAGGCAGTGGCGGTGTGATCTCCACCACCTGCACCGCAGTGTCCGCGCATACCGCGCTGGACACGACCAAGGTGATCGTGTAGCTACCCCAAGTGCTGTAGGTGTGCGTGCCGGGTGCTTGCACGTTGGACGTGGCACCGTCGCCGAAGGTCCACGCATGGTTCCAGCTTCCCGGTGCGCTGTTGTTCAACACGTTCACCGTGGCATTGGGGAACTGTTGCGAGAAGGGTGTTGCTTGGAACGCCGCGTTGGGCACCGGATGCACGGTGATCGTGCGTGTGGTGGTCGATGTGCAACCGAAGGCCGAGGTGACCGTGAGCGTGATCGTGCGCGTTTGTGGCGCGGATGTATTGTTCACGAAGGTGTGCGTCGGCGAGGTGCCCACGAGGGTGGTCCCATCGCCCATGTTCCACAGATAGCTGGCCGCCCCTACGCTGTTGTTCGCAAGGGTCACTGTGAAGGGCGAGCAGGCAATGCTGTCCACGGCGAAGTCGGCGATCACCTGCGGATACACCTGGATCTGCGTGGTGGCCGTGTCCGTACAACCGTGGATCGAAGTGGCCAGGAGCACGGGATCGTGGAACACCGATGCGTTGCTCGCGTTCGGATAGGTATGGGTGATGTTGCCCGGACCGGCGTTGATGGTATTGCCATCATCCAGGTCCCAAGCCAGCGTGGCCGCACCGATGCTCAGGTCCTGGAAGTCGACGGTCAAGGGTTCGCAACCGGCCTGTGTGCTGGGGATGAATTGCGCGATCGGCTGTGGATGCACTGTGATCGTTGTGGAGGCCGTGTCGCTGCATCCGAAGGAAGAGGTCGCGGTGAGCAGGACATCCACGGACACATCATCCAAGCCTTGGTTCAAGTAGGTATGCGAAGGCGAAGGAACGCCGCTCGTCTGTCCATCACCGAAGGACCACTGATACGTCGTGGCACCGGTGCTCACGTTCGCGAAGTCCACCGCCAAAGGAGCGCAACCGATGCTGTCCGAAACGAAGGCCGCCGTGACCTGCGGGAACACCTGCACCTGCGAGGTGGCCGTGCTGGAACAGCCGTGGCTGTTGAACGCGGTCAAGGTGATCGGATACGTGACCGGCACCGTGCCCGCATAATTGTACCAGGTGTGCTGATGCCCCTGCGCCATGGTGCTGGAATACGTTCCGTCACCGTAGTTCCAGCGCAAGGAGTCGGCGCCGGTGGAGAGATCGGTCAATGTGGCCACGAGGGGATGACAGCCGCTGAGCGGCGCAACAAGCACATCGGCCGTGGGGACGGGGTACACGGTCACTTCGTCGTAGGTCGTGTCCACACATCCGAAGGCGTTGGAACCGATGAGCGTCACCGGGAACACGACGTCGGCATTGGTGTTGTTGAAGTAGATGTGCGTGGGCGACGGTCCTGCCCCGCTCGAACCATCGCCGAAGTCCCAGGCGTAGGACACCGCACCCACCACTGACGGAAAGGTGACGGTATGCGGACTGCAACCGCTATCGGGCTGTGCCACGAAACTGAAATCCGGCGTCGGATAGACAAGGACCTGTTGGGTGAGCGTATCGGAGCAGCCCGCACTCGAATAAGCGATCAAGCGGATCGTGCGGGTCTGCAGGAGATAACTCGTGTTCACATAGGTGTGCGATGCGTTCGTGGCCGTGCTCGTGGTGCCATCACCGAAGTCCCAGAGGTAACTGTCCGCACCGGTGCTGGTGTTCACGAAGTCCACATCCATCGGAGCGCAGCCGGGCAAGCCGTTGTGCGTGAACAGCGCGCGAACACCGGGTGCGACCGTGATGGGGACCGCGGCCGTATCGGAACATCCGAAGGCCGTGGATACGATCAACTGCACGGTGTAGATGCTATCCTGCGTGCCGAGGTTGATAAAGGTGTGGCTCGGCGAGTCATCATTGGAAGCACCGCCATCGCCGAAGGTCCAAATGGCATCCACACCGCCGACGCTCGTGTTGGTGAAGCCCACGGTTAGCGGCGAACAGCCGAGCAGCGCACTGGGCGTGAAGGATGCTTCGGGCTTCGCTTCCACCACCACCGGCAATGTTCCCGTGCCGCTGCAATACGGCGTGGTGGCCGTCATGGTCACGATGTAGTTCCCGGAGGAAGTATAGAGGTGATCCGGTGATTGCACCGTGTCCGAGCCACCATCCCCGAAATCCCAGACCCAGCTCGTGATCGGGTTGCCCGGCTCCGTTACCGTAAGGTCCGCGAATTCGGAAAGCACACCTTCGCACACGTTCTGCGCGCCGATCTGCACCTGCGGCGGTTCGTACACGTTCACCTCTTGCGTGGCAATGTCCTGGCAATTCTGCGAGTTGGTCACCGTGAGCGATATCGTATAGGACCCGTAGCTATTGTAATCGTGTGGCGGAGGATCCTGCACGGTGCTGGTGGTCCCATCACCGAAGTCCCACAAATAGCTCACCCCGTTCACGGAGTTGTTCGTGAAGGCCACGGTGAGCTGGTCGCAGGCGGCATCGTTGTCCACATCGAACAGCGCGGTCGGGCTCGGGAGCACATCCACCACGACCGTGGCCGTATCCGTACAACCCGCTGAGGCACCCTGCACACTGGCCGTGTATCGCACCGTGTAGCTACCGGCCGTGTTGTAGGTGAAGGTCTGATCACCCGCGCCGGTCCAGCCGAACCCGTTGCCGGTGCCGAAATCCCATTGGAAGTAGTTGGCACCGCCGGTGGTGGTCTCGTTGAAGTTGACCTGTGTGCCCGCGCAGACCGGTGTCGGGTTCGCCGTAAGCGTGACCGAAGGCGGCGGAACGATGTTGATCGTGACGTAGGCCGTGTCGATACCGCAGTAGTTGCTATCAAGCAACATCACCTCGTAGCTCCCGATCGCAGGATAGGAGATGGTCCGCGGGAAGGTGGGCGGCCAAGGCGTCCAGTCGATGATGCTGTCCTGTCCAGTACCCCAGTAGTCGCCGAAGTTCCAGTACTCGTAACGCTGGAAGATGTTACCCTGTTGGAAGCAATTGCGATCGGTGGTGTTCGCGAAGGTGACCGTGCGATCCGGCCAGCAAAGCAGCGTTGCGCTGGGTGCGATGGTCGCGTCGTCGATGTCCCAGATACGGATCGGGTTGAAGGTGGCGAAGCTGGGTCCGCCCTGTAGCGTGTTGCAGGTGTTCTGGGCCGTGAGCCTGACGGTGGTCTCGCAGTCCACCGTCCCCTGCTGGTAGGTGTGCGAGATCGTTTGCCCCCAGTTCGTATGATCGAAGGTGAGTGATCGGGGAATTGTCGCCGAAGTCCCAGGTGAAGACGGTGTTCGGCGAAACGTTCGTGCTGCTATTGATGAACTCCACCGCTTCCGGCGCACACACCTGCGTGAGGCCACCGATAGGGATCTGGATCGAAGCACTGCTGCTCTCCTCCATCGTCAACGTACCGGTGATCACGCAACCGGAGCTCAACTCGGTGAAGGTCACCGTGTACTCGGCAACCGCACTGGCGTATACGTGGCTCACGGTCATCGGTGGCACAAGGGCTGCCCCCGAATGCAGCTGGCTCCCATCGCCCCAATCGATCGTGTAGTTCCCCACCGTGTTCGGCGTGGCCACCAACAAGGAGAAGTTGTTCCCGGTGCAGCTGAACCACTCGGGAGCGGACGACGGCACGCCGTAATAGTCGTACAGTTGCGGGCACTGGCTACGGGCCGTAACCAACAAGAGCAGCATCCCCAGCAGGAGAACGGCCTTGCGCACGATCATCACGGAACGCTCTTTCACGTTCACTCGTACGCACGTTCGGCCCGTAAGGATACATGCCGCCCCTCCGAACCCTGGCCCACGGATCACGTAAGAACGCGGTATCGGACCCATGTCCGTTGTGAACACGAGCATCGATCACCCCATACAACGATGGAGCACTACGACCTTTGCGTGATCGGCGGCGGACCTGCGGGATATGCCGCTGCGATGCGCGCCATCGACCTCGGCAAACGCACTTTGTTGGTGGAACGCGACCGCATCGGCGGCACGGGCATCTACAACGGAGCGCTCAGCTCGAAGACCTTGTGGGAGATCGCCCAGCGCGTTTCCAGCACCAACGACCTCATGCGCACCCGCGGGCGCGAACCCTTCCGCTTGAGCTGGGAAGAGATCAGCCGCACGGTGAACGAAGCGATGTTCGAGCGCAAGTACCTCTACGCTTGCCACATGCAGTTGCTGTCGAACAGCACCGAGCAGGAGACCCTGTTCGCGCATGAACGCGGCCAAGCAAGCTTCACCGGACCGAACACCGTGCGCATCGAACGCCCCGGGTACGACACCGAGGTGCATGCGGACCATGTCATCATCGCCACCGGCAGCCGCCCTCGCACGTCGCCGGAGATCGCAGTGGACGAACAACACATCATGACGAGCGATGGCATCTTCAACATCGAGGAATTGCCCAAGAGCATCGTGATCATCGGTGCCGGTGTGATCGGATGCGAATTCGCGACCATCTTCTGCAACCTCGGCGCCACACGAGTGCACCTGATCGATCGCGCCGACCGCATCCTGCCCTTCGAGGATCAGGACGTGTCGGAACTCGTAGCGAAGAACCTGGAACGGAAAGGCGTAGTCGTGCACCGTTCCGCGAAGCTCGATCGCATCGCTGTCGTGGATGGTGAAGTGGAATACGCACTCTCCTATGCCGACGGACGCACCGAGACCGTCCGGGTCGAAAGGCCTTGCTCTCGATCGGCCGTACGCCGAACGTGGAAGGCCTCGGTCTCGGATAAGGCCGGGGTGGAGACCGACCCGGGCAGCGGTCGATCCGCGTGAACGATACACCGCCACTTCACAAGCGCACATCCATGTGGTGGGCGATGCGGACGGCCACCAACATGTTGGTGAACTTGGGTGAGATGGAAGGGCGCCACGCAGTGGAACGGATCTGGGCCGGGAATTCCGCGGCACTGAGCTACGACAACATCAGCACCATCATGTTCCTCGACCCGGAAGTTGCCGGCGTGGGACTGAACGAACAGGAGTGCCGCAAACGCGGGATCTCCTACCGCGTTGCACGGATCGACTACTCCTGTTTGGCGCGCGCGATCGCCATGCGCCGCACGAAGGGCTTCTTCAAGGTGCTGGTGACGAACGATCAGGAGATGCGCGTGCTCGGTATGCGCGCCGTGGGGGAACATGCCTCCAGCGCGATCGAGGCCGTTTCGCTCATGATGCGATTGGGTATCCCGATCCGTGAGTTGGCCGCTTTGGTCCACCCGCACCCGAGCATCACGGAAGGCGTACAGGAATGCGCGCGCATGTTACTCGGTCAAAGCATCTTCAAACCCGGCCTGTTCGCCGATCGCATGCAGTGCTACACCTGGACGCCCGAAGTGGCGCGCATGGTGGCGGCGTAGGTCCGATCGGCCGATCCGCTCAAGGTTCGCCCGGATCCTGGAACGCAGGGTTGTTCACGAAGTCCATGTCCGTGAGCGTGTTCAGGAAGGCGATCAATTGTTGCTTCTTCTCCGGCGTCAATTGCAGGCCGCCCTGTGTGTACTTCATGAACGGGTCGATCGTCGCCGATGGATGTCCGCCGGAATCGTAGTGATCGATCACCTCCTCCAAGGTCTGGAAACGGCCATCGTGCATGTACGGCGCGGTAAGCGCTACGTTGCGCAGGGTGGGCGTCTTGAACAGGCCCATATCCTCCGGCCGACCGGTGATACCACCCGCACCGAGGTCCGTGAATTCGCTGTCCAATCCATTGTTGTGCAATTGCCCATCGGTCATGCGACCACCACCGTGCGGGTGGCAATGGAAACAGTCGGCACCCCACTGGCCGCCAAGGCCCAAGGCCGGGTTCCCGCCCTCCAATTGGGTCAATTGCAGACCCTCTTGTTCCTCTACCGTCAACAGCCCTTCCCCGCGTTGGAATTTGTCGAAGCGCGAATTCCCGCTGATCATGGTGCGCATGAACTGTGCGATCGCTTTGGCAACGAGCAAGGAATCGACCGTCGAAGTACCGAAGGCCGCCAAGAACTTGGGCGGATAGGCCGGCACCGCTTGGATCTTCGCCATCGCGTTGGGCCAGGTCTCGTGCATCTCGATCGGGTTCACCACGGGCTCCAGGATCTGATCCTCCAAGGTGAGCGAGCGCCCATCCCAGAAGTAGCGGGTATCCCACGCCAAGTTGATCAAGGCCATGGCGTTCCGGTTCCCTTCGATGCCATCGATGCCCGTGCTGAAGCGTGTCCCATTATCGGTGAAGGCCAAGTGCGGCATGTGGCACGAGGCGCAGGACTGCGTGTTGTTGCCCGACAGCCGCTCGTCGTAGAACAAGAAGCGCCCCAGCTCCACTCCTTCCACGGTGAAGGGATTGTCGGCCGGGATCGGCATTTGTGGGAAGTTCGCTGGGATGGCCACGGTGAGCGGTGTGCCGTACGTTGGCGTCGGGTCCACCGGTTGAGGATCATCGTCGTGGTCATGACGGCAACCGACGAACACGGTCATTGCGCTCAGCAGCAGTAAGGACAAATGGCCGGTGGTCACTTTCATCTCACTTGATCGATCGGACGTTCATCGGTAAGGGCGTGCAGGAAGGCGATCAGATCGGCCTTGTCCGCTGCGCTCAACACAAAGTTCGTCATTTCAGGGCTCTTGTTCGGGTGCGCAAGCCCGCCGCTGGCGAAGTGGTCGATCACTTCCTCCAAGGTGGCCATGGCCCCATCATGCATGTACGGTGCCGTACGCGCGATGTTGCGCAAGGTGGGCACCTTGAATTTGCCGTTGTCCGCCGGATCCAATGTGATGCGCTCCCTGCCATTGTCCGCATAGTTCATGTATTGCCCCACATTCCGGAAGGAATGATCGCTGAGGTCGAAGCCGTTGTGACAGGCCGTACAGTTCAGTTCCGCACTGTTGAACAACTGCATGCCATGTCGTTCCGACGCGCTCAATGCGCTCGTCTCGTTGCCATGTACGTAACGATCGTAGCGGGACCAGCCGCTGATCAGGGTGCGCTCGTAGTTGGCGATGGCACGCGTCAGCACGAAGGCATCCATTGGCTTTCCATAGGCCAGCAGGCTCAAGCGCTGATAGTCCGGATCGTTGCTTACCTCGGCAGCGGCCAACTGCACGTTGTGGTCCATCTCAACAGGATCATGCACCGGCGCGATCACTTGACGCTCCAAGGTCGGCACTCCGCCGTCGCGAAAGAAGCTCGGGTGGTAGGCCACATTGGCCAAGGTGGGTGCGTTGCGCATGCCCATCCGCCCTTCGATGCCAATGCTGATCGCCACGGTATCGCTGAACGAGCGCTCGGGGAAATGGCACGAGGCGCAGGAAATGGTCCCGTCCCGCGAGAGCCGCGGATCGAAGAACAGGGCCTTGCCGAGCTGGACGGACGCCTCGGTGAGCGGATTATCCTCCGGCACTTCCGGCATCGGTGCACCGGGAGGAAGCTGCAGCGCGAAGAGCACGTCGCCGTCCTCGCCATGGATCGCCGGATCCTTGCGGCATCCGCTCAGTGCGACCAAGGTCAATGCGCTATACAGCAGGGCTCTCACTGCACGCTGAAGCTCTTCACGACATTATCCGTGAGCTCCATGGCCTGTGGGATCGTTTCCGTGGAACCGTGCGACTGGCCCTCGGTCACAAGGTCGAGCGTATCGGTGTCGGAATAGAAGAAGCGGTCCACGGCCATGTTCATGGTCAGTGTGGTGGTATTGCCGGCCGTGATCGATGATACCGTTGCCCAAGGGCACATCAATTCCCTGTACACCTCATTGAGGCCGGTATGGATGGAGAAGGCGCGACCGGTGCGCAACGGTGCCGTTCGCATCGATATCTTAACGGCCATCGAACAAGAGGAAGCGGTACGCAGTGGCCCAACCCCAATACGTGGCGTTGGCAAGGTCCAGTGGATGACCGGGCGGATAGACGATCGGATCGGCATCATTCAAGCGCTGCGGCACCAGAAGGAAGCCGGCACGGAAGCCGGTCCAGGTCCCAGGCTCCGCAGGCCGATACCGTTGCACTGCCGCTGGCCATGTTGAACAAGGCGATATCCTTCAACAAGGTGGTGTCGAGCCCGTGAGCAAACGAACGTCGCCGAGATAGAACTTCAGGGCTTCCACCTTCACACGGTAGTTGGTCACGTTGGTATACACCCGTGTTCAACACGCAAGGTGCCCCACTCCCACTCCGGCACGATCGCCCAAACGCAAGGTGCCCATGGTCGGAGGCACCGGTTCCGCTTCCGGCTCCACGGGATCGTGCTTGCAGCTTGCGAACAGGACCGTGGCCAGCAAAAAGAAAAAGGTGTAGGGGGAGATCTTCATAGGCTATTTGATAACGCGCACTTCCGCCGCAACGTTCAGTACCCACAAAAATACGGCCCACGCCAGCGGCAGCGGGTGACATCGATCACCATTCCGAGCACCGTTCGGGGAGTGCTGAACACGCATTCAGGGCAATGACGGCCGCCAAAGCGTCGATGACGTCCGACATCCGAATACCTTTCCACCATGTTCCACGTCCTCCACAGCTCGGCCGGTGCCGGGAAGACGCACGCGCTGGTGAAGCACTACCTGCAGCATTGCCTGCGCTACGAGGACCGTGCAGCATACCGCCATGTGTTGGCCCTCACCTTCACGAACAAGGCAGCGGCGGAGATGAAAGAGCGCGTGATGCGCTACCTCGAGCTGCTCTCGAAGAAGGAGTGGGACGATGGCCCCATGGCCGACCTGTTGGCGCACCTGAAGGAGCTGTCAGAAGTGGACGAGGACACCTTGTCCGAACGCGCCGATGCCGTGCTCGGGCACATGTTGCACAACTGGAGCGATGTCGCGATCAGCACGATCGATGCCTTCACGCGGCGCGTGGTCCAACCCTTCTCCCGCGACCTGCGATTGGACCACGACCTGCGCATGACCACCGAGCAGGACCACTACCTCGAAGCTGCTGTGCAGGCCTTGATCGAGGCGGCCGGCAGCGATGAACGTATCACGAGGATCCTCACCGAGGCCTGCATGCAGCTGCTGCACGGGCGCTCATGGGGGATTCCATGCGCGCTTGATGGAGCTGAGCAAGGAATTGCAGAAGGAAAGCTCGATACGCCGCTGGAAAAGTTGCGCGCCTTCAGCGTGGACGAACTGCTCCTTTGATCGAACGCCTGCGAAAGGAAGGTACGCCTTCCGCCATAAGGTGAACGCCATCGGGACCCGCGCCTTGAAGCTCGTGGCCGGACAATGGGATCGAAGAAGCTGATATGGCATACGGCAGGGAGGATCCTCGGATACTTTCCACACAAACAATCTTCAGCGACGCATGAGATCCGCCGGCGTGCAAGCCTTGAAACCCATCGACACGAAATGGCATTCCGGAAAACCGATGCAACAGCGATATCGGCCTTGGAAGGGCTTCCGGGAAGCTCACGGAATGGTTCCATGAAGCGAAGGCCTTGCGCAGGAGAGCTCCGTAGCTACCTGATCCAACGTGCGGTGGCGCGCAGACTTTGCTACGGCCTTCGCACTGCACGAGCTGGATACCAAACTGGAGGAATTGAAGAAAGAGGACGGTGTCGCCTTCTTCAGCGACCTGACGCGACGCTGGCCGAAGTGGTGAAGAACGAGCCGGTGCCCTTCATTTATGAACGGCTCCGGTGAACGCTACCGGCATTTCCTGATCACGACGAGTTCAGGATACCTCATTGCTGCAGTGGAACGCCTTGCTGCCACTGATCGAGAACGCCCTTTCCACCGGCGGCAGCACATTGCTCGTGGGCGATGCGGAAGCAAGCGTCACGCTGGCGCAATGGCGAGGTGCGCCTCTTCGTGGAACTTCCCAGCTGTTCAGTCGCGGTGACGATGCGGTGGATGCCCAGCGGGAGGCCACCTTTGGTGCGCAACTTCAGCGAAGGTGAACGACTTGGACCACAATCGTCGTTCGTCCAAACGCATCATCGCATTCAACAACGCCCTTTTCGAGCACTTGTCGCTACTTCCGGAGGAATTGCGCAGAGTGGCCGACCACCATGACCAGCGCGATGCGAAACCCGAAGTCGGGCTGTGCACATGGATCGCGCTGAAGCCGGTCTGCGCGGCACCGCAGCGCAAGAAGCCCTTGCCGACCATGCGCAACGTTGCCTGGAAGAAGCCCTCGCGGATGGTTTCTCGCCCGGGGATGTGGCCGTTCTTGTTCGTTCGAAACGTGTTGGAGCGCTTGATCGCGGGCGATTCATGGGCTCGGACACACGGTGGTGTCGCCGGATGGAACGCACCTCGCTGCCGATCCCGCCATCCAACTCCTGATCGAACTGCTGCACTTCGTGCACGCCGGTGAAGCGAGCGCTGCCATACGTGTCCTGCAATGGCGATCCATTCTGTTGCACACCGCGAACGGGAACGAAGGTGATGCCATGCCCTTGTTCGATGCGAGCGACTCCTTGCCCAAAGCGATACCGGAAGTACGCCAATGGTTGCACGCGCACGGCAACCCGCGCCTGCGCACCACGGTCGCAGCGCTTGTTGCCGAGTTGGCCCGAGCGGTGGGCCTGCGACCGGCCGAGGATGCGGCCGTGTTGACCTTGCTCGATGAGGTGCACACCTGGACCATGGAGCACGCACAGGATATCGGCGGCTTCTTGGAACACTGGGAACGGAAAGGCGGCGATCGCAGTACGGCAGCGCCGGGACAAGGACAGGCGATCCAAGTGATGACGGTACACAAGTCCAAGGGCCTGCAGTTCCCGGTCGTGATCGTGCCTGATGCGCGGATGTCCAGCCGCATGAACCACGGCGAACTGTTCTGGGTGGATCCGGGGACCGCCGTGCCCGAATTGGACATGGCCTTGGTGCGCGAGAACAAAGTGAGCAAGGGAGCCGAATTGAAGGAACTGATCGAGGAGGAAGGCTTGCGCTCCTTGGATGCGATGAACCTCTTGTACGTGGCCTTCACACGGGCCGAGCAACGTTTGTACGCCTACGTTCCCGACGCGACCGATGCGGTGACCAAGGGGCTGCTGGACTTCATCGATGCACGACCGGAACTTGCCATGGCCACAATGGACCCCGGCACGGCCCGCACTGGTACGCCTGCCGCCGCACCAGAGGCATTGATCGATCTGCAACAAGGTTCCAGCGTTCCGACCTTGACCATGCGTTTCGAAGCACCGGAGGACTGGGACCCCGCATCGCCGGGCACACAACGGGCATTCGGGACCACCGTTCATGCGGCGATCGCTGCGACGCGCACAGCGGAGGACCTGCCCAAGGTGCTTGAACGCGCAGTGATCACCGGCGATCTGAGCGCATCCGAAGCGGAACAATTGCTCGCGCAACTGGCACCGATGATCGCTTCACCTGCCCTCTCTCCTTGGTTCGCTGCGGATCTGGACGTGCGGGCCGAGGCGGCGCTGATCACCGCCGACGGAAGGAGCATCCGCCCGGACCGCATGGTCGTGGAAGGTGATCGGGTGCGTGTGCTGGAGATCAAGACCGGCAAACCGTCTCCCGCGCACGAGGAACAGGTGCGCACCTACCTCGACCTGCTACGTGAGCTGGGCCATGCGCACGTGGAAGGTGCCGTATGGTACTTGACGAATGGCGAACTTCGACCGGTAGCCTGATGCGGATCAACTGGAACAGCAAGCCCCTTTCGATGCACTCAGTCTACGGAATTCCACGAGCTGTTGAAGCGTTGCGTGTGGATGTGTTCGTGGTGGAACAGAACTGCCCCGTCCCGAACTGGATGCACAGGACCCGAACGCGATCCACATCGTCGGCCGTTACGCGATGGTTATGGTCGCGGTCGCACGCATCCTTCCGCCCGCATCTGGTGACGTGCCGCATCGGGCGATCGCTGTTCGACAGGACGTGCGCGGAAAAGGCATCGCCAAGGAATTGATGCAAGTCGCCTTGAGGAGTTGTCCAAGCGATGGTTCGCGCCGATCAGCGCTTGCGGCACAATCGCACTTGAGCGGTTCTACGCTGGTTTCGGATACGAACGCCAAGGACCGGACTACCCTGGGACGCATCCCGCACGTGGACATGCTGCGCACAGCGGATTGACCTTACCGCAACAAGGTCACGTGACCGGAGAACCTTGCTGAACGCACCGAACTCAGCGATCCGCGCGGTGTACGTGTAGATACCTTGAGGCAGGCCATCGCCGCCCATTTCGGCCTTTGACCGGTGCTCCTGAAGCGCTCCGTGCCCCAGCGATCATAGACCACCAGCTCGTATTCCCGTGCACCACGCACGGAAGGTGCAAAGGCGTCGTTCAGGCCGTCACCATCCGGCGTGAAGGCCGCGGGCGCATAGAACAGATGGTCCGGGTGACGAACACGGTGTGCGTGACCTGGTCACTACAGTTGTTCCCCGTGGTCACCAATGCGTGATGTCGTAGCGGCCCCGTTGTTCGAACTCATGCGTGAATGATGGTTCGGCGTAGGTGATGCCTTCGGATCACATAGTTCCATTCCCAAGCTAACTGGGAGTAGTCCTGGATGGTGATGAAAGGATCCATCAAACTGACCTCATCCGGCTCCCACAGTGAAGGCCGCTACGGGCGAGGGAACACATCCACCCAGTTCGGGAGCACGATGCTTCATCCACGCAACCCACGTCCGTGCTGGCCGTGAACACCACGTCGTACTGGCCGGGTGAGCTGTACAAATGCTCCACCACGTTGCTCGCCACAACAGTGCCGTCGCCTAGGTCCCATGTGTATCGCAGCGGCGTCAATGCGTTCGCCGAACCGATGAAGGAGAAGGGTACATCCACACATGCGGACCGGTCCGTTTCCGCGAACAGCTCGATGCGGGAAGACCACCACCGAATCCCCGAAGGTCTCGACACAACCGAACTCTTCCACTGCTAATCGCACAGGGTGCACGCCGACCAAGGGGAATACTCGCCGAGGCCGTGGTGCCAACGGCCCTCCACCGGGCTTGCATCGTCACCGAACTCCCATGAAACAACGGCAGCGCTGGTGAACGACCCCGTTGCAACGAACTCCGATGTCCGGGCAGGATCGGTGGACGCGAAGAAGGCTCCAGCGCGGGGCGTACATCGAAGACGAGATGCTGGTATCAGCACACGGCCAACCGGGATTGGCGATGAGCGTGATGGTATACGTTCCGCCCGCAGGATGTGTGAATGTCGGCTCGGCCAGGTCCGAGGTGTCGGCATCGGTGCCTTCAACGCCGAAGTCCCAATGGTAGAAATCGCCATTGAAGCTCTGTTCTCGAAATCGATGGTCAGGCCGGAGCAGAATTCCTCTTGTTCCTGGATCGTCGATGGTCGCTTCACAAGGCACCACATCGAATCGGAAGTCACGGATGGATTCGCTCAGGTATTGCCCACAGGTACTCGCGCACACGCACGCCCACCGCGAAAGAGCCCAACAGGGTCGGCTGCACGGTGAGTTCACCGCTGCACGGATCGATGGTCAAGGGCGGGTTCCCGTCCACCGGAACATCGGGCCGAATAGCCCATGGCCCATTGGTCGGCTGATAGGGCGTAGACTGGGCCAAGGCGCCGGGTTCGCGGCGGTGCCTCCTGCCCAGAGGAAGAGGTCGTACACCAGTTCGTCACCATCTAACTGTGGCGGAGTTTATCGAAGCTCAGCGGTCTGCCCATGCACAGGGCAACGGGTGGGTATTCCAGAAACGCGGACTGCTGTTCACCAACAAACCCACAGGCGGGATTCGTACTGTACACGTCAGCCCTTGCAGGAGCCCTGTGGGAAGGTTCACCGTCGTAGGCGTACGGCAACAACGCTGAAGCTCACCACATAACCGTTGTTGTTCGGCGGCGGTTGGAGTGACCGTGACGTACTCAGACCAACGTGCACAGATCGAGGGTGGCGCTGCCAAGCACGGGTCGCTCAGGTCCACCGGAACCGTCTGCTCCCCAGGATAAGAGACGTTCTGTGCGAATTGGAACACTCCGCTCCCATCGTACACGGCCAACTCCGCGTTGGCATCGAAGCCGGTGTTGTTGGAATTGCCCGGTCCGCAGTCGCGGTAAAGCTTCAGGGTGATGCGGTACTGGTTCCCGCTCAGCTTGTCGTAATACATCTCACCGCCCAGCACATGCGTCGCCCATGACCCGGTCGCGGTCAGCAATGCGAGCAGAAGGGTGAGCTGGCGGATCATGACATTGCTAGGTGATTCCTGGGCTTCATCCGGGCCTACGGCACTTCATGCTTCGTGTATTCAACGCAACAAGGTAAGATGACCAGTGTAGGCTCGACCGTCCTGCAGGACCAGTTCATAGTAGTACGTCCCATCCGGAACTCCCAAGGCCGTCCAATTGTTCCGGTAGTTGTTCGCTTCGTAAACGGCCATGCCCCATCGATTGAAGATCTTCAGGACGTTCTTGTGTTGCTCGATGTTGAGGATCGAGAACTGCTCGTTCTTCCCATCACCGTTCGGGCTGAACACGTTCGGGATGTCGATGGGCACTTCGATGATCTCGTACGGCAAGTTGTAGATCGAGGTGCAACCATCCACGCTGGTGATCCGCAGTTCTACATCGTACACGCCAGGTACCGGCGAGTTCCAAACGAAGTCCTGTCCTGCACCGATCCATGTGCCGTTCGCATACCAAGCCCACTCGGCGATGGTACCGCCATTGGCATTGGAACCATCCTGCAGCTGCACATCCGTTCCGTAGGACTGCGGTGAGGGCGGGCTCACGGAAAAGAAGGCCGTCGGTGGCGGGAAAGCTGCAATATCACCGGAGAAAACCCCGGTGCACCCGTTCTCGGATACCGTAAGGGATACCGTGGTGACCCCGACGGTCGGGAATTGCGCGTTCACCGCGGGCGTGGAAGCGGTAGGTGGCAGCGTGTTCACCCCGAGGTCCCATTGGTACACCGCATCAGGCCCGAAGATCCCTTCAGCGACCAACTCCGTGACCAACTCACTGCAGACCGGGCCGGGCAAGGCAAAAGACGGATCGGGCTGGAGGTACACATTGAAGACCGCCTCGGTGGTATCGGCACAGGTCAGACCGGGATTGGCCATCAAGGTGATGTTGTAGGTGCCGGGAGCGCTGTACGTCCAAGAGGGTGAATGCAGGGAAGAGGTATCGGCCGCAGTGGCCGGATCCCCGAAGTTCCAAGCCCAGATCTGACCCGTAGGGCTCACGTTGTCGAAGTCCACGGTCAGGTCCTCACAGAACACCGTCTGGGGCGCGATGGCCGCGGTGACCGAACTTTGGCAAGGCACCACATCGAAGCGGAAGTCCCGGCGAGTTTCGGACAACAACACCCCGCCACGGAATTCCTTCACCCGGATCCCGACCGTATAGCTCGCCGCCAAGGTGGGTCGCAAGGTGAGCAGGCCCGTATTCGGATCGATCGCGATCGCGGGGTCCGTATCCATGGGATAGCCTTCGGAATAGCCCGTGCCCCATGGGATCTCGGCGTATGGAGGTGCGCTCGGCACCGGGATCGGGTCTGCGGCCGTGCCACCATTGAACGGGGTGCACAACTCGTACACCAGCTCATCACCGTCCGGATCAGTGGCCGAATGATCGAACGTGAGCGGCTCGTTCAGGCACAGTACGATCGGTGGATAGACCTCGAAGCGGGCAGCGCTGTTGGTCCCGCGCTCCGAACCGGGGATCCGGACCGTGCAGGTAAGGCCCAACTCGTTCGCATTAGGGACATTGATGATCGTCGGTGTCCGGCAGCACCGCTGATAGGTCAAGTGGTAACCATCGGGACGGGCGGGCAAGGTGAACACGCCGGTGTACACCGCCAGTTCCACACAAATGGTAGGGGGCGCTGTGAGGCAGGGGTTGTCAAGGACGACCGGCACGAGGTCGGCCCCGGGAAAAGGCATGGTCTGGGTGAACAGCACCGAACCGTCACCACCGAACACACCGATGTTCGCCGCCGCATCATACTGGGTGTTGTTCGCGTTACCGGGTCCGCAATCGCGATACAGCTTCAAGTAGACCTGATACTGGTCGCCACCCAAATGGTCATAATACAACTCGCCACCGATGATGTGGGTGGCATGGGATGTGATCGCGAAAAGGACAACGAGCGCGAGGGAGAGGAGGTAACGCATATGCTTAGGACTGCTGGGCAGGGAGATACGTTGCCCACCAGGAACGTGAATATAGACCGTGGATCCACCTGACCATACCCGCCAGTAAGACCTCGAAGACCTATCCTTGGACCACCTCCGCAGCGGCATTCCACGCGGCCGCTGAAAGCGGCAGCGACCTTCGGTGACTTCGATCATTTCCCCATCCGGACCTTCTCCGGATACATGCTGGCCTGCACCTCGTGCTTCACCCAACGGCTCCCGATGCGCTGCAATTCCACGAAGCGGTCCGCTGCATCGATACGGTACAAGTGCGCACCACCTGCCAGTTGACGGTATATTGGATACGACGTTCCGGTCTCGGACATGGTGCTATGGCTATCTTCCCGCACTGCCCATGCGCCCCTTCCTGGAACGCCTCGCCGACCGCTTGTTGGAGCACCATCGCCACGAAATGGATCGGTGGCCTTGGTGCTGCCGGGGCCGACCGTGCAGGCTTGCACCTGCGAAAGTACCTCGCCAAGGCTAGCGGAACGGCGCTTTGGAGCCCCGAAGTGCTGGACATGGGCGCCTTTCTACAACGGATCAGCGGCTTGCAGCAAGGCGGGTCGATCGAACTGGTGTTCACATTGTATGAGGCCCATGTGCAATTGAACGGAGAGCGGGCGGACCCTTTCGCAGAGTTCATTGAATGGGCGCCGGTGACGCTGCGCGACATGAGCGAAGTGGACGCCCATCTCCTCGACCTTGGGACTTTGTACCGCGACCTGCGCGAATACCACGAGTTGAGGAGTGGAGCTTCCGCTTGGGCGAATTGAGCCCCGGCCAGGAACGACTGAACCAACGTTGACATCAACCGGCGAACTCCATCAAGCTTTCTCCAAGCTGATGAATGAACGTGGTGGCTACCCGGCCATCGCCCGGCATGCTGACACCGGCACAAGGCACCATCGATTTGCCATGGAGCGCGGTCTGGTTCGCCGGACTCAATGCACCTCTGACCCTGCTTCCACCGCCGTGATTAAGGCCCTGCAGGAAAAAGGCTTGGCCTGTGGCATGGGACGCGGACCCGCACCACCCGACTTCAACCGCTTCAAGAGGCCGGGGGCGTTGCCCCATGACGTTCCATTGCTGACCTCGGCCTGGGTGAACTGGAACCGCAGCCAGCGATCAAGCGAATTGACCCGCGCGGTGCGTGCCGGCGGCCCCGAACCCTGTGGCCCAAACCACTCATGTAGCGCAGCGATTGCATTCCCTTCCCCGAGGAGCGTTCCCGAACAGCGGTGATACTCGCGGATGAAGGGCTTCTCCTCCCCTTCCTCGAGCAGCTTCCATCGGACATCGGCCCCTTGAACGTGACCATGGGCATGCCCCTGAAAGCCCTTCCGGTGAACGGGTTGACCGAGGCATTCATCCAGGCACATGCGAACATGGGGCAGGAGGATTCGTTCCTCTTGAACGACCTCGAAAAACTACTCGGACATCCCTTCCTCCACCAAGGGACAGGGACCTCGGCCCTGATCGCCGGGTTGCGCGCCTTGCGCACGTTACGGATCAGCACTACGGAACTCATGAAGGTCGCCCGCGCAAGGGAGATCACCGGCCAGAAGCACTTGGAGGCCGCGCTTGCCCCCGTGGACAAGGAATTGAGGGCTCTACCCGTCCGATTCATCGCGCTGTTCACCTGGGCCAAGTCGTTGGCCGCGGACGACCGCTCGGTGCAGGAGCAGTTGTTCCAGATGGCGCGTTTGCAACAACGCCTGGACCGGGCACTGGATCGCTCCGGTTCGTTGAACATCGACCTGCGCACCTATCGCGCGATCCGCGAGAAACTGCTCCGCGAGGAACGCATCGCCTTTCTCGGTGAACCACTGCGCGGTTTCGGCGAGTGATGGGCTGTCGAGATCAAGACACTGGACCACGAACGCGTGTTCCTGGTCTCAATGAACGAAGGCAAATTGCCAACAGCGGGTGCGCAGCAGAGTTGGATACCCTTCGACGTGCGCAAGCACCACAAATTGCCAATGCCCTCCGATGGTGAGGCGATATCGGCCTACCACTTCCAGCGGGTAATGCACCAGGCCAAGCATGTTGAGCTGGTGTATAACGCGGGAGATGATGGTGGTGAAGCATCACGTTTCCTGGCCCAATGGAAGCACGAGTTGGTCGGCGTGTCGAACACTTCTTGGAGCGAGCACGTGGTGGCCGCCACAGGTGTGCTCCGCCGTCCACGGGCCATCACGGTGGTGAAGGATGCCGCTGTGCTGGCGCAATTGAAGGCGCTCTGTGAACGGGGTCTTTCGCCTTCCGCCATCGGCACGTGGCTTCGATGTCCACTTGATTTCCACTTCAAGTATATCCTTGGGATAAGGGAGACGGACGTGGCGGACGGGACACTGGGCAGCGATGTGCTAGGCGATGCGGTGCACCAAGTGCTCCAGGACCTGTTCAAGCCCTTGGTAGGCAAGGTGCTCAGCCCCGAGCTGATCGCACCCATGGTGGGCCAAGTGGACCGCCTGCTGCACGATCAACTGGCACGTTCCTTCTCACCGAACACCCTTGCGCACGGTCACTTCCGCCTACGGCGCGAAATGGCATCCCAGGCCCTGCGCACGTATCTCGGTGCTGAGAAGGATCGATGCGAGCACTCCTCAACACGCGTGCTGGCCATTGAGGATGAAGTTCAAGCCCCCCTGCCGAACGGCGCTTTGCTGAAAGGCCGAAGTGACCGGATCGATGAACGCGATGGGCTGACCATGGTCCTTGATGTGAAGACCGGTTCGGTGCGCGCCGATGACCTGCGTCTATCGGGTCTCTCGCGGGAAGCCATCACGCCGAACAAGCGCTATGCTTTGCAACTGCTCATCTACTCGTGGGCCTACATGCAACAGCACACCGCGGTGCAACAGGTCTGTGCCGGGGTATTGCCCTTGCAACGACCCGCTCAAGCAGATGGTGAATACCTGCACGTGAACAAGGATGTCGTGCTACAACGGGAACAGTTCGATGCTATCAGGGACCTGCTCACGTCCTTGGTGAACGAAATGCTCGACCCTTCGGTCCCGTTCACCCACGACCCGGACAGCACCTACTGTCGCTTCTGCGTGGCTTAGAAAGCAGAAAGGAGGCCGCATGACCTCCTTTCCGAATGCGTTGCTGGGCCGTTGCCTAGCGGTAAACGATCTTATGGGTCGAGGTCTTGCTGCCCCGCTTGATCTTCAGGTAATAGACGCCCGAACTGTGGCTGGTGAGGTCCATTTCCTTCTTGTAGGTGCCTTCCAGATCGCGCACGTTGTCATTGAAGACCGACTGCCCGATGTTGTTGACCAGTTCGATGGTCACATCACCTTTGGTATCGTTGTTGAAACTGAACACGAAACGACCGTTGTTCGGGTTCGGCTGAATGAGCACACTGTTGTCCTCTTGGGCACTGGCCAATCCCTTGTAGATGATACCGGTACGGTCGGAACCACCCAAGGCCGCATAGAAGTCGGCGTTGTTGCTCACTTCACCGGTGTATGCATCGTTCACGAGTTCGAATTCGGCACTGCCGATCACCGGGATCTTGGCGATCGTGTACTCCTGCCCTGCCTGCCAGGTGACACCGCTGTTACGCATGGCCGACATACCGAAACCGGCGAAGACCATGTAGTTGAAGGTGCCCGCATCGCGCACATTACCCGACTTGTCCACACCCATGTACTGGGCCTCGGCTCCTTCTTGTACCACTTCGCCAAGGCTCGCACCGGAATTCGCATCCCAACGGATGGTGAAGACCAAGGAAGAGAAGATGCCGTCGAAGTCGGCTTGCGGGCGAACTTTCACCTCCAGCACACCATCGTTCTGGAATAGGCCGATGTCCACTGCACCTTGGGAGAAGGCGGTGACGGACAAGGCCGTTAGGGCGAAGGAAAGCACGGAGTTGCGGAGCGTACGGTTCATGGGGCGATTCGCTTTGAAGAAGATTCGTTCAGGGTCCTTATGGTCCTGGCCGTTAACATCGATCGGCTGATGCGCAGGCGCTAGGAGCGGCAAGATAAGGTATGTGTGCACCTTCGCGCAAGCCTTTTCGCGGAGAATGGAGCCGGACCCGGCGAAGTCCGAAAATGTGTCGATGGGATCGGTATGGCCCAAAAACCGAACAGGGGCCCTTTCGGACCCCTGCGCGGTAAACCTGCAAGGAATTATGGAACCAGTCAGGGCCAGGAAGACCGACCCCGCTGAAAGGAAGACGTGGGTCCTTCAAAAGGGTTGCCAGCCCCCCGAAAAAAAAAGTTCAAGCAGTGAATTTGTACCCCACACCCCTTACGGAATGGAAATGCCGAGGCTCCCGCGGGTCGGGCTCGAAGTACTTGCGGAACCCAACGATGAAATTGTCCACCGTACGGGTGGTCGGGAACACGTTGTAGCCCCACACCTTCTGCAGGATCTCCTCACGGGAGACCACCGTCCCCTCCTGCTCCACCAACACGCGCAGGAGCATCATTTCGCGCTGGCTCAGGGTGTGCACCAAGCCCCCTTGGCCCTTCACCTCGTAGCTCCGGAAATCCACGTGGTTCCCACCGAAGGAGTACTCCTCCAGCACCGTGGTCGTTGACTTTTCACTCGAACGTTGGACCAACTTGGCGACCCGAAGGAGAAGCTCCTCCAACTCGAACGGTTTCCCGAGATGATAGATCCCCGCGCAGGGCCCGGATACGGTCGGCCGCTCCGGTATACGGGCCGTCAGGAACAGGACCGGTGTCGTGTTCCCATCCAGGCGGATGGTCTCCACCACGGTGAATCCGTCCATTCCGGGCAGCATCACATCCATCACCACGGCGTCGAAGCGCGCGCCGCAGAGCGTTGCAGCGCATCCGGGCCGTTCATGCCCAGCCGTCACATCGTAGCCTTCGAGTTCGAAGTTCAGACGTAGGGCCGAACGCAGGGGCTTCCTCGTCTCGACCAAAAGCACACGCGGGCGCTGTTCAGCTTCCATGTCTGCAAGATGGTCCACGGCTAGCACGACGACCATGCAATTCACAAAAGACCATGTTGAAGCGGCCAATGTCCTGCGCCCCAACACCTTGGTCGAGCACCTGGATATCCGCTTCGGCCTCACGGAGGAGGGGCGATTGACCGCCTCCATGCCGGTGGACCAGCGGACACATCAACCCATGGGACTTCTGCACGGCGGCGCAACGGCGGCCTTGGCCGAGACCCTCGGCAGCATGGGCTCCGCGGTGCTGATCGACCTGGACCGTTTTGCGGTGGTGGGTGTGGAAGTGAGCGCCAACCACCTGCGGGGCGTGCGTGATGGACGCGTGACAGCCACCGGGGAGCTGTTGCACCAAGGCCGAACGACCCATGTTTGGGACATTCGGGTGCGCAACGAAGCGGGCGAATTGTGTGCCGTGTGCCGTTTGACCAACTTGATCATCGAAAAACGAACATGAGCAGCGAAACCGCCTTGCTGGAGGCCCTTCATTACTGCATCGAGAACCGCTTGACCTTTGCTGCGTTCCCGCCGGGGAGCCAAGTGACCCTTTGGGCACAACAGACCCCTGAACTGGACCGAATTGGAGAACGGGTTGTGGTGGGAACTGAACGACGTGTTCCTGATCGCCCCTTTTGAGCTGCCCGATAGGTGTGGCGCTGATGCGTCCAAATGTGGAATTTGACATTCGGTGATGCGGAGCCCGCTTGGCACCGCTTGATGGAATGCACGGGCTGGGGAACAGGAACGGTGCAAACGCCCCGCGCCTCCATGTCGGCCATGTCGCGCCCCGCCTTCGAATCGGCCGTGCGCAAGACCCAAGAGCGCTGTCGTGCTGGTGAACTGGAAGGCGGTCCTATCACATGAAATATCGACCTTGACATCGCTGCAAAGGACGCCCCACAGCTCTTCATCGAAGCCTTGCACCGCCGATCCGGAGCCATGGTATCCTTGGTATCCACACCTGAACACGGTCTGTGGCTCGAGGCGCCTCGCCGGAGCGTTTGATCCTGGCCGAGAACGATATCATCCACGTGGATGCCTTGGCCGGAACATTACCCTTTTCAAAGGCCCCTACCGACCCGAGCGAATGGGGAGAGAAGGAACGGCATGAACAGAACGTCGTGACCCGCACGATCGCTGGCACCTTCATCGACCTCGGTGCGCCATCCATTTCATTGTACGGACCGGAGGTGATGCACACCGGGGACGTGGCCCATTTGTGTACCCGGATCGCGCAACGGTCGGTGGAAGGTCCGTGGGCGATGTTGTCCTCGCTCTACACCCCACCTGCCGTTTGCGGGTGCCCTTGGAACAAGCCCGACATGCGATCCGCGAGTTGGAAGGCCGCGAAAAGAAATTGTATGCGGGGTTCTGGGGACCGCTGGAGCGCCGATGGACGCATGGAACTCTTCGTGAACATCCGTTGCATGCGCTTGTTCAAGGAAAAGGCACAGCTCCATGTGGGTGCTGGTATCACGGCGGATCCGTGGCCGAACAAGAGTGGGAAGAGACCGAACAGAAAGCGCAGAATTGGCGCATCCTCACCGATCCGCTGTCCCTTGCCCGGGTATCTTAGGCGCCCCGATGCCGACCAGTGACCACTTTGCTGCAGCCGAACTGGCCCGCCTGTGCGCTACAAAGGGGATCCGACATGCAGTGATAGGTCCGGGAAGCCGCAGTGCCCCTTGGTGATGTTCGCGTTCAACACCCAGGAAGGGATCGAGTGCCTGCAAGTGATCGACGAGCGCAGTGCGGCTTTCTTCATAAGGCATGGCGCAGCAGTTGCGTGCCCCGGTGGCCTTGATATGCACCAGTGGAAGCGCCGTACTGAACTATGGCCCGGCGATCACAGAAGCCTTTACCTTTTGTTCTGCTTGTGATCACCCGCCGACCGACCGGAGGAATGGGTGGATCAAGGTGAAGGAGCAGGCCATTCGCCAGCAAGGCGTGCTGTCCTTGCACATGCGACGCGCAGCGTGCAGCTCCGCGCGACCCGCGGATGAGCTTTCGCGTTGGCATTACTGACCGCCTGATCAATGAAGCGATCGATGCCGCACCTTGCTTCCCATCGCGGGACCGGTGCATGTGAACGCGCCATTCGCAGAGCCGCTCTATGGGACTTCTGAAGTAGAAGCTCCATCGTCCTGATCGCTCGATCCCACATGACCAGATCCTTCATCCCTGCGGAGCACTCGCGCTGGCTCATCAGCGGACCGCTCTCCACCAGCCTGAAGGTGATGATGTTGGCCGGACAAGGGGGAATGGAGCATTGGACTGAAGCAGCAGCTGCAACGGCAGCCGCACTGCCGCAGGTAACGATGCATACAGAAGCCACGAGCAACTTGGACTGATCCTTCGTTCATCACGAGCATCGATCGTGCGGTCGAGGGCGTGAACGAGGTAAGAACGGAGAAGGGACCTTCGGCCCGAATTGCTGATCGCCTTCGGCAGCGCCATTGTCAGCAAACGCCTTGAAGTCGCTCCTGCGCAAATGGAAGCCCGCCCAACACTGGAACGTGGATGTTGCTGCGCGGCATTTCGACACCTACCAGAGCCTGACACGACATCGCGGTAAGCCCGGAGATGCTTCTTCGCACAGATGAAAGCGCTGCCGTACAGGCCAACGATAGTATCTATGGAGAGGTCTGGCGCATGGTGGACCAAAGCACACGCGGACGTCATCATAAGTTGGTGGCCGGTGCACCGTTCTGCGACCTGAGCGTCTTCAACACACTGCTGGACCGGATGCCCGGTGACAGCGATGTGCACTTGGCCAACAGCACACCGGCCCGCTATGCGCAGCTTTTTCGACCGCGTTCGTGGGCTGCATTGGTTCCAGCAATCGCCCGGAACAGGCGGCATCGATAGGTGCACGAGCACGGCCCGTGGGAGCGGCATTCGCAGCAAGCGTCTCACCACACCCTGATCACCGGCGATACGGCCTTTTGTTATGACAGCAATGCGTTCTGGAACGAACACCTCTCCCGCGACCTGAAGGTCATCATCGTGGACAACGGTGGTGGTAACATCTTCCGATACATCGACGGCCCCGACAAGAACGCGGACCTGCTGCCTTGGTTCGAGGCACCACACAAGCGGAACATCGAACGATTGGTCGGCAGCTTTGACCTACCCTATCACCACGCATACGACCAAGCTTCGCTCGAGGCCGGTATCGACGCCTTGTACAGAACAGCGGAGAGACCTTCCGTGTTGCACATCACGACGGACCCTGTCACTTCGCCCAAGGTGTTGCGGGACTATTTCGTGGGCTTGGGGACCGGGAGTTGAGGGATGGAACGAAGAGCAATGCAAACGAGCAACTGAACATGTCAAAACGTAGTTGGAAAACGATCAAGGAGTACACCGATATCCGATACGAGTTCTTCGAGGGCATCGGTAAGATCACGATCAACCGCCCCGAGGTGTACAACGCTTTTCGGCCGGACACGAACAAGGAGATGATCGACGCCATCGACCTGGCGCGGGAGGACCCGGCCATCGGTGTGGTGGTGTTCACCGGTGAAGGTGATAAGGCCTTTTGCAGTGGCGGTGACCAGAACGTGAAAGGACGCGGCGGCTATATCGGCACGGATGGTATCCCGCGCCTGAACGTGCTGGACCTTCATAAGCGCATCCGTGAGCTTCCCAAGCCCGTGGTGGCCATGGTGAACGGCTATGCCATCGGTGGCGGGCACGTGCTACACGTGGTGTGCGACCTGACGATCGCTGCGGACCATGCGCGTTTCGGACAGACCGGACCCAAGGTAGGCAGCTTCGATGCCGGCTTTGGGAGCAGCTACCTGGCCCGACATGTAGGCCAAAAGAAAGCACGCGAGATCTGGTTCCTTTGCCAACAATACACAGCCAAGGAGGCTGAGGACATGGGCATGGTGAACAAGGTGGTTCCATTGGCCGATCTCGAGGACACCACGGTGGAATGGTGCAGGATCATGATGCAGCGGAGCCCGCTTGCCCTGCGCATGATCAAACGCGGCCTGAACGCCGAACTCGATGGCCAGCGTGGCCTGATGGAATTCGCCGGCGACGCCACCTTGATGTACTACCTGATGGACGAGGCGCAGGAAGGTCGCAATGCCTTCCTGGAAAAGCGGGCACCGGACTTCCAGAAGTTCCCGAAGTTCCCGTGATGGACCTTAACGCAGAGGCGCAGAGGTTCGCACCGTTCCGTTCATGAAGCATTGGATCCAAGCCTTCCGATTGCGCACACTGCCCTTGGCGTTGAGCAGCATCTTCGTGGGTAGTGCATTGGCATACCAGCATGCACACTTGGGCGCTGAGGTGAAAGTGCCCTATTTCAAGTCAAGCATACTTTGGCTCACGCTATTGACCGCAGTGCTTTTGCAGATCCTCAGCAACTTGGCGAACGATATTGGTGATCATCTTAATGGCGCAGATAATGATGACCGCGTAGGACCCAGTCGGACTGTGCAGAGCGGGGCAATATCCTCGGCAGCTATGAAGAGCGCGCTCATCTGTGGTCTACTGGCTTTCTCGATGGCATCGTATTGATCATTTTGGCACTCGGTATCAATGGCACCATGTTCAAATTCCTTGGATCGATCTTGGCCATCATTGCTGCAGTCAAATATACCTATGGTAGGAATCCGTACGGATATGCTGGCCTCGGTGACATCAGCGTATTCATCTTCTTTGGGTGGTCGGCGTTGTCGGCACCTATTATCTCCAGCAACGATGGCTGTTGAAGGAATTGGCTCTCCCGCAATTGCCATGGGCTTGCTCAGCACTGGCGTGTTGAACGTCAACAATATGCGTGACATTGTGAATGACAGAACGAGCGGGAAGAACACGCTTGTGGTTCGCATGAGACGGAAGGCCAAGATATATCACACACTTCTCGTGCTCGGGGGGATCGCCTGTCTGATCGCTTATACTATGATCTATCAACGCTCATCCTCAATAGGTGTTCCTTGCGACTCTTGATACTTCTTGTCCACCTCCTCACGGTGTTGCGCACCCAGGAACCGCGACCTTGTACCCAACTGAAACGCTCGCTCTCGGCACATTCTTCAGTACAGCGATCATGTATTCCCTCGGCCTTATCCTTGCCTGATGCTCCAGGCCAAGTGGATCGAACACGTTCTTGAGCCAAGGTTCGAACTCGGGACCTCCAAGGGTCCGATCCATGCGCGAACGGTCTGGTACCTGATCGCATGGCAGCACGATCGACCAGCGATCAAAGGCATCGGCGAGGCCGCGCTATTTCCGGGACACAGCAAGGAATTCCCGGCCGATGTGCGCACCAAGCTCGTGGAATTGTGCGCCAACACAACGAATTGGAAGGAACGGCTGTGCACCGACCTTGTGGAGGTCCCCTCGGTGCGATTCGCGGTGGAGCAATGTTTGCGCGACCTGGAAGTGAGCGGGACCAAGGAGTTGTTCCCTTCGAACTTCACCATTGGCGAACAGACGATTCCGATCAATGGCTTGGTGTGGATGGGTGACAAGGCCACGATGAAGACCCGGATCCGCGAGCAGATCGACCACGGATTCTCCACGGTGAAAATGAAGATCGGCGCGATCGAGATCGACGATGAGTTGGAGTTGCTACGGTCGGTGCGCTCCGAATTCGCTCCCGCTGACATCACGTTGCGTGTGGATGCGAACGGTGCCTTCAATGCACAGAACGCGATGGAGGTGCTCGAGCGCTTGGCCGCGCTTTCCATCCACAGCATCGAACAACCCGTGGCTCCGGGGCTCTACGAAGTGACCGCCGAACTGTGCGAGCGATCACCCGTGCCCATCGGCCTTGATGAGGACCTGATCGGCCTGAACAGCCATGATCTGAAAGTGGACCTCATGAACAATGTGAAGCCTCGGTACATTGTCATCAAACCGAGCCTTGTGGGTGGCTGGGCAGCAACGAAGGAGTGGATCGATCTGGCCGAAGCGCGTGGCATCGGATGGTGGATCACCAGTGCCTTGGAAAGCAGCATCGGGCTCAACGCGATCGCCCAATTCACCGCGACCTTGGAGGTGGACATGGCACAAGGGCTGGGGACCGGGAGTGTGTATGTGAACAACATCCCTTCACCCCTGCTGGCCGAAAAGGGCATGCTGCGTTACCGACCGGAGGTGGCTTGGGACCTTTCTCGTTTCGCTTGACATGACCGAGCGTTTCAAGAGCCTGATGATCGATGGTCAAGTATTGACCGGGGACGCCTTGGTCGACCATGCGATCGCGCTTCGCAGAGCGCACCACGATGCCGATTGGACCTGCGCGTACCAGGGTCTGATCGACGAGCTCGTTACATCAGATGCGCCGCTAAGCGTACTAACGAGCGGCACCACCGGACCAGCGAAAAGGATCACTTTGGACCGCGCGGACCTTTGGGCGAGCGCTCAACTGACCGGAAGGACCTTCAACTTGAAAGCGGGCGATCGCGCCCTGCTTTGCTTGCCCTGTGACTTCATCGCGGGCAAGATGATGGTCGTTCGTGCTATGGCCTTGGGCCTTGACCTTCACATTTCGGATCCGCGAGGAAGCGTGTTGGAGAACTTGAACACGCAAGACCTATCCCGGTTCACCGCCATGGTGCCGCTGCAATTGCACCGCGCGATCAGTGAGGACCGAGCGCTCGTGGAACAACGTTTCGGGACCATACTCTTGGGCGGCGGACCGGTGAGCGACAGGCTGGTCGAGGACCTGCGTGAACTCCGGACCAGCATCCACCAGAGCTACGGCAGCACAGAAACCTTGACACATGTGGCCTTACGCGCTTTGAACGGCCCTTCGCGATCGGACGCTTTCCATGCCTTGGGGGAGGTCACCTTCGGCCTCGACGTGCGAGGCTGTCTGGTGATCTATACACCGCACTTGAGCACGCCACAACACATCACGAACGATCTTGTTGAGCTGATCGACGATAGGCACTTCCTGTGGATGGGCCGATGGGACAACGTGATCTTGAGCGGCGGCAAGAAGATCTTCCCGGAACAGCTCGAAGCACGTACTGCTGCGCTTCTACCCTATCCGCACTACTTCACCGCTGCTTCCGACGACCGCTTGGGACAAGCCGTGGTGCTCGTGCTCGAGACGGACCGTCCTAGGGATGAGGTGGTGCCTGAAGTCATGTCCACCTTGATCACGGCACTCGATGAACATGAATTGCCGCGCAGGGTGCGCACCGTGCCGAGCTTCGATCGAACAGGCAGCGGAAAGGTGATCCGCAAAGGGTGATCACTTCATGTTGTTCACCGCCTCCTTGTCCAAGGGCTCTTCGTCATCCTCCTCACCGCCTTTGGGCTTGTACGCGGTATAGTGCCGCCACTTGTCCAATACGGTCTGCATGTCCGGAGGCAATGGGCTCTCGAAGTGCATACGCTCACCGGTGATCGGGTGATCGATATCCAAGGTGCGTGCGTGCAACGCTTGGCGCGGTAGCATCTTGAAACAGTTCTCCACGAACTGCTTGTACTTGGTGAAGGTGGTGCCCTTCAGCACGCGGTCCCCGCCATAGTTGGCATCGTTGAACAGCGGATGACCGGTCCACTTCATGTGGATACGGATCTGATGTGTGCGGCCGGTCTCCAACTTGCATTCCACCAAGGTGATGTAGCGGAAACGCTCCAGCACTTTCCAACGGGTCAAAGCCTGCTTCCCTTGATCACCATCGGGATACACGGCCTGTACGGTGCGATCCTGCATCGAACGTCCGATGTGTCCCTCGATCTCGCCTTCATCCTCATCGAAGTCACCCCAGACCATTGCGTTATAGCGACGGTCGCTGGTGCGCTCGAAGAACTGGCGCGCCAAATGCGTCAAGGCCTCTTCGGTCTTGCCGATCACCATCACACCGCTCGTGTCCTTGTCCAGGCGATGGACCAGCCCTGGGCGTGGGATCTCCGCGCCGGGTGTGGATGGCAGCTTTCCGAAATGGAACAACAAAGCGTTCACCAAGGTGCCTGACCAGTTCCCGTGGCCGGGATGCACCACCAGACCGGCTTGCTTGTCGATCACGAGTATGTGGTGATCCTCATACAGCACGGACAAGGGAATATCCTCCGGTTGGATCTCGGTATCGCGCTGCGGATAAGGCAATACGATACTGATCGTGTCGCCCGGTTTCACCTTTTGGCTGGGCTTGGCTGGCTTTTCGTTCACCAGCACGTTACCCGCCTTGGCGGCCACCTGGATCCGGTTGCGCGAGGTATGTGCGAGCCGATCGAAGAGGAATTTATCAAGCCTGATCAGCGACTGGTTCGGGTCGCAAACGATGCGATGATGTTCGTACAGCTCCTGTTCTTCGCTGCTATTGTCCTGTTCCGTGTCCATCATCACTGTACGAGCAAGCGCCCTTGTGCCAGGGCGAGGCCCGAAGGACCGATCACCCGAATGAGATAAATGCCGGGCGCTATCGAACTGGTCGATATCGGTCCATCGGCGATGTAGGTATCACGCAGCACCACACGGCCTGTCGCATCAATGCACTCCACCGTGGAGCGTTGCGGAACATCGCCGTGCACGCGCGCTCGGAATTCGCCGCTGCTCGGGTTCGGGTACAGTGTCAAGCCGCTGTCCGATGTCGAACTTTCTTCCACACCGGCCCATGGGTCCACCGCTGAAACAAAGACAGGGCGCATCATCAACGAACCTTCGAAGCTCGTGTTGATCCAGCTTCCACCCGTGCGGTAGAAGATCTTGGTCCGGTTGTTCCTGTTCTTGTCGAAGCCGATGTTCATGGCCGCGGTATTGGTCTGCGTCCATCCGATGTAGATCGTGCCTTCCACGTGGATCGTGGAATCCAGATCGTATTCCACGAACTTGTCGATCCCGTCCAACCTGTACTCCGGGGCGGAGAAGGAGAAGTTCTGCATCTGGATCACCTCCGGGTCCAAGCTCTTCCAGACCGTGAGCAGGAAGACCCCTTCGGTCGGCGGTGACATGGGGGGAACGTTGGCGATCGGATTGAAATACATGCGGATCGAACGCAAGGAATCGGGTGCGATCAGGTCGTAGCGGTAGGCCAATTTCGCACCGGCCGCGGTCAAGCCATAACCCGCTTCCGCCGAGCCATCGTCATAGGCGTAATAATTGCTCAACTCCTGGACCGAGCGGATCGTATCGTTGTAGCGGTTGATATCTGGCGTGGCGTTGGTCCAGAATTTCACGTCCCAGAACGCCACGTCGGTGGAGAGGTCATTGTTGAAGACGAAGTTGTTGGGCGCGCTGTTGATGGGGTGCTCGGAGGTGAAGATGGTCGTTGCGTTGCCGCTCGAGTTCACCCCGTTCGTGAAATTCGCGATCGGCCCACCGTCCTGTGAACGGGCCGTCATGCCGTAGGTGATGAAGCGATCATTGATGTCAAGATTGCGGATGTTCTCGTTCGCCACCAGGGACATGGACGCAGCCGAAGCCTCTTCGAATCGAGCGAACGGAATGGATGTATAGGTCTGTAGGATACTGGCCTCCGGATACATGTAGGCCACGTCCACCAAGCGGGTATCGTTAAAGGTGCGCTGTGCGGCCAAACGGACATAGTCCACGTGCCAGTGATCGAAGGAGCCGCTGAGCGTAGCGTAATTCACGAATCGGAACTGGAAACCTTCCTTCAGGAAACGCTCCTGCTTCACCGGGACCAACACTTGAAGAAAGGCCGCTGGATCGACGTATGGAATGCCCCAAACGCGGTACCACGACTGTTCCAATGGTGCATAGAACTCCAAGATCAGGCTGTCCTGGGGCTGCGCTTCGGCATCACCGCTCAAGCCCTTGGTCTGGTAGAAGAAGCTCAGGTAAATGGAATCGCTCGCCGGGTATTCGAGGTTGATGGGCACCGAGGTGAGCTTGTCCGCTTTGCCATAGGACGAGTAGTTCAGGAAGTCATACGGATAGCCGGTACGGGCCAGTCCATCGAACGTCGCTACGCCGATGGTAGGTGGGTCGATCGGATAGTTGTCGTTCACGTACACATCATCATCCTGCCAAAGGATCAAGGGCGTGGGCACATCGTTCATCATGTACGTACCGCCAGCGGGCGCCACATTGTACACCAAAAGGGAATCCTGCACGTACGCGACCGAGCTCAGGAACACGGTGTCGGCCGGCGGAGCTTCCAAGGTATCATACACGTTGTAGGCCGGCCACACCTCCACCAATTCGCTCGTGGTCGGATAGACAGAGAGGTCCCTGACGGTGAGCATCACGCTCTCCAAGGGTACCCTGGTCCTTATCGGCGGGTCGGAACCATCGATCGAATACGTGAAGGTGGTGTCCGCATTGAAGCGCATGTCCGGCTCCGACACACCGTTCACCGCTAGGCGATATACCGCCTGGTCGAAGGATACATCGGGATCATCGGGCCGGGCGTTCCGCTTTCGCGTGCGGTCCACGGAGAAATCGTCCATCAAGGGGATCTCCTGTTGCTCATACTGATAGAGGAAGACCCGATCCAAGTTGTCCTTCGTCCGCGGTGCATCGGCCACCGGTCGATAGGAAAGCGCGCGCAAGACCTCGCCTTGCGCTGCGACAGCAGTGGACAAAAGGATGACGACGCACCCGAGCAAGGTCCTATTCAACCACATCAACGGTGTCGATCTCATTGTATCGCGCAGGATTGTTCCAGTCTGAAGCGGGCCTCAGACCGGCGGTGTCGGCATTCAACCAGATATCGATCGCACTACCCAAGGAAACACGCTCGTTGGCCCGTGCCGCCGGTGATTGACGCCACACCCTCGCGAACGAGGAATCAGCCTTGGTATTGCACCCTTTGCATTCCACCAGCACGCCCATGTTCAACGAAGCCATGTTCAGGACCATGCGTACTTCGGCATTGGTAAGGCCGACCAGGTCCGGTATAGGGACGCGTTCTCCCCTGTCCCCGCTGCCCAGCACCAAGGTCACGGACTCTCCGCGTCGGATCCGCGTGTCAGCAGCGATGGGCTCGCCTTTGTACAATTGAGCGATCACACAATCCACGCAGGGGTCCGGCTTGTACTGCAGTTCCTTCACATTCAATCCGATGATCTCCAGCACCGAGATCGCTTGCCGTTTGGAAAGGTCCACCAATTGCGGCATGTCGATCATCTTCGGTTGGCTCGCGTTCACCACCAGATACACCTTGCGACCGGACTTCACATCCAAGCCGGCCGCGGGATCCTGCTCCACCACGGCTCCTTTGGGCCACTCATCGCTGTACACCGAATCGATGACGAACGCACGAAGCTCACGGGAAGCGAGCATGCTCTCGGCTTCCTGCAAGGCCATCCCCTTCAGGTCGGGCACCCGCATGGCATCGCCATGACGTGTGTAGTGTCGAAGCCAGGCCCAGCCGCACAGCAACAGCAAAGCCAGTACCAGGAAGGGCAACACTATGGCCAGGAGACGTTTCATGCGCAGTACGGACCGCTTTGGGAAGTTCGGAAGGTGCCAAAGATAGCCGCCTGTGCCTGCGGCGGTTCCACAGCGAAACGTTCACACTTTGACCCGTGAGGCCAACGTTCCATTGGCCAACACCAGCAGCTTTGTCCCAACCCTAGTTCAAACCCACATGCATGTTCCTGCGATCGCCGTGGTGCGCGGCGGCTATTCCGGTGAATCGGTGATCAGCCACCAAAGCGCGTCATGCATGCTGAAGGCCTTGGACCCGAAGCGCTTCGACCCCTATTACGTGACCCTGACCCGCTCCCCATGGACCTGCGAGCGACCCGATGGCAGCTCGGTCCCGTTCGATCGCGGCGGCTTCACACTGGATCGCGGGAACGGGCCGGAACGCTTCGGTGCCGCGCTGATCGCCATACACGGCACACCGGGTGAGAACGGCCTTCTACAGGGCTACTTGGACATGTTGGAGGTGCCTTATCAGACCGGCGGTGTGCTCAACATGTCCCTCACGTTCAGCAAGTACGCCACCACGGCATTGCTGCGCCAATTGGGTTTCCGGGTGGCACCGTCCGTCCTTGTCCATCGTGACCTTTCCGTCCCGGAACAAGCGATCGAGGCATTGGGGCTTCCCGTGTTCGTGAAGCCGGACCAGAGTGGAAGCAGCTTGGGGGTAAGCAAAGTGAAGAGCGCTGCCGAATTGCCATTGGCCCTGGAGGCGGCCTTCCGAGAAAGCTCCGTGGTGATGGTCGAAGGCGCGGTGAAAGGGGCCGAACTCACTTGTGGCGTGCTCACCACCGCCGATGGCGTTCGTGCCTTGCCCATTTGCGAGATCCGCACCACGCGGGAGTTCTTCGATTACGAAGCGAAATACCACGCCACCGACACCGAGGAGATCGTTCCCCGCGCCGCTCCCCGATGCCGTGACCCGCCTGGTGCAGGAACGGTCGGTAGCCATCTATCAGGCTTTGGAGTGTCGCGGCATGGTCCGGGTCGACCACTTCTGGACAGGTTCGGAACCGATCACCATCGAGGTGAACACCACCCGGGATTCGCCGAAGCGAGCATCTTTCCGAAGATGCTGAAGGCGGATGGGCTCGGTGTTGCCGCCGCAGTGAACGGCGCGTTGCAGGACTGCCTGGACCGTCGTTAGTCCTTCCGGAGAAAGGAGACCAAGGCACGCATGGCCCTTCCGCGATGGCCGATCGCATTCTTGGTGTCGGCATCCATTTCCGCGAAGGTTGCTCCGTGACCGGTGGGCCGGAACACCGGATCGTATCCGAAGCCACCGGCGCCGGAAGGAACGACCGTGATCTCTCCTTCCACGGTCCCTTCGAAGGTGTGTTCCGCCGTGGCGGTCACCAACGCAAGCACGGTCCGGAAGCGGGCGCTGCGATCAGGCGATCCATCCAGTTCCTTGAGCAACAGGGCCATATTGGCCGCAGGGTCCTTCGCCTCTCCGGCATAGCGCGCTGAACGAACACCGGGACGCCCTCCCAGCGCATCCACTTCAAGTCCGGTGTCATCCGCCAAACAAGCGATGCCGCAGCGCTCGAAGGCACATCGTGCTTTCAGCAGGGCATTGGCCTCCAGCGTCGCGCCCGTCTCCGGGAGGTCCATGGGCAAGCCCTTGTCCGCCAACGAATGAACGATGATCCCCGGTGGAAGCATGAGTTCGAGTTCCTTCACCTTACCGGGGTTCCCCGTACAAAGCACCAGTTCCTTGATCCTGTTCATCGTGGCGAAGTTGGTGACCACAACGCAATGGCTGGCACACCTTGGTACATTTGGGGCCTTCCACACGCTGGCGGTGCCGTTCCGTAAAGCCCTGCATAACATCCGCCAAGACCTGAGCCGCGTTCGCACGCCGGGATCCTTCGCGCGCAATTCGTTCCACGTGTTCTCCGGGAATTCCTTGGCCATGGTGAGCCAAGTGATCCTCACACCCATCGTGGCGCGGATCTATGGCCCCGAAGCCTATGGTATCTACGGCCTGTTCGCTGCCTTGATGATGAACCTGGCCTCATTCGGGGACCTGGGGTACTCCATGGCCTATGTGCTGCCGAAAGAGGAGGAACGCTTCCTCGGCCTGGTGCGCCTGAACCTTGCGCTCATCCTCTTCGTCTGTGTCGCGTTCGAGATCGTCGCGCTATTCTCGAACCAATTGTACAGCGTGCTCCCGGGATGGGCTCCCTTGGGCGGATGGATCCATTTCGTTGCCCCCGTGGCCCTTTGTTATGCGCTCGCCGTGATGGCCACACAGTGGCTCACGCGGGTCAAGAAATTCAAACAAAGCGCGTTCACCGGGGCCACCACCGACATCGCGATGCGGCTCTTCAACCTCTTCTATGGCCTCTACAGCGCCGGACGGGTACACGGCCTCATCATCGGCGAGGTGATCATGCGCACAGCGATCATCCCGGTCTATGCCCGTTCGCTCTGGGACCAAGGATTGCGGGAGATCCGCAGCGGTTGGACATGGGAGCGCTTGAGGCGCATCGCGATCGAGTACAAACGCTACCCTCTGCTGATCTTTCCCGAGCGCTGGGTAAGCCTATTGGGGGCCCAACTTCCCATCTTCCTGCTCGCCAGCGACCTGAGCACCGTGGGCCATTACTCCCTCGGCGCCAGTTTGCTGTTGATGCCCTTGCGCTTGCTCGGCTTCTCCATGAGCACCGTGTATCTCCAGCGCGCCTCCGAGATCGCTGTTCAGGCCCCGGAAGAATTGAAACGCATCACCAAGGGATTGTTCGACCGCTTGTTCTGGATCGGCATCGGGCCGTTCCTGCTGTTGGTCTTTTTCGCCGATGAGGCCTTTGCCTTGGTGTTCGGCGAACCTTGGCGCGCGGCGGGCGTGGCCACGGCCTATCTCGGAGGCTTCTTCTTTCTCCGCCTGCTGACCGAACCGATGGTCTCCTTGTTCAACGTGGTGGGTCGCGAGCACGTGATGCTCGTGTTCCAGATCATCCTCAACATCGTGCGCTTGGTGGCCATGGTACTGGTGATCCAAGCCGGTGCGGGCTCGGCGATGGTGATCCTCTGCTACGGGGTGGTCAGCTTGCTCGGGTATGCGGTATTGAGCGTGTACTTGCTGAACATCGCCCACCTGAACGGCTTTGCGATCACACTCAGGGCCATGGTCATCATGGGCGTGGTATCGGCCTTGGTCGCAGCACTGCGTTGGTCGATCTTCGGATCCTGGGTACCGGCCTGAACGTGGTCAGCCGCATCGTTGGCCGGTTATCTTTGAAGCCATGGCGCAATTCGACCACGCTGTCTATTGGGAGGAGCGGCTCGCTGGCAGTTCAGGCCTGGAAGGTGTGGGCTACATCGGTCTGGGGCATGCGTTCAATGAATGGATGTACCGCGTTCGGCGCGCCGTTTTCCGGCGCACGGTCTCCCATCATATCCCGGATGCATCGGGCAAGCGTGTGCTTGACATCGGCTCAGGCACCGGTGAATACCTGCGACTTTGGTCACAGCTCGGTGCGGGCACCATCACCGGTAGCGACCTTACTGCCACTGCTGTGGAACGACTATCCGCTGAGTTCAAGGGGATGGAGATCCGTCGACTGGACATCTCTGAACCCATGGTCGATCCCGAGCAATACGACGCTGTGAGTTGCATGGACGTGCTGTTCCATGTGGTCGAACCCGCACGCTTCGAACAGGCCATCCGCAACATCCACGCTTCGCTGAAGCCCGGTGGACTGTTCTTCCTTTCCGCGAATTTCGTGCATCGCCCCAGCGAGGGCCATGAACATTTCAAGCTGCGCACGCTGGCCGACTACGAGGAGGTCCTTGGACCCTCGAATTTCCGGATCCTGGAGCGGCGGCCCATGTTCCATTTGATGAACTACCCTGCGGATTCGACCTCACCCTTATTGCACCGTTGGTGGGGATTCGTGATCAGGACCTGCCACAAGAGCCACACGCTCGGAGGTCTGCTGGGGGCATTGCTCTTCCCGCTGGAATCGCTCCTCGTTCGCTTCCGTCGCGAAGGCGTATCAACGGAGATCATGGTCTGCATGGCCGAGTGATGCGACCGTTGCGGGTGCTCCATATCGCGGGGTGGTACCCGAACATTCACGGACCACACGAAACGCCGTTCATTCCACGGCACATCGAAGCCACACGCCCTTGGTGCACCAACACGGTTTGGCACATCGAGGTCCGTCCGGGCGACCGCTGGCGCTTCACACGAAAGAACCTTGGTGCCGATCGGACCTACCTGCTCGAGACAGGCACGAAACGCTATTTGTTGTTGGAGTGGCTTGCCACTTTCCTGATCATTTGGGCGTGGATCACCCGCGACCGGTCACAGGGCCATGACCTGGTGAATTTCCACATCGCCTACCCTAACTGCACGCATTCGGGCCTCCTTCGCAAAGTGATGCGTCTACCCTTCGTGATCACCGAGCACTGGAGCGCATACCACACGAAATTCAACGGCGCCAAGAAGGGCACGCATCGCATCAAGCGGATCTTCCACCAAGGTGATCGGGTGATCGTGGTGTCCGAGGCGCTTGCGAACGATGTGGCCGGATTCGTAGGCCCACCACGCCCGGATCTGCATGTGGTGGACAATGCGATCGATCCGAACGAGTTCCATCCACTCCCAGGCACCAAAATCCAGGAAGGTATCTTCTTCACGATCGCCGGCTGGAGGGTACCTAAACGGCCGGATGTACTGCTCGAGGCTGTGGCCGTGTTGCGTGATGAGGGCAAGTCAATTCGGTTGCGCATCGCTGGCAACGGACCGAAGATGCCTGCCATGTTGGAACAGATCGAGGCACTCGGCTTGAAGGACCACGTGGATCTCCTGGGAATACTGGATGCACAAGCAGTGGCCTCTGAGGTCCGCGGTGCACACGCCTTGGTCCACTGTTCAGATTATGAGACCTATTCCGCCGTTTGCGCCGAAGCACTGTGTTGTGGCACGCCCGTGGTGGCCTCCCGAGTAGGCGGGATCCCTGAATTCCTGACATCCGACCTGGGCTTCTTGGTGAACACGAACACGGCCGCGGATTGGGCCGACACCTTGCGTTCCGCTTGGAAGCCCTTGCTGGAAATGGACCGGGGCTTGATCTCCGAAAAGATGAGCGCCCGCGCCAACAAGGACAGCGTTGGCAGGGCCTATGTGGCGGTACTGCGGAAGGCGATAGCAGGGACCGTCGGAACGGATGACCAACTTTGAGGGCTTGCACCGGAGCTTGTGATGACGAAGAGCATGAACTTGAAAGGCCAACGGATATTGGTGATCAGCCCCGAGCCATGGGCGGGATTGCACATGAGCAAGCATCACCTTTCCCAAGCCTTGGCGGCCATGGGGAACGAAGTGTACTTCCTGGACCCGCCTTCGGACAGTGTGAACGGGATCGAGGTCGAGGCGCAGGACGGCGTGCACGTAGTGCGTTACAAGCATTGGTTGCGCGGCGTGAACCGGATGCCGAAAGCGATCCACATGTGGTACTACCGCAGGCTCATCCAGCAGGTCGCCGACCGCACCGGAGGGCCCTTCGACATCCTGTGGTGCTTCGATACCAGCCGCATGCAATGGTTCCCCGAGGGCATGGGCTACAAGCTGTTGCATCTGGTGGACTACGATATCTTGTTCACCGGACATGAACTGATCCGCGGCGCGGACATCATCTTCACTACGGCGCAGGTGGTGAAGGAGCACATCGGTGGCATGACCAGCGCCCCGGTGCACAACATCGGGCATGCGCTCGATCAACGCTGGGTGCCCGGCATCGACCAACTTTCCGAGCGCCATGTGGAGGCTCCTACAAGGATCGTGTTCATGGGTCAACTGGCCACGCATTACAACGATTGGGAGGGTTTCCACGCCATCGCCAAGGCGCATCCCGAACTCGACTTCCGTTTCATCGGACCGTTCAAATCCGACTTCCCGGAACCTGCCTTCCACCTCCTACGGGCATTGCCCAATGTGGAGTTCACGGGTCTCAAGAAGAAGGACGAGCTGGTGCCCGAGCTGCGCAATGCCGATATTCTCCTGTTCGGGTTCCGATCCGGCACCCACGCCAAGGAACGAGCCAACCCGCACAAGGTGCTGGAATACCTCTCCACCGGCAACGTGATCGTCGGATCGTGGACGATGGAATACGCCGACAAGCAGCACTTGCTGTGCATGGCTGAAGAAGGCGGCGACCTCCCGGCACAGTTCGACCTTGCCCTTTCGCGCTTCGCTGAATTGGGCACACAGCGCGCGCGCGCCGAAAGAATCGCCTTCGCGAAGGACCGTACCATGAACGCACTGATCGCACGGATCGGTGAGCAGCTCGGAGCTTGAGCCCGTGGGACCGCTCGTTTCCATCATCATGCCGGCATACAATGCCGAGGCCTACATCGCCGAAGCGATCGATTCCGTGCTCGCCCAGACCTACACGAACTGGGAACTGCTGCTCGTGAACGATGGCAGCACCGATGGAACGGTGGCGATCATCGAAACCTATTCGGACCCACGGATCCGGGTGTTCCACAAGGAGAATGGCGGTATCGGTAGCGCTCGGAACATGGCACTCGCCAACGCCCAAGGTGAATTGATGTGCGGCCTCGATGCGGATGACGTGTTCCCTGCGCGAAGCTTGGAAGCGCGTTGCGCCGTGTTCGCCGAACACCCCGAAACGGACATGGTGGACGGCCGCGTGCTGTTCATGGACCGACAACTGAAAAAAGTACAGCGCGACTTCACCCCCACCTTCCACGGTGAACCCTTCCATGAATTGCTGGCCCTTAGTTCCACCTGTTTCATGGGTTTCAGTTGGTTGATCCGCTGGCGACCGGACATGACGGTCCGTTTCGACGAGAACATCACGCACGGCGAGGACCTTCTGTTCTACTTGCATTACAGTCCGCGGCGTCTGTACCGCTATACGCGGGAGACCGTCCTGTTGTACCGTCGCACGGGCTCCACGGCCATGAGCAACCTGTCAGGACTGGAGCGGTCCTACAAGTACATCCTGTACAAATTGGAAGTACAAGGGATCGCAACGGACCGCGAATTGGATACGTTCCGGCGACGGATCCGTCGGATCATGTGGCGATCATACCTGATGGCCAAACAGCCGCTCAAGGCACTGCGCACCCTGTTGTCCTGAGCGTGCTGCTCACGTGTTCCGCAGAACGGACCACAAGTGCTCGACCCCGGCCGGCAAGGAGACCTTGGGCTCCCACGACAGCAGCTCGCGGCACGCCCGCGCATCGAGCACGTTCGCCGGAGAACCGTTCGGGCTCGTGCCGCGATGGTGAACTTGGATCTCCTTTCCTGTGATCTGCTGCAATAGTTCAAGCAACTCGGCCAACGAGGTTCCCACCCCTGTCCCGATGTTCAATGTGCGGCCGGCCACTGGCGCTGTCATTGCACGCAATAGCACATCCACCAGATCATCCACGTGCAGGTAATCGCGTCGTACCTCCAAGCCGTTCCATACCGCTATAGGTCTTCCGGTGGCGATACACGTGATCCAGTGCTCGATCACACCTTGGGGCTTGGTGGCACCGGCCTCATTGCCATACACGTTGGCGGGCCGCAAGACCACTTGCTCGAAACCGTGGTGTGCCGCTCGTGTTCGTAGGTACTGCTCGAAACAGAGCTTGGATGCACCATATGCCGTGACCGGTCGGGTCGGATGTGCTTCATCGATCGGCAACACCAGGGGATCCCCATACACCGTGCCGCCGGAGGACAGGAACACGAAGCGTCCGATACCTGCTCGGCCCGCTGCATCCATCAGCCCGAGCCCGAACTCCACGTTCTGTTCCAGATCGGCCTTCGGGTCACGCGCCGCCGTTGATGGGACGGTGGACCAAGCCGCATGCACGAGCACATTCACGTCGCGCAAGGCTTCTTCGTTCACCGATGCATCGCCGCGTCGCAACGGCGCCACCTCCATGTCGGGCCACTTCGATCGTATGCCCTCGGCGCTGCTCGTGGACGAGGCCAGTGCGACCACGTCGACATTCGGCATGGCGGATCGAAGTGCTCGAATGAACGCCCCTCCGATGAATCCCGAAGCCCCGGTGATGACCACCTTCATGCGAGCAGGCGTTGCAAGTGAGCTACCATGTTCTTCGTGTCCCGATGTTTCCGTGCGGCGGTCATACAGCGAAGACGAACGCTTTCCCGATCGGAGGCCATATAGCGATCGAGTTCCACCAGGAATCCGTCCAGGTCCACATCCGGCAGTCCCTTCACCACGATACCGACCTGTTCCTCGGCAGCGATGACCGGGTCATCCGACACACCGCTTGGGATCACGATGGGCAAGCCCGCCGCCCAGTAATGTGCGGTCTTCACCGGTGTGCGGAAGGCCTGAGCCGGGGTCGGAGGCACAGCGATGACACCCAGATCGGCGGCGGAGAGCACCTCGTGCAAGCGCTCTGGAGGGACCGGCGCTTGCAACACGAAGGCATGGGCCACTTCAGTGAAGCGCTCATGTTGCTTCAGTTCATCCAGTTGGTCCACGCTGGCTATGACGAGAAATCGCATTGTCGGCCGCACTTTCAATAGCCGCTCCGCGAAGCTCAGATACGCATCAACGGAATAGTATATGCCGCCCAACTTGCCCACATACGCGATCACCGTGGCATCGCCAAGCGCATGCTGCGCGCGATATGTCGCACGGGCCGTGGCATCGAACGCAGCGGCATCCACATCGATGGTGATCCCTTGCAACACCAGTTCACCTTTCGCACCAGCGGAAACGGCCTGCTCCATCCCTGCGCGTGTAGGTAGGATCAGCGCTTGTGCTGTCCGCATTTGCAGGTGTTCTAGCGCCCTGACGATGCGGTGACGGAGCCCTCCATCGCTCCAGATCCCCATCTCCACCATGTAGCGGCTGTGCGGCTCGAAACAGACGGTCATGTTCCTTCCGAGACCAAGCTTGGCAAGCAGGGCCGCATATGAGCCACCGAAGGAGAGGTAGCCGATCAGCCAGGTCCCGGGATGGCCGTGTACGAAGCTTCGCGTCCGCTTCACGACCGTCCAAGCGAGGCGGAACTTCTGGATCCACTGGCTCCCCTGCACATCATAGCGCAACGGACACCACGTGATCCCGGCCTTGAGCAAGACTTCGATCATGTCCTGACCAACTTGTGCACCGGGCGGCTCTTCTGTGAAGAGCAGCACTTCCCGCCCCTGCACATCCCGTTGAAGGCGTATGATGTACTCGAGCATCAGGTTGCGCACCAAGGGGTCGCCAAGCCCTTGTGTGCAGAGCACCACCATGCGGGAGGATGATCCATTCGCTTGCATCCCGCTCACGCTCATCCGCTTGCCACGCTGCCGCGGTCGAGACCAAACGCCCCACCACGTGCGGCCCGTGAACGCAGCCATTTCTCCTTGCGCTCCTGCTTGGCCGCCTCATGATCCGCCGCCCCCTGCTCGCCACGCTGGTAAATGGACAGGTCGAATGGCCTTCCCCTGAACTCAGCGGCGATCCGCTTTCGATTCAGGAAGTCGATGATGAACAGACCCGAGACCATGAAGGGGACCATGGGGATCTTGAACCGCACAAGGGCCCCGAAATTGGGCGTGGAGATCCCGATCGCGAAGGCGAAGAACACCGTGAACGCGATGCACATGAGCACGAGCGGATTACCGATCAGGAAGCGCAGGAAATAGTAAAAGCGCGTGCGCCAGAGGATGAATACCGTAAGCCCCAAAAGGAACAGGTTCTCCAAGCCGCTCATGGCCACCACCACCGAGCGCGCCTCCCAGATGTACGGTCGGAACATGGCAGCATTGGTAGCGACCGGAAATTTCGAGAGTAGGCCGAGGAGCGTTCCATCGATCGCGCCCACATCGAAGTAATTGTCGCCATAGGCCTCGGACCTCGACATGTCGCTCTGCGTGATCTGAACGGTCTGGATCGCTTTGTCCAAGGAGAATTTGTCGAGGCTGGACCCGAGCTTGGTCAGCACGTAGAACGAACCGAACACGAACACGGCCAGTGCCACAGGTAGCAGCACGATGCGGATCAGGCCGCTTTGGATCCGTGAGACACGGGAGTACAGGGTCCATAGCATGCAGGCCGGGAACAGGACCATGAAGATGTAGGGTTTCACGACGATCAGGAACACCGCGCTCAGCAATAATCCGAAGGTGTTCGCTGTGATGTTCCGCCTTTTGAAGAAGACCTCATCCACGCAATGCACCCACCAACAGGTGGCGCTGAAGGTGAAGGTGTCCTTGAGGATCCCCGACCCCCAGAAGATCACCGATGGCATGTACAGGAAGCCCCAAGCGAACTTGTCCGTGAGCGAAGGGAAATAGGAAACGAAGGTCCGGTAGCAGCGCCACACACCGATGTATGACAGGCTCGCGAGGATGATCGTGGTGATCAGGTAGCTGTTGAAGGTGAGGATGACGATCGGGCTGATCAAGCGGATCACGAACCACGTACGCGGATCGAAGTAGAGATAGCCGAACGGATAGCCGATCTCCTCATTGAACAAGGTGAGGTTCTCGGCGGAATTATCGCCGAACATGATCGTGAAGTAGTTCGGCAGGTCCATCGCCGCCATTTTGCTCATGGACACCGCCGAATAGAAGAACATCACGGTATCCCCACCGCGGTAGTAGTAGAAGTAGATCAGGCTGAAGGCCACCCCGCCGAACACCTTCGCCAGCAAGCCCCACAGAAAGTGCCGATACTCCGGCGCTTTCTTGATCGCGATGTTCTTCTGCCGAGCGAAATAGACATAGAGAATGAAGAGATACACGCTTCCGAGCGCATACTCCCAGTACGCAATGTCCACATACCCGTGATAGAGCAGATATACCATCCTTCCAACGCCAAAGGTCGTGCTTCCGCGCAACCTGTATTAGTGGCCATGAAAACTACATTTACCGCGCTAGGGCCTACCCTTTCAATGACGATGAAGGGTTGGATGGCTGCCTGGACAAGATGAGGGACCTGTTCTCCAAACTTCGTTGGACCTTGGCCAACCTGGCCATCTACGCCCGAAATGCCGGACATCGAGGTCCTTCGACCGGGAAGCATGCGTACTTCGATCTGGAAGGGAACACCTTCCACCGGTACCTGACCATCTTCATGCACTTCTTGGCCATCAGGGGCTACAGCATTCATCTTCGGGCACGACCCGGATCCTTGGGGTCCTGGGCCAGCCGGGAACTATTCCGGCAGATCAAGGACATACGCTTGTACTTCAGGGACGCCAACGTTCCATCAAGTGCTTGGCTCTTCACTGACCACCCGGTCGAAAGGCCCCATGTGCGTTTGGACCCCGACTATTTCGCAGGGTACGATGATGGTGTAGGAACATTCCGGCTGCCCATGCCCATGGTCGACACCTTCTATTTCGAGCGGACACATGATCGCGAACCGCGAGACCCGGCCGAAGTGCGGGAACGCGGGCTTTTCTTCTTCGGCAACATGGATCCGGAACATTATGACCGCCCAGAACTCGAGGAAGCATTCGGTTGCCTGAACAGACACCGTTTGTTGCAGGCTGTTCGCACCCATGCCCCTGATCGCATCCACATTCCAACGGATCTGGACGAAGTACACGTTCACGACGGCAAGGACATCGTGATGATGGGGCGTCAACAGCGCTACATCAAGCCAAGTGAACTGCGACCGGTATTGGAACGCTTCGATTTCTTCCTCGCACCTTCCGGCGTCGTGATGCCCTTGTGCCACAACGTGGTCGAAGCGATGTCGGTGGGGTGCATTCCGATCCTGCAATACGCGCACCTCATGGAGCCGGCCCTTCGGAACGGAGAGGAATGTTTGAGCTTCAACACGACGGACGAACTGTTCGCGATCCTGGACAAGATGCCGAACATGCCTGGATCCGAAGTGGAACGGATGCGTCGCAATGTGCTACGGCACTATCAAAGGCACCTCACCCCCCAAGCCGTGATCGGAAAGCTGGAGGAAAAGAAGGCCACGCTCGAACGTGTGCAGTTGAACGCCGAATGGCCCAGCACCATGCTGCTGTTGCAACGAATACGAGCAGCCTCGACCGACCTGAGCGCACGGTAAGGTGCAAGATGATGCGTCGGAGCAACAGGTCCGTGCCTATTTTTCCGGCGGATGACAACGCCTCCACGCCCCTGTCCGCTCTGCGGGTCCCTGCGGAATATCCCGATCGCGAAGCACGCGGCGAACCATTTGGTGCGCTGTGGTGATTGCTCGTTGGTATTCACGCAACTGGATCCCAGTGTGGAGGAACTCGTCGCCTACTACACGCATTATCCGGTCCGGGACCAACTCTCCCCGGTCACGGCCAAGCGCTACGATGAGCTGCTGGATCGTTTCGAGCCCTATCGCCGGACCGGGAAGCTGATCGACGTGGGATGTGGTGCTGGCATGTTCCTGGAACGTGCGGCACTGCGCGGATGGGAGGTACACGGCACAGAATACGGGGATCGTGCCGTGGCGGCCTGCAAGGCCCGCGGTGTGGGCATCATCGAAGGTCCATTGGACCCGGCCAACTACGCCCCCGGTTCGTTCGACGTGGTCTGTTCCTTCGAGGTAATGGAGCATTTGGCGCATCCGAAGGAGGAAATGGAACGCATGCTGAAGATCCTACGACCAGGCGGACTGCTCTACATCACCACGCCGAACTACGCGTGCATCGGCCATCGCTTATCAGGTGCCGAATGGAACGTGGTGAACTACCCTGAGCACCTGACCTACTTCACACCAAGCACCTTGCGGAGGATGGCGAAAAGCGCCGGCCTGCGTGAGCGCTGGCTGCTCACCACGGGCATGAGCATGGTGCGCTTCAGAACGAAGCGGAGCAAGGACCCCGGGGTCCGTTCCAATGCCATGGCCGACCAAGAGGCCCTACGGGTGCGGTTGGAGACCGCATGGCACTTGAAGCTGGCAAAACGGACCATCGACGGCCTCTTGGACCTTTTCGGCATCGGCGACAGCATGAAGGCTGCGTTCGAGAAGCCCGCTCAATGATGGTAGGGACTACCCTGTAGGATGGAGGTGGCCCGGTACAGCTGTTCAGCAAAGAGCACCCGGACCAATTGGTGCGAAAGGTCATGGCGGAGAGCGTCAACACCAGGTCGGCCCGTTCGCGCACGGCATCGGTCATTCCGTAGGCACCACCGATCACGAAGGCCACTTGGCGCACTCCTTGGTCGCGCCAGGTCCCTAAACGCTCAGCGAACTGCGGGCTGGTCATGGTCCGTCCGCGTTCATCCAGCACCACCACCCGCTCACCGGGCTTCAATGCGGCCAGAATGCGCTCGCTCTCCACCTTCTGCTGGTAGGCCACATCGCCCTTGCCGGCTTCGGGCAGCACCACTTGTTCCACCGCGAACAAGCGCTTGGTGCGTCCGACGTAGTGCTCCACCCCATCGGCCACCACGCCTCGCTCACTGCGTCCTACGAACACCAATCGTACCTTCATTCCAAGTGGACTGTTCGTAAGTGCATGGCCATCAGGCGTTCAACTTGGCCCGGTATTTGCCAAATTTCGGAACAAATGAATAGAACGATGAACCGTATCGTAGTTCTCTTCACGACCCTGCTCCTGGCCTTTGGTGTTCAGGCGCAGGATGCCGTGAAGGACAAGGTCGTGCAGGCCATGAAGACCGGCAACTCGAAAGAGCTCGCCACCCACTTCATCCCCAACATCGACCTGACCGTGAAGGAAACGGCCGACGTGTACAGCAAGGCACAGGCCGAACAGATCGTTCGCAAATTCTTCAACGACAACCCACCTGTCGACCTGGTGATCGAGCATACCGGTGTGAGCAAGGTGGGCGACAAGTACTACATCGGAATTCTCCGCACCACCACGGGCTATTTCCGCGTGACCTTCTTCCTGAAGAAGACCGATGCGGACTTCCAGGTGAAACAGCTGCGGATCGAGACCAGCAAGAACGACTTCTGATCGTGCTTCCACCCGGCACCGAGGAACTGATCGGGATCGCCTTTCGCGAGGACCTCGGCGATGGTGATCACACCACCTTGAGCACCATTCCTGCGGATGCCCGGGGCACCGCGCGCTTGTTGGTGAAGGAGCCGGGCGTCTTGGCCGGTATGGAATTGGCCGTAGCGGTCGCCAAGCACCTCGACCCCGACTTGAGCATCAAGCCCTTCCTCTTGGATGGGGCACGGGTGCAACCCGGCGATGTGGCCTTCACGATCACCGGTTCTTCCCGCAGTATCCTTTCGGTGGAACGGGTACTCCTGAACTTCATGCAGCGCATGAGCGGGATCGCCACCTTGACCGAACGGTATGTGAAGGCCGTGGAGGGGACCGGATGCCGCGTGCTGGATACCCGGAAAACGACACCAGGAATGCGCGCTGTCGAGAAGTGGGCGGTGCAGATCGGTGGCGGACACAACCACCGGTCCGGGCTGTATGACATGGTGATGATCAAGGACAACCACGTCGATTTCGCTGGCGGGATCGCGCCGGCCATCGCTGCGGCCCGGAAATACCTCTTCGAGAAGCAGAAGGAACTGGCCATCGAGGTGGAAACGCGCAACCTCGATGAAGTGAAAGAGGTACTCCGCGTGGGCGGTGTGCAACGCATCATGCTGGACAACTTCGATCCCGAGCGCATGAAGGAGGCCGTGAAGTTGATCGGCAAGCGCTTCGAGACCGAAGCATCAGGCGGCATCGACCTGAGTACGGCAAGGACCTATGCCGAGACCGGGGTGGACTTCATTTCCGTTGGCGCCCTCACCCATTCGGTGCATAGCTTGGACCTGAGCTTGAAAGCGATGTGAAGATGCTCGAACGGCTGAAACGGAAGATCCTGTACTCGCGCGCCTTCCGTCGACTGATCGGCTGGGCCAAGCGGATCGTACTACCCGGATTCGAAGGTTTCAGCGTGTACGCGATCTCCCGTTTCTTCTTTCTGGCGCTCACCGAGGGGAACCTTATCACCCGAGCATCGGCCATCTCCTTCAAGCTGTTCCTCGCCTTCTTTCCCGGGGTCATCGTGTTGCTCACATTGATCCCCTATGTGCCGATCGATGACTTCCAGACCAAGCTGCTGCTCACCTTCCACGAGATCCTTCCGCTGGAGGTCTACAAGTTCATCGAATCCACCTTGCACGACCTTGTTGTCAGGAAGCACGGCACCCTGTTGTCCGTAAGCTTCCTTGTCGGTGTCTACATGGCGAGCAACAGCATCGATGCGATCCTCATGGGATTCAGCGAGAGCACGCACCATACCGTTTGGCACAGCCCCCTGAAGCAACGTTTGCTGAGCCTCGGCCTTCTTCTGGCGCTCACCATCCTTACCGCGATTTCCATCCCGGTGCTCACCCTCAGTGGCATCGTGATCTACAAACTAGAGGCACTAGGCTTCTTCACGAGCTATTTCCAAGTGTTCGCACTGCTGATCGTGAAATGGTTGGTGTCCATCCTGCTGGTCATCGCCTTCGTTTCGCTGATGTACAATGCCGGCGACCCCTCCTCCACCCGTTTCCGCTTCTTCACGCCGGGTGCGCTTTTGGCCGTGTTCCTCATCCTTGTCGTTTCCCAAGCCTTGGCCTATGTATTCTCGAACATCACCGATTACAATGCCTTGTACGGGTCGATCGGTGCGATCCTGGCCGTGCAACTTTGGATCTACGTGAACATGATCGTCCTGCTGGTCGGCTACGATGCTCAACACGAGCATCATGCGGGCCCGCAACTTGCGCAGCGAACACTTGCAGGTACGCATTGCTCGCGCAGCATCGTAGGAACGGATATCTTGGTATCCGCCCACCATGCGGAACCTCCTCCTCTTACCCGGCCTCTTGATCGGCCTTCTTTGTTTCGGCCAACCATTTGACGATACCCGGCCGCCGAACACCTACCGGAATGCGGACAATCCCGAATACTGGAAGAACCGACCGCCATTCCCCGGCTACTGGCAGCAGGATGTCCACTACCTGATCAAGGGGCGGATGGACGATGCGGCCGATCGGCTCGATGCCGAACTGGTACTGACCTACCACAACAATTCACCCGATACACTGCGCCACGTCTTCTTCCACCTCTACCAGGAAGCCTTCGTGAAGGGCTCTCACTTGGATGAACTGGAAGGGGGCCTGCGCAAGGCGACACGGAACGAAGTCCGTTATGCGGGCACCAAGGTCCATTCGCTGATGGAGGACGACACGCCCTTGGTGCAGGAGCAGGACAACACCGTGTTGAAGGCTTGGCTGAGCCGCCCGCTACCACCTGGTGAACGCACCACCTTCCGGATCAGCTTCAGCACGCATTGGACCACCGATGTGTACCGGCGGATGAAGCTATTCAAGGCTTGGGGCTTGAAACACTACGATGGTGTGCATTGGTACCCGCGGATCGCCGTGTACGATGCACATGCCGGCTGGGACACCCAGCAGCACTTGGGCCACGAATTCTATGGTGACTTCGGCACCTTCGATGTGGAGCTGGACTTTCCGCACCACTATGTGATGGACGCCACCGGCTGGCTGCAGAACGAGGAGGAAGTGCTACCCGAAGAATTGAAACGACGCTTGGCCATCAGCAACTTCAAGGACAAGCCCTGGAACGAGGCCCCTTCGGTGATCATCGAACCCGACACGAACAAGCGGAAGGTGTGGCGCTTCCATGCGGAGAACGTGCATGACTTCGCCTTTACCGCCGACCCGAACTACCGCATCGGCGAGGCGGAATGGAACGGGGTTAAGTGCGTGGCGTTGGTGCAGGAACCGCACGCCAGCGGCTGGCAGAACGCAGCGGAGTATGCCGCGAAGGTCATCGAATGTTTCAGCCGCGACTTCGGGATGTACGCTTACCCGAAGATGATCGTGGCCGATGCGCGCGACGGCATGGAGTACCCGATGCTCACGCTCGATAGCGGCAACGACCCGAACTACCGTGGCCTCTTCGCACACGAAGTGGGGCATAACTGGTTCTTCGGCATGTTGGGCAACAACGAGACCTACCGTGCCTTCATGGACGAGGGCTTCACGCAGTTCCTGACCGCTTGGGGTTTGGAGCATATCGATGGGGATACGGCGGTCGTCGAGCCACCAAAGTCGCGCTACGAAGCGAAGTACAAGCTGCCGGAACTCGTGCGCGAATCAGACGTGTATTACGGCTACCAACGGGATGCCGTGAGGGACCAACTGCCACCGATCAATGTGCACAGCGATGAGTTCGGGCACTACAACGACAAGTACGGGCACGTCTATTACAAGACCGCCACGATGCTGTACAACCTGCAATACGTGCTCGGCGACTCCTTGTTCCTGGCGGCCATGCAGCATTACGTGGCGCAATGGCGCATGTGCCATCCCTATCCGGAGGACATGCGTCGCAGCTTCATCGAGTTCACCAAGGTCGATCTGAACTGGTTCTTCGATCAGTGGATCGAAACGGACAAACGCATCGATTACGCGGTGCGTAAGGTGACAGGAAAGCACCGCGATGCGGGACAAACCATCCGCTTCGAACGGATCGGCGACCTACAGATGCCCATCGATTTCCAAGTGCTGGCGCGCGATGGCAAGCAGTACGACTTCCACATCCCGAACACCTGGTTCGAGAAGAAGACCGACGCGACCGTGCTGCCGCGCTGGATCGGATACGATGAACTGCGGCGGGAATACACCGCGCAAGTCGACATTCCGACCGGGATCCAGTCCGTGCGCATCGATACCACCGGAAGGTTGGCGGATGCATACATGCTGAACAACAGCACCGACCCACCGATCGACATCGGGTTCGATCACCACATCCGCAACCTCCCCGACCGCCATTCCTACCAGGCCTTCGTTCGCCCGGACCTGTGGTGGAACGGCTACGACGGGGTGAAGGCCGGCGTGCACTTGAACGGATCGTACATGAAGTACAAGCATCGCCTGCACTTCTCCGCATGGTTGAACACCGGCATGGGCCAGTCACTCCCACCGTACAATACCGCGCGGCAACTGGACTCGATCCCCGGAACACCGACACCGGGTATGACCCGATCTCCTTCAACTTCCGATACGAGAACGGCACCGAGAAGCTACTTAAAGGCTCCTCCGTGTTCGTGCACGCCCGTATGCTCGATGGGCTCGAGCGCTACGGCGCAGGCTGGCATTGGGACCTGCCGAACAAGAAGACCGAGGTGCAGGCCGAGGTGCTGTACTTCATCCGACGGGACAGTAGCGACCTGACCTATTTGCTCTACCCGGACCAATGGGACCTGAACCGTTTGAACGGCGCCTTGGACCTGAGCATGCTCCATCACTACGATCATGACCACGGCGAAGGACTGTTGAAATTGGAACTGCGCACCAGCGCTGTGGGTTCCGCTTCGGCGTACTCGCAGCTACGCTTCACGGCCGTGAACAGCACGGACCTGGGGCCCTTGCAACTGCGCACCCGCGGATCGGGCAATATGGAACCGGTGCCACGCCGCGCGAAAGCGCTTGTACCTCGCCGGTGCATCACCCGAGGACATTGATGGAGAACAAGTACGTGCGCAGTATCGGTCTGGTGCCCTACGAGTGGCTGGGCTATGGCGCTGATGTGAATTCCTTTCAGCAGGGCGGCGGTCTTGGCCTACGCGGATACGCCGGTTACCTCGCACCGAAGTAGGACGGGAACGGCGAGATCGTGTACACCTATCGCGGCAACACCGGCATTGCAGCATCCGGTGAATTGGACTTGGACGGGCTCGTGAAATTCAGTCCCTGGCAAGCTCGCGCGCTACTTCCACCTCGACGTGTACATCTTCGGCGATGTGGGGATGATGGGCTATCGCATCAACACCAACGGCAACGAACGGCTGGAACTTGCGGCACCGCGTGCCGACGCCGGATTCGGCACCGCGTTCACCATCAAGAAATGGGGCCGCTGGTGGACCTGAAGCCATTGACCATCCGCTTCGACATGCCGCTGGTGCTCTCCGCGTGCCGGCGACCGAGACCGATAACCTCGCTTTCCGCTACGTACTCAGCATCGGCCGCAGTTTCTGAACCCATGCGATACACCACACTCCTCATTCTCCTATTCGCGCTCACCTCCCACGCACAGGACATCGGTGGCCGCTGGGTCACGATCGATGACGAGACCGGGAAACCCCGCTCCGTGGTGGAGATCACCGTGAAAGGCGAGCGGGCGAGCGGCAGGATCATCCAGTTGTTCCGCGCGCCGGATGAAGAGCAGGATCCCTCGTGCACCAAATGCACCGATGATCGCAAGGGACGAAAGGTCATCGGCCTCGACATCATCCGCGGCATGGAGAAGGATGGCGATGAATGGGAGGATGGCACGATCCTCGACCCGGAGAACGGCAAGGTCTACGACTGCAAGCTGTGGGTGGAGAACGGCACGCTGAAGGTGCGCGGTTACGTGGCCTTCTTCTTCCGGACGCAGACCTGGGTGCGCGAGAAGAATTGACCTCCGCTCAGCGCAACAAAGTAACGTGGCCGCGCCGGGTGACCAGCGTGTTGCCTGCGGTGCAACGATCCTTGTACGTCACGACATACACGTGAACATCGTTCATGGCGGGACCTGATGATGTGCTGCCATCCCAGCCCTTGTACGGGTTGTCCGTGCGATAGATCTCCTCGCCCCAGCGATCGAAGATCACCATCGAGAACTCCCCGCGCTCCGGACCGGATACGGTGAAGAACTCATTGAATCCATCGCCGTTCGGCGAGAACGCATTCGGGATGTACACCTGGCCGTCACTGCCCGAGTCGATGAACACGCGTACCTCATCGGTGTGCGGGCAACCTACGATGTCGGTCGCTTCGTAGCTGTATTCGCCTTCGCCGACCTGGATGGTGGTCGTTGTATCCCCAGTGCTCCACAGAATGGTGAGGAGCTCGCCGACCGGATGCAATTCGGCCTTTTTCCCGGGGCACAAGGAAACATCGGTCAAGGACGAGATGGGCATGGAGAAGGCCACGCGAAGCGTATCCGAGACCGTGCCACAGTAATTGTCGATGCGCGCCGTGTAGACACCCGCCTCGCTAACGAACAGGTATCGGCCCGTGGAACCATCGGACCAAACCGCATCATCGCCATCCTCGCCGGCATCCAGGATGTAGGCCGGCACTTCGCACAGCACCGTGTCCGGACCGAGGTCCAATTGCGCGAGTTCGGTGTAGTCCACCACAACGGTGTCGCGGTATATGCAGGTCTGGACATTTGCCTCAACCCAGTAGGTGCCGGGCGCCGTGATGGTGAACGCCGCTGATGTGGAACCATCCGACCAAAGCAGCGTTCCGCTCACGTCCGAGAGATCCAGGACCAAGCTATCGGGCACGCACAGCAGGGTGTCGGGGCCCAGGTCCGAGGCGAACGAAACAATGGTGACCTCCACGCCGTCCGTGACCGCACCGCAGGCGTTGGTGACCGACAGGGTGAACTCGCCGGACTCCGTAACGATCAATTCAGGTTGGTCGCTTCCGTCGGACCAAAGCAGCACATCTGGGTCGGTGAGGATCGGAACGATCGTGAACGGTCCGCCGTCGCATACCACCGTGTCGTTCGGCATCATGATCGTCGGGACGTCGAGTTCATCCACCAGCACCGTATCGCTATACGCGCACTGCCCATTGACCACATCCACCCAATACTGCCCGCCGGTGGTCACGAACAACTGGCTTCCCACGCTCCCATCGGACCAGGTCACCGTCCAGCCGGGCTGATCGACTTCGAGCAGGTAATTCAACCCGGCACAGACCAAGGTATCGGGACCCAGGTCCACAACGATCGGATCGGCGATCGTCACCTCGATGGAGTCCGTTACGAAGGCACAATAGTTGCCGGCCTCAAGCCAATACGTTCCGGAGACCTGGGCAAGCAGTTCGGTCCCATCGGAGCCATCGCTCCATAGCAGTTGATCGGCGCCCGTGATCAGGGGCACGAGATTGATGGAAGCACCGGTACAAGACGATGTGTCCGCTCCAAGATCAACGGTAGGGACCTCCAACGTCGTCACCACGATCGTATCACGCGATACACAACCCCCGTCGGTGATCTCCAACCAATAGGTACCCGGCTCAAAGACAAGGAAGATCATGTCGGTGGACCCGTCGGACCAGAGGTAATCACCCGGGAAGAAGGGTGGCTCAAGGATGAGGAGGTCGGCCGCGCAGATCGCGGTATCGGGGCCGAGGTCGAGATCGGTGAATTCGCCCACCTGCACTTCGATCGTGTCCGTGGCGAGACAACAATCCTGCGTGACCCGCACCCAATAGGTGCCGCTGGTCGTCACCTCCAAGGTCTGGTCCGTAGATCCATCCTGCCACTCGTAGGTCGCATTCGCCACTCCGGCATCCAATTGCAGGTTGCCGCACAAGGAGGTGTCAGCTGCCTAGGGCCACGGTCAACTGGCAGATATCGCCGATCTACATCCACGGCCACGGTCGGGACATCTCCCAAGGCCGCAACGAATGGTGTTTCTTGGACGGGTGAAGGGAAGCTCAATAGTACATCGTGGTCAACGCACTCATGGGGTTCACGGCCCGAACAGATGATGTCCCCGTTGATATCCGTCCGGATCAACAGAATGTCAAGGTCGCCACCACCTTGGTCCACTGTACCGGTCAGCAGAAAAGCCATCGCCAAGGTCGACCAGGTTGGATGCCATCAAATTGACGAGCGTCTGCGCTTGTGTGAGCGGCCCGTAGCTCTTGGTCCATAGAAGGCCTCCCGTGTTCGAGATCCCCATCAGGAACAAGCGGTTCGGCGTGGTGGTCATGGTCCGCCCTGCGATCACGTAACCGAAGGAGGTCGCGATGACCTTGGTATTCTGTTCCCGTCCGCTCCCACCCACGTTGTAATCGCGAGCCCATGCCACATTCCCAAGGGTATCCATGCGGATCAGCCCTTGCGTGAAGTTGGCTGAGGATCCATTGGTATCACCGAAATACGACAGGGTAAGCGAATCATTCGTGGCGATGATATCCGTGGCCACCATCCGCCGACGAACTGTGTTCGAAGAGGAAATAGCTTGTATTGAGGTGCTGGCCGGTGACGTCGAACTTGCTCATTCCGACCCTTCGCGTGGAGAGCGGCGAACCATTCTCGTGAAGTGATGCTGCACGCAGCATAGTGCGAATCGATGATCCGTGTCACGGAACCCATGTCACTGATATATGGGACCGGAGCGTATCGATCCACCCTATCGGACAACCAGGTGATATCGCCGGTGGCAGCATCCACACGGGCGGTGATGATATCCGAATAGCTCCTGGAACAGCGCTTTCAAAGACACCGCCGAACAAGATGTATTCGTTGAGATCGAGTGCGCATATCCGCCGTTCATATATCTGGCATCGTCCCAGTAACGGGCCCACATCAGGTTACCGTTGTTATCCATCCGAAAATGGAAGCCTTCCACCGGGTCTCCGATGCATCATATCCACTGCCACAACCCAGCAAGGACCCATCCGGTGCTGTGGACAGGTTAACAACATTCTTCCCGTATTGGCCAGGTGTCTTGAAGCTCCGGGACCATAGCACGTTCCCGTCCGCATCGATCCGCTTCACCAAGGCGCTGTCGTTCACGCTGCCACCGATGTACAATTCGCCGGTGGGGGCACTGTGCGCCACGAAGCCGCTTTCCGCCCTTCCCGGGTCACCGATCACCTTGAGGTAGGACTGGCCCTGAACGGTCGATAAAAACATGGCGACCGAGACGCTATTAGTGAACGGAAGATGCGCATCGGGCGCAAGTTAGCCCTGGCGGCGGGTACCAGCCAATGCAATCGATCCAGCTATTCTACTCTCGCTTGTGGGATTGCTATTATATTTGGTAAAAGGCACCAACATGACCCAAGCACTTTCGACCGGAATCTGGAATACTCTTCTTTTTGCAATGCTCCCTTGTTGCTGGCGCACAACAAGTCGCTCTTCTTTCGCCGAGTAGGGATGTTCCCATAAGCTTCCACGACAACTATAATACCGCGAACACGTGAACTACAATAATACATTTCTCCGCCTTCTCTCAGCCGGGTAACAATGGAGGTGAAAACGCCGGTCGAGGGTCGACGACTTCGACCTATCTACCATCCCTCAGGATCTTCATCATTTTCGGTGCATTTCTCAGCTTATCAGCGATAGGACCTTACGGAGTTGGTCAAGTGGTAAGCATTGGCCTACGTTGGTCAAAACACCACGCTTGAGAGGGTCACGACCCCTTGAATGAAAACACGGTGATTTGGAACAACCAACCGAGCACGACGACCGCAAAACTCGGTCTCAATACCATCAAGAAGTTATGCGCTCCAGAATTATCTCTCAGTTGACGTCACTGCTCGATCCGGAGAGTTGCATGCCAACCAAAGCATGGGTAATGGTTTGATGTTGAAACTGGTGAACGAAAATCCGAACACTGGGCTTGCTTTCTATGGCTCTTTGATTGGCATCGGAACCGACAAGCGCCCGCTTCTGACCGTCTATGGCGAATGCAAAGCGGAAGTCGGTATCATTGAACGAGACCCTATACCATGAGGTATCGATCACCCCAAATATTTCTGTACCAGGCACGTACGTGGGACCGCAAACGAGCCGGCCTGGACCGCACTCTTTGTTCCGGAGAGTCATTGACCCTTCCGGTCGGGTGGTCGACCACTTTGTAGTGGATCGATGGCCATATCACAGCATCTCATATCCCGGCTGTTGCCGGTTCTATAACTGCTCGAATCTGCACGTCTCTCAACCGTCGGAAGGGGTAGGATCATTGTTCAATAGCTCTGGTGGTCGAGTCGGGGAGATTTCCTGAACGAGACGTCATACAAGACCATTTGACGCCAACAAGCCCGTTCACTGAAGCCAAGCTCTGAACAAGGTCAAGGAACGTGTTCCTATGCCCCTTTGGCCATTGCTCCATGATCCGCCTCCGGAGCCTGCAGCGCTCAACCTCACCACATCGGCAGACAAGGCTTCTTTGAACAACCGCTCCAATTCGTCTTCATTTTTGGTCTTGAGCACGAACCCGACATCACCTGCAATGTGCGGCAGTGCAGCAACATTGCTAATCGCATTTGGATACAACCACACAACATTGTTTCCACAAGGAGCTCGAGGGGAAGCCTTCCCACATGCTCAACTGGACATAGTAGGTGTGGCTTGAATAGAATCGCGGTAGGTCTTCATAAGGTACCGAGCGCACAAGCTTTAATGCTCGAAGGCACGGACGGGTAGACCATTCCCTCGGCATCACCAACAAGGGTGAAATGATGTTCAGGGAACCTACAAGCCATCTCAAAGAACAGATCCGCAATCTCTTCCGGAAGTAGTTGGGGCGATTCATCGTACTCACGGTCAGGAAAGTGCCCTCCTTCAGCCCTACAACAGGTTTGAATCGCTCCATCATAACCATAGGCCAGTACTGTCCGCGGAGTCTTTATCGCTGGAAATAAGCCTTCATAGCCTTGTTCGACTGGATCTATAGGGTTCGGAGCATAGGTATAAGTACTACGGACCAAACTCTCATGAACAGGAGAGAGATGAGTCGCGGTTGGCTAGCTCCACCTCACAGCCCTACTTAGGAGCCAATGAAGGTGATCACCATAGCCGAACGAGGGAAACCGGACGCACTCCGTTCCCCCAACGGAGATCAACGAAGGCACCTTGAGGAATTGTCCAAAGAGGATCGGGAGCACCGAATGATACCCCGCGAACTGGGTAACGGATACTGCCGCTCCCGGCAGGTTGATCACAGTGAAGGAATAGATGTTTCAGGAAGGTGAAAGGGAGCAAGCCACTTGCGTGTTGGGGCAAAATGGAAGAACCGGACGTCGAAATCCTCTCGTAGCAGCGCAACATCGTTCCTTGAAAAGGACGCCATCACATTCGTGGTGTACACCAATCGCGGCTTCTTCATTTCGGCAACCAATGGTGTCGAGATATTCTTTTGTTCAAAAGTCGGCACATCGGAGCCACCATAAGGATTGGCATTTTCGACGGCATTCCTGTCTGGGCTAATAGGGGAGTTATTACCTGTCCAACCCTGCTTCGCCAGGCGACCATGTTGGCGTCCTTACCAGGTCAGATTGCACGGACCTTGGGGAAGTAATTCATCAAGGACAAGTCGAAGGTATGGACGCTGTGTTTGGGCAAGAACTGGCCGCTGTCGACGGGAACTCCATCCAGTCGTAATCCGCTTCTACCGTCCACAGGCCATAACGCTCGTATCGTTCCAGTAGAAGATCACACGCCTTGAATCGTTCAACCATTGAGGAAATCGCCAACGGCTGATCCACGATTTGAAGTCGGTCTGGACGATGTTCCTGCATCCATTGGATCGAATCCGGGTCTGGAATATGAATACAGACCACACCATCCGGGGCCAAATGCCGCTCGATAGTTCGGAAGAGATCTTGATGCTTCTCCTCCGGAATGTGCTCCAGAACATCAGGTAACAGGACAATGTCAAAATGCTGTCCCAGATCCAATCCCTCCATGTCACTGACCATGAAAGTGGCGTGTTCATGTTTCCCCAATTTCTGCTTACGCTTCGACAGCACGAGCACTTACGTCGACCCCTACGACCTTGCCTCGGGTTACACGATTCAGGATCAACCTCGGTCATTGTCTCTTGCACCCCACAACCGATCTCCAGGACCCGATGTAGGTTTCATGCCGACCCGTTTCAGTCGATGCAGAATGCTGCGGTGGCGCATATTGATACCAACCGCAAGCTGTACGCGGTCTGCATGCTCGTCATAGTACGCGCTGATCTCGCGATTACTGGGGATCTGTTCTTCCATGGGCGGTCGAAAATAACTCCAAGCCTTCGCAGCGGATCCGGTCTCTAGCGGATCGGCGACATTTGTGGCCGTACTCCTGCCCTTCCCCATGCCCCTCCTCCCCTCGTTCCTGACCAAACCGGCCTACCGATTCCTGAACAACACCTTGGGCATCGCCCGCCGAAAACAGTCGGCGCGGATACCGAAAGTGGAACTGCAGGAAAAGCACATCCGCAACCTTCGGACGGTATTGGACCGCAAGGCCTTCTTGAACGCGCTGCCCAAAGGCGGTGTGGTGGCCGAGGCCGGTGTGGACAAAGGCGACTTCTCCGCGATGATCCTCGCGATCACACAGCCGAAAGAACTTCACCTTATCGACATCTGGTCCAGCGCGCGTTACCACGGTGGCTTGGAGGGCGTGGTGCGCGAGAAGTTCAAGAAGGAACTCGCATCGGGCCAGGTACACATCGACCTCGGCCTGTCCACCGATGTGCTGAAGACCTTTCCCGACGGCCGTTTCGATTGGATCTACATCGACACCGACCACGGCTACGACGTGACCGCTGCGGAACTGGCGCTTGCACGCACCAAGGTGAAGAAGGGCGGCATCATCGCGGGGCACGACTACAGCACTTGCAACTGGGATGGCGGCGTGCGCTACGGCGTGGTGGAGGCCGTGCACGAGTTCTGCGTGAAGCACGATTGGGAGCTGATCCTGCTGACGCACGAAACGGACCGCTTCCTGAGCTTCGCGATCCGCGAGATCGGCGCTACTACTTGAGCGCGGCCTTCTCCCTGATCTGCTGCGCGAAGGCGATCAACTCCTTCAAAAGACCGAGCGCGTAGGCCGCCGGCCAGAACAAGGCGGTACCCAGGACCACACGCACCGCGAGGTCGAGGATCGGTGGCTCCAAGGCGGGTACCAGTTGCACCACCACCGCCACCGCGACGATGAGCAGCGCCACCAGCACCGTGCGCCGATCGAAGGGCCACAGGCCGTAGCGCTTGTGCAGGATCCAGGTGCGGAAGATGTTGACCACGGCCAGCGACAGGAAGGTTGCCCAAGCCGCGCCGATGATGCCCATGCTGCGGATGAAGAAGAAGTTGGCGACCAGGTTGATCACCAACATGGCGAGGCTGCTGATCGCATCCAAGCGGTAGGACCGCGACATGCTGATGATGCCGACGCCGAGCTGCACCGAGCTGGTGATGAGGTAGGACATGCCGATGACCAAGGCGATGCCCGCCCCGCCTGCATATTCATCAGGCAGCAGCAGGAACAGGCCATCGAGGCCGATCCACATCAGCACGAAAAGGAAGCCGCTGATGAGCAGTTGCACGAGCGAGGATCGCTGGTAGAGCGACTGGATCATCTCCGTGTCGTTGCGCTTCCAGGCGTCGGCGAGCAGCGGGACGGCGGCTTGTTGCAAGGCACGCGCAGGTGCCGCGATCACCGAACCGAAGTAGAAGGCCACCGCGTAGTAGGCCACGTATTTCAGGCCATCGCCGATGAGCGCGCCGATCATCAGCTGGTCCATGTTGCCGAGGATGATGCCCGCCAAACTCGCCGAGAGCGTGTAGCCGCTGTATGTCATCATGCTCTTGCTCAGGCGCCGCGGAAGCCAACGGTTGGCCCAGCCCAGCTTGAAGTGGCCGGCTTTGCGCAGGTCCAGCATCAGCAGCACGGTGCAGATGAGGAAGATGCTCGTGTACAGCAGCATGAACCGATCGAAGGGCATCGGTCGCCATGCTTGGAAGAGGATCAAGGCGGTCTGCAGCAGGCGCAGGACGAATTCCCGGATGAAGCTCGGCTGCACGGTGCGCTGCAAGGAGCGGCTGTAGCTGCGCAACAGGATGAAGTGGATCTCGGCGAAGACCAACGGAAGCAGGAGCCAGCCGTGCGTGCCGAAGAGGGCGTTGCGGTCCGAGAAGACCTCGGTGAAGGTGCCTAGCAACAGGCCGAGCACGAGCATGGTGAGCAGGCCGATCGCTGTGCCGAAGAGCAGCAGCATGCCCAGCAGTCCGCGGTGGTCCTTGGCCGGATCGCGGAAGTAGGGGAAGTAGCGGATCACCGTGTTCTCGGCCCCCAGTTGCGCAATCTGCGCGGCGATGGTGGTGATGGAGACCAGCAGCCGCGTAAGGCCGAACTGGTCGCTGTCCAACACCTTGGGATACAGCAGGACGACGTTAACGAAACCCAGGCCGATGCCGAGGTAGGCAAGCAAGGTATTGAGTGTGGCCTGTCGCGCTACGATCCCCATTGGTGGGCGAAGCTAACTGGGATGAAGGGAGAGATCATCCACAGATGGCACAGATGACACAGATGAAATGCCTGTTGGGCGTTCGACGCGCCACTTGCGCTTCGCGCCTCGCTGGCTTCAGATCGGGCGCTCGAGTAGCGTGGCCACCTCCCCCGCTAAGCTGACCCGGCTGTACTTCGCTGTATCGGCTTGGTCACGGGTGCCTTGTGCACGGAAGAGGGCGAGGATCCGTTCACCATCGCTACTGGCCGGTTCGCGATCCAAACGCAGATGAACATCACCAAGCACCTTGGCGATGTCCCCCGTCGCCGGTCCCACCGCCAGGATCGGACGTCCGACGCTGAGGTATTCGAACACCTTTCCCGGCAGGATGCCTGCGCTGTTCGGCGTGTCGTTCGATCGGTAGCAGGAGCACCCGGGCACGCTGCATTTCGCGCATGGCCTGCTCGTGGCCCACGCGGCCCAGCTTTTCGATGTGCTCACCAAGGCCGGCCGCGGTGATGCTTTCCAGAATGCTCACATCCACCGGACCAACGAAGTGATCACGAAGCGCTTGGCGAATTCGGCATTGCTGTCGCGCAGGGCGGCGAGCGTGCGCCATAGGCCCGGGCAGTCCGCGTGGCGCTCATGCTTCCGATGTGGACCAGGCTCCATGCTTCATCCACAGGCACGGGCGGGCTCGGCACGTCGGCCGGGTCGTAGCCGTTGGCGATCACTTCCACTTCGCGCCCACCCAAGGCGGCGAGGTCCTTGGCCCAGCTCCAGCTCACCGTAACCACCTTGTCGGCGGCTTGCAGCACTTCGCGTTCAAGGCGATGGTGTTTGCGGTCGGCCCAGGCGGTCAAGGTCAGTTGGCCGTAGTAGTCGATGTCGGTCCATGGGTCGCGGAGGTCGGCGATCCAGGGGATGCCCGTGGCGCGCTTCAAGCCCAGGCCGATCAGGTGCATGCTGTGCGGCGGACCGGTGGTGATGATGGCATCGACCGGGTGCTTCTTCAAGTAGTCCGTCAGGTGGCGGACGGAGGGCTTCACCCACCACACCCGCGCATCGGGTACGAAGAGGTTGCTGCGTATCCACAGCGCGAGGTCCTCTTTCCAGCCGCGCTTGCCACCCTCGTTCAAGAAGGCCGTTTGCACACGCTCTTCCTGCTTGCGACCGGTGAAGCGTTTGTACAGCGAGAAGGGCTCGGGCGATCGGCCGTTGCACCACCTCCACCTCCGGCGCGATGTCCTTCGCCAAGGCATGGTCCTCGGCCGTCAGCTCGGGATTGCTGGGCGTGTACACCACCGGCTGCCAGCCGTGCTGCGGCAGGTACTTACTGAACTTCAACCACCGGTACACACCGGCCCCGCCGTTGGGTGGCCAGTAGTAGGTGATTATCAGTACGCGTTTCATGCGGCCTTCGCCCCGCCCTCGGATCACGCAATGCGCTGCGCACTTCGGATCACCACCATGCCGAGCACCAAGAGCAGCAACAACGCGCTGCTCGCCAACGCGATGCCCTGCGAGGTGCGGTAGGCATCGCCCTTCACCTTGAACACGATGGTGTGTTCGCCGGGCGGCACCGCCATGGCGCGCAGCACATAGTCCGCGCGGACATGCTCCACCGGTTTGCCGTCGATGGTCGCTTGCCAGTCCGGACCGTACCAGATCTCGCTGAACACCACCACGCTGCCGCTGCCGCTGTTCACGGAGTAGGTCAGTTCGTTCGTGCGGTATTGGTCCAGCGTCACGTTTGCGGCCGGATCGGCGATCGCCTTCGCATCGCCCATGGCCGCTTTGTAGCGTTCATCGATCAATACGGTGCTCGCCGGGTCGATACTGCCCAAGGCCGCGATCTCCTCGTCGGCATCCTTCACCCAGCGCACCTCGTCCACGAACCAGGCACTGCCCAAGGCGTTCACGTTGCGATCGGCGGACGTTCCGGGCTGTAGATGATGTAACGCACGTTCAGCATGTTCAACACGCCTTCATCCGCCAGCAGGCTGTCCATCCCTTGCATGGAGGTGCCGCTTTGCAGCAGGCCGCCCACGCGCTGTATGGCGCCGCTCAGTTCGAATTCGATCAGGTCCTGGTAGCGCTTCAGCTTGGCGCCGTGGTAGCCGCCGATGCTCTTGTGGAAGTAGCTGGTGCGCGCATCCTGGAACGGGTTCTGCAAAGTGGCCACGCGGTAATTGGAAGAGCGGCGCAGGGCCGCGAAGCGTGCCAAGGCATCCTCCTGCGGCAGCACCATCTTGTCCCTTCCGCTCAGGTCCTTGCGCTCTTCCTTCAGGCGCGCCAAGGTGGCCTGGTACTCGGCCTCGGCCACGGCGTTCCATTCCCCTTCCAGTATCGCCAGGTCGGCGGCGTTCGCTTGGTGGGGGAAACGGCTCGCTTCGGGATCCTCCCAGCTCAGGTAGCGGCCCCGCTCCTTCTCGTTGTTCACGTAGCGCTTGTCCACGGCCCATAGGTCCAAGAGCACCAGCAGGCCAAGGCCGCCGAGCAGCAGCGGCTTGCCGATCTTCTTTCGGCCGAAGAGCAGCAGCAGCGCACCGCCGGCCAGCACGAAGGCGAAGTTGCGCCATGCATCCGCCGTAAAGAGGTTCTGCCGCGCCTGCTTCAGTTCCTGCACTGCGGCCACCACCTGCGCTTCCATTTCCGGCTGCTGGTCGATCTGCTCGTTGAAGGAGATCCGCTCGTTCTCACTGATGAAGTCGAACACCGTGCCGGGTGTCACCGCCAAGAACAGTAGCGCTGCCGCCAAGGCCCCGATCAGGATGATCGAGCGCTTCTCCGTGGCCTTGTCCCAGCCGCCTTCTTCGATCAGGCGATCCAGGTACAGCACCGCCAGCACGGGTGCCGCCAGTTCCACGATCACGAGGATGATGGTGACCGCGCGGAACTTGTCGTAGCCCGGCACATGGTCCAGGAAAAAGTCCGTCAGCGGCATCAGGTTGCGGCCCCAGCTCAGCAGCAAGGTCAGGAGCAGCGCACTGAAGAGGGCGTAGACCAAGGTGTCCTTCATGAACCAGAGGCCCGCCAGGATGTATGCGATCACCAATGCGCCCGCCATCACCGGATCGCCGATCTGGATCAAGGCCAGCACCATGGGCACCGATGCGAGGATCCACCAACGGCCGTGGCCTTCGGTGCGCAGCAGTAGCAGCAGCATCAGCAGGATCACGATGGCGCCGATGTACACCGGACCGCTCGTGAAGCGCTGATCGCCCCAGTAGCTGTTCATTTGCCCGATGCTCTGCCGGAAGCGTTGGTCTATCCCGTCCATGGCATCCGGGTCGTTGCCCAAGGCACCCGTTGCGCCGCCGTGGGCATTGGGCACCAACAGCGTAAGCGACTCCGCCTTGCCGTAGCTCCAGTCCGTCACGTAGTCGCGGTCCAGGCCTTCGGTGCGGATCCCTTCGGCAGATGAGCCGTCCGGCAGTATGGTCAGTTCGCTCTTGCCGCGCGTGGTCTGCTTGCCGTATTCCAAGGTGGTCCACAGCATGCCTATGTTGCAGGCCAAGGCCAACAGCACGGCCACCAACCCCAGCCCGGACCGCTTCGCATAGTCCACCAGCTGCTTCTCGCGAATGGCGCGGACGCCTTCCGCCAAGGCGAACAGGAGCAACAGCATGCCGAGGTAGTAGGTCACCTGCACGTGGTTGGTGCTCACCTCCAAGCCCATGAACAGGGCCAAGAGCGCTGCGCCCCAGAGCATCCTCCGGCGGTACAGCATGTACAAGGCGCCCAGCACCATGGGCATGTAGCCGATAGCGTTGGCCTTGCTGGTGTGCCCGGCCTCCAGGATCACGAAGAAGTAGCTGCTGAAGCCGAAGGCCACCGCCCCCACGAGGGACAGCCACGGGTCCACCCGCAGGCAGCGCATCAACACGTACATGCCGATCAGGTACAGGAACAGGAAGCTCGACGGGCGCGGCAGGAAACCGTGGAACACCTTATCCACCTGCAGCAGCAGGTTCTTCGGCCACAGCACATAGATCTGGTAGGCCGGCATGCCGCTGAACATGCTGCCCGTCCACAGCGGCTCTTCCTCGAAGGCCGTGCGGTGCTCATCCACCTCCTGGGCCATGCCCTGCCAGTTCTTGATGTCGCCCAGGATCAGGCGCTTGCCCTCCAGCATGGGGCTGAAGTACACCAGGCTCAGGGCATAGAACAGCGCGATCGCCGCGAACACGGGCAGCAGGCGTTTCCAGGGAATAGCGTTCATGTGTGGGGGCTACTTGATCTCTTCGAAGTCGGCATCCGTTACGCTACCATCCTTCGGGATGGCGCTGCTCTCGTGCTGCGGCACGTTCTCTATCCGCACCTCCCCTTTCGGGCGCTGCGGGCCAGTGCTACGCTGCGGGCCGCCCCGCTTGGGCTGTTGCGCACGCACAAAAGCGCAGCACCCACCAGACCACCAACAGGATCAGGATGATGCGAACCGTTCCGGTAAAGCTGGCTTCCAACACGCTCATTTCAAGCGGCCAAAGATAGGTTTGCCGCTTGGCTGCCGAGGCGGCGGCGGCGGGGTGGGTGAATGGTGGTCTATCGGGTGGAAGCGATCGCGCATCGAGGCCGCAGGGTCGTCCACTCAAATGCAGCGGACAGACCCTACGGAGGTTTGAACTTTGGATAGCCGCCACCTAACCGGTACGAGTAACCAGCGGGACAACCTATCTTCGAGTGGCAAGGTCCTGATCGAAAGACCCAGCCAAGATTCATTTTCCTCATTAGGGATGCTTCGAAAGCAATGGCGCGTATCGATTCTGCTATCGCTGGCGTTTAATGTGCCGGTTGTGTATGCGGATCAATGCCGTTCCATATCCACTGGTTCGTTCACTGATCCATCTGTTTGGGATTGCGGTTGCGACCCAACTGCTTGCGACACGGTGATCGTCGCGCACCCCTCACGGCCAATATCGACCTGGATATCGTCGGGATAGTTTTTCGGATCGAAGCGGACGGAGAGTTGATCTCCGATCGCACGTTGGAGATCGGAAGCACCTTTATCACCAATGCCGGTGTGTTGGATGCACCCTACCTCCGCTTCTACAATCCCGGCGAACTCACGAACGATGGCAGCATGAGCGGGTCGAGTGTTATAACGACCAAGAACACTTCGACCAACAACGGCACTGTCAATGGGACGGACTCATTGTTAGTTGGCTGGTACAGTGTGCTTCGGAACTATGGTATTGTTTCGGCCGGCGTGCTTTATTCGTTGGGTACGATATACAACGATTACAGCCTGACGAGCAACTCCATGTTCTCAACTTTCGGGTTCAGCAATACGGAAATGTTGTAGTTGACGGCCTGATCGAAAGTGGCATGTTCACGGATAACTCAGCTCTCTCTCCGCTGATTCGTTGTTCATTCGCGGTACTGGATACAATTCAGGCAACATTGAATGTGCTTCGGCCTTTGTTATGGGCTTTGACGGGGGTAAAGGCGAACTTGAGCTCACTGCTGGTTCATTGCTTGCAACACAAGACCTTCGAGTTGCTTTCAACTACACACTCGTGGGCTCCGGTACCATGTGCGCCTCCGGCCATACCGAGAATTATGGCGATATCATCAGCTTCTGGACGTTTGCGATGCCACACCGACCATGACCGTACCACCCTTCTTGATGTAAATACAGGAACCATCGGTCCGAATGTGAGCTTCTGTGAAGACCCTCGTTGCGGAACGGTGGGTTTATCGGACCAAGCGTTGACCATGAACGTTCGAGTCTTCCCGTCTCCGGTGACCGATCGACTCTCCGTTCAACTAGATGGCACTGAAGTGCGCACTGTGGATCTCGAGATCTTCGATATGCTTGGGCAACAGGTACGCGTGGAAAGCGGCCTACCGTCAAGTGGCTTCACGCTTGATAGAGGTAACATCAAGGCGGGGTTGTACACGATGGCGATCCGCGACCTGAACGGCCGCTTATTGTACATCCGAACTATACCCTTCGCTCCCTGAACGATGCACGGCCCTAAAAAGGCGCAGGGCATCCGCCGAGCGCTCCCCACTCGCGAAACCTCCGCCGGGTCTGTCCGCTGCATTTGAGCGGACGACCCTGCGGCCTCGAAGCCGCTGTTACCACCCCCACACCCGGATCCTTCTTCATGCAAGGATGAAAGTACGCTACGGCGGTTGTTCCGCAAGCCGCCCGTGTGTTGGGCAGTCCGGATCGCTGTACCTGTCCGGATCAAGATCCGAACCAGCGAACATGTGCGCCAAAGGGGAAGGATGGTATCCAAAGTCTCTCCACGGCGACCCGCCGAACAAGGCCCACGCGCTGCTTCAACATTACCTCCCCTACCTTTGGTCCTATGCTCAAAGAGCTTATCGATCGGGACCGTGCGGCCTTCGGCGCATTGCTGGCGAACAACCAGGTGAAACGCCTGTATGCCTTCGGCAGCAGCGTGCATGGCCCCTTCCGGCCGGACAGTGATGTGGATGTGCTGGTGGAGTTGGATGCCAACGATGAGGTGGCCGGGCGCATGCTGATAAACATCTGGAACGGCCTGGAGGACCTGTTCCAACGCCCGGTGGACCTCCTTACCGAAAGCAGCTTGCGCAATCCCTACCTCCGCGCGGAGATCGAGCGGACCAAGAAACTGGTATATGACGGATCGAAGCGCCAAGTACTGGTCTGATATCCTTACCGCCATTACCGAGATCGAGTCCTTTGTGCAGGACATCGGAACGTTGAATGCGTTCACGAAGGACATTAAGACGAAACGCGCGGTGGAGCGTTCGCTGGCCATCATCGGTGAGGCCATGGGCATGCTCACAAAGCAGGATCCAGACCTGCAAGTGGACAGCGCCCGTGCAATAGTGGGGATGCGCAACCGCCTGATCCATTCCTATGACAATATCGACGACCGCATTGTGTGGGAAGTGGTTCGCAACCACCTTCCATTACTGAAGCAGATCGCTAGCGCCAAGCTGGAGTGAACTGGGTCCGCTGTTGGGAGTTTGGGCTTCAACAGCACACCCAGCACCGCATCCCATCCGCGTCCATCCACGTTCATCCGTGGTTCCCTACCGCAGCGCAAGCACCCCAAGGTGCGGCAAGCGCCCGCCCACCTGTACATAAAGCCCTCTCTCTCAGCGGATCGCCGTACCTTTGCCGCCCATTCCGCGCGGAACTCGCGCTTTTCCCCTTCCCCACTCCCCTACCAGATGTCCTCTTTCGAAGCGCTCGGTCTACGCGCAGAACTCCTTCGTTCCCTCGCCGATATCGGCTTTACCACGCCCACACCGGTGCAGGAGCAGGCGATCCCGCTGATGCTGAAGACCGAGAAGGATGTGGTGGCCCTGGCACAGACCGGTACCGGCAAGACCGCCGCCTTCGGACTGCCCATGCTGGAGTTCCTGGACCCCCAGGACCGCAGCATACAAGGCCTGATCCTGGCCCCTACGCGCGAGTTGTGCGTGCAGATCAGCAAGGACATGGAGCGCTTCGCGGCCAACATGAAGGGCACGCGGATCGTGGCGGTGTATGGCGGTGCCAGCATCCGCGATCAGATGCGCGACATCCAGCGCGGCGCACAGATCATCGTGGCCACGCCGGGCCGCCTCTTGGACCTCTTGGGCCGCCAAGCGGTGGACCTGAGCACCGTGGATGTAGTGGTGCTGGACGAGGCCGACGAGATGCTGAACATGGGTTTCCAGGAGGACCTGACGGAGATCCTGCAGACCACCCCTGCCGACAAGCGTACATGGCTCTTCAGCGCCACCATGAGCAGCGATGTGCGACGCATCGCAAAGCGCTACATGCGCGAGTTCGATGAACTGAGCATCGACCGCTCCACCGTTACCGCGGCTGCCATCCAGCACCAATACACGGTGGTGCATTCGAAGGACCGCTTCGCTTCGCTGAAGCGCTTCATCGATGCCGACCCGGACCTCTTCGGCATCGTGTTCTGCCGAACGAAGCACGAAACACAGGACCTGGCCGCTGCGTTGGTGCGCGACGGCTACAACGCCGATGCCATACACGGCGACCTGAGCCAGGCCCAGCGCGACCATGTGATGGGCCGCTACCGCGCCCATACCATTCGCCTGCTGATCGCCACGGACGTGGCCGCGCGCGGTATCGACGTGCAGGATGTGACGCACGTGTTCCACTTCGACCTGCCCGGCGAGGCGGAGAACTACACCCACCGCAGTGGCCGTACCGGTCGTGCGGGTCGTTCGGGCATCTCCCTCAGCATCATCGGCACGCGCGATGTGAACAAGGTGCGCCATTTGGAACGCTCCTTGAAGACCCACTTCACCTACGTGCGTGTGCCCGGCGGTGCCGAGATCGGCAAGCAGCAGGTGGTCTCTTACATGAAGCGCCTGAAGAGCGTTGAGGTGGACCATGAAGGATTGGCCGAACTGCTCTCCGAGGCACGTGCAGAACTCGACGCCTTCAGCAAGGAGGAGTTGATCGACCGCTTCATGAGCATGGCTTTCAACCGCATCATCGAGGCGCAACGCAGCTCCTTCGACCTGAACGTGGACATGAGCCGGAAGGACCACAGCGCACGCGCTGAACGGCCTACTTCGCTGGAGCGCTTCAGCACCGGACGCCAGATGTTCATCAACCTCGGCACCGCCGATGGTTTCGACAAGGGCAAGATGCTCGGCTACATCTGCGGCATCAGTGGTGTCAGCGGCGAGCTGATCGGCCGTATGCTGATCAAGGACGTCTATTCCTTCATCGACATCGAGCCCGACCACTTCGAGCAGGTGAAGAACTCCTTCAACAACGCCAACTACAAAGGCCGCACCGTGCGTGTGGACGAAGCAGCGGGCGGTGGATCGGGCGCTCCCCGTCCGGCCGGTGGTGGCTACAAAGGTGGCGGCGGTGGCGGCTACAAGGGTGGCGGCGGTGGTGGCTACAAAGGCGGCGGCGGTGGCGGCTACAAAGGTGGCGGCGGCGGTGGCTACAAGGGCGGCGGTGGCGGCGGCTACAAAGGCGGTGGCGACCGACAGGATCGTCCGCAAAGTGGCGGCAGCCGTGGTGCCGACGAGCGTGGCAACTTCCAGAAGAAGGAGTACTACGAGCCCAAGCCGAAGTTCCCCAAGAAGGAGCGCAAGGGCTGAGTTTGAGCCCAACTCGGTGCGCGCATGCGATCTTGCATGCCGATGGACTACCGCGTCGAACTGCAACGGCCCCGTTCCAAGGCGATCATCGCAGGTATCGTGCAGCACATCGGCGCGGATGCCGATCGTTTCGCGCAGTTGATGGCGCTGGTACGCGACAGCGACCCACGGCTTTCCGAACTCGCTTCCTGGCCCATGAGCGTGGCCTGCAACGAGCACCCCGAACTGGGCATCCCCTGGACCAAGCTGATGGTGGACCTGTTGCACCGGCCCGTACACACAGCGATACACCGCAACGTGCTACGCAGCCTCCAGTTCTGTCCGATACCGGAACGCTTCCACGGCCGGCTGACGGACTTCCTCTTCCGTGCGATCCCCGATCCGCAGCGAACGATCGCCGTGCGCGCCTTCGGCATCACGGTGGCCATGCGCTTGGTGCGCGCACACCCCGCACTGGCGCCGGAGTTCCGCTTGCTGTTGGAAGAGAGCCTGCGCGTGGATCCCGGTCCGGCGATCCGTTCACGGGCCAAGCGAACGCTGAAGGAATTGGCCCGCATGCAGGCCCGCTGAGCAGGTCCGGCGAACAACCCGCGCTACGGGTCGTTGTCAGGTCGAAGGTCCTTTACCGACCGGAACCCCAATGAAACTTCCATCCATCATGCTCCTCCTCAGCCTCGCCCTCCTCGCCGCTTGCACCACGCCCGTTCCCGACGCAAGCACGGAGAGCAGCGAAGCGGCCAACACGATCAGCGTGCCGCAGGAACAGGACCTCAGCGGATACAGCAAGGCCTACTTCGCCAGCGGCTGCTTCTGGTGCGTGGAGGAGGTGTTCGAGAGCGTGAAGGGCGTGGCGGAGGCTGTGTCCGGCTATGCCGGTGGAACGGAAAAGGACCCCACCTACCAGCAAGTGGGCAGCGGCGCCACCGGCCATGCCGAAGCCGTGCTCGTGTATTACGACCCGGAAGTGGTGAGCTACGCGACACTGGTGAAAGTGTTCTTCGCCAGCCAGGACCCCACCACCAAGAACCGCCAAGGCCCGGACCGTGGCGCGCAGTACCGCTCCATCGCCTTCTACCGGAACGCGGAGGAGAAGGCCACGATCGAAGCGGAGATCAAGGCCTTGAACGCCTCGGGCAAGTACAATGCACCCATCGTAACGGAGGTAACGGCCTTCGAGCAATTCTGGCCCGCCGAGGACTACCACCAGAACTACGTGCGCCTGCACCCGAACGAGAGCTATGTGCGCAGCGTGTCCATCCCACGCTTCGAGCGCTTCAAGCAAGTCATGCCCGAGGTGCTGAAGTAGGAAGGGGAATTGGTCCTTGCGGGCGTGGGACGGATGTTCCGATGCGCCGGTTATCTTCGGTCGTTCACCGCAGCCAACCAACATCCAACTCCCGTATGCGACACCTGCTACTCTCCGCTTCCTTGGTATCGGCCTTCTTCGTTCACGCACAACTTCCATCCTACGTCCCCACCGACGGCCTGGTGCTGTGGTACGGCTGCGACAACACGAACGAGGCGCTGGACCAGAGCGGGAACGGGATCGACGGGGTGCCCGTTGCCGTTGGACCTGCTGCGGACCGTTACGGAACGGAGAATGAAGCGTACTTCATGAACGGCGGCACGAGCTACGTGGAAGTGCCCTACGACGAAAGCATGAACACCGGCGCGGAATACACCGTGGCCGCGTGGGTGAACTGCGGCGACTTCTCCAACAAGAAGGTGCTGGGGCGTGTGAACACCCAATTCAACAGTGGCTGGGTGGTGGCGCTGGACGTGGACCACATGCACGTGGAGCTGTGGGATACGCAAGGCACCCGTCTGGACCTGATCAGCGGTACCGTGCCCGCTGACGAATGGGCGCACATCGCCGTGTCGTACACCGCCGGTGGCGAGTTCATCGCCTTCGTGAACGGGGTGCAGTCCGGCGTGGAGAACGCCACTGCCAACGGCATCGGATCCAACACCGCACCCTTCATCATCGGCGCTGCGCCATGGGACATTTTCTCCTTGGTGTACTTCGGTGGGATCGACGAGATCGGCCTGTGGGACCGCGCCCTCAGCGAGGATGAAGTGGGCGAGCTCTACGCCGCATCAGGCACCGGTTTGCACGATGTGGAGAACAACAGCAGCATCTCCCTCGCACCCACTCCGACGCGCGACGTGATCGCCATCCGCGTGGAGGCCGAGCACCTCGGATCGGCCTTCGCCATTTCCGATGCCATGGGCCGGATCGTGCAGCAAGGAAACCTGAGGGACATCGTTACCACGCTCTCCGTGGTGGGCTGGGCACCCGGTTCCTACTACCTGCGCATCGGCAGCACACAGGTGCGCTCGTTCACGGTGTTGCGGCAGTAAGGCTGCTAGCTGGATAGTGATCGCTACCCGCCTCCACTTTGTGCCCTATGTACATCTGGTCGCTATTGGTGGTGAAGGAAATACCATTGTCCATCCACGGACGGTAGCTCGCACTAAGGAGAGATGAAGTGCCATCGTGCAAATGGAGCCTGCTGAAAGGGCCAAGGCCACTTGACCATAGCGTATTGTTCGGGCTCAGGCCTATAGCGCCGTTCTTCGCCTGGGTGGTGTACGAGCCAATTGTATAGCTCACATTGTGGTTCAGTCGAAACCGTTGTGTGGCATTGGTGCGCAGCATAAGGGCCTGATTATCCTGGGTCCCGAGGTAATTCGTACCAGGAGTAGTGCTTAAGTTCCCGGTGGTGAACCACTGACCCTGTGCCAATGTGGCTAACACCACTGCGAACAGAAGTGACAGTACTTTTTTCATCGTATGATCATTGCGCTCTCACGACCTATCTATTCCTTCACCCACTTCAACACTTGAACTCTTGGGCACTGCATGCGAACGAAATAGCAACCTGGGCTCAGCTGGACAGGTAATGTGAAGAGACCACCTGTTGAAATGATCGAGCTTTGGACTTGGCTACCCCTTGCATCGAACACGGTAATGATCACCGAGGGTTCCCCATCATGGTGCAACACACCGTTATGGATGAAGGCCGTCGGCCCGTTTTGACGAATGTCGTTCAAGCCTACACCATCAGGAACCAACACGATCTGGTCGATGTTGTAATATCCCAGATCTTCTCCACCGAAGAACGGATCGTATGAAAAGTCCATCTCCGGATCTTCCTGAAAAGAGCCCAAGTACAAGTATCGTTCTCCCCCGACTGCCGTGTACAAACCGCTTACAGCCGTCCATTCCATGGATTCGAAGAAGTTCTCGGCAAGAAAAGCGACCTGCGGTTCAACTGGCAGCATGACCCCTCCAGCAGCGTGAAGACTATCCACGCTGAAGTGCGCACCGAACTCCGCTACTGCAAAGCGGGAGAACGTCGCCCGAGCCAGACGTAGGGAAAGTCGATAGGTCTCACCAGCAACGAGATCCGAGATCAGCCGGACCGAAGGATATTCCCTCGTCCCGCCGGCCATTTGCGTATTGGTGAACATATACAAGCCTGCGTATCGCAAGCCATCGAAAGGCTGTGTCAAGCCTTCCTGTATCACATCCACACCACAAGCAACATCAGGGTTGGTCGTGTAAACATCGGGAGTGGCATCGTTCGCGGAGAACCAAGGCCGAGCCAAGCCCAACATGAACTCGTACTGCCCTTCTTGCAACTGACAGTTCGTGGTATCCTCGAAGCTCGGATTGGGCACGAGGTTCTGTGCCGTCGCTATCGCAGCGAGAGCGTGGGTAAAGGAAAGAAGGAGTGTTTTGAGCATGTTCGTTTCCTCTTTCTTGTATTGGCGCTCCTAGGTCCCAAGTAGACAGCACACCAAAGCGATGTGCTACCTACTTGTGCGTTGGGCCTAAGTCCCGAACGCTGCACCCGGCGCCCTTTGGGCCGTGCGCCTGCTCCCCAAGGGTCTGTACCTTTGTTCTAGCTCGTGTTCATCTTACGTCGCAGTTTGGTGTGTCATGGGTGCTAGGCCCTCGGTGTTACAAGCATCGGGGGCTTTTTCGTGTGCCGGCATGGCACTTTTGTAAAGCTACTTGACCGCTTTCCTTTCTCGACGAGTTCATGGAAATTTCATCTGCTACTCACAGGTGCATTACTTCTAGTTGCTGGGGCCGTGCGGAAAGGCGTTTCCTGGTCCTGTCCTACCGGCTTACCAAGCCGCGTTCATGGTCGTGCATATCGGAAGGCGCTGTTCACATTCGGGCGGGCTCTCCGATAAGTGGGTGAAAGCACATTCCCTAACTTCGGTAGAGGGCATCAACTTCATCACCGATACCAAACGATCATGACCCACTTGAGCACACCCTTGGTACTTGCCTCCTTCTTGTTGCTGTGTTCCTGCAGCGACGCAACCAACGATGCCGCCCAGCGCGATGGCGGCATGGACGAGTTGGCCATGGCCGTTGCGCAACGCACCGGCGGTGACTATACCTTGCAGGAAATGCCGACCGGTGGGAACGGTAATGCGCAACAGCCCACCGGCAGCGGCAAGATCGTGATGCACCCGATCAAGGACCCGAGGACGGGCATGGTGGCTTCGCAGATCCCCCTGCCCGATACCTGGCGCATCACCGCGCCCCGAACGGCAGAGGACCCGAACATCGTGGGGCCGAACGGGATCCAGGTGTTCTACCGCAGCGGACGGTCGCACATGTTCAGCAACGACCCCTTCATCCAAGAGAGCTACCGCATGGCCGGCCAAGCGATGCGCGCACCCGTCCCGATCGAGCAGTTGATCCAACAGGACCTGGACCCGAACCTGAAGCGCGAAGGCCTGCGCCCGGTGAAGAACTACCCCTTGCCCGAAGTGGCGCGCCGCAACGAACAGTACGCGAGCAAGCTGTGGAAGGTGGCACCCTCGCGGGAGAGCTATTACGCCATGGGTTCCGAATGGCTGGACAAGGAAGGGAAGCCGGTGCTGATCATCGTGAACCAGACGGTGAGCCAAGGGCAGAACGATGTGTTCTGGAGCTATAACCTGCAGCTGATCGCAGCACCTGCTCCGTATTTCGAGGAAGCGAAGAAGGCCTTCATCTATGGCATCGTGAACACACAGGACAACCCGCAGCAGATCGCCGCCTACAACGCCAGCGAGCAGCAGAAGTCCAACCAGAGCTGGAGCCAGCACAATACCAAGATGCAGCAGAACCAAGCGGCCTTCGACCAACGGCAGGCCATACACCGCAGCACCGTGGATGCCGTGAACAATTCGATGATGAGCATCTACAACACGCAGAACGCTTCGAGCGATCGCCAGCAGCGCAACACGGTGAACATGATCAATGGCGAGGAGACGGTGACCAACCCGATGGACGGTAACCAGTACCAGGTGCAGTCCGGCGCCGACCAGTATTGGATGAACGCCAACGGGGAGTACATCCCGAACAACGACGCCTTCTACAACCCGAACGCGGACCCGAACATCAACCACCAGGAGTGGCAGGAAGTGGTCCCGGAGTGATCACGGCAACTTCCGCGTGGCCTCGCGTGCACTGAGCGGGCTGAGCTTGCGCGATGCGACGAAGGCAAGCACGGCCTCAGGGTCGGTTTCGCCCAAAGAACGCAGCGCCCAGCCGATGGCCTTGCGGATGAAGAAGTCCGGATGCGCCGCGTGCCGGTCGATGTTCGCAAAGAGCAGCGCTTGGTCCGTGTCCGCCTTCCACTGCAGTTGGAAGATGATGGCCGTGCGGTTCAGCCAGAGGTCGCTATGCCTTACCCAGCGCTTGTTCCAGGCCGGGATCTCCTTCGGAAAGCGTTTCAGGATGACACCCGCCACATGCACTGCAAGCGCATCCACACTGTCCCACCAGCTCTTGGTGGTGATCACCTCCTCCACGAAGGGCAGGTGCTCCGGGCCGAGTTTCTTCGCGTACTTGATCAAGAGGTCCACGCCTACTTGATGCATCTCGCGTTCGGGATGGGCGAATGCGGAACGTACGATGGCGGGTAGTTCATCCAAGGGCGGTGCGCCGAACAGGGCCAAGTGCTCCTTCATCAAGGCCCTTCGTTCGGGTGTCTTGATGCCGAAGAAGGGGAAGTGCCCTTTCATGTAGGCGCTCATCGCCGCGGCGTTTTCCGGATGAGCGTGGTTGCGGAACAAGCGCTCGAGCGGCGCCAGGTAGGGGTGCATCGTGGCGCTCACCGCCCGTACATCGGCATTCCCGTCATGTCCATCACCTCGAAGCCGCTCGTGCTGAAGAGGCTTTCATCCACTTTCCCGATAACAAGGTCCTTGGTGTACATGGTCACCTTTTCCTTCCCATCGGCGCTGTTCCACGTATTCTCCATGGCCACCCCGTTGTGCGGCATGTTCTGCCACTTCTCCACCTTCTTCCCACCGACCATCTGCCGGAAGGCGGCCATCATGTCGAAGGAGACGTCCTCTGCGATCCAGGCCTCTCCGCTGCCATCCTTCCCTTTGTAGATGTACTTGCGGCATTTGTACCCTTCGATCGTCCGCATTTCATCGGTCCGGGTCACCACGCCCTCGTCCGCGCCTTTTTCGTCACCCTCCACATTCACTTTCATCATCTTCATCTTCATTCCCGTTCGCTGTCCTTTCTCATCCGTGATCAAGGTGTAGGTGTTCTTGTTCCGCAGGTCGTACACCATGCGCATATCACCCTTCTCATCGGGGCTTTTCGGGACCATGGCCATATGGTCGGTGTTGAAGGCCATGGTGATCTCGGCCGGGCTGTCCTTTTGCTCCGACCCGTTCTTGTAGCTGTGCACCACCATGCGGTAGCTACCAGTGAAGTCCAAGGCTTCGAAAGGCTCGGTGTTCTCCTCGATGGTGACGTTCCCACCGGTAGTAGGCATGGCATCCACCTCGGTCGATCCCGCATCCTGATCATTCCCTTCAGTGCTGGCCTTGGTGCTGCTCTTGCTCTTCTTCTTGCCGAAGAACACGCCCTCCAACTTATCGAGGCCCGAGTCGATCCCCTGATCGATCTTCCGGTCCACGCGCTGGTCGGCCTTGTCGACGGCACGATCACCTACCTCTTCCACCTTATCGGTCTGGGAGAAGGATGACGTTGCTATCAGTAGGAGGCCGGCCGCGAGAAGTATGTTCCGTTGCATGGTGGATCGAGTTCTGAGGACCGATCGTGGCATGCGATGGACCTCGGGTGAATGACGATTGATCGTAGCCGAAGTTAACGATCGCGAAGCTGGATCCCTACGACAGGAAAGCGACCGAAAGCGTTATGGATGCTCACGCGTGCGCATCCGTTGTGTCAACGTTCAGACACGTTCCATGAACAATGATGGAGTGCTACTTCGCCGGTTCCATGCTATGCTCCGTAGAGAGCAACCAGGCCTTGGCCTTGTCGATATCCTCGAAGTAGCCAAGGGCCAACGGCATCTCCGCCGTCGCAGCGGTCATTATGCGGTCCACGCTCATCCGGTTGAAGTAGTCCGCACTGGTCAGGATCGCCATGCGCTTCAAGCCGGTGCGGGCCAGCTGTGGGAACCAATCGGTGGTGGTCCACTGTTCGTCCTGCTGCATGATGGCGTCCATATGCCGCAGGTCGGCCAGCCAACGCAAGAGGTCCAAGGCTTTCACGTTGTTCAGCGCCTCGTTCAGGATGGAACGGTAGGTGACGCTTGGTGCGTAACCCGTCCAGGTCAAGGTGATCATCCGCTCGGATGGGACCGCCTGCATGGTCACGTAATCGTCCTGTCGAAGTAGCACGTTCGTTGGGGGATCTGTGGCGTTCATGTACCACTAAAGTAATGAAGTCGCTGCGGAATTGAAAGGTCCGAAGCTGTTGGTAAGGGATGCTTCCGATCCTAGCGCTAACCCCTTCCCCCCTAGCTTCCTTCGATCTTCACGAAGCGCTGCACCTTACCTGCTACGCGAACGAGGTAGACCCCAGGAAGCAGCGCACCCACCGATATCGTTGTCCGGTCGCTGATCGTTGTACTGCTCGAAACAACCTTCCCGAGTGCATCCAAGATCTCCACCTTGACGGCACCTACCACTTCATTCAATTGAAGGTACAGTAACGCACTGGCCGGGTTCGGATGGATCGTGAACGACCTTGCGTCCACTTCGCCGATCGACGTACCCAAGCAATCCACATCCGGGGTGAACGGAGCGGAACGCAGGAAACCACCACTACCGACCGGTACTTCCACATACACCGTATCCAACGCACCGACCGTGATCGAGGGGCCGGATGCCCCGTTGCTCCAGATGTAGGTGTTGCCTGTCGCGGTGGCCGTCAATTCGAACGCGTCTCCAACTGCGCTGCACGTGATCAGGGGACGCTCTATCGAGAATGGCAGTTCATCGAAGTAATAGGCACGATAGGTCACGCTCGTGTCCAGGAACGTGAGCCGCGCGATCCGTTCACCATCCGGATCATGCACGGTGAACATGGCATTGTCCGGGGTGAGCGCGCCCCAGCCGATCAGCGAGTTGCCGTTCTCCAAGCGTTGCATGCTGCCCATGGCCCTGCTGTAGGCGCCTTTCATGTAATTCCCCGACCAGACCGGTGTGGCGGTCATCGCCGTTTCGTCGATCGCGTACTCAACGCCACGACCGGGGTGTGCACCGGGCTTGCTATTGTCGAACAAAGTGATGTTCCCGTTCGGCATGCGGCGGATGTCATGCTGCAAGAAGAAACCAGGATCATCAACGAACGTGAATTCGTTCTGCACGCCGCCCATGCGCCAAATGATGCTACCGTCGGTGCGATCGATCTTGGTGATCTCATTGAAGTACCGCAGCAGCACCAGGATGTTGCCATCAGTGTCCAACTCACTGCATTCGCGTGGGTCCAGTCCACCACGGCCGGGTTGTTCAAGCGTACGCATCCGTATCGAGAAAGTCGAAATGGTCCAAGGCGTTCCATTCCCAAAGCAGGTTCTGATCAACGTCCAGTTCCTGGATGATCGCGCTCTTGACAACGGCCACTGGGCTTCCTGCGACCGTGCCGTTCTGGAACACTTGGTACCCGCTCAGGTCCATCGTGCGGTTCTCAACGCCGAGTAGCAGGTAATTGCCATTGGGAAGGATCCGAAGCTCGTGCGATCGTTGAGCACACCGTTCGCGCAACTGATCGAATCAACCAAGGTGAAGGTCGCATCCATCAACAGGTGCTTGCCACGGGCCGCATAGCTCATGCGCCCATCCGGCCATACACGAAAGTTGGAGACGTTCGGCACGCGTTGGCGGTACGCGACATCACCGGAACCATCCAGGATCAGCGCTTGGGCCAGCGTGCGTTGTTCGATCCTTGGAACTGCAGTGCGGTAATGAAGTACCAGCCGGGCGAACCACCATCGAACCCTTCCACGACATAAGGCGGCACCCGAGCATCCGCCAATGAAGCCCGATGAGAAAAGAAGAAGACCCAGCAGATGTTTCATGACAGAGGCCCCACAAGGTACAGTGCTTCGAACGGTGCCGGAAGCAATAAGCAAAGTCCTCGTCGTCAAATGTTTCGCAAATAGGAGCCGAGCCCATCACACGCCGATATCCCCGGACGCGCCATCCTCAGGCATGCCGGAATCCTCCTCCGCGGATGCCTAACGCCGCAGAACCACGCGCTGACCGCGCCGAGGACGCTTCGCCTCGCAGCATCAATAGGTACACATCCGGCAGCCCGGCGGGAATGTTGATGACCCTCTGCGGGCGTGCAGCGAAGGCGCTTGCTCCGAGAGCACCCGTTTTCCCGTCGCGTCGAAGAGTTCGATCATCGCACGTTCCCGGATGCGGTCCGCATCCACGCGGATGTTCAATCATCATTGGCCGGATTCAGTAGACGTACAGTCCATCGCCGATGGCGGCACCATCCGTTCCAGGAACTCCCTCGTCATCTCCCAGACCGACCACACAGTTCGGATCCGTTACACGCGCCACCACCACATCGTCGAAGAAGAAGTAGACAAAGTTGCCCGTGCCTGTCGCTTGACTTTGGGCATTGCTCAGAAAGCTGCCGATGGTGATGTATTCCAAGGGCTCGTCCGGAACGATCACGCCGCAGATGGTGGTCCACGTTTCACCGCCTACCAATTCCTGAGCCCTTATCTGTGGCGTCATGGTAAGGGTCGCTTGGCCGGGCTGGTCCACGGGATCGGTCGTGAGCAACGCCTGGATGCCATCGGTGCGCCGCTGGTTGAGGTGGCTGGCAACACTGAACGAAACGAGGTAGGGCTCACCCGGAATGAGCGGAGAAGTGAGTCGCGCTTGCAGATATTCCCGATAGTCGGTGCCGTTGTAGTACACGTACATCCTGGCCATGCCGGTGCCTCTGCGGCTGGGGATCTCGCGATCGGATACCGCACCGATCCCGATCGCAGGATTCTCCTCGCTCGCGTCGTGGGTCGCGCAGCTGCTGAAGCTATCGGCTGTGCCGGAACCGACATGCCACCAACCTGGTGCAACCGGAGTGCCGTAGCTCGACCCTCCCGAATGCGTGAAGACCGGTGCGCAAAGGTCACCTTGCTCGAAGCCCGGGTTGACCAAGAGGACAGGTCCCAAACAGGTGGCATCCACGCAGTCGTTGGCGGTAAGCGAGGGGTCGGACCATAGGCCGATGCGACCGCTAACAGGTGTTGCGTTGTCCCAACTGTACAAGCGGAAATAGTAGGTCTGCCCATTCACCAGGCTGGTGGGCAACACGAGGATGTTGTCGCTGCAGGCGATGCTGTTCAGGTTGCCGGGCGCACCGCTGAAGAGTTCAAGTGCGAGGTCCTCAGTAGCATGGCCCACGATGATCCGACCGGGCGAATTGCTAGCAACGAATTTGAACCAGATGTCGTCATCGGCGAAGTCCATGATGGTGCAATTGGCGCCCGCCTGGCTTTGCGACGCACCGTTGGTGCTGAAGACCGCCGACCAGTTGTTGGTGAAACTCATCGCCAAGGCACCCGAAGCATTGTCGTTGTCGCCTCCTGTCACATACGGTCTAAAGGCGAAGATGCTATTGAATGAGCCGACCTCGGAGAACACCCGGAAGTAGACCGTATCGCCAACGGCAAGTGTGTTAAGCGCCAGTGTATTCGTACCGCAACCGAGCACATTCATATCCAAGGTCGCGCTGTCCGTAGAGAATCCCGAATACGCTTCGATCCGCATGGAACTCGAAGGTTGGTCCTCCAGGAATTCGGTGTTGTAGCGCGCTGCATTGATGGTATGTGCACTGTTGGTCGCAATGAACCGGAACCACACATCATCGTCCGGTGTTCCTGTCGTCCCGCACATGCGCCCGAAACTTTGCGATGCACCGTAGGTCCAGTACTGCGCGATCGGGGAAGCGAAGGTGGATGCGTTGGCCGGAAGTTGGACCGCCCCGGTGATCTCATCGTTCGCAGGAGGCCCGAAGAACAGAGGGACGAAGGTGCCGGCGACCGTGGTGGTCGTGTATACGCGAATGTGGTATTGGACGCCGGGCGTCAGGTTCTCGTAATGGACCCGGAAGGAACCCGCGGCCAGGTTCGAGCGGCAATCAATGCTGGTGAGCGCAGCACACCCACCACTGAACAATTCGGCCGTGAAGGTGGTGGAGCCTTCGGGATGCGCGACGAAGGCCGCACTTCGTCCGGTCGCGGTGAAGGTGTACCAGACATCATCATCCGCATTGCCGCTGCATGCCGGAACACTGCTGGCACCGGGCGCTGTGTTGATCTTTTCTGTGGATGCATAGTCCAGTAGACTACCCGGCACCAAGGGGATGGCCCCGAGGCAATCCTCATTCACTTGCGGACCGGTGATCGCAAGTCGTACGACCAGACGCGCAGCTAGGCTTTGGCTGGAATCGTACACACGGAGTCGATAGTTCGTCCCAACGGTCAGACCGCTCATGATGGTCGTTCCGCCCGCACTGGAACATTGCACACTCGTGAGGCTTCCACACGCGCCGGAAAGCAGTTCCATTCGCGGGTTACCGCTATCCGAGATCTCGAACATGTGCAAGGTGTGTGTGGTCGCCGTAGCGGTGAATTTGTACCACACATCATCGTCCGCTTGGTTCGCCGCACCCGTGCATGCAGCTTGGCTCAGGGTCGCGTAGTGCGTATCGCAATAGGTCCAGTTCACCGGTGTAGGGCCGGACTGCACCGGCAGCGTGATCGCATCCGCGCACTCGTCGTTGCCCGCGATCTCCCGAACGTACATGCGGGTGTTGGCAGGGGCATTGTCGTCGCCGGCAGCGAGGTAGTAGGTGTTTCCAGGCACGAGGTCAGTGGCCACCGCCGGCGATTGATCCGCGCTGAAGATGCACGACAACGAGCCGCAGCCCCCTTCGTACAGCGAGAAATAGCCGAAACCGGTCTCGTCACGGAAATACACGGAGGTGGAGGGCGCGACGAAGCTGTACCACACATCGTGCAACGTAGGCGTGCATCCTCCGGGCTGGCTGCTCTCGGTAGCGGCCACCACGGGCAACATGATCGGAACAGGTGCATCAGCAGCCGCAGAGACCTGGATGGGAATGGCACCACTGCATTCATCGTTCGCGGCCATCGCATACACGCTCACCCGGAAACGCTTACGCACGCTGGCCGAGCTTCCAGTGGAATAGATACGGAAACGGTAGTTCTGACCGATCGTAAGTCCTGTCAAGACCTCCTTACCGGTCGTGGTTTGCCTGCATAACACATTGGTAGGTGACGCGCACGTCCCGCTTACCACATGCAGGCTCAGTCCCGTTGGCGGATCGAATACGATGGAATGGGCTGTTCCCGAAGCGGTGAAGCTGAACCACACATCATCATCCGAATCGTTCGGTACCGAACACCCGGTCGAGCTCTGCGTGGCACCCACGGTGGAACCCGCATTCGACGGGAACAAATTCGCGCCGGGTGTTTGGATAGCCAAAGTGATCGCGCCGCTGCACTCATCGTTCGGCGGCGCGCTTACCACGGCCACATTCAGGTATGCTTCGGCCCAAGTGGTGTTGCTATTACCATAGGTGCGCAGGTAGTATGCGCTGCCGACGCTGAGGCCGGACACGGTCAAGAAGTCCGTATTGGTGGCACAAACCAAGCTGGTCAAGGATCCGCAGGGCCCGCTGAGCACTTCGACACGTGCCGTGCTCTGGCCTGGTCCTTCATACACGATGTGATGCGTTGAGGCCGTAGCGGTGAACCGGAACCAGACATCGCGATAGCCATTACCCGAGCACGAACCCGGCGTGATGGCGAGCGCCGCGTCGTACATATGCGCCAGCGCCCATTCCACGGGCGTGTTCGTGGATGAAACGGGGATCACCAAGGCGTTGGCACAGTCGTCGTTGTGGTTCTGCTGCGCGAAGGCGGAGAGCGCAATGAGCAGGGCCGATGGAAGCAGGATGTGGCGCATGGTGGGAGTTCTTGTCCGACCAAGGGACGGAGATCCCGCTCGCGATGAAAGGAACTTCGAGGCTACGGAAGGCGATCGAGGGAACGGTCAGCCACGCAACTCGCGCGTCACCTCTTCCATCCTTCTACGACTGATCTCCACACGTACGCCATTGCGCAAGCGCACACGACCATCACCATCGATCCCATCCACGTGCCGGCGATTCACAAGCGCGCTCTTGTGCACCCGGATGAAGCCGAAAGGTGAAAGCATCTCATCATAGTCCTTCAAAGTGCGGGCGGAGAGGAAGCGGCGGGCATCCGCAAGGTGGAGCGCCGTGTAATTGTTATCGGCCTGGCACCATGCGATCTGTTCGGGCGAGATCGCATGTGCGCGGTCACCTTGTGTGAGCGTGAGTTTCAAGGCTTGCTCATCGCGGCGTTCCACGTTGCTCAGGAACTGCTGCTGCACGTCGGCCGGGGCCGCACCTTTGCGTTCGACATGCCGATCGATCGCGGCGCGCAGTTCATCGGCTTGAACGGGTTTGAGCAAGTAGTCCAAGGCGCTGAAGCGGATGGCCTGGATCGCATAGCGACCATGACCGGTGGTGAAGATCACATCGAAATCCCAACGACCGAGGCGCTTGAGCAGGTCGAAGCCATCGCCTCCCGGCATCTCCACATCGAGGAAAACGAGTTGGGGTCGCACCTGCGCTATCAGCTGCGATGCTTCGTCAACGTTCCGCGCCTCACCTCGAACAACGACCTCCGGCGCCACCTCCGAAAGACGTGCACGCAGGAATTCCCGTGCATTCGCCTCATCGTCCACCTGCAAGGCCGTGATCATGCGAGCAAATTACGGTTGTTCAGAGGTCCGATAGCACCACCTCCACTTTGGTTCCAGCAGGTGCACTGCCCGTCTTCAGGTCGGTGAAACGGATGCGACCCGTTCCTTCCAGTTTGAACGCGAGCAGTTGCAAACGCTCGGTGGTGAGTTGGAGCCCCATGCTCGGGCTGCCGTCGGAATGCGCACGATCCGGTGCTGCATCACGTCCCACCCCGTTGTCCTCGATCGTACAGATCAGTTCGCCTTGCTGCTCAGTGAATTTGACCCTCAGCCGTCTATCACCTTGTTTTGGGGCAAGTCCATGCCAGATCGCGTTCTCGACGAAAGGCTGGACCAACAAAGTTGGTACGAGCAGGTCATCATCGTTCAGCAAGACCTGTTCGGCATCCACCGAGTAGTCCAATCCATCCTCGAAGCGGAGCGCCTCCAACTTGATGTACTGGCGCAAGAAGGCGATCTCGTCCGCCAGTGGAACGCGCTCCCGAACACTGTGGTCGAGCACCATGCGCAATAGTCTCGCGAAGCCGTCGAGGTAGGCACTTGCACTTGTGCTGTCACCTTTGCGCACGAGGTTATGTATCGCGTTGAGGCTGTTGTAGATGAAGTGCGGGTTCATCTGCGTGCGCAACACCTTCAGCTGCAAGAGCCGGTTGATCTCTTCCACACGCGATCGCTGATCGCTGAGCTCCGCGTTCAGCCTTTCGAGGACCACCCCGTGCCTGCGTTTCTGGCGGAGGTTGCGCCAGATGAGCACGATGCCCCCGAGCGCCAGAACGACCAAAATGAGGCTGCCGTAAAGTTGGATGTTGCGCAGCCGGAGCCGTTCGGCCTGTTCACGTCCCTGTGCATCGAGGCGTTGGATCTCCTCTTCCTTCAGTCGCGTTCCGAAACGGGCCTCCAACTCCAGTAGTTGCTCGTTCATGGAGCGCTCGAACAAGGTATCCTGCAGATCGCGGGCATGCTTGATCCATTGGTACGCGCCCTTATGATCGCGCAACGAGTCAAGGCATTGCGCACGGATCTCCGCCAGTTCGATCGCCAGGTCGATGGCCCCACCACCGGCGGTATTGAGTGAATCGCTTTCGTTGAGCACGGCGATCGCCTCGTTGTACCTGCGGGCGTGCATCAACGCCTGTCCCAAGTTGTTCAGGGCCCATGCCTTGTTGCGCAGATCGGTGCTGTCCACTTCAGAAACGGCTTGACGCAGCAAGCGTTCAGCCTCGGCGTGCGCTCCTTTCTCCCCCAGCAAGCTGGCAAGATTACCCAGCAAGGCGAGCCTGGCGATGTGCGCTTCGTCCCCAAGCACCCGAAGGCCCTCTCGGAAATAGTACTCTGCGGAATCGCGATCCTCCAACCTGCTGTGCATGCTGCCCATACTGTTCAAGGCAAGCACCAATTGTCCGACGTCCTTGCCATATGCCCGCGCCAAGGACAGGTGTTCCCGACGGTGCCGATCGGCCTCCTGATAATGGCGGCCCTCCACATCGAGCTTGGTCAGTTGGTACAATGATCCCAGCATGCGCGAGGTGTCCCGCAGTTCCCGAGCGATGGACGAGGCACGTTGCGCGTGTTCCATCGCACCTAACGGGTCGTTCTTCACCCCAAGTGCGCCCGCCAAGTACCATTCTGCTTCATAGCGGGCTGCACTCGCTCCTGGCGGCAATTCCTTCAGCAGTTGCTGTGAGGCCGATGCCAGCTCATCCATCCGACCACTTGACCGCAGGTCCTTCAGCTCTTCCAGCTGCTTTCCAGCACCGGGACCTTGGCACGCACCGAGCACTCCCCATGTGAGAGGCATAACGAACAGCGCGGCTCGGAGCGAAAAGGCGAACATGCTGCTGCTAAGCTACAGCGGCAGTGTATCGGAGGTGCGGCTTCGGGGACCACCGACCGGGCGCAGGAAAACAAAGTGGATCCGTGGGACCTCAACGCATCATCAAGGCCAACGCACTGATACGACCACTTCGTTCCGTCGAGCGACCAGCTGCCAAGGCGGATCGTAGCCCAGAAAACGCACGGGACCGATCGGTTCCAAGCCGGCTTCGGACACTTCCTGCAACAACCGCGTTGACCATTCGGCGATCGTATCATCGTTCGCGAAACCACCGAAGCGCAAAGCCGCGACCACCTCCTCCGGAAGTCGCTCCAACTTCACGTTCGGATCATCGGGCGCCGGCATGTTGTCCCAGTCCAAACCTTCAGGCATCACGAAACGCATGCACGAGCTGTCGCTCCCCATCTCCATGTGCACCGGTGCGGTCATCGCGATCTTCTGCTCCGCCTCGTTCCCTCCGAAAATGTAGCCCGCCAAACTGCGGAATCCGCTACTGGATACCTCCTTGTACGTGGTGCCGGGCCTGAGCACTGTGGCCGAAAGCGCTTCGGGATAGCGACGCAGTTCCAATTCACCGAACGCTTTCAGCACGCTGTAGGGTTGTTGGGGTGTGCCTTTGGTGCTGATGGTGGTATAGGTCTGGAGGCCAACGAAGGCGACCATCAGGCCGATCAGTATGTACATGATGATGCGCATTGTATTCCTAGGGAACACATCAAGTGCGCGTGATGTTCATCCGGGCACGAAAGGGTCGGGCATTCGTCCGGAAGCATGCGCTGCTTTCCGCTCTAACACGTTCCCAAAGAATGCCTCTACATCCCTTTCACCAGCGAGCACACGAACGAAGTGATGCGCAGCATGTACAGTGTAGGAGTCGCGCGAGCGGAACAATGCCAGCTGCCGATA
>JAWKNF010000012.1:0-109300 GCA_041391825.1 Flavobacteriales bacterium | reverse complement strand
TTTTCGAGACGCGGACGAATGGCCAGGATCGCCTTCAGCTTTTCCGGATCGACCCGATCACCCAAGGCCAGGATCCGACGCGCCTTCACCCGGTCCAGTTCATCATCCATCTCCTTCAACATGCCGTAGCACGCCACCTCCGCTGTGTTCGGAATGAAGGAAAAGACAGTGTTCTCGAGGTCATGGTCCACCGCTTCGAGGATCGCGGGACAGACCGATCGTCCCAACGCGATGCGTTCGCGGTAGACATCCCGGTCACTTCCTCGGCTGAAGTAGATCCGTTCGAAGCTGCACGCTCGTTTCTCAACCGGCTCGCGCACCAGCTCCTCGCTGAAGCTGCCGTCCTTGCGTATGATCAACGCATGGCCCGGCGTCAATTCACGGACCTCCTCCGTGGGCACATTGAACGCGGTTTGGATCGCAGGACGCTCGCTGGCGACCACCACGACCTCTTCATCCGCGTAGTAGAACGCAGGACGGATTCCTGCGGGATCCCGCAGGACAAATGCATCGCCATGACCGACCATTCCGGCCAAGGCGTAGCCCCCGTCGAAGTCCAAGGCACTGTTCACCAGCACCTGTTTCACATCCATCTTCTCGGCGATCACTTGGGTGATCTGCTTGTCGGAATACCCCAACTGGCGATGCACTTGGGCGATCCGGTCGTTCTCCACATCCACGAAATGACCGATCTTCTCCAGAACGGTCATGGTATCGCTCCGTTCCTTGGGGTGCTGACCGATGGACACGAGCAGATCGAACAGCTCGTCCACGTTGGTCATGTTGAAGTTGCCCGCCACCACCAGGTTCCGGGTCATCCAATTGTTCAACCGGCGGCGTGGGTGACAATTCTCCTCGCCATCCTTTCCGAAGGTGGCATAGCGCAAATGACCCAAGAGCACCTCGCCCATGAAGGGCATCACGGCCTTCAGCGCTTCGATATCGGTCACAGCGCTCGGATCCTGCGTCACAGCCGTTTCATATCCGCTGTGGATCTTGGCGAAGATCTTCTGGATGGCCTGCTTGTCCGTGCTTCGGAAGCGATCGATGTAATTGAGGCCCGGAGCGGGATCGAGCTTGATGGAACCCACCCCGGCGCCGTCCTGGCCCCGGTTGTGCTGCTTTTCCATCAAGAGGTACAACTTGTTCAAGCCGTACAGCGGCGTACCGTAACGCTGTTGGTAGTGCGCCAGTGGCTTTCGCAAGCGGATCAGGGCAATTCCACACTCATGCTTGATCGCGTCACTCACGGCATCCGTGCCCAGGCAGGGTTGGTGTCGGCGGGCGTTCGCAGCGCACCTTCCACCAAGGCGGCGCAAAGGTACGGAGCCTCGTCAGCGGCTGTCCCTCCGATCCATCGACCCGTACCTGTACCCAAGCAACTTTTGGCCCCTTCCACCTGTCTTTTCAGGGTAACTTGGCATGGCCGAGGCCTGAATCGCGTGCGTCACATCTGTTCCATCGTCCTGTTGCTAGCAAACTTGGTCGCCCAAGCCAAGGCTCCCATGGCCGCGTTCACGGAGAACAAGGGACAATGGCCCGCGCAGGTCCTGTACAGGGCCTTGTTGCCGAACGGGGCTCTGTTCGTGGAGCGCGAAGCCTTTACCTATGTCCTCCGCAGCGGTGGAGGAGAGCACCGCCATGGAGGTTCAGCGGACCATGACGAGCCCTTGCGTGCGCATGCTTTTCGGGTCCATTTCGTGGACGGCGTGGCCCGCGGAGCGGTCGGTGTCGCCACACAAACCCATTACGAGAACTTCTTCCTCGGCAGCGACCCTTCCGAGTGGGGCACAGGTTGCGCGGTACATGCGGAAGTGGTACTGAAGGACGTCTGGCCAGGGATCGACCTGCGCTTGATCGGGACCGATGGCCTGAAGTATGAACTGCTCATTGCTCCCGGCGCCGATGTATCGCAAGCACGATTCATGTATGAGGGCCACACCGGGCTCGAATTGAAAGAAGGCAAGCTGATCGTGGGTACCACGGCCGGGCGTTCGATCGAAGACGCGCCGTACAGCTTCCAGAACGGCAACACGCAAGTTCACGTTCCGTCGCGTTATGTGTTGAAGAACGACCTGCTCTCCTTCGATCTGCCCAACGGATACGATCGTAGGATCCCACTGACGATCGACCCGACCATCACCTTCGCCAGCTACAGTGGCAGCACGGGGAACAATTTCGGCTTCACGGCCACCTACGATGAGGACGGTCATCTCTACGGCGGGGGCATCGTATTCAACGTCGGTTACCCTACCACCGTCGGCGTATTGGACCCCACCTTCAACGGCGGAACGATCGATGTTGGCGTGAGCAAATGGACGCCTGATGGGAGCGATCTGGTTTGGAGCACCTATTACGGTGGTATTGGGAACGAGTCCCCGCACAGCATGGTGGTGAACGCGGACGATGAGCTGTACATTTTCGGAAGTACGGGCTCGGTGAACCTCCCCACCACCGTTGGCTGTCTGGACCCTACGTTCGACGGTGGTTCGGGTCTCACCTTCATCATCGGCTACGGCTATGACCAACCGGCAGGCACGGACATGTTCGTGGCGCACTTGAATGCCGCAGCGACCAGTTTGGTCGGCAGCACCTATGTGGGCGGAACCGGCAACGACGGCATCAATAATGCGCTCTCTCTCGCTCACAATTACGGCGATTCCTTCCGCGGAGAGATCATCGTGGATGCCGATGGTAACCCGGTTGTGGCCAGCACCACTTCGACACCGGACCTTCCGGTAATCGGCGGCCCCCAAGCCAGCTATGGCGGAGGGCAACAGGATGGATACACCTTCCGGCTCGATCCCGGCTTGACGACGATGCTTTGGTCCACCTACATCGGTGGTATCGGCGCGGATGCTGCTGCCTACGGTGTGCAGGTGGACAGCAACGGCGAGCTGTTCGTCGCTGGCGGCACCACCAGCCCGAACCTACCCATGTCCGCCAACCCCTTCCAAGCTTCATTCAGTGGGGTCACCGATGGGTTCATCATGCGGTACAGTACCACTGGGGACCACAAGGTTCCACCTACATCGGAACAGCCTCCTATGATCAATGCTACTTCGTGCAACTCAACACCTCGGACGAGGTATTCGTGGTGGGACAGACCCGCGGGGATTATCCGGTGACCCCAGGGAAGTATGTGAATCCCGGAAGCAGCCAGTTCATTCATAAGCTGGACCATGATCTGGAGAATTCGCAATGGAGCACGCGGTTCGGCAACGGTTCGTCGGTCCAGGACCTCTCGCCTACGGCCTTTCTGGTGAGCGATTGCGGACAGATCTATTTCAGCGGATGGGGGGGCTCCACGAACAGCGCAGCAGGGAACAGCTCCAGCACCACCAACGGCATGGAAGTGACCGCAGATGCCTTCCAGAGCACCACGGACGGAAGCGATTTCTTCTTGATGCTGCTGGACCCTGAGGCTGCGGGCCTGAGCTATGCGACCTACTTCGGAGGAAGCGAAAGCGCCGAACATGTGGACGGTGGGACGAGCCGCTTCGACAAGGACGGCACCGTTTACCAAGCCGTTTGTGCTGGTTGCCAGAACAACGACGACTTCCCGACCACACCTGGCGCATGGAGCAATACCAACAACGCGACCGGCTGCAACCTGGGCGTGGTGAAATTCGAATTGAGCATTCCGATCGCTGATATCCAGATCGCCGGGCCCAGCGAGGTCTGCTTCCCTGCCACAGTGCAGTTCGCGAACAATAGCAGCGGCGGCGATACCTATTTCTGGAGTTTCGGCGACGGCGGGACCAGTAGTGAATACGCTCCCGCACACACGTTCATGGAAGAGGGTGAGTTCATCGTGACCATGGAGATGACCGACCAGTTCGGTTGCACTCAATCGGCCAGTGATACGTTGGAGATCACGACGCTACCTCCTCCTATCGCCTCGATCGAGCCCGTGGGGCCGATCTGTCCAGGCGGAAGCGTACAGCTGTTCGGTTCCGATGGTATCGCTTGGGAATGGACACCTGCCGAAGGATTGGACGACCCGAGCGCGCAATCGCCGATCGCTACGCCGGACTCCGTGATCGTTTACCAACTGGTAGTGACGGGCACTTGCGGGACCGATACGGCCCGGGTGGAGTTGGCCTTCATCGAACCAGAAGGGATGGCTTTGGATGATGAGGAGGTCTGTCTTGGTTCGAGCGTGACGATCGAGGCCACCGGAGGTGGGACCTATGCATGGACACCGACGGAAAGCGTTTCCGACCCAACCACCGCCGCACCTTCCGTGGACCCCGTTGTGGATACGTGGTATACCGTGGAGATCACGACACCGGATGGCTGTACGATAATCGATTCGCTCCTTGTCACCGTGGTATTGAACGCGCCTGAAGCGGTGCTTAGCGATACTGCCATTTGTGTTGGGGGCTCGGTCCAGCTTATCGGTCCGGAGGCCGCTACGCACACTTGGGAACCGGCTTCTGCGGTAAGCGAAGCCTTCATCGTGGACCCGATCGCTAGTCCGCCCTCATCGCAGTGGATCGTGGTCATCGCCTCCAATGGTTGTGGAACGATCCGCGACAGCGCTTTTGTGCAAGTGATCGATCCGCAGGCCGATGCTTGGCCGGACTCCACGGTTTGCCCCGGTCGCAGTGTGCAACTCGGTGCGAGCGGTGGTATCAGCTTCATCTGGAGCCCGACCACAGGCTTGGACGATCCGACCGCACCGTTCCCTACGGCCACGATCGATTCACCGATCTCGTACACGGTATCGGTCACGGACATTTACGGTTGCGAAGCGAGCGCCACGGTGACATTCGGACTACTGCCGCCGCCATTCGTTGATGCAGGACCGGACCAAGTGATGGACCTGGGACAGTCCGTACAACTGAACGCCACGGGGCAGGGCCTGATCGAGTGGACACCACCCTTCGGCCTCGATTGCACCGATTGCCCGGCTCCTTTAGCACGTCCGAGCGAAAGCACCACTTATACTGCGACCCTGACGGACGAGAACGGATGCCGCTCCAGCGACGTGGTCAGGGTGCTGTTGACAGGTACGATCTATGTGCCCAACACCTTCTCTCCGAACGGCGATGGGATCAACGACCTGTTCGGCGCTTCGGGTACGGAGATCAAGACCTTGAAGTTGGAGATCTTCGATCGTTGGGGGGTATTGATCTACACGGGCAACACGGCCAATGCGTGGTGGGACGGCAAGTACGGTGGACAGGACGCGCCGATCGACGTCTATGTATGGCGGATCGAGACCGAGGAGATGATCGGCACCAAACGCACGCTATACGGGCACGTCACTTTGGTGCGTTAGCCATCCTCCCGGACTTGGCCAGGACCTATCGGTCGAATAGTGCCTTCTTCAGATCCAACCATTCCAAGGCCGCACCGTGCAATAGGCCCTCCTTGGTGGTAATGTCATACGGCATGCTCTTGATCAGCTTACCGGGCTCCAGTTCGCCCAAGGGGAACGGATAGTCGGTGCCCATGGCCACGCGGTTCGCCCCCATTTGGTCCACCACGAGTTTCAACATGGCCGGATCATGCACGAGCGCATCGATCCAGAACTTCCCCAAATACTCCCGCGGGTTCACATTGTTATCCACTGCACATAGGTCGGGGCGTACCACGAATCCATGCTCGATCCGTCCGATCGTGGAAGGAAAGGAGCCTCCGCCATGCGCGAAGGCCACACGCAGCCGCGGCAGCTTCTCGAACAACCCGCTGAAGATCATGGACGTGATCGCTGTAGCCGTTTCCGCCGGCATTCCTACAAGCCATGGCATCCAGTACTTGTCCATGCGATCTCGGCCCATCATGTCCCACGGGTGAACGAACACGGCCATGCCCATCTCCTGACAGGCTTCGAACACTTGGAACAGCTTGGCCTCACCCAGGTTCACACCGTTGATGTGCGTGCCCACTTGGATCCCTACCAATCCGATGCGATTGCAACGCTCCAATTCCTGGATCGCAAGCTCGGGCTCCTGCATCGGCAGCGTGCCCAAGCCCACGAAGCGTTTCGGCCACCGTTGCACGATCCCGGCGATATGGTCGTTCAGGAACTTCGATAGGTCCAATGTATCGTGCGGTTTCGCCCAATAGCTGAACATGACCGGCACGGTGCTCAGGACCTGCACGTGCACATGCTGCTGCTCGCATTCCGTCATGCGTACTTCCGGGTCCCAACAATTGGCCTCCACCTCCCTGAAGAACTTGTCGTCCATCATCATTCGCGCACAGCCCGGCCGGTGATGGTCCAGGTGGATGAAGCCACGATAGCCGTAGCGCCTACCGAAATCAGGGATGTCCTGCGGCAGGATGTGCGTATGGATGTCGATCGAAAAGAGCTCGGCCATGTCGCGCGGCTCAGACGAACCTGGGGTCGGTCTCCATCACATGGCCGCACTTACTGCACGTCCGATGCTCCACTGAGCCATAGAACTCACGGAATCGGGGAAGGAAATCCTTCTCTATGTTGTGCAGGACGAAGCGGTATTCGTGCAAGAGGTTGTTACAGGACTCACAATACCACTGTAATCCATCCTCGAGTTCACGATCGTCGCGCTTCACCTCGATAACAAGGCCAACGGTGTTCGCTCCCCGACGCGGCTGGTGGGGCATACGGGCCGGCAAGAGGAACATTTCCCCTTCCTTGATCGGGATGGTAACGGCCTTACCGTCCTCCTGTATCCCGACCTCGATATCGCCTTCCAACTGATAGAATAGTTCTTCCGTCTCGTTCCAATGGTAATCCTTACGTGCGTTCGGGCCACCTACGATCATCACGATGTAGTCGCCGGCATCGGCATAAAGGTTCTTGTTGCCAACTGGGGGCTTGAGCAGGTCCCGGTTATCGGTGATCCACTGCTTCAGGTTGAATGGGCGTCGTAGGGACATGGGCCTTGTCTTGGTGCGCTCCGAAGGTAATGAGGCGCGCACAAGGTCCCACGGATCATTCCTTACCTGCGCGGCCGGACATCAACAGGAGCGCTCCATTGGTGCGCATCATGTCCGCTGTGTAGTCCTGGTCCTGCACGAACGCCTTGGCACCCTTGTTATATCGGATGATGGCGAACGGGAAGTCCAGGTCATCGGTATTCGCGCCGCCGTATTTGGAAGCTTGGAGCATGCTCATCTCCATCACGAGCGGATCGATCTGCATGACGTCCTTGGGCAGATCGGCCCGCGTATCCACGAGTACACGCTTGGGAAGGAAGCCCTCCTTATGGAACTCGATTGCGTATTCCATCCCCAGGCCCAAGAGCATGTCGAAACGGCCATTTTTCGGGGTCACCTGCTCCCCGACCAGTTCATTGCCACTGAACACCTTCACTGAACAGCCTTGCAGCTTGCCTTCGGCGTCGGATACCCGACCGACAATGGGTAAGGTGAGTTGCTCCGGTGCAGGTGCTTCCTGGGCAAGTGCCGAAGATCCAAGCAACAGCGCGAACAAGGCAAAGGGCAAAATGGTCAAGATCCGCATGGGTGCGATATTTCGCCCTTGTACGTGTGCCGTCCCGTATGGTTCGCGCCGGTCGGAACGCAACGAGGGCGGGATAGCTCCCGCCCTCGTCAGTTCAAGATCGTGTGTCCTTATTCGATAGTTAACCGCAGGTTCTTCACCTGACCATCGGCGATCAATCGTACCGTGTACATCCCTGGGGCCACGCGGCCGGTGGTACTCACTGTGTGCACTTGACCTTGCGTCAAGGAAGCACTCTCCTGCAAGACCAGTCGGCCCTCCATATCGATCACCTCGATCAGCGTGCTTGCATTGGACCCAGCATACCGGATGCTGAAGTCAACCTTGCTCGGGTTCGGGAACAAGTTCCACATTGTAGCAACCTCATTGGAAATTCCGCTGCAGATCTCCACGGTCACCAACACGAAGTTCGAACTCAACTCCAAGCATCCACCGGTGGTGGTGATCTCCGAGACGGCTGAACCAGGATCGGTCCCCTCCAGAACGCCATTATGCGAAACCCCGTATACCCGGTAATTCCCCAATGCAAGCATGTTGAAATCCATCGAATTACCGACCATCAAGGCGACGATGGCATCGCTCTCATCGGTAACTACGTAGCTGTATTCCTCGATGGACGCACTGTTCGTGCTGAAATCGATCACATCCACGACCGTGTTCTGGCACACGTTGATGCTGACAGCACCACCGTTTCCGGCCACTTCCCCACCGTCGCAAACGAAGGTCGGCATGGCACCGCTCAAACACAGCGTGAAGGCGCCACCCTCTCCGAACTCCAAGTTGCTGTACACCCGCACCCAGTAATCGGTGTTCTCGGTGGTGGTCAGCACGATCGGGGCGTCCGGGGCGATCTCGCAGGCGATCTCCGTTCCACCTGTGCATGCATCGCTAACGGTCACAGCCCAATTGGCCATGTCCATCTGGTCCAAGGTCAAGGTCACCTCGGTGTTCATACCGCTGTTGAACGTGTACCAAACATCGGCGAAGGCTGCATTGGTGGCATCGCAACCGGGCTCGTTGCCATCCTCTTGTGTAGCATAGGTGTTGTCACCAGTGATGGCGGCAGATGGGCAGTTCTCTGGCAAGTTGATGGGCAGGGCCACTGCATTCGCGCAATCATCGTTGACAGGAACGCAATCCAGAACCGTGGTCGCAGCGCCCGAAACATCCAGACTTGCACAGATCGTTCCTCCACCCTGGATCAACAAGGCATTCACGTCAAAGCCGGTGGTGACCCCGATCTCGACGATACCAAGGTCAAGCGTCAATGGGTCGTAGACAAGGGTGTGGATCGTATAGCTACCGGCCATATCCACTTCAAAACTGGACTCTCCGCTGACTTGAACGATCAGCAATTCCTCCCCCATGGTCAACACGTAAATGGTCTCGAAGCCATCAGGCACCACGCTATCCTCATTCGGTGTAGCACGTATCACGGCCACCTCTCCGACGAGACATACGGTCTCCAGATTCGCGGTCAAAGTGCCTGCATCCGCATCGCAGCACAATTCCACGGCGATGGAAGCGCCATCGGTATCAAGACTTCCACAGATCGTACCTCCACCCTGGATCAGCACGAGTTTGACATCCGTGATGGAGGTCACTCCGAATTCGATGGTTCCGAGGTCCAAGGTGTTCGGGTCATAAACCAAGGTGTGTATGGTGAAGGCGCCTACTTCGGTCACATCGAACGATGGATCCGCGTTGGCTTGAACGATGATCTGGTCCTCACCGAGTGAGAGAATGAACACCTTCTGGAAACCGGCCGGAACAAAAATGTCGCCATTTCCGGTGGCAGCGATGCTGGTCATACCATCCACGAAACAGACGGTCGGCTCGGCGGCCGTCAGGGTACCAGCATTGGCGTCACAGCACAGTTGCACAAGGATCGGTGCGCCGGCCACATCCAAACTTCCGCAGATGCTACCGCCGCCTTGGATGAGCAACGCATTCACATCGAAGCCCGTGGTAACACCTGGCTCCACGATCCCAAGGTCCAAGGTCGTTGGGTCATATACAAGCGTGTGGATCGTATAGGAGCCGGTCGCATCAACGTCGAAGCTCGGGGTTGCGGCAGTCTGCACGATCACAAGACCTTCACCCATCGTGAGCACATAAACGGCCTCATAACCATCCGGTACAACGGCATCCCCGTTCGCGGCAGCACTGATGGTCGCCATGTCGTCCACGAAGCAGACCGTCGACGCATCGGCTGTTAGTGTTCCTGCCACAGCATCACAGCATAGTTCCACAACGATCGGTGCGCCGGCCACATCCAGGCTCGCGCAGATGCTGCCTCCACCTTGGATCAGCAACGCATTCACATCAAAGCCCGTGGTAACTCCTGGCTCGACGATACCCAGATCAAGCGTCGCAGGGTCGTACACCAAGGTGTGGATCGTGTAGCTGCCGGTCGCATCAACGTCGAAGCTCGGGGTTGCGGCGGTCTGCATGATCACAAGACCTTCGCCCATCGTCAGCACATAAATGGTCTCGTAGCCATCCGGCACAACAGCATCCCCGTTCGCGGTAGCGGACAAGGTCAACGGTGCGCCATCATAACAAGGCGCTTGACCGTCGGCGGTAAGTGTACCGGCATCCGCATCACAACAGAACTGGGTCACGGTAATAGAGGTACCAACGAGATCCAGAGCGGCACAAATGGAGCCACCGCCTTGGATGAGCAGCGCATTCACCTCGGCGGCGGTCGTCACACCGAACTCGATGGAACCCAGATCGAGCGTGTTGGGGTCATAGACCAACGTGTGCATCGTGAAACCGCCGACCGCTGTGAGTTCGAAGCTCGCTGACCCTGCGGCCGCTACGATCGTCTGGTCCTCACCTACGGTAAGTACGAACAAGCTCTGGTAACCGGTCGGCACCACGGCATCACCGTTGCCGGTCGCCGTGAACGTGACCGGGCCCTCCTCCAAGCAAAGGCTTTCATCATCAGCGGTCAAGGTCCCGGCATCAGCACTACACTGCACACCGGATTGGCCGGTAAGGCAGATCGAGAACGAATTGCTCGCGGCTTGGCCATTGAACCAATCATAGACCCGCAGGTAGTATGTGTTACCTACGGTCAATCCGTTCAACTCAAGATCGATGTCGACATCGAAGGTGGAGGCCACAAAACAATCGATCAGCGTGGGGGCTGAGCAATCGCCACTGAAGACGTCGACCACTGCGCTGATGTTGGCGCTCGGGTCGATGGACACCACAACATCGGTACCCACGGCGACGAACGAGAACCAGACCCCATCGGAAGGATCACCGTCCTCACATCCACCGCTCACAGTCCCGCTTACCGTAGCGTTCTCCAAGGACCCATCGACAGGCACACAGCTCTCGTTGACCTGCAGTTCGATCGCACCGGCGCACACGGCATTGTCCGGTGCTGCATTCGTGCAGGCGTCAGCGCTAAAGGTCAATGTGTATGGGCCCTCCGACGAGCCCGGGATCATCATAACCGGATAGTAGTAGGTGCCGGGAGAGAGCTGTGGAAGGGAGATCTCGAAATTCCCATCACCACAATTCTGGTTCGTCACATTTCCTTGGCCTACGATCGCGTAATTCGTCAAGGGGCAGCCCGTACCGAGGTACAGAAGTGCAGCACTGAAAGCGGGTGTGGTACCACAATAGGCGATGGTGATATCGGCACACTCCGTGGTGGTGAACGCCTCCCAGACCACACCGACCCCGAAGATGCCGTCGGTAAGAGCACCGGTGTTGTCACCATTGCGAACAACGGAAGCACCAACGGCCAACTCCTCGATCGTGGCACCGGTGCACAAGGTGTTCGGCGGCACACCGCCCAAGGCCGGAGCACCCACATCGCCGGGCACCACCGATCCGATGGTGGCCAGGTTCTCGACACCGGCGGCAAGTTGGTCCGAGGTGAGTGATTGAGCATGCACGCGCGGCATGAACAAGGCCAATGCGATCACGGCCAAGGCCCTGAGGCTGTTATTGAAGGAGGAGTAGCGTTGAAGCATGGAATGCAGTTCGGTTAATGATCTTGAATTGCAAAGATCGATGTGGCACACCGACATCCATAGGGCCAACGGCCCCGGTTATCCACATCAGAGGGGTAGATCATGGCCAGCACCGACCTTGACCATGTGAAATAAGAAAGGGCGGACCGCTGGTCCGCCCTTTCAACAATGCACAAAGTCTCCTACTTCACCACAACACGCTGCTCCGCACGACCCGCGGGGGTGCTCAAACGCAAGGTGTACATCCCGCTGGCCAAGGAACCGGCAAGGTTCAGGTCGACTTGCTGGCCATTGAAGAGTTGGCGCTGCTCCTGATGCACGATACGGCCCGAAACATCGAACAGTTCGATCACCACCTTCGCATCGACACCCGCATAACGGACCGTCATGTTCCCATTGCTCGGGTTAGGGAATACCGACCAACCCAAGTTCTCGAACTCTCCGATACCCGTCACCATGGTGACGTTCACCGTATAGTCCTCCACTTCTCCCCAATCCGCTCCTCCGCAGGCCGCAGGAACTTCATTCCAAGCCATGCGAACACGCATGCGGGTCGGCCCCAAGAGCGCATCGGCCGGCGCCGTAATACTACCGGTGAAGATCGCGCCGGTCCCGTCGGAGACCAACATGAACTCCTCGTTCTCCTGGCAGAAGCTTTCGTCCTGGTTCCAGTCCACCCAAACGGAAACGGCATCGGCCGTATAGATGGTCGGACCGTTCAACACGGTGATCGCTACCGTTCCACCCTGCTCGATATCGGTGCTCAATGCGGTGTAGTCCACTACATCACCGTCCAAGCAGTCGCTGATGTTGTCAATACTCCCGATGGTCACTTGTGCGATGATCTCATCGCACGCGTCCGCGCCGGCAGCGCAGTAACCGGGGGCAAGGGCGATCGCAGCCACGTTAACAGTGTACGGTCCCACAGCACCGTTCGCGGCATCGTTCATCACCGCATAATAGTAGGTACCAGGGCAAACGTTCGAGAAGATCATGGTCACGTTGCCATCCGGGCAGGTGGTGACATCGAACACGGCTGTAGCGATGTTCCCATCGGCCGGGCAGCCCGACCACAGGTTGAGGAAGGCATTACCGAACGCAGGGTCCGTGCCACAATAATCGAGAACGATATCCGCTGGTGCGTCCAGTGTGAAGGCGTGCCAAACGTTCGGTGCTCCAAGCCCCTCGGTATCCAACGCTCCGGTGTTGTCTCCCGTGAAGGTGACCATTCCGCCTACCATCAGGTCCTCAGGGGTCACTGATGTGCAGAGGTCGTTCTCCGGTGCATCCGGCCCTTCAAAGATGCAAAGGGTGAAGGTCAGGTCGACCGGCACGGGAGCCCAGTACGAGTAAACACGCACATAGTAAGTCTCACCTACGGTGGTGCTCATGGTCAAGGTCTCGGTCGTATTCTCCCCTGCCGTTGGGAAGGTGGCATCCGCACAACCAACGGAACTCAGCGCGCCGCAAACTCCGCTGAAACCTTCGATCACCGCATCAAAGGAGGCTGTCCCTTCCACCGTGACGTTGGTCACTCCGGAGGTGGCCGTGAAGCTGAACCACAGGTCGTTCGCTTCGGGCGAAGTGAATCCGTTGCACACGATCGGGTCCAGGGACTGCGTCGCCGCTGTGGCATCGTAGGTAGCCAACGAACCACTGCACTCCAGGGTCACGGTCACTGGAATGGCGGTTTCACACTCGTCATTGGCACCACCGCGGTACTCCAGTGTTGTGGTCGGAGCGCTCAAAGCGCGTACCATGGTCCTTACGCGCTGGACCTGCTTCTCGGGACGGGGCTTGGCCGATTGGGCGGAAGCCGTGGCCCCTAAGGCTAGGGCCATCATCAGAATGGGGATCGAAGTGTACACGTTCTTCATGCGTTCTCTGGTTTGGGTTTGAATTGGTCCGTGACCGTTACGAACGTAAATGTAGAGCGTTGATAGGGTCTTTCTACAAACGCTCCATGCTATCATGCCGCCTCCCCGTAACAAGGAAGGCCGCCCCTTTCGGAGCGGCCTTCCTCGAAGATCCAGGTCAGTATCAGTCCACCAACAAACGCTGGGCGGTCTGCACATTGTTCATGGTCACGCGCACGGTATAGGAACCAGCGCTAACACCATTGATGTTGAAGGCACGGGTGGTGCCATTGTTCAGTTGAACGCGCTCGTTGAACACAACGCGACCGGCCACGTCGAACACTTCAACGTTGCCCAAGCCACTTTCGCCGGCATATTGGATGTTGAACACTCCAGCGCTCGGGTTCGGGAAGATCGTCCAAGCCGCTTCGTTCATCTCCGCAAGCCCGTCGATGATGTCGCCGGTAACACAGATGTCGAAGTTGTGCTCGTCGGAACCATGAGCATAGTCATATACACGGACCGTGTAGGTGGTACCGATGACGAGATCGGCCGGCGTCAGCACTTCAGTGGTGGTCTCATCAGCCGCCAATGGGAAGGTGTCGTCCGCGCAACCCAAGGAGGTCAGGCTTCCGCAGTCGCCGCTGAACAGTTCCACGACCGCATCCGCAGCATTGAAGCCGTTCACGGTAATGGTGTGGTTCATGGAGGTGGCAACGAACGTGAAGTACACATCCAATGCGTCGGGTGAGGTGAAGGCGTTGCACTCGATCGGATCGAGATCCTGCGTAGCAGCCTCGGTCGTGAACGGCGTGGCAACACACTCAATTGCGGAGGTCAACATGATGGCTCCACCGCACTGGTCATTGGCAGGTGGGTCAACCGTAACAGCTTCCGTCACACAGATATCGAAGTTGTGCAATTCCGAACTGTGCGCATAATCATACACGCGCACTGTGTAAGTGGTTCCGACAGTAAGGCCTCCTTGGGTCAACTCCTCTGTTGTGGTCTCGTCAGCCGCTTGCGGGAACGTGTCATCAGCGCAACCGAGGGAGGTCAGGCTTCCGCACTCGCCTTCGAAGAGTTCAACAACGGCATCCGCCGCGTCGAAGCCGTTCACGGTGATCGTTTGGGTCTCGCTGGTGGCCACGAACGTGAAATACACATCCTTCGCATCGGGCGATGTGAAACCATTGCATGCGATCGGGGCGAGGTCCTGCAAGGCACCAGCCGTGGTGAAAGGCGTTGCAACGCAGTCCGTTCCAGAGATCAACATCGTGGCATCGCCGCACTGATCGTTCGCAGGAACATCAGGGCAAGGGATCACCGGGGTGTTGGCCGTAACGTTCAGGGTGTAGGCACCTTCTGCGCCGTTGGCGGCATCCAACATCACCGCATAGTAGTACGTGCCTGCTGGAAGCGTGTTGTAGAAGAGAGAGAAATTCCCATCCGGGCACGTGGTATCATCGAAGTCGCTCGCCGTGATGTCATCCGTGTTAGGGCAACCGATGAACAGTGCAGTGAAGCCGTTACCGAAGGCAGGGCTGGTACCGCAGTAGTCGATGACCACATCGGCACATTCCGAGATGGTGAATGCATGCCACACGTTCGGTTCACCAAGGCCTTCGGTATCGGTGGCTCCGGTGTTGTCACCATTGAAGCTGACGCTGGCGCCAATGGCCAGATCGACCGGTGTCACATCCTCGCACAGGTCATTGGCAGGAGGCGGGGCGATGAAGCCTTCGGTAACGCAGATGTCGAAGTTGTGCAGGTCGGAACCATGCGCATAATCATAAACACGCACGTAGTAAGTGGTCCCGATCGTCAAGCCACCAAGCAAGATCTCCTCGGTAGTTGTCTCATCAGCGGCAAGCGGGAAGGTCTCATCGGCGCATGACAAGGATACCAAAGACCCGCAATCACCTTCGAGAAGCTCCATAACGGCATCAGCGCCTTCGAAGCCGTTCACTGTAATGGCTTGCGTCTCGCTGGTGGCAACGAACTGGAAGTATACGTCCAAAGCGTCCGGCGAAGTAAATCCGTTGCACAGGATCGGGTCCTGGTCCTGGGTGGCCGCAGCCGTGGAAAAGGCGGTAGGCACGCAATCGACACCTGACACCAGCACCGTGGCAGAAGCGCAATCGTCGGCACCGCCGCGGCTTACGATACCGTTGCTGATGTTACGTGCTGCAGGAGCCATCTTCTGGATGCGCTCCATGGGCTTGGTGTTGATGGGCTTTACCGATTGGGCAGTGGTCGTGGACCCGAAGGCCAGGGCCGCTGCTAGGAGGGGTATGGAAAAGTACGGGTTCTTCATGCGTTTGGGTCTAGGTTTCTAAAGAGTTAAGGTCCAAATGGATCGCGAAGTTAAGGAACTGGAAAAGGACGGGCCCGAAAGCGCTACAAGGCAAGCAGGGCGTAGCTTTGGCCACCACACATGGAAACTCGATTGAACGGACTGCATGCCTTGGTGTGTGGTAGCACGCAGGGCATTGGAAAGGCCACGGCATTATTTCGCGCGCCGGAGCACAAGTGACCCTTTTGGCGCGCGCATCCCGGCAAACTGGAGGTGTGCTTGCCGAGCTGGACCGATCACAAGGCCAGTCGCACCATCTCCTCGTCGCAGATATGGCTGATACCGAAGGGCTTGAGCGGACGATCGCCAAGCACGTGGAAAACCACGCGGTGGACATCTTGGTGAATAATACGGGTGGGCCGCCTCCGGGCCCCGCCCACGAAGCCCCTGTCGCTGCGTTCGAAGCCGCTTTCCGCCTTCACCTGCTCGGCTTCCAGACCTTGGTGCGCGCGACCAGCCGGGCATGAAGGCGCGGAAGAATGGTCGTATCATCAACGTATCAGCGTACCAGCGTGAAGCAGCCGCTTCCGAATTTGGGGCGTCAGCAATACCATCCGGCGGCGCAGTGGCCAATTGGGCCAAGACCTTTGGCCTATGAACTGGGGCCGCACGGCATTACGGTGAACAATGTGTTACCGGGTGCCACTGAGACCGAACGGCTTGCCACCATTATTACCAATAAGGCCACAAAGACGGGCGCTCTTAAAAGAGATGGTGACGGCCGAAATGTTTGCCGAGGTCCCCTTGCGCCGCTTCGCCAAACCGGAGAGACCGCAGCCGTGGTGTTCCTGGCTGGCCCTTCCGGTTCGTACATCAACGGCATCAACCTGCCAGTCGGCGTGGGCGCACGGCCTCATTGTAAGGACGCAACCTACCTGGTGCGCAGGCTGAGCGGTATCTGATAATACACCGGCACCGGGTAGCCACCTTGGCTGTTGGCACGAATTGGGCAGATGCTGCGATCAATGTTCGATCTCGGCACGGACATCCTCCACCTTCGGGGCGCACACCACCGTTCCTGGATACGCCCCGTGGCATCGATCTCGAACGCACCGTGGTGCGCACGTGGCCGCGGACGCTGGGCGGTATGCGCAAGTTGCGCTGCAAATGGGCGTCGATGCGCGCCTCCGTGCAGGGCTCTATGCTCGTCGGGTCGCGCTTCAGGCAGTCCATGAAATAGGGCCGCACGCCAACCTTCTCCCAGAACACGGGCCCGGAGGCGACCGTTTCGGTCGGCATAGGTTGCGGGTCAGGGTCGGGCACGGGATCGGTGATGGGGCCCGGATCCGGTGATGGCTCGGGGGCAGGGTCGGGATCGGGCACTACGACCGGGTCCGGTTCTCCAACCACGACTTGTGTGGATCGCGCCTGTTGCACCGGGGCGGTGGCTTGCTTCTTCTCCAGGATCACGACCGGCGGTACTTCGGGCTCCAGACCTTCATCGGGCAATGCGGTCCGGATCACCAGTTCGGTGCGGGGTGAGCTCCATTCGAAGGCCACCAAGGAGAGTGCAGCGGCCACTACGAAGCCGATGAAGAAGCGTTGGCCGCCCGACCTGCGGGCACTTTTCCAAGAATGATCGGAAGTACGCATGATGTGGGTTTATTGGATAACCCACTGCGCTCGCCGATCATTGCACCGTTCCTCGTGCCATTTCGGCCGATGGTGCACGAGCGCCATGCTTCACCATCCCACAGCAAACGGTCACTACTTGGCGATCAAGCGAAAGCCCTTGCCGTGTATGTTGATGATCTCGATCCCGGGGTCCTCGCGCAGGTATTTCCGCAGCTTGGCGATGTACACATCCATGCTGCGGCCACTGAAGTAGCTATCGGTGCCCCAGATCTCATTGAGGGCGTCGCCGCGCTCCAGCACTTCGTTGCGCTTGGCGCATAGCAGGCGTAGCAGTTCGCTTTCCTTGGTGGTGAGCTTGCGTTCCCCGGCGGGGGTGCGCAGGACTTGTTTGCGTGGATCGAAGGTGGAATCGCCCAAGGTGTATTCCTCCGGCTCGGGGGCTTGTGGCTCGGCCCCGTTCACACGCCGCAACACCGCACCGATGCGCAGCAGGAGCTCTTCCATGATGAAGGGCTTGGTGATGTAGTCGTCCGCCCCGGTACCGAAGCCTTGCACCTTGTCCTCCTTCATGCCTTTGGCGGTAAGGAACAGGATCGGAGTGGTGCTATCCTTTTCGCGTATCTCGCGTGCCAGGGTGAAGCCGTCCTTCAAAGGCATCATTACATCGAGCAGGAGCAGGTCGTAGCCACCAGTGGTGTATGCGACTTTGCCCTGCTGGCCATCGGTGCGCAGGTCGGCCTGATAGCCTTTCGCCCGCAGGTATTCCACCAGGAGGCTGCCCAAGTTGGGGTCATCCTCTACTACCAGCAGCTTTATGGGTCGGGACATGTTCGAATGGTATGAAGACGTGGAAGGTACTGCCACGGCCGGGCGCACTTTCCACTTTGATGCGGCCGCCGCGCCGCTGCACCACGGTGCGCACGTAGCTAAGGCCCAGGCCGAAGCCTTTGGCGTTATGGATACTGCCGGTGGGCACACGTGCATAGCGATCGAAGATCTTCTGTTGCTCGGCGGATGCGATACCGATGCCGTTGTCGGTGACGCTTACCGGTCCGCCCTCATGATCGCTGCGGGTGCTGATGCGCACACGGGGTTCGGCCTCGGCGTATTTGACGGCATTGTCAACCAGGTTGTACAAGAGGTTCGTGAGGTGGATGCGATCCCCGTTCACATGGTGGATCTCCGCGCCGAGGTCCAGTTCGATGCGGCCGTTCCGCTTGGCCAGTTGGATCTCGCTGCTACGCACCACGTCGCGCACCACCGCATGCAGGTCAAGGTCGACCCGTTTCAGCAGCATTTGGCCGCCTTCGAGAACGGCGCTTTGCAGGACGTTCTCCACCAAGCTGCCCAGCCGCTTGTTCTCATCTCGGATCATGGCCACGAAGCTGCGCACCTGTTGTTCGGATTTGGGCATGGAAGGGTCCGACAAGGCCTCGCAAGCCAGCCCGATGGTGCTGATGGGGGTCTTGAGCTCGTGGGTGAGGTTGTTCACCAGGTCGGTGCGGATCTCGCCGATGCGTTTCTGCCGATAGATCGTGCGTATCGTGTACACGAAAGCGACCACGATGATGGCCATGAACAAAGCGCTGATCAAGAGCATGGGCCACATGCCTTGCCACAATGCGTTACGCTTGGTGGGCACCACCACGTGCAAATAGTGGAAGGGCCCAGTGAGGTCGTGCCGAAAGAGTTTTTCGCGGAAGGGCGAAGCAGCGACCCCGGCGGTATCGGCCAGTTCGCCGCGCCCGAGGTCGATGGCCTCGCCGCGCTCGTTGAACACCCCGTATTGGACCCCACCCGCGAGACCTCCGGCGGCGAACTCTTCTTGCAGGAGCGAATCCAGCAAGCCCGGATCGATACGATCACGGATATCACGCGAAAGCTCCGTGGCAAGTATGCTGCGCACCATCTCGGTCACCAGCACCTCATGCTCCTCGTTGTGCGGCGTGGGCACTGTCGCGTGCATTTCGAACAAACTATCGGGCGGCACCGGTGGTGGCGGTGCGTCGCGATATTCCTCCACCTCCACTTGCACGGTATCCACCTCGAATGCCTGCTCCTGCCTTTCATGGCTCACGCTGGCCCGTCGCAACTGATCAACCTTCCGCAACAAGCGCCTTCCTGCCCGGTGCCGTTTCAGGTCGCTCATCTTTTCCAATTGCTCCAAACGATCGCTCACGGCGTAAAGGGCGTTGTCCACCGTGCGGTGGAACTGTGCCTCGCGCAAGACCATGGTGTCGCGCATCCACTTGACCTGGATCGCCATGAGGCCCAAGAGCGCGATACTGATGGCCACCAACAGCCCGCTTATCCAGCGTTTCTCCACGCAACGAAACTATTCGGGAGCGGAGCGATCCGTGGGCGCTTAACGCTCTTTAACGTTCCTTGATATCCCCTTAACACCTGCACCCATGGTATGGCCATACGTTTGTACCGGACAAAGGAATACCCCTTCAAGATTCGAAGGGTAAGTGTACGAAGTGCTGCTTACGGGCTTTGGTTTTGGTTCCCGTACAGCGCAACAAGGGCGACGGAGGGCTTCCATGTGAATGGAAGCCTTTCGGCGTTCAAAGGGCTGATGCCACAAGGCCGATGATCCGCAGATCGACCGTCCGAGCCACCTACGGCAGTGGGCTACGATCGCCTGCGGCCCGGACAGCCCAATTTCGATCCTGATGTGCGGATTACCTTCGAGCACCGATGGAAAAACTGCTGAACCTGATAGATGGTGAGTTGTGCCAGGCCCGAAGCGGCGGCTGGCTGGAAGTGCATGAACCGGCCAAGGGTGCGGTGTATGCACACCTCGCCGATTCCGACGCCACCGATGTGGAGGCGGCCGTAAATGCTGCTGAACGCGCATTCCCTGCATGGAACGCGATGGGACGCGAAGGCCGCAGCAAAGCCCTTTTGAAGTTGGCCGAACTGATCGAAGCGGATATGGACGGCTTCGTGGCGGACGAAAGCCGGGACAACGGCAAACCGACCTCCTTGGCCCGTCGGGTGGACATTCCACGTGCGGTGGCCAACCTGCGCTTCTTCGCCACGGCGATCCTGCATTTCCCGAGCGAAGCGCACCTGATGGACGATGTGGCGGTGAACTACACGGATCGCCAACCCATAGGCGTGGTCGGTTGTATAAGCCCTTGGAACCTACCGCTCTACCTCTTCACCTGGAAGATCGCACCGGCGTTGGCGGCGGGCAATTGCGTGGTGGCGAAACCGAGCGAAGTAACGCCCTTGACAGCCTACCGCATGAGCACCCTGTGCAAGGCGGCAGGCATTCCGGCCGGTGTGCTCAACATCGTACACGGCCTCGGTCCCAAGGTGGGTGCCGCGATCACCGCGCATCCGCGCATACCAGCGCTTTCCTTTACGGGTGGCACACGCACCGGAGCGGAGATCGCACGTGTGGCGGCGCCCATGTTCAAGAAGTTGAGCCTTGAGCTGGGTGGCAAGAACCCTGTGCTCATTTTCGACGACTGCGACTTCGACGACATGTTGCGGACCACGGTGCGGTCCAGCTTCACGAACCAAGGCCAGATCTGCTTGTGCGGATCCCGCATCCTTGTGCAGCGCAACATGCTCGATCGATTCCGCGAGGCGTTCGTTGGCGAAGTGAAGAAGTTGCGCGTGGGCGACCCCGGTGCGGCGGACAGCGACCTCGGTGCGGTGGTAAGCAAGGACCATATGGAAAAGGTCCTGAGCTATGTGCAGCTGGCCCGGGAGGAAGGCGGCAGGGTGCTGCACGGCGGCGAACAGGTGAAGCTGGAAGGTGCCTTGAAGGATGGTTGGTACATCACCCCCACGGTGATCGAAGGCCTTGGCCCACAATGCCGTACGAACCAAGAGGAGATCTTCGGACCGGTGGTAACGATCCAGGCCTTTGACACGGAGGCGGAGGCCCTGCAACTCGCGAACGCTACGCCATACGGTCTGGCCAGCGTGGTGTGGACCAAGGACCTGCAGCGCAGCCAGCGCGTGGCACGAGCGCTGAACGCAGGCATTGTTTGGATCAATTGCTGGATGGTGCGCGATCTGCGAACGCCGTTCGGTGGTGTGAAACAGAGTGGCGTTGGTCGCGAGGGCGGTGTGGAAGTACTGCGCTTCTTCACCGAAGCGAAGAACGTGTGCATCAAGCTTTGAACATGCCCGGGGGGGCCTGTTTGCGTTGTTTCATTCCGTTGGTGAAGAACCAACCGAATCGTTGATCGAACCAGATCTGGAAGCGGCTGAAACCGTCCATGAGGTATTGAAGCAGTGTGAACATGTGATGGACTTCTGTTCCAATAACTCCTGAAGGCGACCGATCCGTATGCGGGGTGCTGTAACTTGAACTGACCACTCTTGGTAGCCTGATCGCGGTCGAAGGTGGAACTGCCACCCGGTTGCTCTTACAATGCCGCCTCCAAGGAGAGGAAGGGAAGATCGCGCCAAGTGCGTTGGTCCAGACGCAGCGGTCGATCGCTTCGTTTCGCCAGTTCGATCAGACCGAGTTGCAATGTGCCAGCCGGCGCGCCGCGACCCAGAAGGATATCGCGGTAGCGGCGTTGCAAGCCTTGCGCATCCATGGCATTGATCTCATTCACAGCGGCGGTCAACTCCTCGGCCATGGCATGCACCAGCGGCAGGCCGACCACCAAGGTGAAGCGATCACCGGTTCGACCGATCAGGACCATCGGCCCATCCCCGACCGCCTGCAGGTTCCCCAGCAATTCCGTGGCCGCCAGGAACGCTCGCATGCGCGGGTCAGAACGCTGCGAATCGTCATCCAGGTCGCGTTCGATGATCCGCAGCACCACTTCCTGTTCGCCCGTGGAGAGGTGCCCCTTGCATAATACGGCGATACCTTCCTGTGCAACAACCTTGTGCAGATCGAACGCCTCCTCCACCCCACCGACCCATGAGGCCGAACGACCGATCAGCACTTGAAGTGCGAACAAGCGGTTCGCCCCGTCAAGCGCCTCAAAGCCATGCCGAAGTGGGTGGCCCGATCGCCGCGCCATTTCGATCAATCCCAGTCCCGCACCACCACGTTCGCTGCGTTGCTCGTTCTTCAGACCGTTCAGGAACACTTGTTTCATCTGTTCCATGTCAAGCCCGTTCATATCGGCCAATGCCGCCTTCAGGCGTTCGGCATCGGCAGCGCTTACCGGATTGATGGCCGTTATCCTGTGCTGTGTTGCTCCGCTGCGCAACACGAACATGCTACGCCCTGCACCCTGCGCCAGTTCCGGTGACAGTGCGGCACGGTGGCGAATGATGTTCTGGTAGGCCTCGACCATGACGAAGACGAGCTTTCCTCTGAGGCTCTTGTCCGCTCTTTCTTCCTGGTCCAAGTACTCCTCCCCCAATGCGATAAGCCGTGCGGTGTGTTCGTCATGGAACAGACCGCTGTACAGGAAGGTGAACCGGTCGCCCGCAAGTGCATCATAAAGGGCGTGAACGGTGGACAGGTCCATTCCGGTGGGATCGCTCAAATATAGCCGCCCAAGGCAAGGACCGCTGTCCTTTGGCATCCGACGGCAAGCATGGTTCCCCTCGTTCCTCGACGCCTGTCACCATCGCCGAACAGACGGGTCCCGGGCATTGCCGCGTATAACTTCGCCGCCATGATCACGGAAGGCCAGTTGGAACGTACCCGCCTTTTCGTGCGTAGGTGGTTCGCGCGTCATATCCCACCGGCCATGTGCTTCCATGACCTCGAGCACACCCTAGCGGTCGCGCGTACGGCAAAGGCCATCGGCAGGGCCATGGAATTGAAGCCACAGGACCTGGCGCTGTTGGAGGTCGCCGCTTTGTTCCACGACACCGGGTACGCCTTGGCCTATGCCGGGCACGAAGCGGAAAGTGCTGAACTGGCCACCAACTACTTGATCCGGCTCGGCCTCAACTCGACGGAACTGGCCCGGGTGCGGCAACTCATTCTGGCCACACGGCTGGATGCACGGCCGAAGACCACGCTTCAGGAAGTGTTGCGCGACGCCGATTCGTCCAAGGCCGGGCAAGTGGACTTCATCGAGAAGAGCGAATTGCTGCGCAAGGAAATGGAGGATGTGCTGGAAAAGAAGATCTCTGCCGCTGATTGGCTGGAGCAGAACCTGGCCTACCTCGAAGGGCATCGCTTCCACACCCGCTATGCGCAGGTGCGGTACGGAAACCAGAAGAGCCTGAACCTTGAACTTTTGCGCACCCGTGTCGCGACGCCGAAGAAGGAGCGCCGCGCACTGCCCAAGACCAAGGAGGTCTTCTATGACCGGGACCTCAGCTGGCTATCGTTCAATGAGCGCGTGCTGCAAGAAGCGAAGGACCCCACCGTACCACTTCTGGAGCGCGTCAAATTCCTTGCGATCTACTCCAACAACCTCGACGAGTTCTACCGTGTGCGCGTGGCATCACTCCGTAGCCTGAGTAAACTGAAGAAGACCACCCGCACGGTGTTGGGCATCCCACCGGGGAAACTGGTCGAACGACTGAACAAAAAAGCACTTCTGCAGCAGATCGAGTTCGGTGAGGTGTACCGACAACAAGTCGTGCCGGCGCTCGCCAAGAACGGGATCCGTTTGCTGCGTATCGCGCAATTGTCCGCTGCCCAACGCAAATACGTTCGCGCCTACTTCCAGGAAAAGGTGATGCCCTTTGTGAACACCGCTGCTGTGCGGGAAGGGAACGCACCATTCATCGAGGATCGTAAACTTTATTTCGTATGCCGCTTGAAGCCCAAGGGCAAGAACAAGGACCGGATCGTATTCGTGAACATCCCGAGCGATGAACTGGGCCGCTTTCTCGTCCTGCCCGCTGCGAAGGGGAAGAACGAGATCTTGTTCCTGGACGACGTGATGCGCTTGGGACTGGGTGGTCTGTTCAAGGACCACAAACTGACCGAATGCCACGCCATCAAACTGTCCCGGGATGCCGAGTTGTACCTCGATGAGGAATTCGTGGGCAATGTGAAGGACAAGGTGCGCAAGAGCCTGCGCAAGCGGAGCACCGGTGTCCCATCGCGCTTTCTGTACGATAGCGCAATGCCCCGCGCCACGCTCAGCGCATTGCGGAAGTTGCTTGGCCTGTCAAAGCCCGACCTTGTTCCTGGCGGTCGTTACCACAACTTCAGCGACCTGATGAAATTGCCAGTGAGCGGGCATAAGGCACTGCGCGATCAGGACTGGTCCCTTGTGCCGGACCCGGCCAGCCAAGGCGGGCGTAAGACCTTCTCCGCCCTGCAGCGTGGCGACCTCTTGTGGCACTTCCCCTACCATGACTTCGGGAACGTGGTGCGCTGGCTGCGGGTCGCTGCGCTGGACCCTGCAGTGACGCGCATCGCCATCACACTGTATCGCGTTGCGGAAGGTTCCGAGGTGTGCACTGCGCTCATTGCCGCCTTGCAGCGCGGCAAGCAGGTGACGGTATTCGTTGAGGTGCAGGCCCGTTTCGACGAGCGCTCAAATCTGTTCTGGGGCGAAGCCTTGGAGAAGGCCGGCGCGAAAGTGCGTTACAGCTATGCCAATGTGAAGGTGCATTGTAAGTTGTGTTTGATCGAACGCATGGAAAAAGGCCGCGTGCAACGCTATGCCTACCTCGGCACCGGCAACTTCAATGAACGAACCTCCCGTATCTACGCGGACATGGCCTTATTGACACGTCGGACGCAGGTTACCGACGAAGTTGCCGAGGTGTTCGAGCACCTGATGGATCGTAGCCATCGGTCGAAATTGAAGCACCTATTGATGGCTCCGGTCTCAATGCGGGATCGCTTGGAGATGTTCATCGACAAGGAGATCGAACAAGCGCTGATCGGGAAACGCGCGGAGATCCTCCTGAAACTGAACAGCTTGGAGGATCATGCCCTGATCCGCAAGTTGTACGATGCCAGTAATGCTGGCGTGCAGATCCGGCTGATCATCCGCGGGATCTGTTGTTTGGTGCCCGGGGTGCAAGGAATGAGCGCCAATATCCAGGCCATCAGCATCGTGGACCGCTTTCTGGAGCACACCCGTGTGTACTGGTTCCATCAAGCTGGGGATCCGCTGATTATGCTTTCATCGGCCGACTGGATGGGACGGAACTTGGACCGCAGGATCGAGGTGGCTTTCCCTGTGGATGACGAACGGTTGAAGACCACCGTGATGGACCTGATGGAGATACAATGGAAGGACCATATTAAGGCCCGTGTCATCGATGCTGAGCAGACCAACCCGTATCGATCAGGGAAGCCGAAAGCACCGAACAGCCGTGCACAATACGTCACCCACCGGTATTTGAAGCGGGAATCCGCCCGATGAGTCGAGAAGGATGTTTGATATACCGAAACTTCCTAAATTTGCGGCCCGCTCGTAACGAACGGCTTTGATTTCCTGGAAGAAGAACTCGGCTGGTCAGCGCGATCCGCGACAGCGGGAAGGTCACAGCAGAGTTTTGAAATAATGGGGGATTAGCTCAGCTGGCTAGAGCGCTTGCATGGCATGCAAGAGGTCACCGGTTCGACTCCGGTATTCTCCACTTGAAGGGCGGTTCTGCGGAGCCGCCCTTTCTTGTTCCTGGCCAACGCTGCCTTGAGCGTCCCGCGATGGCGGGAAGGTAACCGGCTCGCGTTGTGGTCGTGCGGATGTGCGGTACATTCAAGGCCGCGAACCTTCCACATGGATCTTCCCTTTCCCTTTCTCGATCACCTCAACGAACAGTTATCGGCAGCTGGCGCGCCTGTGGCGATCGACGAGGTGATCCCCGTAGGAGGTGGAAGCATCAATGATGCATATCGGCTGGTTACCAAGAAGGGGACCTATTTTCTCAAGACGAACAGGGCCGACCGGTACCCCAGTATGTTCGAGGCCGAGGCAGATGGGCTTGCCCATCTACGTGCCCCGATGGCCATCCGTGTGCCAGAACTGATGGTCCAAGGAACCTTTGCGGACCTGAGCTTTCTAGTACTGGAGTATGTACCCAAGGGGCCCAAGGACGATAAGTTCTGGCGCACTTTCGGCACCCAGCTGGCCACGCTGCACCGGACAAGTGCCTCGCATTTCGGACTTGACCGGCCGAACTATATCGGTAGCTTGGTACAGGTGAACACACAAGAGAACGACTGGCACAGCTTCCTGGTGCAACACCGCTTGGAGCCCATGGTGAAGATGGGACGCGACAACGGTAAACTGGCGGCGCCGATCGCGCTTCGGTGTGAGCGTTTGTACGGCAGGATCGATGGCCTTTTCCCGCAGGAAGCCCCGTCCTTGCTCCACGGGGACCTTTGGCAAGGGAATTTCTTGTGCACGGAGGATGGTGCCCCTGTGCTGGTGGACCCGGCAGTCTACTTCGGACACCGTGAAATGGACCTTGCCATGACGCACCTGTTCGGTGGTTTCGAAAGTGCGTTCCATATAGCCTATCACGATGCCTGGCCCTTGGAGAAAGGCTGGCAGGAACGCGTGGAGATCTGCCAGCTCTATCCGCTTCTTGTGCACGCCAACCTTTTTGCTGGCAACTATGTGCAGCAGGTGGATGCTATCCTGAAACGCTTCGTGTAGGGTTCGCTGTTGATCAGCGGATGAGCACCCGCCGGGTCGCATCCATGTACGAACCATTTGCCGCACCCTGTTCCACAGGACGGCCCAATACATCGAACTGCGCACCTTGCGCCGAGTAATTGTCCGACCGCACCTGAACACCTGTGGTGATCTCCACATCGCAAGGCGTTGCCACCACACGCACCTCATCCAATACCCATGCACCCGTGCTACTTCCGAAAGCTTGAAGCTTGATCTGGAAACCGCCGCTCACCATGCCTTCGGGCACCTCGGCACACCCGAGATCACGCAGTGCCAGCGCATCGAACTCCCCAGCGATGGGGCCTTCATGGACCACCTGGGCCACCCCATTGAGAACGTGCTTCAAGGAAACACGCAGGAACATCGGCCCTTGATCCATGGAACGATGCCGAATGATGATGGAGTCCAGTCGCATCGGTACGAGCGTGATGCCGCTGATCAGGACCAACCGATCCGGTACGGGCAACGGACCCCAACCCGTGGAGACAATGGCATTGTCCTGCACATCAACAGCCAGCGGGCATGCTCCCAAGCCGACCCAGGACGCATTCGTGCCGAAAAAGCCGGGGTCGTATTCATCAGGATAATTGCAAGCGCTGCAGCCGTTCTCGCAGCTGAGCATGTCGCCACATGGCCGGTTCGCCCAGCGCCAGGTAAGGGACTTCTCTTGCGCCTGAAGTGTCATGGACCCGACGAACGAACTGATCAGGACCATCAAAAACGAACGAAGCACAATGGACATAGGCTTTGTATTGGGGCCGCGAATTTGCACGATCCTATCGCTGTTCGGTGATCTTGTTGGCAACTATCGTGGGTTCTTACCTTCGGAGAGCACAAATCCAACTTCATGCGCCAAACACTTACCCTGTTCCTTGTCTTCCTCGTCCTGAGCTTGAACGCCCAGGAGATCACCAATGGCAGCTTTGAAAGCTGGAACACCGCATTCCTGTTCGAGGACCCGACCGAATGGCGGACCGGTAACTATGAAGCCGGAGAAAACCTGTCGACAACAAAGGTGGGCGAAGCACCAGAAGGGAGCTATGCCGCCCGCATGGAAACACACATCGCCGAAGGGGATACCGCCTTCGGATTCCTGATCATGGGCCGGATCGATGAGACCCCGGAAGGTGGCGTGCCCTTCACCACCGATGTGCGCCAACTGAGGTGCTGGATGCGATACAGCCTTGTCGAGGGCGACTCGGCCATCGCCTTGGTCTCGGTATGGAGCAGCGGCCTGAACGTGGCCACCAAGCAGTGGCGCTTCGGTGGGGAGCAATTCGACTGGACGGAGATGGTGCTCTCGCTGAACTCTCAGGTATCCAACGTGGACAGCGTGTTCGTCGCATTCGCCAGTTCGGATCCCTTCTTCACGGACAACATGGCCAATGGCTCGTGGCTCGAAGTGGATGAAGTGCGTTTGACCGCACCATCGGTACCGACCCCGGACCTCTTGCCGAACCACAACTTCGAGGACTGGACGGAGTTCTACGCAGAGGACCCGGATGGCTGGAATACCTGGAACCGGTGGACCGCTGTATTTGGTGCCACAACAGTGACCAAAAGCTCGACCGCATACAGCGGCAGTTTCAGCGCACGGCTGGAGACCATGGCCATTGAAGGCGACACGCTGCCCGGCTACCTGACCAACGGCACCATACGGAGTTCGGTGACCGGTGGCGTGCCCTATGCGAACATTCCAGGACAATTGACAGGTGTGTACCAATACCAGCCCAATGGGTTGGACACGGCCATTGTCGGGGTGGTGTTCAAGAGCGGCGGTGCGATCATTGGAAGTGCTTCGGAAGAGATCAGCGCAGCGACCTTCGGATGGATCGAATTCGCAACGCCATGTTTCCTGTTCGATACCCCGGACACGATGCTCGTGGTGATCTCCTCAGGCAACAACCCCGGCTCCGTGCTATATCTGGATGACCTGGACCTTGTCGGCGGGAACGTGGGCATTTCCGAGAAGCTTTCGCATAGCACAGCGCCGTACCCCAATCCGGCTAGGGAACGCTTGGCCGTTCCGGAAGTTCTGGCCAACGACCGGGTGGCCATCCTTGACCAAAGCGGGCGTGTTGTTCGAATGAGCATTGCACACTTCTCCGGAACCTTGGAGGTGCCATTGGCCGGTCTCTCCGATGGGGTCTATCTGCTACGCATACACAGCAATGGTACCGAGCGGCACCACCCCTTCGTAAAGGCCGAGTGATCCGCAGAATACGCGGCCAACGGACGCTGGCCGGTCATCGTTTCGCCCGGATGACCGGCCAATAGGAAGGATCCCTTCATTAGCACGCTATGTGTGTGGCCTTTCGGCAGGAACGTGTTTCCTTTGAGCGAAACAACGATCCACATGAGAACAACGCTTACGCTACTTGCTTTTCTTCCAATTACAATGATGGCCCAAACGAACTGGGCGGTAGAAGTGGGTGGTTCCCTCTTGGATCCGGAGAACCTGCCCTACTACGACCCGATGGTATTGATGATCCAGGCGGGGGATGAAGTGACATGGACCAATGTGAGCGGGTCGCACAACGTCTTCGGGGCCTTGAGCGAATTCCCCGAGAACCCGGAGGGCTTCATGAGCAACTCCTCCACCCAGAGCGGCAATTGGGTGTATTCGCATACGTTCAACATCCCCGGGGTGTACAACTACCATTGCACGGGATCGTTCCAAGGCCAATTCCATAGCACCACCCAACATGGCACGATAACCGTGCTTGATGCCAATAGCATTGAAGAGAACAGCCCTTGGGGCGAGTTGACCTTGTACCCGGTTCCGGCCACCACGGTAGTGAACCTGGCCATGGAAAGCCCCGAACGGCTACGGCTGGAACTGTTCGCTCCGGACGGGCGTTTGGTGAACAACACGACCATCAACACGACGTCCACGATCGCGTTGGACCTTGGCAATGAAGCGCCGGGCCTCTATTTGCTGCGGTTGGTGGACGATCAGGGCCGCATGGTGACACGCACGTTCGTGAAGAACTAGGATCACCATTGCGGCCTTTCCGGTGCATTGTCAAGCACCTTTTCGATCTTCTCCAGCACGGAAGGGGTCAAGAGGTCCTGTGCTTCTACCGCCCCGAGGTTCTGTTTCAATTGGGCCTCTTTGCTTGCGCCGAGTATGACCGTGCTGACGTTGGGATTCTTGAGGCACCAAGCCAAGGCCAACACAGGTAGAGCAAGGTCCAACTTATCAGCGATGGTCTTCAACTTGTCCACCTTCTTCAACCGGGCCTCGGTGAGCTCGCGTTCGCGCAACCAATCGAGCCCTTCCATTGTGAGCCGAGTGCCCTTGTTGGCGGCGGTATCGCGGTGCTTTCCGCTAAGAATGCCGCTGGCGAGCGGGCTCCAAACGGTAGTGCCCAGACCAACCGTTCTATAGATCTGTGCATACTCCACCTCCACCTTGGCGCGGTGGAACATGTTGTATTGCGGTTGCTCCATGATCGGACCGATGAGGTGATGCTGCTTGGCAACCATGTGCGCTTCCATGATCTCCTGTGCGCTCCATTCACTCGTGCCCCAATACAGGACCTTGCCGGCCATGATCAGTTGGTGCATTGTCCAAACGGTCTCTTCGATCGGCGTGTTCTTGTCCGGTCGGTGGCAGAAATACAGGTCCAGGTATTCCAACTGGAACCGCTGCAAAGCGGCGTTGCAGGCCTCGACCAGATGTTTGCGGTGCAGACCGACCTGCGTGGGCAGTTTGCTATCCGTGCCGAAGTATGCTTTGCTACTAACGATGTAACTGTCGCGCCGCCATTTGTTCTTCTTCAAAATGCGCCCCATGACACGTTCGCTTTCACCCCGTGCATAGATCTCCGCATTGTCGAAGAAGTTGATGCCCCCGTCATAGGCCACTTTCATGAGCTTCTCGGCAACGGGGTCGCCGATCTGCTTACCGAAGGTCAGCCAAGAGCCGAGAGAAAGTTCTGAAACTTGAAGGCCGGAGGAACCTAGACGTCGATAGCGCATGTTTGCAGGTTGAAAGGTGAGATTTCACGACTTTTTCATGTCCATACCCGCGGAACTTCAACAGGGCATTGGAGCTTTGTCGCCCATAAGGTATCGGTGAACGGCGAATCCACAAGGAGTTAGGTCCAATTGGTCGTACGGCGATCGGCTTGGGAGGGCCGAGGACCGAAGAATACGAACAGCCGCTCACCGTATTGGTTACGAGAAGGCCCGGGGACGGGCCTTCTCGGTTTTCCATCCCAAGACCACCAATTACGGCGACCAGGATCCCGCCTTGCTAGATTTGAACCATGCGTATTCTCGTTGTTGAAGATGAGCCGAAGGTGGCCGCATTCCTGAAGCAAGGCTTGGAAGAAAGCGGGTACGACGTGCTGAACGCCTACGACGGGCAGATGGGCAAGCGCTTGGCCATAGAAGAGGCCGTGGACCTGGTGGTCCTGGACCGCGTGCTACCGATCATGGACGGGATAGATTGCTGTCGGGCGATCCGACTGGCCGGGGGCGGCATGCCGATCCTGATGCTGACCGCTTTGGGTACCACGGACGATAAGGTGCTCGGACTGGACGCCGGGGCAGATGATTACCTCGTGAAGCCGTTCGAATTCCAAGAGCTGCTAGCACGGATACGTTCACTTACCCGACGCGGCAACGCAGTAACGGAGACCGCGGAGCGCTTGAGCTATGGCGGACTGGAACTGGACCTGAAACAAAAGATGGTGGTCCGCGAGGGTAAGAACATCGCGCTGACCGCGAAGGAATATGCCCTTATGGAGTTCTTCTTGCGTAACCCGGAGCGCGTGCTTTCCCGATCGCTCATCAGTGAACGCGTGTGGGACATCGACTTCAACACAGGAACCAACGTGGTGGAGGCCTACGTGAAATTGTTACGTAAGAAAGTGGACCGTGATTTCGGAACGAAGCTGATCCACACCCGTGTGGGACTCGGGTACATCCTTACGGCGAACCCATGAACATACGCACCCGGCTGGCACTGCAATTCCTGGTGCTCGCATCGGTGATCCTCGGTATCGCCTTCGCCGTAGTGTTCATGCGTGCAGCCGATTTTCGCAAAGAGGAATTCATAGGCCGCATGAAGGACCGCGGAAATAACGCGGCCACGATGCTTCTGCAGGTGGATGAGATCGACGATCGCCTGCTTCGCAAGATCGAACTGGCCAGCCCGGTAAGACTGCCCGAGGAAACGATCACGATACACGACCATGCCGATCGCGAGGTCCTACGTCTTGGTGATCAACACGGAAGATCGGAACCCACATCGGAACTTCTTGCCCTCATCCGAAAGGACGGCACCTACTATTCGAACCTCGCCGACCGGGAATTGCTCGGCTTTTCATTCCGGCACGGCGATGAGGAGTATGTGGTCATCGCTTCCGGCTTGGACATATACGGTCGTCGGAAACTGAAGAACCAGGCCCAAGTGATGTTGGCCACCTATTTGATCGGGGTGGTGCTCATCTTCTTCATCGGGCGCTTCTTTGCCATGCGCGCCTTGTCCCCGGTACAGCGACTCGTTTGGGAATTCCAGCAGATCGGTGCTTCTGACCTTTCGAAGCGGATACAACTGGACAATGACACCGATGAATTGGCACAATTGGCCCTCTCGTTCAATGACCTTTTGGCTCGACTGCAGGACGCCTTCCAGGTACAGCGGAACTTCATCGCGAACGCATCACACGAGCTCCGATCACCGCTCACCGCGATCTCCGGGCAGTTGGAAGTACTTCTATTGAACCCTCGCACCAGTGCGGAATACGAAAGAGCCCTTCGCTCGGTGTTGGAGGACATGCATGCCTTGAACCAACTTTCCGATCGCTTGCTATTGACCGCCCAAGTCGAGACCGGTGCCGCTGCAACCGGCTTCGGTCCGGTGCGCATGGACGAAGTGCTATGGGTGGCTCGGGACGAAGTGCTGCGCATGGACAGCAGGTACCGGGTGGACGTGATGATCGACGAAGTAGAGGACGAGAGCGATCTGCTGGTGAACGGCAACGAGACGCTGCTGCATTCGATGGTGACCAACCTGATGGCGAACGCCTGCAAGTTCGCTGATGACCGCCGCGCGCTGATCTTCTTGAAAAGCTCGACCAATGCGATCAGCTTGCAAGTACGGGACCAAGGTCCGGGGATAGCCACAGAGGACCAAGAGCGGATCTTCGAACCCTTCTATCGCGCGAAGAACACCGGAGGGACCAAGGGGCATGGGATCGGGCTTTCGCTCGTGAAGTCAATCGTGCTTTCCCACGGAGGGAGCATCACGCTCGACTCGAAGCTCGGGTCGGGCTCGGTGTTCGCCGTTACGCTTCCGAAGGCCGCTTGAGGCTATCCATGGTCCTGTTCATGATCTTTTCCCGGGATCTTCATAACCCACGGTGTGGTGTGTGGCGTAACAAGCTACAAACACGACCAACATGGAAACGAGCAACAACAAAGAACAGAAAAGGACCTTCGGCATCGCATTGGCCACCGTCATGGTGGGTGCGATCGGTACAACGGGATACTTGATGGTCCAACAGCACGAACTGGAGCACAAAGTGCAGGTACATCAACGCGAAGTTGAACGGGTCAAGGGGGAGGAACGCCAGCTCAAAGACCTGCTGGAGGCGATGGCCCTGCAAGTGGACGAGGCGGAGCAAGAGAAGGAGACCGGTATGGCCAGGGTCGCAGAACTGGAACGGCTGATGAAAGAGGCGGAAGTGCGCGCAGCATTGCTACAGAGCGCTGCCGCCGGCAATACCAAACGGATGGAGGAACTCGCCGAGGCACGACGTGTGATGGTCGACCTGCGCAGCGAACTGGACCGTGCACGAGCCAAGGAGCTGGACCTGCGGGTCGACATCGATCGCGTCAAGAACGAAAAAGAGGCCTTGGCCCACCGCTTGGACCAGAACAACGCTGCAGCGCTGATGGTGAACAACGCGGAACTCGAAGCGCGTCAAGGCAAGAAGGGAAAGCTGACCGTGAAGGCCCGGCGGACGAACGAAGTGCATATGGCATTCGACCTGCCGAGATCGCTCGCCCAAGGTGCCAGCTTCATCATGACCTCGCCGAAAGGCAAGCAGTACAGCAGCGCAGAACCAGTGGTTTCGGCAAGTCGGAATCCGTCGGACGCCACGGCGAGCATGGGGCTCATGGCCAAGCCCGACCCGGCCAACGCATCGCGGGTGGATCTGAAATTCCGTCCGAAGGAGAAATTGGAGCCCGGCGTCTACCGCATCGATGTCCGTTCAGGGAAGGATCACCTGCAAACGGTCTACCTCAACTTGCGTTGATCGCTGAAGGTCCAAAGAGGTGGGAACGGGATCCGCCGGGGTCCCGTTCCCCTTCGTCAAGCATCCAACTCGTCAATTCGGCTTTGAACGAAGCCATTGAAAGGGATCCGGCAACGGGTCCCTTTCACGTTGTGCCACCTACCACCTGACCGTCATCCATCTCGATGATCCTATCGGTGCGAGCGGCAAAGTCCGTGTCGTGCGTTACGATCAACAAGCTGCGCTTATGCTCCGATGCGATGCGTTGGAAGATCTCGAACACGATCTCGCTATTGCGACTGTCCAGATTCCCGGTGGGTTCATCGCCCATGATGATGAGCGGGTCATTGATCAGCGCACGAGCGATGGCAACGCGTTGCTTCTGTCCACCGCTGATCTGATTGGCCATCTTGAGCGCCTGATCACCGATCTCCAACTCCTTCAACAGTTCCATTGCGCGATGTTCCACCTCCGCCGGGCTCTTGCGTCCGAGCTTGAGGCCGGGCAGCATGACGTTGCGCAGCACACTGAACTCGGTAAGGAGATAGTGGAACTGGAACACGAAGCCGATCTTCTCGTTCCTGATCCGCGCCAAACGGGCGTGGCCGGCCTGCCGCGTGGCCTCGCCATCGATGCACAGTTCGCCCTCATAGTCCGTATCCATGGTACTCAGGATGTACAACAAGGTGCTCTTGCCGCAACCGCTCTTGCCCGTGATGCTGACGAATTCGCCTCGCGACACCTCCAAGGAGACCTCCTTCAATACCTTCACCGTTACAGGGTCATGGAAGACCTTGCTGACCTTGACCACTTCGAGCGCTTTGTGAGTTCCGCTCATTTGCCTCTGATGATCTCCACCGGGTCCACTTGGCTCGCCTTGCGCGCCGGGAACCAACCCGCGACCCAGGTGGTGAGCAGCGCGAAGGTCACGGCGATGATGTAGTACTGCAACGAATAGTCGATCGGATAGGTGGTGATGGTCGGTAAGGCCTCCGTGACGAAGGGAATGTTGTCGATCATCTTCTGTAACGCGAAGCCCCCGATCAGGCCACCGACACCACCGACCACACCGATGATGATGCTTAGCAGGAGAAAGATCCGCTGCACGTCGCTGCCGTTGAAGCCTGTGGCCTTCAGTATCGCGATGGCGTCGAGCTTCTCGTAGATCATCATGTTCAGGATGTTGTAGATCCCGAATCCGGCGACGATCAACAATACGATACCCACTGCATAGCTGATGATGTTGCGCACATCGCTGCCCGTTTCGAACTGTGCGTTGGCCGTTTGGATGTCCACGGCCTGCACACCGAAACGGGCGGTCATCTCCTTGGCGAAGGACGGTGCCAGTTCAAGGTCCTTCAACTTCACATTGACATCGGTATAATAGCTGCCTGGCCGCGCCAATAGCTTTTGCACCGTCTTTATGTTCGCGTAGCACTGCACCTTGTCATAGTCCGCGATACCGGTCTGAAAGAAGCCGACCACACGCAACATGGAACGATCCCCGGATGCCATGGTGACCTGCACGAGATCGCCGATCCCAGCCTCCATCAGATCCGCCAAACCCTTGCCCAGCACGATGGTATTGTTGCCCGTGGCCAGATCGTATGGATCGCCCTGTACGAGGTATTCAGTGAACATGTAGTAGCGCACCTCCTTCAAAACATCGACACCGTTGATCTGTCCGGTAAGGTCCGTGGTACCCACATTGAAGAGCACCTGCGCAACGAGCCGTGGGGAGACCGCAAGTACCCGATCATCCTTGTTCAAGGCATCCATGATCGCAGGGGCGTTGCGCAAGCGAGGTAGTTCATCCTTCGGCTTGATCGAACTGATGAAATGATGCCCCTGTTCACTTCCGACGGCCGCGTTTTGCTCGAATGCTCGTTCAATGGGTTGCTCGGGTGATGGGCGCAGTTCGTTGTACAAGCGCACATGGGGCGTTCGGTTCAGGATCAATCCATCCAGAAGACTGTTCAGGCCGTTCATGAACCCGAGCAGGGTGACGAACATGGCAATGCTGAACATGACACCCACGGCCGCGATGATGCTTTGACGCATCTTGGCGCGAAGAAGCGTGATGGCGATGTCGATCAACAATCGCATGTGCGTTGTTCAGGGCTTGTACAAAGTGGTGGTCGCATCGATGCCTTCCACTACCTCCACGCTCTCCATGTCACGTGCACCGATGGTGATCGGCGTCGGAGTGTCCGGACCCGTTAGAACATAGGAGCCGTCCACCACATAACCGGCGGGCACGAGCATCGTATTCTCTTTGGTGCGCAGCACGATGCTCGCTTCCACCGTGAAATTCGGATAGAGCGTTTCAGGGCGTTCCAAGAAACGTGCTTCAACTTGGAAAGTACGCGACCGTTCATCCATGTACGGAACGATGCGGGTGATCTCGGCCGGAAAAGCCTGATCCCGGTAACTGTCCAAAGTGATGTAGGCCCTTTGCCCCACCTTGACCTGACGGATATCGTACTCGTCCACTTCCAGTTCCAGGTAGAGGTCCGACGCGCTGCCGATGATGGCGACCGGTTTCTGCGTGGTGGCCAATTCGCCCGGCTCGATCATCAGATCGTAAACCATGCCATCGATCAAGCTGCGCGGTGTGCGGTCGTCCTTTCCGGCCGCATTGATCGCCAGGTTGTTGCGCGCGACGTCCAACTCGGTACGCAGGCGTTCGCGGGTTTCCTGCAAGGCCTTCAGGGCGCGCTCGTATGCGGCTTTGCTCGTAGTGTAAGCCAATTCGCGTTGATCGTAATCATTCCGACTACCGATCTTCTGGTCCCACAAGGCCTTCTGCCGAACGTAGTTCGTACTGTCCACCGTTAGCCGGTCACGCGCCTGGCCCACGGCCGATCGCAGTTGGGCCAACACCGGGCCATCCTCGCGCACATTCCGTTCCAACAGGCTCAGTTGCGCATATGCGTTATTGGTGCTGAGGCTACTGGTTCGATCATCGATGTGCAAGAGCGCTTGTCCCGCCTTCACGGTATCACCCTCATGCACCAATAGGGCCACCACCTGTCCGTTCACTGCCGGATAGACCTGGTATTGCCCCGCGGCCTTCACCACACCACTGGCGTACACACTTTCGGTGATGGGCCCAATGGTGGGCGTGATGGTCCCTTCCTCCTGCCTGCATGCCCCTGCAGATAACAGGATGGATATGGCGAAGCATTCGCGTATTGACATGCGGCGAAGTTCGGGATCCCGTGCTTGCGGATGCTGAGGGGGGTCAACTTCCCTCGATATTCTGCGATCTTCGTAGCCTGAACCACGATCAGCCGGAACGCCCATGTCATCCATCAGCAGCAACAAAGCACCCGAACCGGTCGGCCACTACCCACATGCACGGCGTGTCGGCGACCTCCTTTTCCTGAGCGGCGTGGGCCCGCGTGAGCGAGGAACGAAGAAGATACCCGGTGTTGAGCTGGACGAAGCCGGCAATATCGTGTCCTACGACATCGGCACGCAGGTGCGCAGCGTGTTCCAGAATGTGCGCTGGATATTGGAAGATGCCGGTAGCAGCTGGGACAGGATCGTGGATGTGACCGTTTACCTGACGAACATGAAGGACGATTTCGCGGAGTACAATCGCTTATGGAAGGAGCACTTCGCCAGCGACCCTCCTTGCCGAACAACACTGGAGATCAATTGCCTGCCCACCCCCATCGCGATCGAGCTGAAGGTGGTGGCGACGCTATAGACAGCGCCCTAACTCTTGGGGTGCATGGTATCCAACCAATCCCTCGCCTCCTGCTCCGTGCGAAAGACCTTTACAGGAAAGGGTTGTGGGAAGTAGCGGTAAAAGATCTCCACGAGCTGTTCGTTCATCTTCGACTCCGCTTCCCAAGCCACGGCATAGGTGCATTTGTGCAAGTCGCGATCCTGGTAGTGATCGTTGGTAAGCACATTGATGTCGAAATCGATATCCTCCGGTAGGGTGACCAGTACCGCGTATTCACCCAACCCTCCGAGCTTCACCCGCGCATCCAGGATCTCCTTGATGGCTGACAGCGTGATCTTCGACTCCTTCAGGAAGCGGATCTCAACGTTCCCGTCCGGTTTGCGTTCAATATCCGCGGCTTCCGTATGGATGATCATGACGTGAAGTTAGTTCGTTCGAACAATTCACATGCGGTGGATATTTGGGCGTCAATCGGCCTTGTCCCCGCTGCGTTCGCTCAGCATGGCGTTCAACTTCTGGCCACCCTTGATCCCGAAATCCAAAGTGCGTATCGGGAACGGAATAGTGATGCCTTCGCGATCGTAGGCCGCTTTGATGGCCTTCACTGCACGGCTACGCATTTCCTGGAAGTGACCGTTGCTCGTCGCTTTGATCCAGAAGCGGACCTCCAGGTCGATGCTACTATCGCCAAAGCCCTGATAGAAGAGTTCCACCTCGTGTTCGGTGACCCGGTCGGGAACGTTACGCACGGCTTCCAACGTTACCCGTTCAGCCTTCTCGAGATCATCGCCATAGCTCACACCAACGGCCACATCAACGCGACGGATGCCGTGCCGCGTGTAGTTCATGAGCACTGATTGGAAAATCTCCTTGTTCGGAATGATGACTTGGATGCCTTGCAGATCGCGCAATTCGGTGGTGCGCAGGTCGATGCGCTCCACGGTCCCGATGTGATCCACTGTTTTGATCAGTTCGCCCACACGGATCGGACGTTGGGCCGCCATGATCACACCCGAAATGAAGTTTGCTGCGATATCCTGGAACGCGAAGCCCAAGGCCAGACCGATGATACCAGCACCCGCAAGTATGGAGGTGACCGTCTTGTCCAAGTGCAGCACAGTGAGGGCGGCGAAGAGGCCGACCAGGATGACCAGCAAATACACCGAGTTGCCGATAAGCCTGCGAAGGGTGCGACTATCCGTCATCTTCCCCACCAGGCGCTCCGTCCAGTAGCGGATGAACCTCGCCATAAGCCACCCGGCCACCACGATGACCGCGGCCAATGCCAAATTGGGCAGCATGTCGATGAACTGCTCCACCCACGTGAACAGTTTCCGTTGGATCAAGTGGATCGCCTTGTTCACATCCATCATGCGTCCAAGATATCAATGCCGAGGCCTGTCCGACCGGAAAGCAGTGCCATCAGATCTTCCATGCTTGGACCCATCATCGCCATCCGAAGAGCGCGGTGAGCAGGATGATCCCGGCGAGGTCCAACCATACCCCGGTGCGGACCATATCGCGTACCGGGATGCGGCCGCTGCCGAACACGATGGCCTGCATGGGTGATGCGACGGGCAATGCGAAACCGAGCGTTGCCGCCAGGGTCGCCGGGATCAACAGGGCTTGTGGGTCCATTCCCCACGCATCAGCGCTTTGTGCCAGGATGGGGAGCGACAAACTCGCCACAGCGGTGTTACTGCCCAACTCGCTCAACACGCAAACGAGTGTTGCGACGGACCCGATCAACAGCCAGGGTGGCAACACGCGCATATGCTCCATCTGTGCCACCAACAACACGGCCAATCCCGAACTATCGATACCGCTTGCGAGCGCGAACCCGCCACCGAACAACAACAGGATACCCCACGGCACCTTGACCTCCGCATAGCGCCATGTGAGCAACGCGGCAGGTCGTTGTGCGGAGTCCGCACCCTCCTCCGAGCGATCCTCTTCCGCGGGAGGTAGCGCCTTGGCTTTCACCGGGATCACGAACAGGAGCAAGGCACCGATCAATGCGACCGCACCATCGGTGAACCACGTGAGGTCCAAACGCTCGCGCCAACCTTGAACAACGAGATCGTCGGAGAACTTGATGTCGCCACCCGTTACCCAGAGCAGTGCGGTGAAGAAGAAGACGGCTCCGGCCGTGCGCTCGGCATTCGACATACTTCCCAAGGCAAGCAAGCGCGCCTTGACCTCGGCCGGCGGGTTCAAAAGGTCCTTGGGCACCTTGAACACGACCCTTGTCAGCAACCACCACGCGATCACGAGATAGGCCACCATCAGCGGGATCCCGAAAGACATCCATTGGCCGAAACCGATCGGGGGTTCTTCCGGCCATCGGTCCCTCCATATCTCCAGGAACACCAGGTTGGGCGGCGTACCCACCGGCGTGGCCATCCCCCCGATTGCTGCGCCATAGGCCACCGCCAGCAAGAGCGGGACCGTGAGCTTCTTGCGCAACGCCACATCACCATCGCCGTCCAAGAGGCTCAGCGCGATCGGCAACATCACCAAGGTGCAGGACGTACTGTTCATCCACATGCTCAACAGCGCCGAGGCGATCATCATACCTGCGATCAGGCGCGAACCCGTGCCCCCCACACGCGCAACGATGCGCAACGCGATGCGCCGATGCAGCTGTGAACGCTCCATGGCCAAGGCCAGGAGGAACCCACCGAGGAACAGGAAGATGATCTCCCGACCGTAATTGCCGGCCGTGTCGCCCATGGTGGCGATGCCGAACAAGGGGAAGAGCACCAAAGGCAATAGTGAAGTAACGGCCAAGGCAACGGCCTCGCTGATCCACCAGATGGCCATCCAAGTGACCACGCCCGCCATGGCCGCTTCGGTGTGGCCCACGTGCCGTAGCAGCAGGTACACGATCAGTGCGAAGAGCGGTCCGCTGAGCCGAAGGAGGTGGGTGCGCATGGTGCTTTACGGAATGGTCAACCCATGCGTGCGTCACGCGGTGTAGCAAAGAGCAGAACGGCCAAGGCGAGCACGGCGATCAACAGCCCAAGGAACTCGCGCACCACTTCGATGTGCGGCGCCGTGGTCTGCATCTCGTCGGTGATGCTCGGCATGCCCGCGTTGATCCAGTCCACCATGCCTGGAAGCAAGGTGCACGTCCACACGAAGAACGAAAGTGCAAGCGAACCGACGATGCGCCGATCGGCCCGCCCAAAGGCCGCGAAGGCGAACAGGACCGCCGTGGATGCATAGGCCGCGACCCACTTGAAGGGATCCGGATAGTTCAGGTTCACGTATGCGAAGCCCACAAAGACCACTGCGAGCAGTAGGAACACGAACTTCTTCATAGCGTTCAGAATTCGATGCGATAGCTGAGGTTGGGTATGAGACCGAGCTGGTACTTGGTGACCTCCGCTTGTTGTCGTTGGTCGAAGTACCGGTATGCCTCGTTCTGCACGTTCGCGACATTCTGTATGTCCAATGCCCACATGCCGGTACGCCCCTTGCGCTCGCGTTTCAGGTACACACGGAGATCGACGCGATGGTAGATGGCGTACTGTGCACTGAACGGACCTTGCTCCCCGGTCCCTCGGGCGTAGCGCGGGGTGTAGTGCTGGCCGCCCATCACATTGGAACGGCCGTTCAGCCCCCAGGCACGCTTGCCATCGCCCAGTTCCTTCACCCATTCGCGACCCACTACCACATTGCCCATGCCGCGCGTGTTCCAGCGGCTGTCATACACGGCCCCGAGGATGTCGGTGAACCGCGCATCCAACCACGTGGCATTCACCTGGTAGAAGAAGTCGTGGTGGAAGCGATGATCCAGCGATAGCTCGATGCCTTGGTTGGTGGCCTCACCTCGCTGTTCAAGGAACGGAAAAGTGCTTCCCTCCCAGGTGTTCACGATGCTCTCTCCGAAGGTGTCCAGGGGGGGTCCCAACGGGTCACCCACCGGTACATCCTTCAGTTGCTGGTAGAAGACCTCGAAGTGCAACACCAGGTGCGGCTTGAAGGCATGTTCGTAAGCGAGCACGATCTCCTGTGATCGCGTCAGGCCGATCCCGCTATTGTCAACGCGGCGAACGATATTCCCGTTCACATCCGTGAAGAGGATCCCTTCGAACGCGAAGAATTGCACCTGCGGCAACTGTGCGCGCTGGCCCATGGAAAGGCTCAGCCACCCCTTGCGGAACCCCTGTCGGATCATGAGCCGGGGCTCGAATGCATCCGAGCCGTTCAAGGTGTAATGGGAATAGCCCAGGCCGATCTCCGCTTGTATGCGCTCGGTGATGGCATACCCGAATTCGCCGTAGGGCCGAAGCAGCCATGCGGTGGTGGTGTCCGCTATGCCGTACAAGCGCTTGCGCAGATCACGCTCCATCGCGCTGCCACCTATGCGGTACGTGGCCCGCGTTCCGACCGCTCCTTGTACGTGGCTCACGAGGCTCAGTTTGCGCTCGAAGAGCAAGGCGGTATCGCGGAACACGTACCCTTGCGTAGCAAGATCCTCCGAGGCGCGCTCTTGATCGTTCGCGGAGATCACCGCCGCACTGCTCCACACGGCGTTGTTGCCCAAGGGGATACGGAACGTAATACCTGCCGCACCCACTTTCGCAGTGTAATCGATGTTCCTGCTGTCCTTGTCGAACTCCCATTCGGTACTGTCCTTCGCATCGAAGCGATTGCTGCTGTTCCCGCCCATACCGAATACCGTGAGCAGCGATCGACCCAAGGGCAGTGACACATTGAAGCTCAGGTCCTGGAAAGTGATCTCCTCGTCCCCGAGCTCCACGCCCATCGTACTGAGCAGACCGATGGTGGAGTAGCGGTAGTTCAGGAGGTACGAAGCCTTGCCGCCGCTCTTGAACGGACCTTCCGTACTGAGGTCGATACCGATCAATCCTGCCTGTCCTGTGAACGCACGTCGCGTTGTGGCACCGGGTCGCAGTCGCAGGTCCATGATGCCGCCCAGCGCATTCCCATAGGCCGTCGGGTAAGCACCCTTGATCAATCGTGATGTACCCAACATCTGCGCGCTGAGGATGGTCGTGCCACCGCCGCTCAAGGTGGGCAGGTCGCTCTCGGTACCCGCATTGGTCAAGTGGTTCGGATCGACGATCTCCGCCCCTTCCAACAACCAGGCATTGCTCGCCGGACCATTGCCACGCACGCTGAAATGGTTCGCCTGGTCGTTCGTCCCAGCGACACCCGCGTAGCTCATGGCCAAACGAGCAGGATCGAAGAAGGTGGCCGGGTAACGCAGGCTCCGCTCGACGGTCAACGTATGCATGCTACAGCTTTGCATCCGCGAAGGAACCGTCGACCGGACCTCCACTTCCCCCAGTTCATTGGGCCTGCGCAGCATGGTCAATAGAATGACCTCATCCTTGCCGAGCCTGACCCACACCTCGGGGATCTCTGCCGGTGCATAACCGATGTAGCTGGCCACCACGCGGTGGATGCCCGAGGGCAGATCGTCGAAGCGGAATGTGCCGTTCACATCGGTGGTCGCACCATAGCTTGAGTCCGCTACGAAGACCTGCACCGTAGCACCCGGCAAGGCGACCAGCGTGGTAGCATCCACGACCGTTCCATTCAAGGTGCAATTCGATCGCCCTTGCGCGCATGACGCGATCGGGATCAACGCGATGAAGAGGGCCGCTGCGCGCAACATGGCACGAACATACCTCTGCGCGCTGTGTTCCTCCGGCCTCAACGAAGCGAGAAACCCAAGCACCGCTGTTCACAATCCATCCTTGTCCGCCTTGGGCCCGTCGCCACTGAAACGCACCCGGAAGGACGGTTCCACATAGTCCGGTGGCACTTGATCGCTGGCCATGGTGGTATGGTTCCCATCGCGCATCGCACGGTAATGGGGGCTCATGATCTCCACACCGGCCGCATTGAACGCATCCTGGATGTTCTGGTGCAGGTTGGAGTAGATGAAGGCCTGCCGGATGGTCTGTTTCGTATAGCAGTTGATCTCGTAGCTCACGTAGAAATCATCGAGGCTGGTCTGTAACACGAAAGGTGCCGGCTCCACTTCGATCAGTTCCGTTCTCTTCGCGGCCGCGATCAATAATTCGTGGACCTGACGCCAGGGTACGTCGTACCCGATCGTCACCGTGCTGTGGATGATCAACCCACGCTCTGCTGCATCGCTGGTGTAGTTGATCGTGTGACTATTGATCACCGTGGAGTTCGGGATGGAGATGATCTCGTTCTTGGTGGTACGCACACGCGTAACGAGCATGTTCCGTTCGATCACATCACCGAACACTTCGCCGATGCGCACACGATCACCATTCTGGAAGGAACGCATGTAGGTGAGCACCAGACCCGCGATGATGTTGCTGAGCGATCCCGCCGAACCGAAGGTGAACAACGCACCGAGGAAGACCGTGACCCCTTGGAAGACGGGACTGTCCGACCCTGGCAGATAGGGGAAGATCACCACGATCATGAAGGCGTATAGGATCACCCGCAACAGTTGGAAGGTGGGTGCCGCCCAGTCCGGATAGAAACCAGGAAGCACCAAAGCGCCGGAGGACACCTCGTTCCGCAGGAAGGCCAAGCCCTTCACCACGTAGTGGAACACGACGGCGATGACCACGATCGTGATCAGGTCCGGCAAGAAGTTCCACAACGAGACGAGGATGCGCCCCAAGGGCCCTGTCACGTACCCGAACAAGGTCTCGGCCAACTTCTGCGTCCATGGGAAGATGCCGAATAGCACCGGTAGCGCCAAGTAGAGCACGAACAGCACCACGAGCCAACGCAGCGCCTTGTTCGCCATCAACAACACTTCCAAGGAGCGTTCAGCTGTGAGGAACTCATAGTCGCGGATCTTCAAGGACTTGATGCGCGCGCCCTTCTGCTGTTCCAACCACGCATGCGACCGCCGGAATCCGCGACCGATCAGCCTGAGCAGGAACGCGAGGATGCCAGCCACCAACAGGGCCAGTGCGACCTCCTTAGCACGTTGGATCCAGTCCGTGGCCTGGTGATGACCCGACACCGCACCGGCGATGCGATCCCGGTGGTGCATGGCCAGTTCTTTCATTGCCAGCCCTTCATGCGCGGCATCCTGTGGAGAAACGCTCATCAACACCTGCGCGCCGGAACGGATATCGAAATAGCCATCCGCGCTGTCCACAACTATGCTGTCGGCCCAACTCAAATGCTGTTCTCCCAGGGTCACGATCCGTTCGCTGATGATCGCCGCACGGGCCTCGGCGTTGAAACTGCCCATGCGCGCATGCACCAGAAAAAGTGTGTCACCGAACGGTGCGACCGCATGGCCAGCTTCCAAGGATGGGACGACTTGAGAGCTGAGCGAATCCTGTTGAGCAACAGCGAACTGTATTGACAGCGCGCTCACGCAGAGAAGGAACCAACGTCCTGTGCGGTTCATGAACGTGTAGATCGATCGCATAGTCCTGTGCAGCCCGAACGGTGCGGGCAGAAAGATAGGCGTGAAGCTCTGCGCCGCGTCACGAAGGATACCCGGCCGAAGTCCTTGCCGTTCAGTGGCACATCAGCGCTATATTACTTGACAGCCTCCTTCTTGCGCTTCAATGCTTCGAGGTCCGAGACGGCCTTTTCCTTCTTCGCCTGCAGGTCCTGTTGGTCCTCCACGGCGTCGGGTATGTCGCCCTGCCGCTTGTTCGCAGCCTTCTGGGCATCGGCCTCTTTCTTCAATTGCTTGGACATGTCCCGCTGCACCTTCACCAGGTCCTGCTGGATCTTGGTCAACTTCTGCAGGTCCTTGGGGTCATTCGTCCGGGTGTACCGTTCCTGGTATTTGGCCTGATCGTGCTGTAGGTCCGATTGCTTGTTCGAGAGCTTTGCCTTCTTCTTCTTCGCGCTCTCCAGATCGTCGTTTGCATCGGCGCTCTTGTTCTGCGCTTTTGACTGGTCCTTCTGGGCACTGGCAAGGTCCTTGGTGAGGTCATCCACGAGTTCTTGCTGATCGTCGATCTGCTTCTGCACCACGCCCTTGTTCATACGGATGGCCAGATCATGTACTGCCTTTTCGCCCTTCGATTCATCCGGGGCTGCGGTGGAATCGTTCGCCGCCAAGGCCACCACCACGCGCGCCTTGCCGTCCTTCTTGTTGCGCACGACGTTGGCCATGACGGTTACCTCGCCATTCAGGCCATCGACCACCACTCCCGCACCCTTGTAAGGATCGGAGCCGGTCACTTTCCCTCCTTTTTCCTCGTAGGCCGAGACCCATTCATCCACGGCCATTTTCGCGTCGGACTCGAAGACCTCGAAAGCATAGGCAGGCAGTTTGTACTTCCCGTTCACCAAGCTGTCGCGCTCCACTTTGATGTGCTCGGTCCAATTCAATAAGTAGCCCGTTCCCGATCTCTCTTGACCGCAGAGGACAAAGGAAGCAAGGAGTGATGGGATCAGGATCAAGCTACGCATGGTTCAAGAGTTCAGGCTTCGATGATGGATGTGCTTCAATTACCGGGTACAGGTCGTTTGCCGAAGATCAAAGGAACACCCCCAAACTGATCTCGAGGTAATCAGCAAATAGCTTGCTCTTCTTATCGTTCGGCAGCAGTTTCTTCGCGTCGCCGTCCAAGGCATTCGTGAACGCGTTGTTGAACGTGACACCGCCGAAGAGCGTTGGACCCGAGGAGAGGCTGTACTCCACACCGGCACCCACCACCAGGGCCATTTTGAACAAGGCGATGTCGCTGATCACATCCTCATCATCCACCGAAGTGGTGGTGGTAATGCCATTCGCCGTGGATGTGGTCGTGGCATCGGTGCGCGCACGGACGTTGAAGGCGGTGCTCACCCCGAACTGGCCATAGAAGTTGAAAGTGCCAGAGGTCTTGGTCCGCAACTTCAAGGCCAATGGCAATTCGACGTACCGTAGCTTCAATTCCTGCTCGCTCTTCACCACCGTGGAAACCCCATCGATCTCGTAGGTGGCATCGGCCTTGAACTTTCCTCCAATGTTGTTCAACAGGATGCCTGTGCTGAAGAAATACGTCGCGGCCTCGTTCAACCTGAAGTCGCCAAGCAGACCATAAGTGATACCCGTTCGATTACCATCGCTCGTAAGGTCCTTGCTGTCCGATCGCATCCATGCGAAGTTCGGCGCCGCCTTCAGCCCGAGCCGAAAGGAAGCATCGTCCTGCGCGGATAGCCCGGTCAAAAAGACCAAGGATGTGATGAATCCTGTGGAAATGCGTGTGATGATCCGGTCCATGGTTTTCAACTATTCTGGAAAAGTTCAACGGTCAATTGGCTGAGCAAGGTCGTTGCCCAAAGCTAAGATCCTCAATGGACAAAATGATCACTGCGCGGTCCCCGCGTCCATCACACATCGGAAGCCGACGTGGCTCATGCCGGTATCAGGTGTGCTGCCTTGTCGCGCACTGGGGCGGTAGCGCCAACAATAGGTATCGTGACAGAGGAAACTGCCGCCGCGTTGGGCACGCAAGGGTTCGTAGCGCCGTTCCGGATCGAAGCTCTTCTCCGGTCCTTGCGGATCGACGGTGAGCGATCCGGCGCGCCTTGGGTACAAGGTCATGTCCAACCAATCGCTGCACCATTCCCAAACGTTACCTGCCATATCGTGCAGGCCGAAGCCGTTCGGCGCAAAGCTGCCAACGGGTGCACTGCGCACGTATCCATCGGCGGCACTGTTCTCTTGCGGGAAGGCGCCTTGCCAACTGTTGCACTTGATCAGCGAGTCGGTCGGATGCTCATCGCCCCAGATGTACGGCCTGTTCTCCACACCGCCGCGAGCGGCGCGCTCCCACTCCGCCTCGGTCGGCAGTCGCTTGCCCGCCCATTCGCAATAGGCCACCGCATCGTTCCAACTCACTTGCACGACAGGATGGTCCATGCGTTCCGCAATGCTGCTGTTCGGACCTTCGGGGTGTTTCCAGTCCGCGCCGTGCGTCCAACTCCACCACTCGAGGTAGCGACAGTCGCGCAATTCCTTACCTACCGGATTGAACACGAGCGCGCCGGGCACCAGGTCCTCTGGCTTGGGAGGTGTTGTACCGGGGGGCACTTGCGCCATGATCTCATCCAAGAGCGGCGCTTTCTCCGCGTCGGTGATGTACCCTGTCGCCTCCACAAAGGCCTTGAACTGCGCGTTGGTCACCTCGGTACTGTCCATCCAATATCCATGCACACGTACACGGTGTGTCGGCTTTTCCTCGGGCCAGGCCAGCGTGTCATCACTGCCCATCGTGAATGTTCCGCCCGGGATCCAGATCATGCCGGTAGGTGCTGTTCCATCTGGGCGTTCATCCGGATGAACCGCCACGGTATCCGCTATCACATCCGCCACTGCGTTCGTATCGACCGGTGAAGTACAGCCGAATAGGAGCACGCTCGCCGCAACCAACACCAAGATCATTCGGGTCATGGGCCGAAACTACGTTGGCTTCGTGCATGCCCACAATTCTTATCGATCCGTGCGCTTCGGATCAAGCGTACTTCGGGCACCATTGCTCGTTGATCCCATGCGAACAATGTGATTATCTTGGCGTTCCCTTTTTCCACAAAATCAATACGTATGAAACGACTCCCTTCGACACTGTTCTCCGTTCTGCTCTGCGCAGGCTTGATGGCCCAAGAGACCAAGAAACCCAACATCCTCGTGATCTGGGGCGATGATATCGGCACGTGGAACATCAGCCACAACAACCGGGGCATGATGGGCTATCAGACGCCCAACATCGATCGCATCGCCAAGGAGGGCGTCGCCTTCACGGACTACTATGCACAGCAGAGCTGCACCGCCGGTCGCGCTGCTTTCATCGGCGGCAGCGTGCCGGTGCGCAGTGGCATGACCAAGGTGGGCCTGCCCAGCGCCAAGGAAGGGTGGCAGAAAACGGATATCACCATGGCCACCGTCCTCAAGGGTCAGGGCTACGCCACCGGGCAGTTCGGTAAAAATCACCAGGGCGACCGCGATGAGCACCTGCCCACGATGCACGGTTTCGATGAGTTCCTCGGCAACCTCTACCACCTGAATGCGGAAGAAGAGCCCGAGAACGAGGACTACCCCGGTGACATGGTTATGGCCAATGGAAAGACCTTCAAGGAGGTGTACGGCCCACGAGGCGTGTTGAAGTGCACGGCGGACGGCAAAGGCGGGCAGAAGATCGAGGATACCGGAGCGCTCACGAAGAAGCGGATGGAGACCATCGACGATGAGACCGTGGCCGCGGCCAAGGACTTCATCACCCGGATGAACGCTGCCGGCAAACCTTTCTTTTGTTGGTGGAACGGCACACGCATGCACTTCCGCACCCATGTGCGTGACGACCACCGCCACAAAGGCAACGATGAGTACACCGATGGCATGATCGAGCACGACATGCATGTGGGTGAACTGCTGAAGCTGATCGATGACCTCGGGATCGCCGACAACACCATCGTGCAGTACAGCACCGACAACGGTCCGCACTACAACACTTGGCCCGATGCAGGTACCACGCTCTTCCGGAACGAGAAGAACAGCAACTGGGAAGGCGCTTACCGGGTGCCCTGCTTCGTGCGCTGGCCGGGCAAGTTCCCCGCAGGGTCCACCTTGAACGGGGTGGTGAGCCACGAGGACTGGCTCACCACCTTCGCTGCAGCGGCAGGCAACCCGAACATCAAGGAGCAGGTGGCCAAAGGCGCCACGATCAATGGACGGACCTACAAGAACCACTTGGATGGTTACAACCTGCTCGACTACCTCAGCGGCAAGACCAAGGAAAGCCCACGTCACGAATTCATGTATGTGAATGATGACGGCGCCATCGTGGCCATTCGTTACGACGATTGGAAGGCGGTCTTCCTGGAGAACCGCGGCATGGCCTTCGAGGTATGGCGCGAACCGTGGGCCGAGCTTCGCGTGCCTTTGCTCTTCAACCTTCGTCGTGACCCCTTCGAGAAGGCCCAGCACAACGCCACCGTCTACAATGACTGGTTCATGGACCACGTGTTCCTGCTCGCACCGATGCAGGCATACGCCGGCAAGTTCCTGATGACCATGAAAGAGTATCCTCCCAGCCAGACACCGGGCTCCTTCAATTTGGAGAAGGTCCAGAAACAGATCGAATCCTCCATGGGGGGCCACTGACCCGCTCGTCCGATCCGAACCGAAGGGCCGCTCACGAACTGGGCGGCCCTTCATACTGCAATAGCATGAATTATCGCGCATTCCTCTTTTTAGTGATCCCATCCGTGTTCGCGTGCTCCAGCCCACAAGTGCCGGAAACGGGCCAAGCAACAGTGGGCGCTGGTGCTCCCACTGACCCCCTGCCCTCTTGGAACGAGGGCCCCACCAAGAAGGCCCTGCTCGACTTCGTGCAGCGCACCACCACCGAAGGATCGGCCGAATTCGTGGCGGTGCCCGATCGGATCGCCACCTTCGACAACGATGGCTGCCTATGGGCCGAACAACCCATGTACTTCCAGCTCTTCTTCGCCATCGACCGGATCAAGGCCTTGGCGCCGGAACATCCGGAATGGAAGACCAAGGAACCCTTCGCTTCGGTGCTGAAGGACGACACGGGGAAGGCGCTTGCAGGTGGCGAACGCGCCATCTTGGAACTGGTGATGGCCAGCCACACCGGCATGTCCACGGAGGAGTTCACGACCATCGTGAAGAACTGGCTGGCGACCGCGAAACACCCGAAGACCGGAAAGGCCTTTACCGACATGACCTACCAGCCCATGAAGGAGCTGCTGGCCTTCCTGCGGGACCACAGCTACAAGACCTTCATCGTCAGCGGGGTGGCATCGAGTTCATGCGCCCCTGGACCGAAGCGGTGTACGGCACCCCGCCTGAACAGGTAGTGGGCAGCAGCATAAGACCAAGTATGTGGTGCGTGAGGACGGGGACGCCGGTGCTTGAACGCTTGCCCGAACTGAACTTCATCGACGACAAGGTCGGCAAGCCCGTGGGGATCCATGAGCACATCGGGCGGCGTCCCGTTCTGGCCTTCGGGAACAGTGATGGCGACTTCCAGATGCTGGAGTGGACCACGTCCGGTGCCGGACCGCGCTTCGGCGGATTGATCCACCACACGGACAGCGTGCGCGAATGGGCCTACGACCGGGACAGCCACATCGGCCGCCTGGACCGTGGGCTGGAAGAGGCTAGTGCACGGGGCTGGGTGGTGGTGGATATGGCCAAGGATTGGAACACGGTGTACAAGTGACCCTTTCTACCATCGCCAAGGCAGCCAGCTTACCCGGACCCCGGCGCATGTTGGGCCTGCGCGCATTGCTCGCTACAGCGACATTCAGCGTCGTGGCCGTGCTTCCGGCGCAGACCGACTCGCTCTTCATGAAGAGCGGCGACATCGTGGTCGGCGAACTGAAGAGCATGGTGCGTAGCGTGGCCACGGTTGAAACGAAGTACAGCGATAGCGACTTCAAGGTGGATTGGGATGAGGTGCGCATGGTACGCAGCAGTTCCCAGTACCTCGTACAGCTCTCCGAAGGCGAGCAATACACCGCGCACCTGTACAGCATGGACAGCGTAACGGTGCTCCTGATCGGCGCGACGGATACTACGCACACCTCGCTCACCAGGATCGTGTACCTGAAGTCCGTGAAAGCCGATTTCTGGAGCCGAGCGGCGGCCTCGGTGGATGTGGGTTACAACTACACCAAGGCCAGCAACCTGCAACAGTTCAGCCTGCGGGCATTCCTTGGTTACCAGACCGACCGGTGGATGGCCAACACCACCTTCAACAAGGTGAACTCCACCCAGGATGCGGTAGCCGATATCCAACGCACCGACGTGGGGGCCACCTTCCGCTGGTCGCTGCCCAAGGGCTACTTCGCCGCCATCGACGCCAGCTTCTTATCGAACACGGAACAACTGCTGGACCTGCGCAGTTCCATCCAACCTTATGTGGGTAATTACCTGGCGCGCAACAACAGCATGTACCTGCTGGTCGCCTTGGGCAGCGCTTCCACAAGGGAGGATTACAGCACCGACGATCCGGTGCGTACCAGCATCGAAGGACTGATGGCCCTGGAACTGAACCTCTTTGATGTGGGCGACATCGACCTGCTGCTCAGTTCCAAGGCCTTCCCCAGCTTCACCGAAGAAGGCCGCTGGCGTATGGACCACCGCTTCGATGTGAAATACGACCTGCCCTTGGACCTGTATGTTCGCGCAGGCCTCACGCTCAACTACGACAACCGGCCCGTTACTGGTGCTGTAGAGACCGACTACGTGGTGCAGACGGCGTTGGGCTGGGAGCTGTGATCAGTTCGCAGGCGCCCCTTCCACGTTCACGAAGGGGAAGCTGAGGAAGAACTGGAAGGTGCTGTTGTTGGAGGAAATGCCGGCCGCATTGTCCTTGAACACTTCGGTAAGCCCCATGCAGTAGCGCACGCGTAGGTCGATGCCTTTGAGGCCACGGGGTTTGCTGAACACCACGCCGATGTCGACCGGAAGCGCGAACTCGATCGGCTCCAGTTGGTCCTTGATGTCCTCGGTCACCGTGAATTCATCGCCGCCGACCAGGTCGCCGGTGGTGGCCAGCTTGCCACTGGTGAGAAAGCTTATCTGCGGCCCGGCGCGCACGTAGAACCGGTCGCTCAAGCGGCGATGGAGCTGCAAGGGCACATCGATGTAGCCAAGCTGCAAGCGCGTGTTATAGGAGCCCACCACACCGGCCGTATCCACGAAGGCCTTCTCGAAGCCCTTTCCTCCGCGCGGCGACAAGGGCTTGAACTCCGGAGTGAACGCCCAGTTGTCGTTGATCTTCACATACGTGCCCAAGCCGAAGTAAAAGCCAGCGGCCGAGGAGGTGCCGCTTACGCCAGGCATACTGCTGAGGTTCAGTCCCGCATCCAGTGTGAAGTGGAAGTTCTCCGTAGCCGCCTTGTCACCGAAGATGAGCACGAGTAGGGCGGCTTGGCCTTGCGCGCAGCGCGCCGCAAGCAGCAGGCCGGTCAGAAGAAGGAGCCGGAATGGGGAAAAGCCGGAGTTGGTCATGGTTAGTTCGTTCTGTTGAATGGCGTATCAGAACCTACGCGCCACACCGAAACCGAAGGTGAAACTGTCGTAGGCATCGAAACGGAAGTCATAGGCGAAGCTACCGCTGGTCTCCCAGGCTCCACTCAAGTGTATGCTGTACTCCATACCGGCACGCATCAGGGTCAGGTTCCCTTCCTTTGCGAACTCTTCGCCCATGCCCAAAATGAAGGACCAATGCTCATGTGGCCGGTAGCTCGCCATCAGCGCCGGGGCCACGGGCCGTGTACGCTCGATCACCGGCTTCTCCTCGCCTTCCTTCAGATCCTCCGTTACCCGGAAGGTCTCGGAGATCAGGTCGGTATGCAGCCCGATCGCCCACCGTTCGCTCAGCCAGTAGTTGTAGTTCAAGCCCCAGCTGGGCAGCACCAGCCAGCTCCGATCGCCGTCCGCATCGATGCCCTGCGACACGGCCGAATGGCACACCAGCAGACCGATCTCGTGCCTTCCTTCCTCCGCCGGACCACCTCCCTCTTCTTGGGCCTGTGCGGCCATGACCGAAAGCAACAAGAAGGCCATGGCGACCAGCAGATGGGGCCGCCCATGTACGATCCGGGCCTCCTGCCCGTGAGCGCGGTTGTTGAAGAAGCGCATGCTCCAAATGTAACCGAGCGGCACGCTCGATCCATCGGCGCGCCGTCAGTGGGATCACCCTGTTCACCGATCGTGCAAAAACCAAGGCCGTGTGCACGAAGCTTCATCTGGGCACAACACCCACGTGACCTGCACGCCGCACTTTCGTGGTGGCGAATGGAGTTGCACGTCCGTAGGAACGAACAAGGAATGGCCGCCGAGCAGGTGGCCATGGCGCCAAGCACCGATGGGCCCGGGAGGGCGACCCCGCACCATGGGTGCGGCCACCGGTGAACCGCGCTACCAACACGGATGTCCGTTAAGAGGCCCCGGGGACGGGGCCTCTTCGTTATCCCCCCCCTCCAACACCCCACTGTGAACGAACAGCACGGCTTTTGCCGTTAGGCCTTGGAACACCGGAATACCTTTCGCAACTCCCCATGCTCCGTACCCTCCGCAACGCCCTGTTGGTGCTCGCCACGCTCTTCGTGCTGGGCTTCGGGGCCTTGCTGGTACTGGCCACGGTGTACGAGACCGAGGTGAAGGTGGGCCTGGTGGGCGCCCTGAACCAGCGCCTGAACGCGCCGGTAACGGTGAGCGATATGGACCTTACGCTGGTGGCGCGCTTCCCGCAGGCCAGCATGCGCCTGAACGATGTGTTGGTGATGGAGGTACGCAGTGATGCCGTGCCGCCCGACACCCTCCTCTTCGCAAGCGCGCTGCACTTGGAGTTCAGCCTGTGGGACCTCTTCAGCGGGGTGTACACGGTGAACGAGATCCATGCCGAAGAGGTGCGCCTCTATCCCGCGTTGGATGGTAACGGGCAGGAGAACTACCTGGTGTGGAAGACCGACAGCACCGCGGCCGCATCGCCGATCGCCTTGGAAAAGGTGAGCTGCAAGGACCTGCAGCTGCGCTACCGTGACGACCGGAGCAAGCTGCTGGTGAGCGCCCACAGCGAGGCCTTGGGCCTGCGCGGCCGGTTCAGCGATGCACTGAACGAGCTGAGCCTGAGTGGCGACCTGCACCTGCTGGAGTGGCACGATGGCAGCAAGGTGGTGCTGGCCGACCGCGAAGGCGAGCTGCGCCTGGCGCTGGAGTTCGGCGGGCCCGATGCGCTGTTCCGGATCATAAAGGGCGAGCTGCACACCGGCGGCGTGGACCTGGAGGTGACGATGGCCGTGACAAAAGAGAAGGAAGATCTGGTCCTTGACCTGCGCGCCAACGGCCTGGGGCTGGACCTGGAGCGTGCCGTGATGCTGCTGCCCCGCAGCATGACCAAGGACCTGAAGCGCTACAAGATGAGCGGCGAGGTGGACCTGGCCGTACACTATGCCGGTCCGCTGGAGATGGGTCCATCGTTGTCCGTCGGTGCCAAGGTGACGAAGGGGAAGATGCGCGAGTCGCTGAGCAACACCACTTTCACGGACATCTTCGCGGAGCTGGGCCTGGAGCTGTCGCCGAAGGGCGTGCCGCGCAAGCTGGTGATCAAGGGGCTGAGCGCCAAGAGCAGCAGCGGAACGCTGAGCGGCCATTGGGAGAGCAACGGCCTTACCAACGCCACGGTGAAGGCCGAACTGAAGGCCAACATCGCGCTGGCCGAGCTGCTGCGCTTCGCGCAAGTGGACACGTTGGAGCAGGTGAGCGGACGCCTGAAGGCCGACCTGCGCATGGACGGCAAGATCCGCGACATGGGCGACATCCGCGCCACGGACATGCGGGCCTTGCGCGTGCAGGGCAGCGCCGACCTGCGCGATGCCACCTTGAAGATGAAGGGTGTGCGCCACCGCGTGGAACATCTCGATGCCGACTTGGCGATGCAGGGCAACGATGCCACCGTGCAAGGTTTGAAGTGCGAGATCCAAGGCAGCGCGATCCAGCTCTCGGGCACCTTGCGGAACCTGATGCCCTACTTGCTCTTCGACGCGCAGCACCTGGTGATCGAAGCCAAAGGCAGCTCGCCGCGCGTGGACCTTGCCGCCCTTTTGCGCAGCGATGAGGCCAGTGCCGACACCCCGAAGGACTACACCTTGGTGCTGCCCGCGGCGATCGAGCTGGACCTGAGCGCGAACGTGGAGGAACTGGTGTTCGAGGACTTCAAGGCCACCGCGATCAAAGGCCGGATCCAGCTGCACGACCGTGTGTTGCGTGTGGTACCCATGAGCTTCAGCACGGCCAGCGGCACCGTGAGCGGTGGACTGGAACTGGACGGTCGCGACCGCAGCCGCCCCTACCCCTTGGCGATCAACGCCACCATGACGAACATCGAGCTGAAGCAGCTCTTCCGCGAGTTCCAGGACTTCGGGCAAACCTTCATCGGGCACCAGCACCTGAGCGGCCGAAGCAATGCACAGGTGGCCTTCAACGCACCGCTGTCGCGCACCATGCAACTGGACATGCAACGCCTGGTATGCGTGATCGATATCAGCGTGGACAAGGGCGCGATCAAAGGCCACGCGCCCATGCTACAAGTGGCGGACCACCTGCAGAAGAACAAGTTGGTGGCACCCTTCGTGGACGTGCCGCAACTGCGCAAGGAACTCGCCGACATCCGCTTCGATCACTTGGAGAACCAGATCGAGATCCGTGACGGCGCGGTACACATCCCGAACATGTTGGTGAAGAGCTCGGTGATGGACCTGGAGCTGAGCGGCACGCATTGGTTCGACGATCGCATCGACCACCACTTGAACTTCCGCCTGAGCGACCTGTTCCGCAAGGCCGCGAGCAACGACGAGTTCGGTCCGGTGGTGGACGATGGCACGGGCATGCGTGTGTACCTGCACATGTACGGCACCGCCAGCGACCCGCAGTTCGGCAACGATGGCGCCATGGCCGCCGCGAAACGCAAGCAGCAGCTGAAGAGCGAGAAGGAGGAACTGCGCAACATCCTTCGCGAGGAGTTCGGGATCTTCAAAGGCAAGGGCAACGAGCCCGTGCTGGACCCGAAGAGGACCGACCCCGCGGCGCCACGCTTCGAGGTGGAATGGGAGCGCACGGACAGCGCGCAGACCGCCGGTGCGCAAGGCGGGAAGAAGCCGCGCAAAGGCCTGGGCCGACTGCTCGATCCTGGCAAGGAGGAGAAACCACCGCCCGCCTTCGAGGTGGTGCAGTAAGCACAACACCGCCCGCAACGCGGCGATCCCCGAACTTCACGCCTCCCGATGGACCTGTACTCGCGCAAACAACGATGGAAATTGGTGCTGGCCGTGGTGGCCATGCTGATCGTGGGCGCCTCGCTCTGGTACAGCAACCGCATCGTGGACCGCGTGCGCGCCGAGGAGCGCAAGAAGGTGGAGCTGTGGGCACAGGCCGTGCAGAACCGCGCCGAGCTGGTGAACTACACCGAGAAGCTCTTCGACCGCTTACGCGACGAGGAACGCAAGAAGGTGCAGCTGCTCGCGGAAGCCATGCAGCGGCTGGGGCGCAGCGATGAGACCGACTTCAGTTTCTACCTGCGCGTGGTGAGCGACAACACCACCGTGCCGGTGATCATCACCGATACCAACGGGGCCGTACGCTTCCACCGCAATGTGAACGAGGAGCTCGCGCAGGACAGCACGCGCATGGCACAGGAGGTGGCCGCCATGGCCGCACTGCACACGCCGATCGAGATCGCCATACCGGGCGTGGAACAACAACGCTTGTACTACAAGGACAGCAAAGTGGTGAGCGAGTTGCAGGAGGTGATGGACGGCATCATCCGTTCGTTCATCTCGGAAACGGTGATGAGCACCGCCGCCGTGCCGGTGATCTATACCGACAGCACCCAAACGCAAGTGATCGAGAGCGGGCACATCGAGCCCGAGGTGCTCGCGAGCGGGTCCGCCTTGAAAGCCCGGATCCAGGCCATGGCCCAAGCCAACGCGCCCATCGCGATCGACCTGCCCGGCAAGGGGCGCAACTACATCTTCTACGAGGAGTCGCTCGTGATCACCCAGCTGCGCTATTTCCCTTACGTGCAAATGGGGATCCTCGCGCTCTTCCTCATCGTGGCCTATGCGCTCTTCAGCATCTTCCGCAACGCGGAGCAGAACCAGGTGTGGGTGGGCATGGCGAAGGAGACCGCACACCAGCTGGGCACACCGCTGAGCTCGCTGATGGCCTGGATGGAATTGCTGAAGGCCAAGAACGTGGACCCTGAGGCCTTGAACGAGATGCGCAAGGACGTGGACCGCTTGGAGGTGATCACCGAGCGCTTCTCGAAGATCGGATCGGCACCGGACCTCACGCCGGAAAAGCTCTACCACACCTTGCGCGCCACCGTGCTGTACCTGCGTCCGCGCCTGCCTTCGAAAGCGCAGATCGAGGTGGTGCTACCAGCGGACCCGGAGATGCTGGTCCCGCTGAACCGCGCCCTCTTCAGCTGGGTGATCGAGAACCTGATCCGCAACGCCGTGGATGCCATGGAAGGCCAAGGCTCCATCACCATCGAGTTGGAACGCGACGGCTCGCACGTGCATATCGATGTCACCGACACGGGCAAGGGCATACCCGTTGCACAACAACGCACCGTGTTCCAACCCGGCTTCACCACCAAGAAGCGCGGCTGGGGCTTGGGCCTGAGCTTGAGCAAGCGCATCATCGAGCAGTACCATGGCGGGCACATCATGGTGAAGAAAAGCGCACCGGGGAAAGGAACGACCTTCCGGATCACGCTGCAGGCGGGGGCTTTGAGCAACTCGCTCGTCACCGAAGGACCCGCCGTGTGATGGCTGGCCTCTACCTCCACATCCCCTTCTGCCGCAAGGCGTGCACGTACTGCGACTTCCATTTCAGTACCAACCAAGCGCACCAAGCCACGGTCCTTGGCGCTATGGAACTGGAGCTGATCCGGCGCAGCAAGGAACTGGGTGATGCGAGCATATCGACGATCTACTTCGGCGGAGGCACGCCCAGCCTCTTGGAACCATCGCGCATCGGGACTTTCATTCAACAAGCACAGGATCTCTTCCGCGTTGATCGCAGCGCCGAGATCACCCTCGAGGCCAACCCGGACGACATCACGCAAGAGCGCTTGGAAGCGTGGCGTGCCATCGGTATCACGCGCATCAGTCTCGGCACGCAAAGCTTCCGCGAGGAGCGGCTGCAGTGGATGGGACGCGCGCACAGTGCCGCGGAGGCCCTGCGCAGCATCGCGCTGATCGCGAAGGCCGGCTTCGCATCATGGACCATCGACCTGATATACGGGCTGCCGGGAATGAGCTTGGCCGAGTGGGACGAACAACTCGCCATCGCATTGGACCACGGCATGCCGCACCTCTCGGCCTACTGCCTTACCGTAGAGCCGCGCACCGCGCTCGCGCAGCAGGTGAAGAAAGGCCTGGTGAAGGAAGCCGAGGACGCCGACCAGAGCGCCCAGTTCGACCGCCTGATGGAGCGCATGGAACAGGCCGGGCTGGACCATTACGAGATCAGCAACTTCGGTAGGCCGGGGCACTTCTCGCGGCACAACACCAGCTACTGGAACGGCGTGCCCTACCTCGGCATCGGCCCTTCGGCGCATTCCTTCATCGGTGGCACGCGGCGCTGGAACGTGAGCAGCAACGCCGCGTATGCGAAGGAGGTGGAAGCCGGTGGCACGTATTGGGAGAGCGAGACCCTTACCCCCGCGCAGCGCACCAACGAGCGCCTGATGACCGGCCTGCGCACCATGTGGGGCGTGGAACTCGCGGGCCTGGAACGCGATGTGCTGCGGATCAACTCGTCGGCCGTTCAAGGCCATGTGTCGAAGGGGCATTTGCTCGTGGGCGATGGCCGCTTAGTTTTGAGCAAGGCGGGTCGGCACTTCGCCGATCGCATCGCGTCCGACCTGTTCGTATCCGAAGATGATCGCTGAGATCTCCCATCACGGCCGCACCCTGCGTGTGGACCTCTCCAAGCCCATCGACCTGTCGATGCCCTTGGTGGCGGGTGAGGGTCAGGTGCGCGCCTGGTCCGTGGAGCCGGTGCGGATGGAGCCCGTGCGCAATGGCGCTACCCTCTATGCCGTGTCCGAAGGGGCCCCGGTGAACTTCCGCACGATCACCTTCAACCCGCACGGCCATGGCACGCACACCGAGAACGTGGGCCACATCAGTCCCGAAGTGTATCCTGTGGGCGATCAACTGAAACGCTACTTCTTCACGGCACAGCTCATCAGCCTGATGCCCGAAGAGCGCCGCGCGCCCGACCACCGCACCGATCAGGTGATCACCCTGGAGCAACTGCGTAACGCGGTGAACGAGCGTCCGCCTGAGGCCTTGGTGCTGCGCACCTTGCCACAGAGCGATGCCGAGCCACGCGACTGGACCGATACAAACCCGCCCTACCTGCAAAGCACGGCCTGCGCCTGGTTGCGCAGCATCGGTGTGAAGCACCTGCTGCTCGATCTGCCGAGCGTGGACCGCGAAGAGGACGGCGGCGTCCTGGCCGCGCACCACGCCTTTTGGGACTTCCCGAACACCGTGGACCTGGAGCGCACGATCACCGAGCTGTTGCACGTGCCGGCCGAAGTGCGCGACGGCGACTACCTGCTGGAATTGCAAGTGGTGCATTTCATGAACGACGCCGCGCCGAGCAGGCCGGTGCTGTATGCACCATTGCCATGACGCTGGAGCAGTTCCGTGCACATTGCCTGAAGAAGCCTGGTTTCAGCGAGGACCTGCCCTTCGGCCCCGACGTGCTGGTGTTCCGCGTGGCCGGAAAGATGTTCGCCCTGATGGACGTGGACACCTTCGTGAGCGTGAACCTGAAATGCGACCCGGAACGTGCCGTGGAGCTGCGCGAGCAATACCCGGGCATAACCCCCGGCTACCACATGAACAAGCAGCACTGGAACACGGTGCTCACCGACGATAGCGTGCCGGGCAAACTGCTGCTCGAACTCGCCGACCACAGCTACGAACTGGTAAGGGATTCATTGCCGAAGAAGGTGCGGGAGGGCTTGTGATCATTGTTCTGTGGTCCTGTCGCTTGCTCGAGACGCTACCTTCGCGCCATGAACGCTGGGCGCATCTGGAAACTGGTCCTGGGCTACTTCTTCCGGGGCCTGCTGCTGCTGGTGCCGATCACCATCATCCTGTGGGCGGTCTGGACCTCGCTGGCATTCCTGGATGGCCTGATCAAGCTGGACATTCCGGGTCTCGGCATCCTCACCCTCCTGCTTATCATCACGGTGGTCGGCTGGTTCGGCAGCACCTTCCTGTACCAGCCCTTGGCCGATCTCGGCGAGGACCTGCTGCAGCGCATCCCCTTCCTGAAGACCATGTACGGGGCCTTGAAGGACCTGATGGAGGCGCTCGTGGGCAACAAGAAGAAGTTCGATCGGCCCGTGCTGGTGAAGCTCGGCAACGGCTTGGATGTGGAGCGCGTGGGCTTCCTGACGCAGGAGGACCTGACGCACCTGGGCGTGGGCCCGGAAAAGGTGGCGGTGTACCTTCCGCATGCCTTTGCGTGGAGCGGCAACCTGATCGTGGTGCCCGCTAAGAACGTTACCGCGTTGGATGCACGCGCTGCCGATGCCATGAAGTTCGTGGTGAGCGGCGGGGTGTCCAAGGTGGACCACGAGGAGTGAGCACGCGCGCTTCGGCACGTCACTTGTAACACGAACGGACCATGATGCGACACACGACCCTCTTGCTCGCCCTCACCTTGACGGCCACTGCGGCGGTGGCACAGACCGAAGTGCAGGTATCGTCCTACGCCTTCAGCGACGGCGTGCACCCCACCCTGAGCTTCCTCTTGGAAGGCACCGACACGAAGTACGTGGAGAGCTACTGGAAGGACGAATTGAAGAAGATCAGCGCCGGGGTGAGCACGAAGAAGGAAGTGGTGGGCAGCGCGGTGCTGGTGCCGCAGGTATCGCCGGACACCGTGCGCATTCTGGTGAAGGCCGAGCAGCGCAAAGGCAGCCCGATGCTGACCGCCCACGTGGCGATCCTGACCACAGCGGGCTACGTAGGACCCAGCAGCGACGAACGGGTCTTCGAGGCGGCCAAATCCTTCGTGCAGCAGCGCTCCAATGACCTACGTCGGCAGTTGGCGCAGCAGGAATTGACCACCGCGGAAAAGGGCTTGCGCGACCTCCAGAACCAACTGGACGGCCTGCAACGCGAGAAGGAACGTGCCGAGGCCAGCATCGTGAAGGGCGAGCAACGCGTGGCCGAAGCCGCAGAGGACCAGATCAAGTACAAGGCCGAGGCCGAGGACCTGAAGGTGCAGATCGCTTCGTTGGAGAACGAGTTGGCCGCCACCCCCAGCGAGAGCGGGACCAAGGACCTGGAGCGCTTGATCCGCGACCGAAAGAAAGCCGAGGACAACGAGCGCAAGGCCTTCGACGACGAGCGCAACACGAAGCGCAAGAGCGAGGAGCTGTCCTACGCGATCAAGAAGAACGTGGAGGACCAGGCCAAGTTGAGCACCAGCATCGCCCAGCAGGAGACCCTGGTGAAGTCGCTGCAGGAGAAGCTCTCGGCGATCCGCTAGGCACCGGCCCGCTTACCTTGCGGCACTTCCCATGCATGCCCGCCGCAACGCCGTATTGCTTCTGCACCTCACGGTCTTCATCTGGGGCTTCACGGGCATCCTCGGCAAGCTCATCGAGCAAGGTCCGGTGCACTTGGTGTACACGCGCACGGCCATCGCAGCGGCCGGCCTGGCGGTGATCGCGCTTTGGCGACGCAGAAGCCTTTCGCCCTTCACGCCGGACCTGAAGCACTACCTGCTCACCAGCCTGCTGATCACGGGCCATTGGCTCACCTTCTTCCTCGCGATCAAGATCAGCACGGCCTCCATCGCAGCGGCCTGCCTCAGCACCAGCACCGTCTTCACCGCCTTGCTGGAACCCTTCTGGTTCAAACGCAAACTGCGCATGTACGAAGTGGTGCTCGGCGTGATCGTGGTGGCGGCCCTGGTGCTGATCTTCGGCCTGGAGAGCGGCTATCGCGAAGGCATCCTCGTCGCCACCTTGAGCGCGTTGCTCAGCGCCTGGTTCAACATCGTGAACGGCGTGTTGGTGAAGCGCGACAGTGCCCTGCGCATCGGCTTCTATGAAATGGTGGGTGCGGTGATCGTGCTCGGAATCTTCCTCCTGATCCGCGGTGACCTGCCCCCGCCGCTGTGGGAACTCCCTTCCAGCGACATCGTGTACCACTTGATCCTCGGCCTCATCTGCACCAGCTTCGCCTTCGTGGCCGGCATCGCCGTCATGCGCCAGCTCTCGCCCTTCACCGTGGTGCTCACCGTGAACCTCGAACCGGTGTACACCATCCTGATCGCCTTGCTGATCTGGGGCTCCGAGGAGAAGCTGCGCACGGGATCCTACCTCGGCATCGCCCTCATCCTTGCCTGCTTGGTGCTGAACAGCTGGTACCAGAAGCGCCTCAGCCGCAGCCAGGTGGTGGAACCGGATCCATTGTCACACGGGTAGAGGGCATCTCAAACCCGATCTTCGTACCATGAACAAGATCAAGGGACTGGTGGTGTTGGTGGCCGTGGGCTTGTTGGTGTTCTTCATCACCCGGGCGGTGTACGAGCCGGAAGCAAGCACTGAGGAGGTAAGCGCTACCGTGCTGCTGGAACGCGTTCGTCCGGTGTTGAAGCTGGTGACGGTGGAAGGGGATTTCACGGAGCTCTACACCTACCGGAACTCCGATGCCACCTTCGACTGGATGAAGCACTATTCCCCCTTCCAGAAGAAGGCCATCCTGCGCGTGAAGGGCCGGGCCAGCGTGGGCTACGACCTCGAAGGCATGAAGCTGGAATTCGACGAGGCTTCGCGGACCGTCCGTTTGCTGGGCATGGACAAGCCTTCCCTGCTATCACTGGAACACGATGTGGACTACTACGATCTCGAGGAAGGCACGTTCACTTCGTTCACCGCAGCGGACCACACGCGCATCAATGCCCAAGCGAAGGAGCTGATCCGTGGCAAGGTGGCCACCAGTGGCTTGTACAAAGCGGCAGCCGCGCAGCGCAACGAGATGCTGCAGATCCTGAAGGCCGTGGTGGAGAATGCCGGTTGGTCCTTCGATGATCGTGTCTCGCCGCGCGATGGTCGCACGCGCCTGAAGGGCTGAACCAAGCACGTGCTGGAATTGTTCCCCGGTATCTTCGCAGCCTGATGTCCACGACCATCGCCCCATTGGCCTACTGCCCCAGCCTGACGCGTTACGAGCGTTGGAAGACCCGTGCCGTGCGCATCGGCGACATCGGGATCGGTGGCGACAACCCGATCCGGGTGCAGAGCATGACCACCACGGATACGATGGATACCGCAGCGACCGTGGCCCAGAGCATCCGGATGATCGAAGCGGGCTGTGAGCTGGTGCGCATCACCGCGCCGAGCAAGAAGGAAGCGGAGAACCTCGCCGTGATCAAGAAGCAGTTGGTGGCCGCCGGATACAACACGCCGTTGGTGGCCGACATCCACTTCACCCCGAACGCCGCGGAGATCGCCGCGCGCATCGTGGAGAAGGTGCGCGTGAACCCCGGCAACTACGCCGACAAGAAGAAGTTCGATGTCCGGGAATACTCGGACGATCAGTACCAGGCGGAACTGGAACGCATCCGCGAACGCTTTACGCCTTTGGTGAAGATCTGCAAGGAGCACGGCACGGCCATGCGCATCGGCACCAACCACGGCAGCCTGAGCGATCGCATCCTGAACCGCTACGGCGACACGCCGGAGGGCATGGTGGAAAGCGCCTTCGAGTTCCTGCGGATCTGTCGCGACGAGAACTACCACGAGCTGGTGCTGAGCATGAAGGCCAGCAACGTGCAGGTGATGGTGCAGGCCTTCCGCTTGCTCGTGCACCGCATGATGGCCGAGGGCTGGGACTACCCCTTGCACCTGGGCGTCACCGAGGCCGGCGATGGCGAGGACGGTCGCGTGAAGAGCGCGGCGGGCATCGGGGCCTTGTTGGAAGATGGCTTGGGCGATACCGTCCGCGTAAGCCTCACCGAGGAACCCGAATTCGAGATCCCCGTGGCGCGGGCCTTGGTCGATCGCTATGCGAAGCGTTCCGGTCATGCCCCGATCCCTGCGGTGACGCACATGCCGCTGGATCCGTTCACGCATGTCCGTCGGCACACGCACGAGGTGCTGAACATGGGCGCACGTCACGTTCCTGTGGTGATGGCGGACCTCAGCGCGAAGGACAAGATCACACCGGCCACCTTGTTCGCTTGGGGCTATCGCTACAGCGTTCCCTTGGACAAATGGAACATCGGCGATCAGGCCTGCGACTATGCATACATCGGAAAGAACACGATCGACTTCGAGATCCCGGGAACACTCGGTGTTGTGCAGGACCATGCGACCTGGCTGCTGAACACAAGCAAAGACAGGCACTACCCGCTTCTTCAAAAAGCGAAGTACATCGCTGGTGCAGAGAAGCATCCGCAATTCAATCTGGTGCACGCCACATTGAGCGATCTCGACCGTGCGTTCATTGCACAGGTGAAGTCCGACCCGACGGCGGTGCTGCTCATCGACACCGACAACGCACATGGTATGGCTGAGCAGCGAAGGCTCTTCCTCGAACTTCTGGAGCAGGGCTGCGAAGCACCGGTGATCATCGGTCGCGCTTACGGCAACATCAGCAAGGATGACCTGGTCCTGCACAGCAGCACCGACATGGGGCCCTTGTTCCTGGACGGTTTCGGCGATGGCATCTTCCTGGCCGACAAGGACGGCGGACGCGAAGACCTCGTGTGCCGTGCGGCCTTCGGGATCCTGCAAGCCACTCGCACGCGCACCAGCAAGACCGAATACATCAGCTGCCCGAGCTGTGGTCGCACGCTCTTCGACCTACAGGAGACCACGGCGAAGATCCGCGCGCGCACCAGCCATTTGAAGGGCATCAAGATCGGCATCATGGGCTGCATCGTGAACGGTCCCGGCGAAATGGCCGATGCCGACTACGGCTATGTGGGCACCGGCCCGGGTGTGATCACCCTTTACAAGGAAAAGGAAGTGGTGAAGCGCAACGTGCCCAGCGCAAAGGCAGTGGATGAGCTGATCGAGCTGATCCGCCAGCACGGGGATTGGGTGGAGATGGAGGAGTAAGTATCACATTCAGACCAACGCCTATGATGCGCATCTCACTACTCCTTCTAGTTATCCTGCCGTTCGTCACTGTCGGTCAAACCGACCCAGAGCTCCATGAGATGCCTCCCAAATGGCGCAAAGGCCAGAGCGTTGAATTCACCTCAACGGCCGTTGTGCGCATGACCGTTGGCGATACCCTGCCGATCAACTCCACTACGCGAGCAAATGGGACCTTGAAGGTCATGGAAAAGAGCAGTACTGGCTACATCATCAAGTTCAGCTGTGAGCAACAAGAACCCGTTTCCGTTGATCTGGACCTGGGAATAGAAGGTGACTCTGTCAAACTCATGGTGGATTCCGTCATGCGGACGATCAATTCGATCGCTTCCGTCTATGCCGATATTCCGGTGCAGTACCTCGTTTCCTTGGAAGGCGAAGTACTTGATGTGTACGAGCCTCAGAAGCTGCGGTTAGCCTTCGAAAATGCGACATACACAATGATGGAGAAGCTTCTTCCCGATGGCGACAGGATCGGATTTGACAAACACCGTGTGGATTCGCTCATCGATACCCGCATGAGCGATTTCATCCAAGTGGCCGTGAATCAAATGAATGTCCTCTTCATGGGCTACTTGATGGTATTCCCTACCTCCGGGACGTACCGGGAAGAAATGATGTTCAGTGATGTACAAGCTCCACTTATGGACAATCCTGAACCCATTCATGGCTGGTTAGAATTGAAGACGGTCCAAGCAACACACGAAGCGATCGTGGGGCAGGTCGATTATATCTACGACCCTGCCGACTTCGTTAAGGTCTTCTCAAAGCAAGGGTTGGCCTCGAATATTGACGTAGAACAGATCTCGATGCGCGAGACGCGTACCTTCCATTACAACTTGCAGTCGGGATGGGTTTCGCGCATTATTGAAAAGATCGACTTCGATATCGGAGCTGTGAAAGGCTATACCACCACTACAACAGAACTGGACCTGATCGTTCGTTGAAATGATCCTTCGGTAGATCCAAGAACGCATTGCACTCGCCATGATCCGTCCTTTGATCCTGTTCTTGGCCATGACACCGGAACTCCTCCTCGCCCAACGCACCCGCGCCTTGGAAGAACTCGCCAGCACCATGGCCGGTTCGTACACGAGCGCAGCACAGGCGAACGAGGACAGCAGCTACTTCAACATCGAACTGGAGATGGTGCGCATCTGGCCCAAGCGCAAGGATGGGGCGTGGTTCTATGTGGAGCAGGCCGCCGCTACAAGCAAAGAGAAGCCCTACCGACAGCGCGTCTATCACGTACAGGAGGTGAACGACAGCACGTACACCAGCGACATCCTGACGATCAAGGGTGGTGAGGCCTTGTTCGGCGCGTACAAGGACCCTCTCCTACTGGAACAGCTGCGGATGGACTCCGTGGAAGTGCTCGACGGCTGCACCATTACGCTGCACAAGCGCGGGAAGACCTACGTGGGAAGCACCGATGGACGCAAGTGCTCCAATGCTTGGGGCAAAGCCACCTACGCCACGAGCGAAGTCAGGATCACACCTGGCCTGATGGTGAGTTGGGACCGCGGCTACAACGACGAAGGCGAACAGGTCTGGGGTGCGGAAAAGGGAGGCTATCGCTTTGTGAAGCGACAGTAGATCAACGCACTCCCTTGTTCGGCAAGCGCATCCGTTTGTCCTCGAACATGCCGATCCATTGGAGGCTCACCTCCATGCCGCCGCGGTAAGCGGTCTGTGCGCGCAGCTTGCTGATGTTCACATCGTAGCTGATGCCCGCCATCAACTTCCGTTTGTACTCCAATTGTATAGTAGGCACCACCGCATCGCCCACGCGGTAGAAGCATCCGAAATAGAAGGCCGAGGAGTTCTTGTCCGTCGTATAGCGGCTGTCCATACCGATCCGGCGGTGCATCAAGCCTCCCACGTTGATCTCCCGGCTGGCGCCTTGCTGGGCCACGAAGAACTTCGGCAACCAGATCCACTTCTCGCCATCGATCCGCAGTTCACCATGTGCCACGAAACGGCGCAGCAAGCGATCGGCGTTGGAGTTGAATAGCGATACGCGCGCTTGGTTCAGGTGGAACGCGGAGAGACCGGCCTTCCAGCGCATGCCGTTCTTCCATTCGCCTTTGCCCAACACACCGGCACCGAAGTCCACGAAGGAGCTGCTGCTGTTCGCGATCGACTCGTTCGTCGGCAGATCCGGGTTGTAGCCAGCGCCGTTGAATTGGCTGTCCCAACGCATCCCATCGAGCACCGCACTGCGATTTCCGTAGCCGCCTTGTAGTCCGAATGCGAGCAGACTCTCTGCGCCGGAGCGGATCGCATAGGACAGGCTCAGGTTCGCCTGCGTATCACCGAAACGCGTGGATCCCGCCTTGTCGCTGTACGCATTGATCCCGACACCGAGGTACCGCCCGTTCATCTTTCCGCGGAACAGTGGAAGATCGTAGCTGAAGGCATCCGTGCGGAACGGACTGCCGACGCTGCGCCATTGTTCGCGGTGGATCAATGCGAACCGCTGATCCCCTTCGATATCGCCGGCGCTCGCTGGATTGATCACCAACGGTGCGTTGTAGAACTGCCCGAAATGGACGTCCTGGGCACCGGCCGTTCCCACGAGGGCCAAGACCAAGCTCGCCAGAATTGCACGCAGCGCTATGTTGTCGGCCCCGATCATCGAACAAGGGTGATGTTGCCTGTCCGTTCGATGCGCTCCCCTTCATCCGTCCGCGCGATCAGGGTGTAGAGGTACACGCCACTCGCACCGAGTTCTCCTTGCACGGTCCCGTCCCAGCCTTGATCCACGCTTCTCGTGGTGAAGAGCTGACTTCCCCATCGATCGTACACGGCGAATTCGAGATCGATCACAGTGGGTCCACGGACGTACAACACATCGTTGTTGCCATCGCCGTTCGGGCTGAAGACATCCGGGATGAACACGGCATCACTCCCTCGAATGCACATGTCCAGCGACATGGAATCCGTGCAATTGCCTTCGTTCCAGACCACGAGCTGTGTGGTGTAGTAGCCCGCTTCCCCGTGATCGTAGTTGGGGTTTGTACCGTAGCTGTACGGGACCGTATCGGTGTTGAGCACCCAGTACCCGCCCACGGCATTGTTGCTCAGGTCGATGAAAGTGACGTCGCGCTGATCGAAGTCCACGCACGGCTCGTTGGGGTTGCTGCTGAACAGCGCGGTGATCGGTGGCCAGCTCGGCACGCGCACGAGGCTATCGGCCGTGCATCCGGTCCCGGTGTTGGTCACGGTCACGAAGGCCAGGCCGCCCGCGGGGATCTCGATGCTGTCCGCCACCAGCTCGGTGGACCCGACCTCCCAGTGGAAGGTGTACGCACCGGCACCATTCACCGAACCAGCGACGTAACCGGGCTCGCCATAGCACTGCATGGCGGAGAAACTGAAGACCGGTTCGAAGGGTGGATGGACCACGATGGTGATGCTGTCGAGGACCGGGTCGCTGCATCCGTCCGAGGTCAGCACGTGGTAGGTCGTGGTGCTGCTCGGTGTCACGCTTTGCGAAGCGACAGGGAACAGGCCGTTGTCCCATTGGTACTGCACCCCGGCATCCGGATCTCCACCGCTTGTGGTCACTTGGATGTAGGCACCACCGTCGGCGCAGATCGGGTTGTTGTTCACCACGAGTTCCGTGGTTAGCGCCGGGTGGTCCTCGAACACCAGCGTATCACTGCTTTGGCAGCCGCTCTCCCCGTAGGTATAGATCAAGGTGTATTCGCCGTCTGGCAAGGTCGCCGGATTGAAGGTCGCGCCGGGAAGCCCGCTGAACACACCGCCCGGAGGCGAGAAGGAGACGCTGACATCCACGTTGTTCGAGCAATAGGTGGGTTGCACACCACCGAGCGATGCTTGCAGGAAGGGCAGCACCTCGATGGTCACGGAATCCGTGCAACCGGCCGGTGCATCGTAGTGGATGGTGTGCGTTCCATCACCCGCGGAAGCAGGATCGAAGAGTCCATCGTCGCTCACGCCCGCACCGGTGAACGAAGCGCCGGGCGGCACGTTCGCCAATTGGAACGGGTCCGCGATGCTGCATACCGTCATGTCCTGCACTGCGAGTGCCACCGGATGAACGATCGCCAGCAGTGAGTCGCCGCAGGTGTTCGCGTCGTAGTGCAGGACGTGCACACCGACACCGGCCACCGAGGGATCGAAGAACCGATCACCATCGCTGTTCTGCGTGATTCCCGTTCCGGACCATTCCCCGTCCCAGGGAGTGCGCCCAGTGGTCCCGCGATCGAGGATCAAGCGATCGGAATCGCTGCAGAAGAACAGCGTGTCCACATCCAGCGAGGTATAGCCCACCAGGATCCCGATGGTATCCACGCAGCCGTTCGTCGCGAAATAGAGGATCTCGTCCCAGCCGTCACCGGCTTGTACGGGATCGTAGGTCCCAACGCTTCCATCCACGATCCCGTTACCGGTCCAGAGCCCACCAGGGGGGATCGCGGCGGGGTCCAAGGTGAATGGCGCCGGTTGGGACGGGCAGGCACTTCGACTTCCACCGATATCCACCGGTTTCACATGGATGGTGAACTGCTCATCGCAGCCATGCAAGGCATAGGTGAGGATGTGCGTGCCCCCTTCCGCTTCATCGGGATCGAAGGTGCCGCGCAAGGAATCCACAATGCCCGCGCCATACCAACGGCCACCCCAGGGTTGCACCGGTATATCGAAGGGGTAGGTGCTCTGGCAGACCGTATCGAGCTGGGTCTGTCCCGTGATGTTATCGACATTGATCGTCTTCGTATCGGAGCAATTCCCCGCCGTATAGGTCACCACGTAGGAGCCTACGGTACTCGGATCGAAAAGACCGTTCGGCTGTATGAACGGTCCGCTCCAAACACCACCCTGCGGGCTGTTGTCCACAATGAGGAACGGATCGGTGCCTGGGCATGCCGCTTCATCCAGACCGGCATCCATACTATCAACGAACAGGGTGATCGCCGCTTCGCAGCCACCGGGAATGCCGTAGGTCAGCACATGGGCACCTGGTCCTGCGGTGTCCGGATCGAAGGTGCCAGCGAGGCTATCCAGGATGCCCGCACCGCTCCACCACCCGCCGGGCGGTGATCCAACCAGGTCGAAGGCATCGAGCGATTGACACACCGTCGTAGGTGCTCCGATCGCTTGCGGGTCGAGCACATGGATCGTTATCTGATCCGTCGCTTGGGCCCCCGTGCCGTTCTCCGTAACGGTAACAGCATAGGTGGTCGTGACCGTTGGGCACACCGACTGCGGACCTTGCACAGGACCCAAACCGTTGTCCCACGCGTAAGTGTAGCTCAAACAGCCGTTCACATCAGCGAAGAGCGTTGCGCACGAGCCCGCGCATATGGTATCCTGGGATGCCAGGATCGCCACATCGATCGGACAGGAATTGACCTGTGTGTTCGATGTCAACGTGAAGAACCAAAGTGAATCACAACGGTCGTAGATCCCGATGCGGAAGGAGATGGTATATGGACAATTACGGTCGAACGCGGGGTCCACGGTAAGGCGCATGGCGGCCGTCATTCCACCGCTACAGCCAAGGGCGGTTGCATTGGTCACCGTCGGCGCACCTTCACCGGAAATGCTGAACGCACTTGGTGTGATGGAGTCGCATGGTATCGCGAAGCTGAAGCGCACATCAATATTCCCGCTGTTGCACGCCGGCGCAACAGGTATCGTCATCACCGGCGGTATGGGGGGGTCAACGATACTGGTCCATTGCGCCTCGAATCCGCAGTAGGCCACCGTGGCATCGCTCACGAAGTGGATCGTCAACACACCACTGGTCGCTACGATCGGTGGCGGTGCGGTGGTGCCGGAGTAGGCGGGACCGATCTGCGGTGAGTTGATCGTTGGACCATTGTGGAACGTGAGAAAGTCGTATCCCTGCTCCAAGCAGAAGGTGGGCGTGAACATCAAGGTGATCTGGCTGCCCGCGTCGATCGTGAAGGTCAGGTCCTCGTTGTTCCCGTATATGTTGCCGCCCGGGCCTTCCTCGCTATCGAGCAGGATCCCCTTGCACACGGTCACCACCGTATCGCTCATGTTGAACTCCGGAAGCACTTGGGCACTCACATCCGCCATCATTGCGACGGAAGCGAGGGTCAGGATGTGCCGTGAGAACCGCATCGGTCATCGATCAGATCGTGTCGCCAGCATGGATGGTGATCGGCGAGCTCGTGATCTCGTTGCTGCGGTTCCCAGCGCGATCCACGATGTAGAAGGAGTAGGTCATCACTTCCTGTGCGCCGTTCCCCAAGAGGAACAAAGGACTGAGCTGAACGGTCAATTCCCCTTGGATGGGCACCTCCGTATCGGGTGGCGCAAGCGGGCGGATGTGGTAGCCATCAGCGGTGTTCAATCGACTGTCCTTGATCCAGAGCGAATGGTCATCGGGGTCGCTGCGACCCAGGTCCCCATTGCCGTCCTTGTACGAGAACCGAAGTGTGACCGACTGTTCAAATTCCACGACGGTCCCCGGTCCGATCGTAACCAACTCGATGGCCGGTTCGAAGGGCATGATGTCCGCCGCCTCCTTCTTGCAAGCAGCCAGAACAAGCACGAGCACTATGAAGTACGTCTTCTTCATCCGTCGATGCGTAGGGTGAAGTAGTCCAACATCGGTGCGGTGGTGCCGTCGGTCGGGATCTCGGTGGGCCCATCGTGTGAACCGTCGTCCACATATACGCGGACGAACAAGGTCGTGCCGGCAGGATGGTTTCCCAGATCGAGTTGGGCCCGATGCGTGAAACTCGTCGTGCTGTTGCTGAAGTCGGGACCGGAGATCGTTGCGTTCACGCTCAACGGCAATTCGGGCACGGTCTCGAACGCGGCGGTCTGCGTAGCGACCTTGACCTTGTTGTAGGTCAAGGCGTTGCTGGCCGTTCCGTCATCGGCAAAAGCGAACCAGAGGTCCACCGTTCCGCCTGGCACTTCGATCGGTCCCACACCTTCGGTATCCGTGCGAACGAATGGCGCTGTGGTATTCCCCGCAGGGAATGCGAGCAAGCCCGTTACCTGCGGCTGAAGGTTCCCCTCCGTGGGCAACGCACCGAACATGTCCTTGGCACCAGTAGCGATCCATTGATCGATCGCCGCCCGATAGGAGGCTTCGTTGGCAGGCCAATCGGAGCCGGGCCCCAGTTCCAAGGGCATGACGCCCGAAGTGTTCGGTACGAAGACGTTCAAGCGCTGATGCAGGAAGGATGCTTGCACGTTCCCGGGCACCACGCGATACGTGAAGCTCTCTCCGGGGTCGTTCGCGATCACCGGATGGAACACCAATGAATTATATGCACTTCCGATGCTGCGGAATTCCGGTTCGAAGCTGCCGTCGTGACATCCGCTCAATGCGCAGTTCGGACGCAGGATCCGTTGATGGATCCACGCGAAATTCCCCGGAGGCAGGTTCTCGACGTCCGGTACGGCGGTGCGTCGCTCGAGTTCATCGAAGGGGTTCGGCGTCTCCTTCTGACACGCGCTGAACACGAGCAGGGTCAATGCTATGATGGCCCAGGCCTTCCACATGTCAAATGCGATCGAACATGGATTGTGTCCCCGGCTCCAAGAAGCCCGCGCTGAGGACATCGTTCTTCACGCCGAGTACCTCAGCGATCGTCGGCACCACATCGGTCACCATTCCGATCTGGTTCCCTTCACCACCGATGCTCAGTCCCGAAGGCACGCTCGCACCGGCCATCATGCCGAACACGCGATGCGCATTGCTGTCACTGTGGTCGAATGCGTACCAATCGTTCTGGTCGCGGACCGCGTTCGGTTGGGCGTTGCGCCCACATTCCGGCACGGCGATCATCACCGTGTTGCCGGCCATCTCGGGCACTTCGTTCTGGATGAAATCCCACAAGTGCCCCACAGCGTGGTCGGCGCGGTGAAACGCGGCGAGGTATCCCGTGAAGCTGCTATGGCAGCCGTCCACACCGCTCATGTTCACCACGGTCAACGCGGGTTTGAACCACTTCATCACCTCACAGGCATAACCCACCGTGCTGAGGTCACCGCTATCATGCACCGGCGGGTGCGCGATGGTCCCGTTCTGGGTCCTGCTGAACATTTCGGCCATGAAGGCCTTTATGTCCTGCTTTTCCTCGGCCGTGTTACCGATCCCGTCCAGACTCGACCCCAAGCGATCGAAGCTGTTGTCAAGGAAGGCCTTCATCTCATAGACCGGAGCGAGCTGATCTTCGGGGTGATAGACCTTCGCATCGCTGAGGTATTGATCACCGGCGGGGCCGAAGGTGATGTTGGGCGCAAAGAAATTCGCTCCGTAACGCGAACCGTAGTTGGGGTGGTCGCTATGGTTCAGCAACGGTACGCTGTTGCCGATGGTGTTCCCGACGAACCAGGTCTTGGTCGCGGGCAAGCCTCCGTGCCGACGCAGGTATTCGAAGATCGTCGGGTACAAGGGCTTCTGTTGCAGGCCTTGGGTGGCGGCCGTGTTGCCTTGTAAAAGGGAATTGAGGCCGCCGTAATGTCCGGCGCTCACGGCACGCATCTCCCGGAACAAGGTGCCCTGTTGCTCAAGTGTTTGCGGCAGGATCTGCTGGATCGGGTCGATACCACCAAGGCCGGTCCCATAGACGATCTTCTCCGGTGGCGGTGTGCCGTTCAACATGTTGTACATGATGTTGCCCTCCGGCGTCTCTCCCTGCGCATCGGCGATGTAGCGCTGCAACACACTTTCCTGCTGGCGGACCCCACCGGCGAACATCACCAGCACGACATGCTCTGCGAGCTGGGCTCCCGACGCCGCGAACAAACGACCGCTCGGCAGGATGTAGGGTGCCGCAAAGAGCCCTGCTGCGGCAGCACTCGTTCGTGTGATGAATCTCCTGCGGTCCATGGTCCTCGGGTTTCAGTAGAACAGGTATTCCTCGCTCAGTGCGAATGAGAAATAGATCAGTTCCGGTGTGATGTTCGGGTCCGCTGCGATCGTGTTGCGGAACCAGGTCTTTTCCGCCTCGGTCGGGTTGCGCACCAAGAAGCGATTGTAGGTCGCCACGACGAAGCCGTCCACATCGGCGAGCATTTCCTCCGTGGTCGGAATGATCACACCCGGCTTGTTCATGAAGTTGCTGATGATCACCTCACGGGCCAACTGCTTGTCGCCGATGCTCTGGATGCACTGGTCGATCTTGTACAGATCGTTCGCGGAGAGCGCCGTTTGGAAGAGGTTGGCATGAAGGATCGCGGCATACTCCTGGTTGGACTTCTCCCGATCCTTGTCACCATCATACAGGTCGATGCCGACGGGGTCGAGCTCGTAGATGGCCAGGTCCTTCTTGCAGCCGGTCAACAGCACGCCGAACAGCAGGATCGCTCCTGCCGTTCGCTTGGCTGATATGTTCCAGCAACGCATGGCGTTGGCTTATCGCACTTGTGCGGTCTCCACTTTCTGCGCTACATCAGGCTCGCGCTCGGTGGCGTTCTGCCCGATAACGATGATGGTGAGGACCAGTGCGATCAAAGCGGCTTGTACGAGGGTGCTGTGCTTAGGTTCCATGGTGATGGGGTATTGGTGGTTGTTCTTGCTTAGTTGTTGTCCATCCCAGCGTACTCGTCGCTGGTGAGAATGGTGCGTTGCATGCGTTGCAGGTCATGGTCGGCCATGAACGTGGTAACGAGTTGATAGGTCTCGTAAGAGGAGGGCTCGCGTCCAAGGAAGGAGCGATAGCTCAGCCGAACGAGACCCTCGTGACCTTCCGCCGAACCCACAAGAATGTCGAGGTATCCGGCCTTGTCCTGTGCGCTTTGTGCGAAGAGCAGGGCGCTGGCGTTGTGCTCCACCATGGCGAACCCTGCATCGAATTCAGCGTTTGTCGGATAGCGGAACAGCAGGTTGTCGAAGCTCGCGTTGATGAAGTTGAAGGTGTTCATGTTGATCTCGTCATAGACCTCGTTGAACATCATGCGCTTCACCACTTCGTTCACGTTGATCAGCCCTTCGCGGTACTCGATCCGGGAATTCTTCAGGCGAAGGAGCTTTTGCAATTCACTGTTGCTGGCGTTGGCACCCTGAGCGTTCCCGCTCAAGGAATCGGCCAACGCGGCTTGGGCGGCATTTCCGATGAAGCCGTCGATCACCTCGTCGCTGACCCCTTCGAGGAACCGGGCCTTGAACGACTCGTAGAGGCGTTGGTGATAGGCGTTCCTGTACGAGGAGTCGCCTTCCACGAAGTCGGTGCCGGTCATCAACTTGTTCACCAAGGCGACGCGTGCTGCGCTCGATAGTCCCGCTCTTTCCAAGGCCGCTACCTCGGCGTCCATTTCGGCATCCACCGGTTCACGACCCAAGAGATCGATGAACAAACGGTTCACGTAGTTCTGTACGACCACGGTCGGTACCCCCTCGTAGTCCGGTGCCTGGTTGTTGGGCACCACCTTCAGTTCCTCCTTCCTGCAGGCGCTGAACAGCACGAGCACCCCGACCATGACGGCCAAGGTGCGCGTGTTGAGGATGTGATAGAGCGTGGCCACGTTTGCGGGGGTTCCCGACGGTGTACGCGGCTTGTTCCGGAAAGTGGCAGGAACTCGACGGAAAAGCAATGGCGCACCGTTGGACCGGGCCCCGGCATCGACGAATGAAAAGTCGTGCCGACCTACTTACCCAAGTAGTCCGTTATCGCTTTCACGTACGCCTCGAATGCTTTGATCCCCTTGGGCGAGATCCGGCACACCGTGTTCGGATAGTTGTCCTTGAAGGACTTCTTCACCGTGATGTACCCCGCCTCCTTCAGTTTGGAAAGCTGCACGCTCAGGTTCCCTCGTGTGGCACCGGTGTTCTCCAGCAGGAAATTGAAATCCCCCGACTCCACACCGACCAGCAAGCTCATGGTGGCCAAGCGCAGCTGGTTGTGCAGTACCGGGTCAAGCGGTGCGAAGGCCATCCTCTTGTCGCTTGAGCAGTATTCCGGGTATGATGTAGCCGAAGAGCAACGCGACGCCGAAGAGCAACGCGCCGTGTTCCGGCCAGATGAACAAGGACAACAAACCCAGCACCCAGAACAGCACACCACCGACCTGGAGCGGCCGGAACCGTAGGATGGCACCGGTGATGAAGGTCGGCATGCCGGTGAGGATGCTCACGATCGGTCCAGGGCGCTGGCCGGTGGAGACCATGGACACGATCAGGATGATCAGGGTGATGGTGAAGGCGGTCCAAAGCCACATGAACACACGGTCCGTGAAGGTGCTGACGCCCTTGGCCCGTCCTTCCTTGGCGCCGTGGACCCCAGCGATGATGCCACCCAGCGTTCCCAGGATGGGCCAGCCAAGCCATCCGTTGGACAGGCCGGCACGACCCATGAAGTACTCCACGAGCGTCGCGATCATCAAGAGCCCACCCCAAAGAAGGAAGTAGAAGCTCATGCGTTGGAAGCTCTGTTTCGCGACCCGGAGCATGTCCTCGATGAGCTTCAGGCTCTGGTCCGGTGTGATCTCCTTTTCCATGGTCATTGTTGTTGGTCGGTACAAACATAAACATGTTTACGTTATAAACAACATTGCGCACTACCTTTCCTCCATGCAGCGATCGCTCCTCATTGCCGGTGCCACCGGATTGGTCGGTACCGCCGTAACGGAATTGGCCGCTGCCGACGGCCGCTTCGGCCGTGTGATCACCTGGGGTCGAAGGCCGGTGCCGGGCGCGAACGCCCGGGTGGAGCACTGGGGACCCGTGGGTGGTGACCTCATCAAAGGCCTGCGCCCGGAAGCGGTGGATGCGGTGATCTGCTGCCTGGGTACCACGATGCGCAATGTGAACGGTGACAAGGCCGCCTTCATCCATGTGGACCAGGAACTCGTGCTCGCCCTAGGCCGATGGGCCAGCGGCGGTGCTACGACATTCTGCCTCGTGAGCGCACATGGCGCGGATGCGCAGAGCAAGTTCTTCTACAACCGTGTGAAGGGCGAGGTGGAGAATGCCTTGCGCGAAATGGACCTTGGTGCACTGCACCTGTTCCGACCATCGATCCTGGATGGACTACGGACCGAGAACCGACCCGCGGAGCGCTCAGCTTGGCCGTGATGAAGTTAATCGCGCCTGCGTCTCCGCCCCGATGCGCCCGATGCCTTACCGGACCTTGGCCGCAGCACTGCTGCATGCGGCGCGCACACCAGCGAGCGGCGTGCAAGTGCGAACCTGCAAAGAGATCCTGGCCTTGGCCGACGAAGGGGGCATTTAAGTTGACCACCCGGCCGCGTGCGACGTGCTCCGCGGTCACCGAAGCCATCCGTCAATGAATCGCGGATGGCCTCAAGAGAACCGCGCAGGCAGGCCTCGTCCAAAGGTTCGGTGTTCGAACTCCTCCTTGCGGTGGTCCACCTGCACGCCGTTCTTCCGGCGAAGCACACGTGCGGCCCGGTCGCCAGACCCGTACTGCCCACCTCTCCGATCACCTGTCCTTGTTGCACGGCGGCACCTTGCTTCACAAGGATCTTGCGCATGTGCAGGTATTGCGTACTGTAGGTGCCGTTGTGGCGGATCTTCACGTAGTTACCATTGCCACCGGTGCGACCGGCCTTTTCCACGATGCCGTCGCCCACGGCAAGGATCGGCGTGCCGTAGGGAGCGGCATAGTCCGTTCCCAAATGCGCCTTCATCACCCGTTGCACCGGATGGAAGCGGCGCATGGTGAAACCACTGCTGATGCGGCTGTACTTCAGAGGCGCCTTCAGGAAGGCCTTGCGCAGGCTGTTACCGGCCCCGTCGAAATAGGTGTAGCGGTTATCGCCCTGTGTGAACTTGAAGGCATCCTTCACCTGTGAGCCGCTGATGTAGCGCGCCCCAAGGATCTTCGGCGTGCCGTAGCGCTTCCCGTCCACGGTCTGCTCTGAGTAGGCCACGGAGAAGACATCCTCTTTCTGGATACGGTAGAAATCCACGGTCCATGCGAAGAGATCCGCCAACTGCATGGCGAGCTGTGGATCGGCACCGGCCTTGGCCAGATCGTTGTACAAAGCGCCCGTTACCACACAAGCGATGGTGTGTTCCGTGGTCTTCACCGGGCGGCTTCCGACATGCACCGAAGGTTCATCCTGAAGTTGGAAGACCACATACTCCACAGCGTCGACCTCATACACGAAATAGGTCGGCACCTGCGCATTGTCGTCCTTGAAGATGAAGGCGTACGGCCGTCCAGCGCGCATCTTCCGCACATCGAAGTGGGGGCTGGCCAATTCCACAAGGCCGTGCACCGTGTTCTGGTCGACGCCGTGTGCGGTGAGCAATCCTCCGAAGGTCGCGCCGGACTTCACGGTGCCTTGCTCCATGGAGAATCCGGACATCGGAATGCCGTAGGCTTCGGGTGGCAGCGGAACGGTATCCTCGGCGATCACCAGCTCGGTGTCCGGCACATACTCCACGTGGGGCCGGAGGTCCACGGTCATCAAGACACTCCCCACTGCACCCTGCTGCGGTCGCACCGCGATCCGTTTCTGCCACGCGTCTTCATCGGAGGACCAAGGAACGGCAAGTGCGCGAACCGGCCATGCCGATGCATCACATCATTTCCACGCCGGGTTGTTCACCTAAGTGGCGGTACGGGCTTATTGCTTGGCGATGGGGTGCACCAGGCCTTCGTAACCGGTCAACTCCATCTTGATGGACCCTACGAGCACCTTGGCCTGGGCCAGCACCGGGATGCGGTTGCCATCGTCGGTGATGAACTGATTAAGGTCGTCGTTGCCTTTGAACACACGGCCTTCTTGCACCCTTCCGGCCAGATTTCCAGGCAGCGGTACTTGCCCGACCGCAGCTTGATGGTCTCTTGCCGAGGTACTTCTGCATAGGAGCAGAAACCATCGTCCATGAAGGTCTCGATGGTGAACATGTCGCCGGGCTTGGCGTTTGAAGTCCAAGGTGCGGGCGAAGTAGAAGGCGCTGAGCATGTCCTGCACGCCGGAAGGCACCTTTGTAGGTCCTTCTTCGCCTGCGTGGTGACCTCGCCCTTGTGGTGGTTGTAGAGGTAGTCCTGGCTGAATTCGTAGCCACCCTCGCTGACCCGGCGTACGAAAGCATAGGGGAACACCCCTTCGGCGTCGAAGTTGGTCTCGTAATGGTCATCACCTTGTAGAAGGTGTTGAAGGCGCCCAGGCTACGGCCCTTGCCGACGGCCTTCAGCACCTTGCGGCCTCTGGATCTCGCGGCCGGCGTCCTTCAGCTCCACGACCGCTTCACCGGCGTTCACCCAGCCGTAGTGCACCACATGGGTCAGCTTCTCGCCCACTTGGAAGGCGTTGTGCTGCACGGTACGGAGCAGCTTCACCTCGTTCCCGGAGGAAACGGGTAGGGCTTCAATGCGCGCGGCGCTTGGGCGAATGCCATGGTGAGCAGGCTGAACCGGTCAGGAAGAGGTGGATGTGCGTGCCACTGACCCTACTAACACCAAGCAGGTGCCAGTCGGCACCTCGGGTATCAGTTGCGGTTGCGTGTTGTAGAGTTGACGGTGGGCGTGCGCGGGTCAACACCAAACACGTGATCTCCTAACACATGGCCGTTAAAACAACAATGTTCACGTGCGCTTGAGCTACGATGGCACTTCTTCAGGTGCCTTCCTTTAGCGCTCCACCACGCTAAGGATTTGGCCATCACCTGCGCCTCGATCTCCTCTTTGCTCAGGGCAGCAGGGAAGTCCAGCAGCATGCGGGTCTTGCCGTTGAAGCTGATCGGATAGCTGAAGCTGTCCTCCACCAAGTGCTGCTCATCGAAGGCCGGCCACGGTGCGGTGGTGATGCTTTCGGTATGGCCGAGCTTCTGCCTTTAATTCCTCCTGTGCGGCGCGAAGGAATAATATGACCGTCGACCTCCGGGACCACTTCCCTTGTTGCCGCTGACGCCAGCTCGTTCACGGCGATGGACCAGTTGACACGCTGGTGTTGAAGGCTCATCTTCTCGATGTCCTCGGTCACCTTCTTCAGGGTGGCGTGGAGCACTTTCAATTCCGCTTTCGAAGGGGCGTCTTCGCTGACGTTCGGCAGGTCGGTCCCGTGGGTCGATGCAACACCGTCTCCGCTGTAGAACAGGTTCCAGAACTTGCGTAGGAAGCGGAAGGTCCGCTTCGATGCCGTTGGTGTCCCAGGGCTTGCTCTGCTCCAAGGGAGCCGAGGAACATCTCGTAGAGGCGCAGGGTGTCAGCAGCCGTATTTCGAAATGATGTCGTCGGGGTTTACCACGTTGTACTTCGACTTGGACATCTTCTCGACTTCCGCGGTGGTCATTGTCGCGGGGGTATCACCCTTCACTACATGAAATCGAGGCTCGCCAGTGACTGATGAATGGCTGATATCCCTTCTTGGTAGTGATTCAGTCTTAGAAGACCAAGCAAGTTCTTCGTCCTGTTGTATTCCTTGTAGTTCGGCCAAGTCGCCGATGTCTATGAACTGACCAACCACCACGGACACTGGTACATGATGTTTCGTAAAGGCTTTTGACAGGCACAGGTCAGACGGATCAGTCCAGTGGAGATAATCGGTGCATCTGCACTGACGAAAATGTGCTTGGCAGGTAGCTGCAGATGGTACTCTCCAAGAATTCCATTCACCGACATCCGGATCTTGGTCTGCGCTACATGTGCATCCTCATTACTCGCTTTGTAGCGGTATGTGAATTGCGACACCCCCTGGATCATCCCCTGGTTCACCAACCTCTTCGCCGGCTCATCAAAGGGCAGCCAGCCGCGGTCGTGCAGGAACTTCGTCCAGAAGCGGAAGTAGAGCAGGTGGCCGGTGGCGTGTTCGCTGCCACCCATGTACAGGTCGATCTGGTTCCAGTACCGGATGGCCTCGGGTGAGGCGAAACGACCCTCGTTCGTCGGGTCCATGTAGCGCAGGAAGTACCAGCTGCTGCCGGCCCAACCGGGCATGGTCGTGGTCTCCAACGGACAACCATCGTAGCTCCAGTTCTTCGCGCGGGCCAAGGGTGGCTCGCCATCCTCGGTCGGCAGGAACTTGTCCACTTCGGGCAGCACCAATGGCAGCGCGCTCTCGGGCAGTGGATGCGGGATACCATCCTTGTAGTAGATCGGGATCGGCTCGCCCCAGTAACGCTGGCGACCGAAGGCGGCATCGCGCAAGCGGAAGTTGATGCGGCCCTCGCCGGCTTTCAGTTTCTCCAGTTCCTGGATAGCACGCGTGATCGCCTGCGGCACCTTCATGCCCTTCAGAAAGCCTTCGCTGCAGATGGTGGCATCCTTGCGCTCGTCGGCCTCCTTCTCGATATCGGCACCTTCTGTGACCGCGATGATGGGCAGACCGAAATGCTTCGCGAAGCGCCAATCGCGCTGATCGCCGCCCGGCACGGCCATGACGGCACCGGTACCATATCCAGCGAGCACATAGTCGCCGACCCAGATGGGCACATCGGCGCCGGTGAATGGATGCTTGGCGTAGGATCCGGTGAACACACCGCTCACCTTTTCGACCTCGGCCTGGCGCTCGCGCTCGCTGCGGTTGCTGGCGGTCTTCACATAGGCTTCCACCTCGGCGCGACGCTCATCAGTGGTGTACTTGCCGACCAGCACATGCTCCGGGGCAAGCGTGATGAAAGAGACCCCGAACAAGGTATCCGGGCGCGTGGTGAAGACCTCGATGAAGTCATCGCCCACCGTGAAACGGACCACGGCCCCTTCGCTCCTGCCGATCCAATTGCGTTGCGCTTCCTTCAGTGAGGTGCTCCAGTCCAGCTCGTCCAGTCCGTCCAACAGCCGCTGCGCATAGGCGGTGATGCGCATGCTCCACTGCCGCATCTTCTTGCGTTCCACCGGATGACCGCCGCGTTCGCTCACGCCATCCTTCACCTCGTCGTTCGCAAGCACGGTGCCCAATGCCGGACACCAGTTCACCCACGCGTCGCTCAAGTAGGCCAAGCGGAAATACTGCAACACCAATTGTTTGGTGCGTTCGTCGAAAGCCTTCCACTCGGCGGCCGAGAACGACCCCACGAACTCCTCCACATCGCCGGTGAGGATGCTGGCGTCCTGGCCTTCGCTTCCCTTGGTCTCGAAGTGCGCGATCAGTTCAGCGATCGGTCGTGCCTTGTCCTGCTTCGGGTCGTACCAACTATCGAAGAGCTGCAGGAAGATCCACTGTGTCCACTTGTAGTAGTTCGGATCGCTGGTGCGCACCTCGCGGCTCCAGTCGAAGCTGAAGCCGATGCGGTCGAGCTGTTCCCGGTAACGGGCCAGGTTGATCTCGGTGGTCTTGGCCGGATGCTGGCCGGTCTGGATGGCGTACTGTTCCGCAGGCAGGCCGAAGGAATCGTAGCCCATGGGATGCAGCACGTTGTAGCCGCTGTGTCGCTTGTAGCGCGCCACGATATCGCTGGCGATGTAGCCGAGCGGATGCCCCACATGCAGCCCTGCGCCACTGGGGTACGGGAACATGTCCAGGACATAGTATTTGGGCCTCGTCGTGTCGTTCTCCACCCGGTAGGTGTTGCGTTTCCGCCATTCCTCCCGCCATTTGGCCTCGATGCTGCTGTGGTCGTACTGCATGGTTTTCGGTCTCCGTGGCCAAAGGTAGAGGCCGACGATCGCCTCGACCCTACATTTGCCGCCGATGGGTATGGACCGACATTACAAGGCCCGCACGCGCACGGCCGGGGTGAGCACCGTGATCGGTATCGCCCTGGTGCTGTTCATGTTGGGTGTGCTCGGCTTTCTGGTGCTGAACGCGCAGGCCTTGGAGCGCTACTTCAAGGAGAACGTCCGCGTGGAGCTCTTCTTGAAACGCGACCTGAAAGAGGTGGACGTGATGCAGTTCCGCAAGGAGCTGGACACCGAGGCCTATACCAACGAGACGCGCTACGTGACCGCCGATGAGGCCGCCGAACAGTTGAAGCAGGACCTGGGCGAGGATTTTCTGGGTGTGCTCGGCAGCAACCCGTTGCTCCCTTCGGTGGAGCTTCGGTTGAAGGCGGACTACGCGAAGGCCGACAGCCTGAAATGGATCGCGGAGCATCTGCAGCGCGACCCGCGTGTGCATGAGGTGGCGTACAATGCCGCGGTGGTGGAAAACATCGACGCGAACGTCGGGCGCTTGGGACTGATGGTGCTCGGCTTCACCGTGCTGCTGTTGATCATCGCGATCGCCTTGATCAACAACACGATCCGCTTGGCGATCTACAGCAAGCGCTTCCTGATCCGCACCATGCACCTGGTGGGTGCCACGCAGTGGTTCATCAAGAAACCCTTCCTCGGGCAAAGCCTGTGGCAGGGGATCGTCGGTTCGGTGCTGGCCATCGGCCTCCTGGTGGCCCTGTTGCAAGGCATCAAGCGCTACATGCCCGACCTGCTCGCCTTCACCGATATGACCACCTTGGCCATGCTGTTCGGCGGTGTGGTGGTCCTGGGTTCCCTGATCTCCTTGATCTCCACTTGGTTCGCCGTGCGGCGCTACCTTCGCATGAACTCCGAGGACCTGCACTGGAGTTGACCATGTTGGCGGTTGAAGGGTTGTGGGTTGAAATAGTTGTGGGTTGAACGATCGAACCTGAACGAAAGGACAATACGCATTGCACCAATGGCAAAACCGGACCTGAACAACGACATGGCCTTCACGGCCACCAATTACAAGCTGCTGCTGATCGGCCTTGCCATCGTTGTGGTCGGTTTCATCCTGATGAGCGGTGGTGGCAACGGCGACCCGAACGCCTTCGATGAGTCGGCGATCTTCAGCGCCCGCCGCATCACCGTGGCGCCGATCGTGGTGTTGACCGGATACCTGTTCATCGTGTACGCCATCCTGAAGAAGTCCGTCGGCGGCGAGTAGGCCCATGAGCATTTGGCACGCGATCATCCTCGCGATCATCGAGGGGATCACCGAATTCCTGCCCATCTCCAGCACCGGGCACATGATCATCGGGTCCACCGTGATGGGGATCCAACAGGACGAATTCGTCAAGCTCTTCACCGTAGCGATCCAGTTCGGCGCCATCCTTTCGGTGATCGCCCTCTATTGGAAGCGTTTCTTCCAGAGCATCGACTTCTACCTGAAGCTCTTCGTGGCCTTCCTGCCGGCCGTGGTGTTCGGCCTCCTGTTCAAGGATGTGGTGGACATGTTGTTGGAGAACATCCTTGTGGTGGCCGCCATGCTCGTTGCCGGTGGCGTGGTCTTCCTGTACATCGACAAGTGGGCGCCCGGTGGTGCCGAGGCCGACGACAAGCCCGTGAGCTACAAGCAGGCCGTTACGATCGGCGTGTTCCAATGCCTCGCCATGGTGCCGGGCGTATCGCGTTCGGCCAGCACCATCATCGGCGGTATGACGCAGGGGCTCTCGCGCAAATACGCCGCCGAGTTCAGCTTTTTCCTCGCTGTGCCGACCATGTTCGGCGCGACGGTGAAATCCCTGTACGACTACATCAAGGACGGCGGCGCCTTCACCAGCGAGCACATGCAGCTCTTCGCCATCGGTAACGTGGTGGCCTTCGTGGTGGCGATCATCGCGATCCGCTCCTTCATCACCTTCCTCAGCAAACACGGCTTCAAGGCCTTCGGTTGGTACCGCATCATCGTGGGTGGTGTGATCCTGGCGCTCTACGCCATGGGTGTGCCCTTGACCATGATGTAAGGGTTTGCGGTCCCGGCTTCGGTACCGCACCTTGTCGCTTCGTTCCATGACCGACACCCCACAGAGCGCATTCAAGTTCACCCCGGACACCGGCGGGCTGGTGCTGGTGGACAAACCCCTGACCTGGACCAGCTTCAACGTGGTGGCCAAGGTGCGGGGCGCCATGCGGATCGCGGCCGGCAGGAAGATCAAGGTGGGGCATGCCGGCACACTGGACCCCTTGGCCTCCGGGCTGTTGATCCTCGCCTACGGCCCGTTCACGAAGCAGCTGCCGCACATCACCGGCGAGCACAAGACCTATACCGGCACCCTTACCCTGGGCCACGTGACACCCAGCTATGACCTTGAGACCGAGCCGGAGGATCCCAAGCCTTGGGAACATTTGGACGCCGCCGCCATTGAACGCGCCTTCGCCGGTTTCCTGGGCGAGCAGATGCAGCGTCCGCCGAACTTCTCGGCCAAGCGCTTCGAGGGCGAACGGGCCTATTTCCTGGCGCGGGACAGCGAACGGGCCCACCTGGTGGAACTGCCGGAGCGCCCGGTGCACATCACCCGGCTGGAAATAACGGCGATCAGGGGGCCCGAAGTGGATTTCGTGGTGGATAGCGGCAAGGGCACCTACATCCGCTCCTTGGCCCACGATATCGGGCAAGTGCTGGGCTGCGGCGCCCACCTGAGCGCGCTGCGCCGCACCCGGATCGGCGAGCATCACGTGGCGGACGCGTGTACCCCGGAGGAGTGGTCGCAGCTCATTGCGCCCTACATCAAGCCGCGGTAGCCTTCACAGGCTGGCGGAAACCCCTATCCCACTGATCTTCAGCCGAATTGACTAAGGCTTCCGGATCGCACTATCTTCGGCCCCCCAAAAAACACGGACCGGGCCCGTAAGCCCGAACTGCTCCAATGAAACTTACTTCCTTCAAATTCGACCTGCCGAAAGAGCAGATCGCACTCTACCCCACCAAGGACCGCGACGGTAGCAAGCTGATGGTGCTGCACCGCAAGGACGGCAAGATCGAACACAAGAAATTCAAGGACGTCCTCGACTATTTCGACGAGGGCGACACCTTCATCCTCAACAACACCAAGGTGTTCCCGGCCCGCATGTGGGGCAACAAGGAGAAGACCGGTGCCAAGATCGAGGTGTTCATGCTGCGCGAATTGAACCGCGACAGCCTATTGTGGGACGTGATCGTGGATCCGGCCCGCAAGATCCGGATCGGCAACAAGTTGTACTTCGGTAAAGATGACGAGTTGGTCGCCGAGGTGATCGACAACACCACCAGCCGTGGGCGTACGCTGCGCTTCCTATTCGATGGCACCTACGAGGAGTTCAAGCACGCGATCACCGAAATGGGTGAAACGCCCCTGCCCCGCTACATCAAGCGCGAGACCGAGCCGAGCGACGCCGAACGTTACCAAACGATCTTCGCCAAGCACGAAGGCGCCGTGGCCGCCCCGACAGCGGGTCTACACTTCAGCCGCGAGTTGATGAAGCGCCTCGAGTTGAAGGGCATCCAGTTCGCCGAGGTGACCCTGCACGTGGGTCTCGGCACCTTCCGTCCGGTGGAAGTGGAGGACCTGACCAAGCACAAGACCGATAGCGAGCAGGTGATCATCGACAAGGAGGCCTGCGACATCGTGAACTTGGCGAAGGACACGAAGAAGCGTGTGTGCGCCGTGGGCACCACCACCATGCGCGCCATTGAGAGCAGCGTGAGCACCGAGAACCACATGAAGCCCTTCAACGGGTGGACCAACAAGTTCATCTTCCCGCCGTACGACTTCAGCATCGCGGACAGCATGATCACCAACTTCCACATGCCGGAGAGCACCTTGCTGATGCAGGTGGCTGCCTTCGGTGGTTACGACCACGTGTGGAACGCATACAAAGTGGCCATGAAGGAGAAGTACCGCTTTTTCAGCTACGGCGATGCGATGTTGATCATCTGAGGTAGAGGAACGCATAGTCGCTGAGAACGCAGAGGGCCGCCGGGAAATTCCTTGCGGCCCTTTTCTTTTCCCTTTGCGCCTTAGCGGCTTTGCGGTTATTTCACACTTCCATGCAACACTCCACCATCATCGTAGCGGGCGGCAGCGGTAAGCGAATGGGCAGCTCCGTGCCGAAGCAGTTCCTGTTGCTCAAAGGCAAGCCGCTGCTATGCTGGACCATCGATGCCTTCCGGGCCTACGATGCTGCGATGCCGATCATCGTGGTGCTGCCCGAAGCGCAGGTCCCGATCTGGAAAAGCCTCTGCGTCGGCCATGGCTTCCACACGGAGCACCACGTGGCGGCCGGTGGTGAGGAGCGCTTCCATTCGGTACGGAACGGACTGGCGGCGGTGACCCATGCGGGGCTCGTCGCTGTGCATGATGGCGTGCGTCCCTTGGTGAGCAAGGAGCTGATCGCACGATGTTTCGAGGCCGCCGAAGCGCAGGGCTCCGGCATTCCCGTGGTGCCCATCAGTTCCTCTGTACGTGAAGTGAGCGGAGGAAGCAGCCGAGCGATCGATCGCAGCACCTTGCGCGCAGTGCAAACCCCGCAGTGCTTCCGGACCGAGCTCTTGCGCAAAGCTTTCGAACTGCCCTACGACCCGGCCTTCACGGATGAAGCGACCCTGGTGGAACGCTTGGGTGGCGCCGTGCACTTGGTGGATGGCGAAGAGGCCAACATCAAGGTGACCACGCCGATGGACCTGAAGGTGGTGGAGGTAGGGCTTGGATAACTCGCCGGGTAACTAGTCCCGACCTTTGCGCACCATGAGCGACGCCCGCACCGATATCCGCAACCTCTCGCAGGACGAGATCAAGGCACTCGTGGCCGAGCTGGGCGAGAAGCCCTACCGCGCCAAGCAGCTGTGGGAGTGGCTGTGGAAGAAGAAGGCACGCGCTTGGGCGGACATGAGCGATCTGCCAAAGGCCTTCCGCGAGCAGTTGGCCGAGCGCACCCTTTTCCGTCCCTTGGTATTGGCCGAGGAGCAGCGTAGCGAGGACGGCACCGTGAAATGCGCCTTCCGCACCTGGGACGGACATATGGTGGAGGGCGTGCTGATCCCGACCGAGAAACGACTGACGGCATGCATCAGCAGCCAGATCGGATGCAGCCTTACGTGCAGCTTCTGCGCCACGGGCAAGCTGAAGCGCATCCGCAACCTCGACACCGCCGAGATCGTGGACCAGGTGACCCTGATCGATGACATCGCCCTGAAGTACTACCAGAAAGGGCTGACGAACATCGTGTACATGGGCATGGGCGAACCCCTGCTGAACTATGCGAACACCCTGAGCAGCGTGGAACGCATCACGGCGCAGGACGGACTGGCCATGGGTGCCCGACGCTTGACGGTGAGCACCGCCGGCATCGCCAAGATGATCCGGAAGATGGCCGACGACGGCGCGAAGTGCAACTTGGCGCTGAGCCTGCACGCCGCCAACGATGCGAAGCGCGACAAGATCATGCCGATCAACGAGCAGAACTCCTTGGGTGAACTGAAGGACGCCCTGCGCTACTACACCCGGGTGGCGCGTAAGGAGGTCACCTTCGAGTACATCCTGCTGCGTGGCTTCAACGATTCATTGGCCGATGCGCAAGAGCTGGTGCGCTATGCCAGCGATGTGCACGCCAAGGTGAACCTGATCGAGTACAACCCGATCGATGGCGGTGAATTCGGCCGCACGGACACCGATGACGCCGTGGCCTTCATGCACTACCTGGAGAAGAAAGGGATCATCGCCCGCATACGCCGTAGCCGCGGTCGTGACATCGATGCCGCTTGTGGCCAGTTGGCCAACAAGAACGAACCGGCCTTGAAGGACGGCGAGCGGATCATGAAGAACGCGTAGCGCGCGGCCTCAGAAGCCCAGACCCACCTTCACCCCAAGGAAGAAAGCAGGCACGATGGCGCTGCTCTCCGTAACGGTATACACGTATTGGTTGGGGTCGCTGGCCAGGTCCACGCGCTCTTCCACCTTCGTGTTGAACTGGTCCCGGATCCCGAGCCCGCTGTAGATGTCGAACATCCAATTGCTGTTGTTGCTCAACATCTGGTAGCCGAAGTACAAGCGGAAGTCGTTGTAGATGCGCTCATCGCGCAAGGTGCTGTCGGTCAATGCACCGTTCGGTGCCTTGGTGTGGATGTCCTTGGTGTACTGCAGGTGTGAAAAATCCGCTTGGAAGTACGTGCCCTGTGGTTCAAGGTCGTCCACGAAGTAGTAGCGCGCCCCCACATGGAAGCTGAGCTGCGGAATGATGTCGGTCCCGGCCCCGAAATCGTCGGCATCGTTGCTGCCGAAGGAGAGGGCGAGGTAATCGCGCAAGGTGACGCCGACACCGACCTCCAAGCTCAAGCGCGGGGTCAGGGCACGCTCGAAATAGATCGGGATCTCGCCGCGGAAGAAAAGCAAGGGATTCACCTTCACCACGTTCTTCACGCAATCCACCGTATCGAACTGCGCAGCCAGACGGTCCTTGTACAGCACCACTTTGGTCTTGCCTTCCTGCGCAACGGCCGCAAGGGCACAGCAGGTGAGCAGTGTGCAGACGAGGGAACGGAACAAGGGGGTCCTGTGGGTCATGCTCGACGAAGGTAGGCGGCAGGCACCCACTTCTGCACAGACGTATGCCGATGCCGAAGGTTGTGCGCCTTCCCTTCGCTCCGATCCCCATCTTTGCCATCCCCCGCCCGCTCGCAGGTGGGGAGAACGCCGCCCATGCACTCCTTTGAAGAGCTCCAGCGCCCGATCGCGGCGGAAATGAAGGCCTTCGAGCCCCATTTCCGTGAGGCCATGCGCAGCCGGGCGGCCTTGCTGGACCGCATCATGCACTACATCGTGAAGCGGAAGGGCAAGCAGATGCGGCCCATGTTCACCCTGCTCAGCGCGCGCCAGTTCGGGCCCGTGAGCGAGAGCGCCTTCGTGGCCGCCAGCCTGATCGAGCTGCTGCACACCGCCACCCTCGTGCACGACGACGTGGTGGACAATGCCAACATGCGTCGCGGCTTCTTCAGCATCAACGCGCTGTGGAAGAACAAGATCGCCGTGCTCGTGGGCGACTACCTCCTGAGCCGGGGCCTGCTGATGGCGATCGACAAGGGCGAGTTCGAGCTGCTGCGCATCGTGAGCACCGCAGTGCGCGACATGAGCGAGGGCGAGCTGTTGCAGCTGGAGAAGACGCGCGGCCTCAACTTCAGTGAGGAGGTTTACTACGACATCATCCGGAAAAAGACCGCCAGCCTGATCGCCGCCTGTTGCGCCAGCGGGGCCAGCGCGGCCGGCCGCTCCGTGGAGGAAGTGGACCGCATGCGCCATTTCGGGGAACTCACCGGCATCGCCTTCCAGATCAAGGACGACCTCTTCGACTACGGGAACGGGCAGGACACCGGCAAGCCGAGCGGACTGGACATCAAGGAGAAGAAACTGACCCTGCCCTTGATCCACACGCTGCAGCACGTGGAGCGCAAGGAGCGGCGCTGGATCGTGGATGTGGTGAAGAACCGCAACGAGGACAGCAAGGCCGTGGCACGCGTGATGGAGATCGTGAGCGCCACCGGCGGCATCGCACACGCCAACAAGCAGATGCTCGACTACCGCGACCAGGCCCTGGCCGTGTTGCACACTTTCCCGCAGAACGACGCACGCGATGCGCTCGAGGGCCTTGTGCAAATGACCGTTGAACGAACGAAATAGCCCCGCATGCGGACCGACATCACCGTCCTTGTCACCCTCACGACCGCCCTGCTGCTTCAAGCCTGCGGAAGCCCCGAGGCCGAAGTGCCGAAGGCCGATGCGGCCCCGGACAGCACCAGCGTGGCGCCGGCCCAGAACGGTCCGCAGGTGATCCACATGCAGGACGGTGGCCGCATGGAGGGCGAATTGGTGAACGGCCAACGCACCGGCGCCTGGGCCTCCTACTTCCCGAACGGCGGCATCCGCAGCAAGGCGAACTACTCCCAAGGTGTGGAGGTTGGGCCCACGGAGGTCTTCCACGAGAACGGCATGACCTACTACACGGGCCAGTACAACGACGGCACCCCGGTGGGCGAATGGATCTTCTACGACCCGGCGGGCAAGGAGACCCAACGCGTGGTGTACGATGCCGAGGGCAACAAGCTGCAGTAGGCCACCCCGTTTGTTGATGGATCGTTGACGAGCGGCCGTCGCCCAGCGCCACGGGGCTGCGGCGGATCGTGCACAACAAGAGCCCGCACCCGCGTTCGGATCGGGTAAATTCGTGGCCCCGTTCCGGGGAAGTACGCATGATCGCCCCGCACGCCATCCAACAGGTCAAGGAAGCCGCCCGCGTGGAGGAGGTGGTGGGCGAGTTCGTCGCGCTCAAACGCAAGGGCCCGCGCTACCTCGGCCTGTGCCCCTTCCACAACGAAAAGACGCCGAGCTTCAACGTCACCCCGAACCTCGGCATCTACAAATGCTTCGGCTGTGGCGAGGCCGGCGACTCGATCACCTTCCTGACCAAGCACGAGCACCTCAGCTACGTGGAGGCCATCCGGTGGTTGGCCAAGCGCTACAACATCGACCTGCCGGAGGAGGAGCAGACGCCCGAGCAGCAACTGGAACAGAGCGAGCGCGAAAGCATCGCCGTGGTGCAGCAATGGGCCCTCAACTGGAGCGTGGAGCACCTGTGGACCACCGATGAGGGCAAGCGCATCGCCCGCTCCTACTTCCATGAGCGCGGCTTCACCGATGCCACCATCAAGACCTTCCAGCTCGGCTACGTGCCGGAGCAGGGCAACGGCTTCGCCACGGCCGCCATCGCCAACGGCTTCAACCCGGACATCCTCGAAAAGGCAGGCTGGATCAAGCGGCGCGAGGATGGCACACCGTGGGATTTCTTCGCCGGTCGGGTCACCTTCCCGATCCTTGGCCTCAGCGGTCAGCCCATCGGCTTCGGGGCGCGCACGCTGAAGAGCGACAAGAAACTACCGAAGTACTTCAACAGCCCGGAGAGCATCCTCTACAACAAGAGCCGCTCGCTCTACGGCATCTTCCACGCCAAGAAATCCATTGTGGAGCAGGAGCTCTGCTACCTCGTGGAAGGCTACACCGACGTGATCAGCCTGCACCAAGCGGGCATCACCAACGTGGTGGCCAGCAGCGGCACCAGCCTTACCGAGGACCAGGTGCGCCTGATCAAGCGCTACGCCCCCACCGTCTGCATCCTGTACGATGGCGACGCGGCCGGCATGAAGGCCAGCTTGCGCGGGATCGACCTGGTGCTGCAGGAGGGGCTGAACGTGAAAGTCGTCACTTTCCCCGAGGGCGAGGACCCGGACAGCTTCGCTAAGGGCCACAGCAGCAGCGAGGTGACGGAATACCTCACCACTTCGGCGAAGGATTTCCTCGTGTTCAAGGCCGAGCTGCTCATGGCCGACAGCGGGAACGACCCCGTGAAGAAGGCTGCGGCCATCCACGAGATCGTCGAGAGCGTCGCGCTGGTGCCCGACCTGGTGTTGCGCTCCTTGTACCTGCAGCAGTGCAGCCGCTTGTTGGAGGTGAACGAGCAGGCGCTGATCAGCGAAATGAACAAGGTGCTGCGCAAGCAGTTCCGGAAAAAGGTCGGTGGCGACCAATACGTTCCGGAAGAGCACCTTGCGCCGGACATCGCCGCGCCGCAGCCCACGGTGGAGGATGTCGGCACCACGCCGCAGGAACGCGACCTGTTGCGCATGCTGCTGAGCTACGGGCACGAACGCATCGTTGTGAAATTCCAGAACGACGATGGGACCGAAGAGGAAGAGGAGACCAGCGTGGCCGAGCTGATGTTCGAACTGCTCGCCCTGGACGACATCCTCTTCGATGAGCCGATCTTCCGGGAGATCTACCTGGACTATCGCCACACCAGCAACCTCGGCACCGCCGTGGATGCCGCCCGCTATGTGGGGCACGAGCAGGAGAACTGGCGCAGCACCGCCATCGACCTGCTCACCGAACGGCACGTGCTGAGCGCCAACTGGAAGGACCGCCACAAGATCCACGTGAAACGCGAAAGCGAAACGCTGAAGGACGCGCTGGAAGAGGCCGTGGACATCCTGAAGGAACGCCGCGTGGACCGCATGATCCGCGAACGGCAGGACCAATTGAAGACCGCCGATGAGCTGGGCGTGATGGCCCTGCTGCAGGAGATCATCCAGCTTTCCGAAGCGAAGAAGAAGCTCGCGAAGAAGACCGGACGGGTGGTCGTGGGCTAGTTACTGCACCACCACCCTTACCACCCCAACTCCCCGATCATTCCGCACCAGCACCTGGTATACACCAGTGGCCAGGCTATGCACTTCCACCGGTGTTCCGCTCGGCACTTCGGCCTGCTGCCACACCACACGACCGCTGGCATCGAAGAGCTGAAGATCGCCTTTCACTGAGGTGGTGATGCGTACCGTGCCGTCGTTGCTCGGGTTGGGGTATACGCGTAGGTCGAGTGCTGCGCTGTTCTCCGCTAGGCCCGAGCAGACCTCCACGCTGAAGGTGCTGGTGACGCTGGCGGTGCATTGCGTGCCGGGGTCGGTGTAGGTGTAGGTGAGTTCGTAAGTGGCATCGGTGAGCACGGCGGGATCGAGCTCCGTGATGGGCTCCGAGGAACCGTTCAGGGTGTACACGCCACCGACGGGTGTGCCTTCATCGCTCAGTTCGAATACCGGTCCGTTGGAGCACAGCAGGTCATATTCCAGCGCCACCTCGGGCAGCGGGTTCACCACGATGGGGCCCAGTGCATCGGCACAGGCTTGACCCGAGGGATCCACATAGGTGTAGAGCACGTTGTAGAATACCGGCAGCTGGGCCATGATGGTCGCGGGGTCGAAAAGTCCCGTGGCGTCCACCGGCGGTGTCCATGTGCCGCCGGAAGGTTGTGCGTTGAACTGCACGGCATCGCCATTGGCGCAGTAGGCCTGTACGAAGCCCGTGTCGTCGATCACCGGGTCACCAACGCGGATGATGGTTTCCGCTTGGGCTTGGCAGGCACCCGAGGTGGCGGTGTAGGTGAGGATGAAGGGCATGAACGGCTCTTCGAAGGGACCCACGGGCGTGAAGGTGTTGTCCGATACCCCTGCACCGGACCATGTGCCGCCCGGTATCGGCCCTTCGCCGAGGGGGAAGTCGGTCGTTGCGACACACAAGGTATCGAAGGGCGCAAGCGTGAAGTCCGGCACCTCGGGGTCCACCACGATGGTGACCTCGATCGCCTGTCCGCAGGCCATGGGCGCCGAAACGGATGCGGTGAAGGTGTATTCACCCGCGCCGATGGAGGGGTCGAAGGTGATGCTGCGCACGGAGTTGGAAACGACCTCGACCTCCAGGAACTCCACGTCCTCCACCGAAACGCCGCCGTTGAGCGGTCCGGAGATGGTGAAGGTCTGCGGACCATCGGACGCGCAGTAGGGGCCGTGCGGGCCCACCACAGGGAATACGAGCGGCCAGAGCGTCAGGGCGCCGCCATTGCTGCAGGAAGTGCCGTTCGGATCCGTATAGGTGTAGGTCACGCCTCCGGTGAAGGGTCGGCTCAGCGCGTCGGTGTCCACCTGTCCGAACTCATCGGCCGTCGCACCCCAAGAACCACCGGCCGGGACACCGGTGAATTGGATGACCCCTGTGGTGCAACGATCGATCTCACCCAGCACAGGTGTGATCACAGGGCTGCTGATCACAGCGATCGGTTCCACCACATCCACCGTGCAGCCCAGACCCGTTACCACGGAGTGGATCAGCTCGAATTCGCCGGTCCCTACTTCCCCGGGTTCGAACACGTTGTTCGTTACGCCCGGCCCGCTCCACGTGCCCGGCGGTGGCAGGTCGATGAGCCCACCTTGGATGCAATAGGTGCCCAGCATGACCGGGTCCACGGTCTCTTCAACGATGGTCAATGTGGCTTCCGCCGTGGCGATGCAACCCGTTCCATCGACGTCCGAATAGAAGAGCAACTGATCGCCGAGGCCCACGATGGTGGCATCGAACACGTTGTCCACCACACCGAATCCGTACCAGGTCCCATCGCCGGGAAGGGGCACCACGGCCGTGCTGCAGATGGTGTCGAGCTCGATCGGTGGCAAGGGCTCGGGAGCGACGGAGGGCAGCTCGTTGCGGTACCAGCTCAGGGTGCCGTCGTGGACGATCAAGAGGTCCACCGACCCATCGCCGTCCATGTCCCCCGTGCCTTCGTAGGTCGGTACGGGAAGCCCCTGCACGTCCACCGGTGCGGCGAAGTTGCCGAGCACGGGGTCGTAGGTGGTCCAGCGCCACACGGCATCACTGTGGTACCCGACCACCGAAAGCGTGCCGCCGCATCCGAGGTACGCGGCCAAGCCACGATCGATGGGTGCCACACCGTCGCTGATGTTGAAGGCGAAGGGCGTGCTGCCGCCTTCGTTCAAGGTGTTCTCGGACCAGCGGCGATCGGAGTACACCTCGATCAGGTCGGGATCGCCGTCGGCATCCACGTCCAGCATGTCGGAAAAGCTTTCGAAGTCGGTGAGATAGAACACGGCCAAGAGCGCGGTGGTCCATTCGCTAACGACCTCGCTGGCGTTGAAGATGGCATAGACGCGGCCGTTGGAGTTGGACGTGACGAGGTCGAGGCGACCGCTGCCGTCCATGTCCACCGCACGTGCCCCGACGGCATCGGCGAAGGGACCGGTCCCGGGCAAGGGACGCACTTCCACCGGTGCACTGCCCGCAGCGGGGTCCACCCAAAGATGCGCTTCGGCCGGATGGATCACGACCACTTCCGGCAAGGCCGTGCCGATGAATTGTGCACAGAGGATCGGATAGACCTCACCATCGGGGGTACCCACTTCAATGGGCTGTTCGGCACCCAGCACGCCGTCCCCCGCAAGGTTGGAGAACCAGGAGAGCTGTGCGGTCCCGGCATCGCGTACGACAAGGTCCGGCGTACCGTTCCCATCGAGATCGGACACGGCGAAGGAGCCCCCATCAGGGCCGAAGGTGAAGAGCGGGGTGAGTGCACCGAACTGTCCGGTGCCATCGTTGGCCACCCATGCGATCACATCGGCATCCAACAACAGCACGTCCATATCGTCATCACCGTCGAAGTCCACCGCGTGCAACTTGGTGATCGCATTGCCTGTGGTGATGTCCACACCAGCAGCGAACTGCGCGTGCATTCCGAAGGGGAAAAAAGTGCAAAAAGAAGTAGGGTACGAACGTTCATGGGCCTCGAGAGTTGATGTGAAGCTAATACCACTGGGGGATCGGGCCGCCGATCGGCCGTTCCGTGCGCCCTGCAAGCGCTCTACCTTCGCCCCATGCCCCACGAACGCCAGCACCATAAGCACGGGGCCCAGCACGAACATGCGCACGGGCATGTGAACACGGCGAGCGCAAAGGCCTTGCGCTTGGCCTTCTTCATCAACCTCGCGTTCACCATCGTGGAGGTGCTCGGCGGATGGTGGACGGACAGCATCGCCGTGTTGACCGATGCCATGCACGACGCCGGCGATTGTTTGGTGTTGGGCACGGCGTGGTGGCTGCAGAGCGTGGCCACCAAGGGTCGGGACTCGCACTACAGCTACGGCTATGGGCGCTACAGCATGCTCGGCGGCTGGCTCACATCGGTGGTGCTGATCGCCGGTGCACTGGGCATGTTCTTCGTGTCGGTGCCCCGCCTGTGGGAAACCCATGAGCCGAATTCCTTGGGCATGATCGGCATCGCGTGCTTCGGCCTGTTGATGAACGGCTTCGCTGCATGGAAGCTGCATGAAGGACACACGATGAACGAGCGGGGCGCCTACCTCCATCTTTTGGAGGATGTGCTCGGTTGGGCCGCCGTGCTCGTGGGCGCGGTGCTGATCCACTTCACCGGCTGGGCGCTGATCGACCCGCTGATGAGCATCGGCATCAGCCTCTTCATCCTGTTCAATGCAGTGGGCACCTTGCGGAAGGGAACGGGCATTCTGATGCAGGAGATCCCACCCGGTGTGGACATGCAGGAAGTGCGCACCAAGCTGATGGCGATCCCGCATGTTACCGATGTGCACGACCAGCACACCTGGACCTTGGACGGTAGCTTCGTGGTGCACACCGTGCACTTGGTAGTAGGTGATGTGGACCTGCCCGAGGCCTTGGAGATGAAGAAGAAGGCGCGTGAGGCCCTGCTCGCTTCGGGCATCCACCACGCCACGATCGAGCTGGAATGGGCCAAGGAGGACTGCGAATTGGAACACCATTAGTGATGAGTTCATCGAAGTCCTTCTACCGCCTGCTGGCCCGCGTGAACAAGGCCGTGTTGCCGAAGCAATGGCACAAGGACCTGACACGCTTGAGCAAGCTTGAGAAAATGGTCGTGGGCTGGCGGATCTGGGTCACCTTGCGTGCGCTGTGACATCGATCGTCGGCATTTGTTACTTCGGGTTCCCTTCTTATCCCCCTATTTTGCCGACGTGCGTTTCCTCTTGATCATAAGCCTCGTGCTCGCCACCGCGGTGGCCGAAGCGCAACGTGGTGTGGTGATCAACGAATTGCAGGCGGCGAACCGGAACACCTATGCCGATGCCGAAGGCAACACACCGGATTGGATCGAGGTCTACAACGCCAGCTCATCACCCGTGGACATGGCCGGTATGCGCTTCGCGGTGGCCGGTAGGCAGCATGTGGTGGAAGGGCCCTTGGTGATCGCCCCGAAGACCTTGCGTCTGCTCTGGTTCGATGGTCACCCGGAACGCGGCGTGGAACACATGGGCTTCCGGTTGCCTCGCAAGGGCGGCACGCTACTTCTGGTGGACAAGGACGGCTTCAGCATCACGGACGTGTTCACTTACCCGGCCATGGTGGGCGACCTGAGCGTGGGTCGCTTGAACGATGGCACCCGCGACTGGACCTTCTTCACCACCGCTACACCCGGCGCTCCGAACCATGCCGAAGTAACGATCCATACCCACGCCGCAGCACCGATGATCGACAGCAGCTTGAGCCTGTACGGCACCGATCGCGTACTCGCGCTGCTGGCCCCGGAAGGCGCACGGATCCGCTACACCCTGGATGGTACCGAGCCCACCATTGAACACGGAACCGACTACCAAGGACCGCTTGACCTGACCGATGACGCGGTGTTGCGCGCACGTTCCTTCGCGCCCGACCAACTGCCGAGCAAGGAGTTGTGCTTGACCCTGATCGATGACGGTAGCCCGACCGAAGGCATCACCTTGGCCATGGACCCGGTGGGCCTGGTGGATGACAGCACGGGCATCAATGTGGAAGGCGCTTGGGCCAATTTCAGTCGCCGCGGTCGTCGTTGGGAACGCTTGGCGATGGTGCAGTTCAACGCCAGTGGCGAAGCGCCCATCCCGGTGGGTATCAGCATACACGGCAGCGGATCGCGCGGGCTGGCGAAGCGTTCGTTCAAACTGCATGCACGCGATCGCTATGATAGTCCGGCGAAGGGCATGCCATTGAGCGATACGCAATACTTCGATGAAGGCATCCTGCGTGCCGATGCCGGTGCGCACAATTTCATGCGCAACTACTTCTTGGAAGCGTTGGTAACCACCCATCATCTCGCCCTGGATGTCCAGCCTTCCACCCCGCTCCCGCTCTACCTCAACGGCAGCTACTGGGGCATGTACCGCTGGATGCCACCGAAGGATGCGCAGTGGTTGAAGCGGATCTCCGGCGCGGATGCCGTGGATGTGCTGGAAGGGCCTGCCGCCGTGCCATGCAGCGGCAGCGACGAACACTACAAGGTCGCGATGGACGCGCTGTTCCGCATGGCGCCATTGGACAGCCTCGAGGCCTTGATCGACACCGACAACCTGATCGACCTGGCCTGCATCGACCTGTGGACCGGGCGTGCGGACCACGAATTGAACGTGCGCTGCTACCGGCCCCGGGAGGCGGGCGGCCGCTGGCGATGGATCCTGTTCGATATGGACCTATGGGCACCTGCGAACGAGAATTCGATCCAGCGCATGGCGCTCTCACCCACGCCGGAAACGCCTTTCATCCCTCTCTTGCTGGAACACCCCGAATTGCACCGGAAGTTCCTTGCGCGCCTCGTGGTCCTTGCCGCTACCGCCCTGGAACCGGTAAGTGCGACCGCGTTGGTGGACAGCATCCACCGCGCGAACGAAGCCGAACTGCTCGCCGATCACGCGCGTTGGCAGGCCGAGATGCCACGCCCCGACCCTGCCACCTGTGCGCTTGCATTGCGCACGTTCCTGAGCGAACGACCGGCCCAGTTGATGCGGCACATGAGCGCCTACACCGGGCACAAGCTGTGCACGGTCACGATCGAGGTACCCGGTGCTGCGGACGGACAGGTGCTATTGGAAGGTGTGTTACTGGCCCCCGGCACACACCGCGTTACGGCATTCGAAGATGTACCGGTGAGCATCGAGGCCAAGCCCGCACAGGGTCATTCCTTCATTGCCTGGAAAGGGGAGGCGGAGGAAAGCACGATCCTGCGGAAGGACCCGTCCAAGCTGCGAATGGTGCGCCCGCTCTTCTCCGCGGACCTGCCCTGAGCACGTCGTTCAGGCGGGCACCGCCTTCAGGAGCGAGTCGAACAGGAACTTCCCATCGGTATTGCCCAGGCGGCTGTCGGCAGCACGCTCCGGGTGCGGCATCATGCCGAACACGTTGCGGCCGGCATTGCAAATACCAGCGATGTTGTCCTTGCTGCCGTTGGGGTTCGCCGTGTCGATGGTCCGACCCTCGGCATCGCAGTAGCGGAACAGGACCTGGTCCTTGTCCTTCAACATCTTCAGGGTCGCGGCATCCGCATGGTAGCGGCCTTCGCCGTGGGCGATCGGGATCTTCAGAGCGCGATCCGGCACCGCGTTGGTGAGCGCCGTGTTCCGCGTTGCACAGCGGATGTAGGTGTTGCGGGAAATGAACTTCTGGCCCTCGTTGTGCAGAAGCGCTCCGGGCAACAACCCCGACTCACATAGCACTTGGAAGCCGTTGCACACACCGAACACGAGTCCGCCCTTCTTGGCATGCGCCACCACCTCCTGCATGATCGGTGAGAAGCGTGCGATGGCCCCGCTGCGCAGGTAATCACCGAAGGAGAATCCGCCGGGCAGCACCACCATGTCCACCTTCTTCAGGTCGTGGTCCTTGTGCCACAGGCGCTCCACCGGCTGTCCCAAGGACTCCAGCACGTGGATCATGTCCTCATCACAATTGGAACCGGGGAAGGTGACGACGCCGAATTTCATGGATGCATCGCCGAGCATGGTAGCCCGCGCGACGGCGCGAAGGTAGCGCTCTCGGCAGGCATGGTAGGTCCCACCCCGGCAGCCGCTCCTAACCGAACTGCTTCCAGATCGCTAAGGCCAGCAGAGATAGTCCTGCCAGTTCGCTCAGCCAAGCGCGACGGGACCCCAACAGGCCGAAGGTGAAGAGCATGGCCAGCGGCACGGCCAACAGGACAGGCGGGTACCAGTCGTTCAGCAACATCACCAGGAAGATGATGATGCCCGTGCTGGCGCAGAAGGCCAAGAAGGAGCTGCGCAGGTTCTGCTCCCGCACCACCCCGCGTTGGTATTGCTTGGTGAACTCGAGCAGTGAGAACAGCAGCAAGCCGACCAGGACGAGCAGCAACAGCCCCTCACGCACGCCACCCTTCACCACGGGCGAGGGCGCCGGGCCAGCGATGGTGCGCAGTGGTTGCCAGTCGTGCACACCCATCAAGCTGAGGATGCCCCAAGCGAAATAGAACACCAGGGCCAGGCCGAAAAGGGGCAACAGGTACTCGCGCCATTGGAAGGGACGGATCACCGACACCGAGGCCCATACCACCACGATGAGGAAGGCGAACGGCATGTAGCACATGGCCGCCAGACCGAGCAGGAAACCCGCATCGAACAAGGGCGACAGGGCCGGTCCGCCACTTCCGATGGACCATGCCCGGCGCAAAGCCCACAGCACGAAGGGCATCCCCAACAATGCCGGGCCGAGGGCTCCGGGCGCTGCGAACGAAGCCAAGAGCAAGGGGAACAGCAGCGCAGGAAGATGGTTCCGCCGGTCCACCAGTTCGGCCCCGTTCACCAAGGCCGTGACCTGCACCGATACGATGAGCACCAGTACCAATTGCATGACCCCGTGCGACCAAGGCACGGCGACGAAGAGCTGCTGTGCCAGTTGATGCAAGGGCATCAGCCGGTCGCCCAGCGGAGCAGGGGCCTGCAAGTGTTGCAGGAAGAGGCCCGGCACGGCCAGCAAGAGGACCGCAAGGACCCCGGGTTGGTTGCTGCGAAAGAGGCGAACGAGCATTTGCTACCGGGAAACGTTAGGCGGCTATCTTTGGGCCGTTCGAAACCAACACACGATGCAGCAGATCTCCTTCGCTATCGGTCATTTTCTGGAGGACACGTTCGGCATTCTCACCGCCATGGGCTGGATGCCGGTCACCGGTATCAGTCTCATACTGGCCTTTGGTCTGGTGTATTGGTTGAACCTTCAAGGCAAGTACAGCCGGAAGGCCAAGAAGGACGGCACCCTTATTTGATCCCTTGGGGCGACGCCGCACGTGTCGCTGGTTGTTTCACGAGGTCCAGGCCTACATCGGGCCTGAAATACTTCCCTTCATACTGGATGAGCCCTGCGCTGCGATGCGCTGCAAGGATGGCCTGTTCCAGGTCCTTACCGAAGGCCGTGACCGATAGGACGCGTCCGCCGGCCGTCTCAAGGCGATCTTTGTTCAAGGCGGTGCCGCTCTGGAACACATAGGCTTCGCGCACAAGCTCCATACCGATGATCGGGTTGCCGGTCTTATAGGCATTCGGATAACCCTCGTTCGCCAGCACGACGGTCACTGCGGTCCGATCGTCCACATCAACGTGGCGTTCGCTCAGGGTCCCGGTGGCGATACCCTCGAACAGATCGAGCAGGTCGCTGCGCAAACGTGGCAGTATGGCCTGTGTCTCCGGATCGCCCAAACGCACGTTGAACTCGATCACGTAAGGTTCGTTGTTCACGTTCATCAAGCCGATGAACAGGAAACCGCTGAAAGGGATACCGTCCTTCTTCAGACCGCGGATCGTAGGGGCTGCGATGCGGTCGTGGACCTTTTGCATGAAGGCCTTGTCGGCGAAGGGCACCGGTGATACCGCTCCCATGCCGCCGGTGTTCGGTCCGGTATCACCTACGCCGATGCGCTTGTAATCCTTCGCAGCGGGAAGCATCTTGAACGCATCCCCATCGGTGATCAGGAAGGCGGACAACTCCACCCCGTTCAGGTATTGTTCGATCACCACACGCTCACCTGCCGCACCGAACTTGCCGCCCTCGAGCATCTCCTTCACCACTTTCCCCGCCTCCTTCCGGTCGTTGGAGATCACAACTCCCTTGCCTGCGGCCAAGCCATCGGCCTTCACCACGTAGGGGGATTGGATCTTCTCCAAGTGCTCGAGCGCTTCCTTCAACTGCCCCTTGCCGAAGCTGCGATGCGCAGCGGTGGGGATGTTGTGGCGGAACATGAACTCCTTCGCGAAGTCCTTGCTCCCTTCCAACTGGGCGCCTTGTTGGCGTGGGCCGATCACGGTCACGTCCTTCAGTGCCGGATCCGCAGCGATGCGGTCGTGCAACCCATCGACCAAAGGACCCTCAGGGCCCACGACCACGATGCGGATGCGCTTCTCCAGCAGGAAGCTGCGCAGGGCCTTCTGGTCGTGCAGGTCAAGCTCCACGTTCCGGCCATGGCGCACGGTACCAGGGTTCCCGGGGCTCACATAGAGTTCATCGAGCAGGGAGCTCTGCGCGATCTTCCACGCCATGGCGTGCTCTCTTCCTCCCCCACCGATCAACAGTACGTTCATTGCAGATGCCTTTGTGACAAAGGAACACCGCAAGGTTGCGGCACCGAAATGTTGTTTTCAACAAATGAACAACGCCACGCCCCTGCTCAGGAACGTGGCGTTGAAGGCAATGACCCTTAGTGCTTGTGCTCGACAGCGACGCGCTTGATGCTGCAGCCGATGTTGCGTGTGATGGATGGTTCGATGACCTTGCCGTCCACGAGGTTCGTGATGGCATTCATCAACCACTTCTCCTTCACCGCCGTTGCACTGCCCACATTATCATCGATCGCGCCCTTGTAAACCAACTTCATGTTCTTGTCGAACAGGAACACGTGTGGCGTGGTACGCGCACCGAAGGCATCGGCCACCTTGCTGTTCGCATCCAACACGTAGTTGCCGCTGTACTTGTGCGACTTGTACCGGGCCTGCATGTCGGCGAAGCTGTCACCGGCATCGCGCTTGGCCTCGTTGCTGTTCACCAGCACCATGCCGATGCCCTTGCGGGAACTGAAGGCACCCAACTCCGGATAACGGCCTTCCCAGCCTTCGCTCCCTTCGCTACCCACCACGAATGGGCAGGTGTTGCAGGAAAAGATGACCAACGTGCCGTTCTTACCGGCCATTTCCTTCAGCGACAATTCCTTACCGCCCACGTCCTTCATCTTCACATCGGCCGCCGGCATGGTGGTGCCGATAGCGAGGTCGGGCAGGGTGTCGTGAGGTACGAACGTGAATGCCGCGATGGCGGCGAGGGAAACGAGTTTGAGGATCATGGTCGACTGTCTGTTTTTAAGAGGAACGAAGTTACGCTCGCCTGCACGTACCGTGCCGAAAGTTCCTGCCCAAGCTTGGATGCCTTGCGTCCGCTTACTCGACCAGTCCGGCCCTGATGGCGATCCGCACCAGACCGGCCACATGGTGAACGCCCAACTTGTTCATCAGGTTGGTGCGATGCGTATCCACCGTGCGCGGACTGATGAAGAGCCGCTCGCCGATCTCCTTGTTGCCCATGCCTTCGGCCAAAGCGGCCAGGACCTCGATCTCGCGCTCGCTCAGATCCTTCAACTCCAAGGTCCGCTCTGCTTCCGGTTCCTTGCCCCGCAGGACAGCCTCCATGAGGGCGCTGGCGAAATGACGCTGCCCGCGATGCACGTTCCGCAACGCGAGCAGGAGTTCATCCTTGCCGCAATTCTTCACGAGGTAACCATCGGCGCCGACCGCGATCAAGCGCTTTACCACCGCGGCATCCTCGTGCATGCTCAACACCACCACCTTGATCTCCGGACGTTCCTTTTTGATCCGTTCGGTGGCCTCGATGCCGTCCATCACCGGCATGTCGATATCCATGAGCACCACATCCACCTGTAGGTGCTGGGCCATGTGCAAGGCCTCTTCGCCGTTGGTGGCCACGCCCACGCATTCGACATCGGGTACATGCGCCAACAGCTCTTTCAAGCCATCGCTGATGATCCGGTGATCATCGGCCAGCAGCACGCGGATGATGGAAGTGGTGTTCAAGCGCTTTCCGTTGGTCCCAAAGGGATCCGCACCGTGGCCAAGGCTCCTGTGGCACCCGCCGGATCCAGCGCAAAAGTACCGCCCAAGGCACGCGCCCTGTCGGTGATGCTCAACAGCCCGATACCGCTGCCTTCATCCTCGGCCAAGCCTTTTCCGTCATCCTCGACCATCAGCACGAGCATGTCACGATTGCGCATGAGCTGGACATCGACCTTGCTCGCCATGGCATGTTTGATGATGTTGTTGATCAGCTCCTGAGCGATGCGATAAAGACCGGTGGCGATCTCCGGGCGAAGGTCCTCGGGAACGCGATGGTGCTCGAACGCATAGTGCGTGCCGGTGCCCTCGAACGCCTTGCGGACCATTTCCTCCATGGCCGGCACGAGACCCAGGCGCACCAACGCCTTGGGCATCATCTGATGGGCCAGGTCGCGCACTTCCTTGCTGGTATCATCAACGATACCGATGGCATCCAGGAGAGTGGTCGAGGCCTCTTCGGGACGTACGCGTTCCTTCAGACTTTCCAAGCGATGTTTCAAGCCACCCAGCTGCTGGCCGACCCCATCGTGCAGCTCCCGCGCCAATCGACCGCGTTCGTTCTCCGTGGCCTCGAACATGGCCTTCAACCCGGCCTCCCGCTCGTGTATGATCAGCGCATCGCGTTCGGCGCGCTCAGCACGTCTGCGCATCTGCTGCACCAGCAGCACGGACACCACCACCAGGCCCACTGCGATGGCGATGATCCACGTGTAGAGCCGTCGGCGTGCATCGCGCTCCTCCATCTCAGCGATCTCGCGATCCTTCTCCGCCGCGTTGTATTGTTCCTTCAGTTCAACGATCGTACGGGTGGTCTGCTCGTTCACCACACTGTCCTTCAAGGCCACCGCCGTGCGGAACGCATGCAATGCAGCTTCATGGTCGCCCATTGCTTCGTAGCACTGCGCGAGGTGCTCGTAACTGTAGCGCACGAGGAAGGGGAAGTCCAAGGCGCGCCCTTGCTCGACCCCGATCTTGAAGTACGGTACCGCCTGTTCCGGTCTTCCCCATGCTTCGTAGAGGTCGCCGAAGTAGACCAGCTGATCGGCCATGCCCATACGGTCGCCGATCGCTCTCCTGATCGTATCCGCACGTTGGAACAAAGCAAGGGCTTCTTCGAAGCGACGCTCGGGGAACAGGGCCGTCCCGATCTTGTTCAGGCTGTACGGGATGCCGATGCTGTCATTCAACGATTCCTTCAGGGCCAAGGCCTTTCGGTAATAGAACAGCGCGCTATCGCGATTGCCGTTCTCCTCGTGCACCACACCGAAGTTGTCATACGCACCACACAGCTGGTAACGCGCATCCTCCCGTTCAAGCAAGGCCAGCCCTTTGCGGAAGTAACGAAAGGACTCCTCGCGATCCGTGCCCTTGATCTGGAAGGCGAGCCGTGTCAGGGCTTCACCCTGCAAGGTCCACAGGCCGTTCGCTTCCAGGATCCGTACCGCGCCGAGGCCGTAAAATGCGCTCGAATCGTACTGACCAAGCAGGAAGTTGACCGTGGCGAGATCGGTCCGCAGCTCGCCGATCGCAGCGGCGTCCTTGTTGCGTTCGGCAATGGCCAACGCGCGGTGCAGGCTCTTGTTGGAACGGGTGAGGTCTGCAACAAGCTGATCGTACGGCAACGCCAACATGGAATCGACAAGCTGCTGTTCCGCCTGATCCACTCCTTGTGCCGCGAGGTCGTGTGCGGACAACCATCCAAGAAGGACGGCCAGGACCAAGCACGTGCGCTGGAACACAGCCTGTATCGAACGGGTGCGAACGATCGGTCGTCGAGTGTCCCCTTTATCGCTCAATGCCCCATCATGTGACCTTTCCATATGAAGGTCGGTTCCGCCACATGGTGGCTACGGCGTGCCGCCGATACGCCGCTCGGCACGGAGGGGTCCGCGTCATAGATGGCATAGTCGTACGGTTTCTGGAAGTAGTAGCCATCCATGAACTTGCGGAGGTAATCGCCAGCGCGGACCAGTGGCGCTGTTGCGCGATGGAAGGGCGATAGCGCTGCACGCACATCCTGCATCTCACTGATCGCACGTGGGCTCATCCCCAAGTTGCCACCGGTGTCGGTGAACGTGGACAGGAACTGCGGCAGGCGCTCCAAGCGTGCGCCGCCATCCATCAGCTCCTTCAACCAAGCCCAATCGCCCATGGCCTTCCATTTCGGATCGAAGAGCACGGCCTTGGGACCTTTCACCGTGCGTGCCCGGAAGAACAAGGAGCTGCTTTGTACCGGCAGGCGACCCAGTCGTAGGATCCCCGGCGTTGGCACAACGGCCTTTCGATGGCACATGTACCCACCCTGTTCATCCACAACGATCGTATCGCCCGCAACGATGTCCACCTCCGGGTTCCGCTCGAAATGATCGCGCACGGCGGCCAAGGCACCGGGGAGGTACTGTTCATCGCAATTGAGCCAGGAGAACACCTCGCCTTCGCCCTTGACGATACCGCGGTTGATGGCATCGTACATGCCGTTATCGGGCTCGGCCACACTGCGGATGTCCGTCCGCGTGGCCAGCCATTCGCGGGTGCCGTCCTTCGATCCACCATCCTGTACCACATGCTCCACTTCAACGCCGGGTCCGCGTTGGTCGGCGATGGAGGCCACGTTGCGTTGCAGGTAGGCCAATTGGCCGAAGCTTGGGGTGACGACAGTGAACTTCATGCTGGATGGTGCCCGGCTGGTGCGGCGCAGCCGCTTGGTACGGGGATCAGAGCGGAATGTTGCCGTGCTTCTTTCGTGGGAGCTTCTGCACCTTGTTGCGCAGCATGTCCAACGCGGCGATCACTTTCTGGCGCGTATCCGATGGACGGATCACCTCATCCACGAATCCACGTGCAGCGGCTTCGTATGGATTGGCGAACTGCTGCTTGTATTCCGACTCCTTCTCGGACAGCTTGGCGGCCGGGTCCTTGGCCTTTGCGATCTCGTTCTTGAAGATGATCTCGGCCGCCCCCTTCGCTCCCATCACTGCGATCTCGGCGCTGGGCCAAGCGAAGTTCATGTCGGCGCCGATATGCTTGGAGTTCATCACATCATACGCTCCGCCGTAGGCCTTGCGCGTGATGATCGTGATGCGTGGCACGGTGGCTTCGCTGAAGGCGTACAGCAGTTTCGCACCGTGGGTGATGATCCCGCGCCATTCCTGGTCCGTGCCGGGCAAGAAGCCGGGTACGTCAACAAAGACGATCAAGGGGATGTTGAAGGCATCGCAGAAGCGCACGAAGCGCGCGGCCTTGGTACTGGCATCGATGTCCAGAACGCCGGCGAGGTTGGCCGGTTGGTTCGCCACACAACCGACGGTGCGCCCTGCCACACGAGCAAAACCGACCACCATGTTCCGCGCGAACTCGGCGTGCACCTCCATGCTGCTGTCCGGATCGATCACCGCGTTCATCACTTCGCGGATGTCGTAGGGCTGGTTCGGATTGTCCGGTATGATGCTATCGAGCGCCGGCCTGGATTCATCACCCGGCACGTACTCCACCACCGGGGGCTCCTCTTCGCAGTTGCTGGGCATGTAGCCCACCAGCTGGCGCAATTGCTGGATCGCTTCCAATTCGTTCGGCGCGCTGAAATGGGCCACGCCGCTCTTGGAGGAGTGGGTGCTCGCACCGCCGAGGTCCTCGCTGCTCACCTCCTCATGCGTCACGGTCTTCACCACGTTGGGGCCGGTGACGAACATGTAGCTCGTGCCCTCCACCATCATCACGAAATCGGTAAGCGCCGGACTGTAGACCGCTCCACCGGCACAAGGTCCGAGGATGGCACTGATCTGCGGTACCACTCCGCTCGATCGCACGTTGCGGTAAAAGATGTCCGCATAACCGGCCAGGCTCACGACCCCTTCTTGGATCCGTGCACCACCACTGTCGTTCAGGCCGATCACCGGTGCGCCGTTCTCCATGGCAAGGTCCATGATCCGGCAGATCTTGGCCGCATGCGCTTCGGCCAACGAGCCGCCAAGCACCGTGAAGTCCTGCGAGAAGACATACACCAAGCGACCATCGATGTGGCCATAACCGGTCACGACCCCGTCGCCGAGGTATTCCTGCTCGGCCAAGCCGAAGTTGTGACTGCGGTGGGTCACCAGTTGACCGATCTCCTGGAAGCTGCCTTCGTCCAAGAGCAGGTCCACCCGTTCACGCGCGGTAAGCTTCCCCTTCTTGTGCTGGGCGGCTATCCTGTCCGCTCCTCCTCCCTCCAGTGCTTTCGCCGTCTTGGCGGTCAAGGTGTCGAAATGTTCCTTCATGTGCATCGGCCCCAAGGCCCTGGTTCGGTGTCGGCCAAAGGTAGATACCGGTGCATAGCTGGAACGGTACCCTGTACTGCCTTACTTTGGGGCGAACATGCGCTGGCGTTTCGCAGACCTGCCCGTCCGGACCAAATTCATGGTCACCTTGGGCATTCCCGTGCTCGGCATGGTGCTGCTCATCGGCAAACAGGTCGATAGCAGCATCAAACGCCGTGAGGTGATGGAGTACATCAATGAACAGTCCATCGTGATCGGGCAGTTCTCCGAGGTGATCCATGATCTGCAGAAGGAGAGCGCCTACGCTGTGGGCTACTTGACCGGCCAACAGGTCACGCCCATGAAGATGAACGTGCAGCAAGCACGTACCGATCGGAACATCCAGGCCATCTACGACCCTTCCCACCCGAACGACCCGAAGGTCATCGAAGGCCGTCCGTTCGATGGTTTGAACATCCTGCGCAACCGGGTGCTCGATCACCGGGTTGATGCCGCGACCGTTTCCCGTTCGTACTCAGCCATGGAGCATCGCTTGCTCAATGAACTGGAGCGGGTGGGCAAGCTCGGCCTGGATTCGGACACGAAGGATTGGATGTACGCTCACATCCGCCTGCTGAACGCCAAACAGGCCTTGAGCGAGGTGCGCGATCGGCTGAGCATCGGGTCGGGCGGTGTTGCCAACGAGAACGACCTGGCCGAGCTCGGGGACCTGGTCTCGCAATACGAAACGAACCTGTTGCTCTTCGAACGCGACGCA